>DAOUBU010000001.1:0-58143 GCA_034432395.1 Anaerolineae bacterium
ACGACGTCAACGGCAACGGCGTGCAGGAAGCCGGTGAGAACGGCGTCCCCGGCGTCACCGTCAACCTGACCGGCACGACCACCTACGGCGCACCGATCAGCCGCACCACCACCACTGACGCCAGCGGCAACTACCTGTTCGACCTGCTGCCGCCGGGTGACTACTACGTCGAGTTCGTGCTGCCGCCGGGTCACATCTTCACGCGGCCCGATCAGGGTGGCGACGACGCGCTCGACAGCGATGCCGATCGCTTCACCGGGCGCACGGTCACCACGACGCTGCTCCCGGCGGAGAACGACCTGACCTGGGACGCCGGCATCCTGCTGCCCGCCGTGCTCGGCAACTACGTCTGGGAGGACGTCAACGACAACGGCCTCCAGGATGCGGGCGAACCCGGCGTCAACGGCGTCACCGTCCGCCTGCTGGATACGAGCGGCAACCCGGTCGATGATCCGAACCAGGTCGGCACGCAGCCTTACATCGTGACGACGAACGCCAGCGGGGCCTACGCCTTCACCGGCCTGTTCCCCGGCGAGTACGTCGTCGAATTCACGCTGCCCGCCCCGGCGGCGGACTGGGCCTTCGCCCGCCAGAACCAGGGCGCGAACGACGCCGCCGACAGCGACGCCGATCGCACGACCGGCCGCACCGGCACGTATACGCTGATCGCCGGCCAGACGGACGACACGGCGGATGCCGGCCTGCTGCGCCGCGCCAGCATCGGCGACCGCGTCTGGAACGACCTCAACAACAACGGCGTTCAGGACGGCGGCGAAGTCGGCATGGAGAACGTGACCGTCCGCCTGCTCGATGAGTCCGGTAACGTGGTCGCCACCACGACGACCGACGCGAACGGGAACTACCAGTTCACCGGTCTGGTTCCGGGCACGTATGCCATCGAGGTCGTGCTGCCGCCGCGCTACCAGTTCAGCCAGCCCGATCAGGGCGGCGATGACGCGCTCGACAGCGACGTCAGCTTCACCACCGGGCGCACCGTCAACACCGTCCTGATCAGCGGTGAGAACGACCTGACCTGGGATGCCGGCCTCGTCCCGCTGGCGACCATCGGCGACCGCGTCTGGGCCGATCTCAACAACAACGGCATTCAGGACAGCGGTGAGTCGGGCATCAGCGGTGTCACCGTCAACCTGACCGGCACGACCACCTACGGCGCGCCGATCAGCCGCACCACCACCACCGACGCCAACGGGAACTACCTGTTCGACCTGCTGCCGCCGGGCAATTACGCCATCGAGGTCGTGCTGCCGCCGGGCTACCAGTTCAGCCCGCAGGATCAGGGCGGTAGCGACGCGGCGGACAGCGATGTCAACTTCGCCACCGGCCGCACGGTGACGACGACGCTGCTCCCCGGTGAGGATGATCGCACCTGGGATGCCGGCCTCGTCCCGCTGGCGACCATCGGCGACCGCGTCTGGCGCGACAACAACGGGAACGGCATCCAGGATGCGGGCGAACCCGGCCTGCCCGGCGTGACGGTCAACCTGATCGGCACGACCACGTACGGCGCGTCGGTCAACCGCACCACCACCACCGACGCCAGCGGGAACTACCTGTTCACCCTGGTTCCGCCCGGTACGTATCAGATCGAGATCGTCCCGCTGACGCCGGGCTACATCGTCACCCCGCTCAACCAGGGCGGCGATCCGGCGGCGGACAGCGACATCGACCCGGCGACCAACCGGACGACGACCACCGTGCTGACGCCGGGCGAAGACGACCGCACCTGGGATGCCGGTCTGCTGCCGCTGCCGACCATCGGCGACCGCGTCTGGTACGACAACAACGGCGATGGCCGTCAGGATCCGGATGAACCCGGCGCGCCCAACGTGACCGTCCGCCTGCTCGACCAGAACGGCACGATCGTCCGCGAGACCGCGACCGACGCCAACGGGAACTACCTGTTCGAAAACGTGCTGCCCGGCCAGTACCGCATCGCCATCGTCGTGCCCGGCGGCTACACCATCAGCCCGCCGAACACCGGCGCGGCGGACGTGGACAGCGACCTCGATCCGGAGACCGGCCGCTCGCCGCTGACGACGCTGGTGGCCAACGAGATCGACCTGACCTGGGATGCCGGCCTCGTCCCGCTGGGCAGCATCGGCGACCGCGTCTGGAACGACCTGAACGGTGACGGCGTGCAGGATCCGGGCGAACCGGGCATCCCCGGCGTCCGCATCATCCTCATCCGGCCCGACGGCGTCGAATTCACGACGACGACTGATGCCAACGGCGTCTACTTCTTCAGCGACCTGCCCGCGGGCACGTACACCATCCGCGTTGACCGGACGACGCTGCCGAACGGCTACGGCCAGACCTATGACCTGACCGGCCCGCTCGATCACACGGCGACGTACATCCTGGGCGTCGGCGAGCGCACCACGGCGGTGGACTTCGGCTACGTCCAGCTCGGCAGCATCGGCGATACGATCTGGATCGACGCGAACCGCAACGGGCGCGTTGACGGCGGCGAACGCGGCATCCCCGGCGTGACCGTCCGGCTCGTCCTGCCCGACGGCTCGACCCGCACGACGACCACCAACGCCCAGGGTCAGTACGTCTTCGACGAGCTGTTCCCCGGCACGTACACCGTCATCGTCGATGTCCGCACGCTGCCGCCCGGCCTGGTGCAGGTCTACGATCCGGATCGCACGCGCGATCACCGCACCACTGTCGTCCTCGGCGCCGGCCAGAACGTCACCACGGCGGACTTCGGCTACGCCCGCCCGGTCGTCGGCCCGACGCCGCCGCCGGATCAGCCGGAGATCGCGCAGCCCGAACCGTGGCAGCCCGTCCCGGCGTGCCAGCGCGCCTGCGTGACCTGGGACATGTACCACAGCAACGCCACTGGCGACTGGGAGATCATGCGCCTGGGCAACCTGACGGATCGTCCGGCGATCAGCCCCAACCTGTCGCAGGGTGAAGGCGCGACGGACATGTCGCCCAGCCGCTCGCCCAATGCCGAGTGGATCGTCTTCGCCAGCGACCGCGATGGCAACTGGGAGCTGTACGTCGCCCCGACCGACGGTGACAGCAGCCGCACGCAGCGCCTGACGTTCAACACCGTCGCCATCGATACCGACCCGGTCTGGGGGCCGAACAACTTCGTGGTCTTCGAGTCGACCCGCGATGGCAACTGGGAGCTGTACCTGCTCGACATGACGACGGGCGATATCCGCCGGCTGACGGACAACCCGGCCAGCGACCTCAATGCCTACTGGTCGCCGGACGGCACGCGCATCCTCTTCCAGAGCGATCGCAGCGGCCTGTGGCAGATCTACGAGCTGAACCTGGCCACCGGCGCCATCACCCTGCTCAGCGACGGCTCCGCCGATGACGTTGACCCGCAGTACAGCGAGACGGGCAGCCTGATCGCCTTCCGCAGCTACCGCGACGGCGACCAGAGCAGCATCTACCTGATGAACGCGGATGGCAGCGGCGTGACCCGCATCAGCGAACTCGGCGGCGATGCCACCAACGCCGCCTGGTCGCCGGACAGCGCCTACATCGCCTATCAGTCCGACCTGGACGGCGATCTGGACATCTACGTCTACGAGCTGAGCAGCGGGCGCACGCGCAAGCTGACCGACAACGACATCGCCGATTACGCGCCGACGTGGCAGTGCGGCACGACCCGCGTCATCTTCACCTCGGACGTCAACGGCGAGCCGGATATCTACGAGGTCGAGGCCCTGCCGATGGATGCGGCCCCGGTTGACCTGACCACGGATGCGGCGACGCGGCTCACCTTTGACCCGGCGGCGGATATCTACCCGGAGAACAGCCCGGTGGAAGAGAACGCCAGCCGCGAGGGCGCGCTGCCCGGCGTCACGCTCGGCCAGCAGACCCGCTTCCTGCAGCCGGATGTGAGCACCACCGAGGCCGATCCGTCGCTCGACAGCGGTGAAGCCTTCGAACCGGTCAACTCGTGCGAGACGATCTGCCCGGCCTGGACGCTCATCTACAGCGATCGCACCGGCGACGGCGAGATCTTCCGCCTGGGCACGGATGGCGGCGCTGATTTCAACCTCAGCCAGGGGGTCGCGGCGGATGACCGCGGCCCCACCCGCGCCCCGAATGCCCAGTGGATCGCCTTCACCAGCGACCGCGACGGCAACGAGGAGATCTACATCGCCAGCGCGGACGGCACGAGCATTCGCCGGGTCACCAACAACGACGCCGCGGACACCGATCCGGTCTGGTCGCCGGACAGCCAGCGCCTCGTCTTCGAGTCGGACAGCAGCGGCAACTGGGATCTGTACATCCTCGATGTCCAGACCGGCGTCGAAACCCAGATCACCCGCGATCCGGCGGATGATCGCAACGCCGACTGGTCAGCGGCGGGCAACAGCATCGTCTTCGAGAGCACGCGCGACGGTCGCAGCCAGATCTACGTCTACGATCTGCGCACGGGCGAGACGCGCCGCCTGGTCGAGACGACCGGCGCGGCCACCAACCCGGTCTACTCCAGCAGCGGCACGATGATCGCCTTCACGCACGTCGAACCGGACGGCAGAACCGCCATCTACGTCGTGCAGCAGGACGGCAGCGGCCTGACGCGCATCAGCGAGCCAGCGCCCAACGCCGGCGCGCCGGAGTGGTACTTCGACGACACGCTCATCACCTACCAGTCCGATCTGGACGGCGATCTCGATGTCTACGTCTACGACTTCGCGACCGGCCAGACGCGCAAGCTGACGGACAACGCCGTGGCTGACTACGCCCCGACGTGGCGCTGCGGCGCGCCGGAGGTGATCTTCACCTCGGACGTCACCGGCAACCCGGATATCTTCCGGGCCGAGGCCCTGCCGATCGACCGCCCGGCGATCGATGTGCAGACGGACGCGCTCCAGCTCACCGATAACCCGGCGCGCGATCGCTTCCCGGTCGGCGCGCCGAACGACGAAGAGGTCAGCCGCATGGGGATGTGAGCGGCATCCGCGCAGCATCCGCAGGCAACACACAACAAGGGGGCGATCCGATGCGGGATCGCCCCCCGTTTTTCCGCTCATGCCGCTGTCAATCGCCTGCGGGCACGGGCGCGGCGCGCTCGCGCCCCTCGATCCAGCGCACCGCCAGCCCCCAGATCAGCAGCGGGATCAGGCTGACGACCGCCGTCCCCAGGGTGACAACCCGGATGGCCTCATTGCCCAGCGCCTCCAGCGCCGCCCCGGTGATGACGATGCTGAGCGCCGTCGCCAGTTGGAACAACGCCATATCGAGCGAGAACAGCCGCCCCAGATAGGCATCATCGACCGAGCGCTGGATGATGACCGAGCTGTACGTCCAGTAAACGCTGCCCCCCATCGCCTTGAGCAGCACCGCCGCCGCCGCGATCAGCAGCGTCGGCGCCGCGCCCAGCGCCACCCAGGCGATCGTCATCATGGCGTAGCCGACCAGCACCAGGCGGCGCATCCGCGCGATCGTGCGATCGTTGAACCGATCGACGATCAGCGGGCCGATCACCGCGCCGACCCCGAACGCGCTCCACAGCACGCCCAGCGATCCGGTTCCATCCTGGCCGACGACGAACAGGTATGTGGCGAACACGACGAGGATGGTGTCGATATTGCCGAAGTTGCCCCCGGCCTTGATCAGCAGCGCCAGCCCGGTGGCCGGATTGCGGACGGCGTAACGCAGGCCGTCGAGGTAATCGCGCAGACCGCTGCCCGCCCCGGCTGACCGTTCCGCTGGCAGCGGCTGCGCGGGCGGGCGGATCGCCATGATCAGGGCCGCGGACAGCAGAAACGTACCGGAATCGAAGATCAGGGCGAACTCCGTCCCCAGCAGGGCGGCCACCAGACCGCCCGTCGCCCCGCCGATCGCCAGCATCGCCGACCAGGTGATGCTGCCGAGGATGTTGGCTCTGACTAAATCATCGCGCTGCACCAGGCTCGGCATCAGCGCGGCCCGCCCCGGCTCGAACACCGCCCCGATGCTGAACTGGAGCACCGTCAGCGCGTAGATCAGCCACAATTCACCGGGCGAATCCACCAGCAGAAAGCCGAGCACGATCGCGGCGCGCAGCAGATCGCTGAGGATCAGGATTTTACGCCGGTCGTACCGGTCGAGGAGCACGCCCGCCACCGGGCTGAAGATCAGCGGGGGCAGGAACCGCGCCAGCAGCAGCAGGCTGATCGCCAGACCGCTGTTGGCGCTGTAGCGCGTCACCAGCGCCGACAGCACGATCGTGTTGAACCAGTCGCCCAGCAGGCTGATCGCTTGGGCCAGCCACAGCCGGGCATACTGAGGGTTGGCGCGCAGCAGATTCACGTATGAACGCATCCGGTCTTATCCTCGCAGGTCAGTCGTCAGTGTGACTGTCAGTATACCCGGTCAGCGGGGAAAACCGGCGCGCGCTCCCCCTCAGGCTTTGAGGGAGGCTGCACCTCTCACGTCTGTTCGTGTCGGTTATCGTCAGGATCGCCGGTCAGATCGGTCATCAGTGGCATGGTCGTCGTCGCGGTGGAGGCCAGCGCGCGGCGGACGGCGTTGCGCGTCTGGGTGAACTCCTCCTGCTTGATCGCCTGGGTGGCCAGCTCGCGGAACAGGCCGCGCTCCATGAACTGCGGCATCGGCTCTCCGGGGTATGGATCGCCGCCGCGGATTTTCTTCAGCACGTAATCGATCACCACGCGCAGAATGCCCAGCACCGGCGCGGCCAGCAGCGTCCCCAGCACGCCGGCCAGGCTCGCGCCGATGAACAGACCGAGGATGATGACCGGCACAGGGAGCTTGACCGCATCGCCCGTCACCACCGGGGCGACCCCGTTCCAGATCACCTGCTGAAAGATCAGGTTGATCGTCACCGTGATCAGCATCAGCGTTTCCGGGTTCATCTCCGTGAACACGGTTGACCCCTGGAACAGCGGAACCAGGCTGATCGGGATCAGCGCGACAAACCCGCCCAGCAGCGGGACCAGAGATACGATGCCGACGACCACGCCCAGCGTCACCGCGCCGGGGATGCCCATGAGTGTGAACTGGAGCCACGTCCCCGCGCCGATGATCAGACAGACGATGATCTGCCCGCGGAAGAAGCCCGTCCACACCCGCCCGCAGCGCGCCACCACGATCGCCACTTCACGCCGGTAATCCTCCGCCGTGATCGAGACGAACCACTTGAAAGCGCGCGGGATCTCCAGCAGGAACAGCAGCGCCAGAAAGTGGATCAGCGCGAGCTGACCGAGCACGCCGCCGACTGTGCCCACGGTGCTGGTGACGGTTCCGAACACATTGCCGATGCCGCCGCCGATGCTGCCGATCGCGTTCAGGTTGACCGCAGGCAGGATGCTGTTGATCGCGCTCTGCAGATCGGTCGTCTCAAAACTGCCGAACAACTGGCTGAGCGGCTGGAGGATGAAGTCGATATTGATCGGTTCGCCCGTGCTGCTGAAGACGAACGTGCTGCCCGGCTGCCAGTCGCGCAGGAACAGCAGCAGCTCATTCAACCGGATCACCACCTGATTGACCAGATCGACCGTGAAGCGGATGATATTGCCCGACAGCCCGATGACGAGGAACAGCATGACGAAGATGTACACCAGAAACACCAGGATGACCGCCAGCGGGTACGGCAGCCGCAGCACCAGCGTCAGCGCCCGCACGGGGTAAAACAGCGCGAAAGCCAGCAGCAGCGCGATCACCGTGATCGACAGCACCGGCCCCAGCAGCGTCAGCGCGAAGACGGCGCTGATGATCAACAGAACAGCAGCCAGACGGCGCGTCCAGGTGCTCCAGTTGGCGGTGTAGATCCCTCCCGGGTTCGGTGTCAGGCTCGCCATTCAGTTCGCAGCTCCACAGCTTTCTGCCCGTGCGATATATCATCAACTGACTACAACACAGAAAACCGCTGTTCGATAGCGCGACCGATCCCATCCAGCCTGAACCGACCCGGAACGGGTCAGCCGAGGTAAGCCCGGCGCACGCGCTCATCGTCGATCAGCTCGGCGGATGCGCCGGTCATGGTGACCGCGCCCGCCTCCAGCACGTAACCGCGGGCCGCCGTGTGCAAAGCGAGCTGGGCGTTCTGCTCGACCAGCAGGATGGTGACCCCCTGCGCGTTCAGATGACGGATGATCTCGAAGATCTCGCGGACGATGATCGGAGCCAGCCCCAGCGACGGCTCGTCCAGCAGCAGCAGGCGCGGCCCGGACATCAAGGCGCGGGCGATCGCCAGCATCTGCTGCTCACCACCGCTCAACGTGCCGGCAAGCTGTTTGCGCCGCTCCGCCAGGCGCGGGAACCGCTCGTACTGCTGCTCCAGATCGGCGGCGATCGCGGCGCGATCCCGGCGGGTGTAGGCCCCCAGCAGCAGATTATCCTGCACCGACAGGCGAGCGAGCACCCGACGGCCCTCCGGCGCGTGTGAGATCCCGGCCCGCACGACCGCATCCGGGCGCAGCGCCAGCAGATCGCGCCCGTCGTAGGTGATCGATCCACTTTTGACGCGGATGATCCGGCTGAGCGCGCGCAGCGTGGTCGATTTGCCCGCGCCGTTGGCCCCGATCAGCGTGACGATCTCGCCCGGATTGACGAAGAACGACACATCGCGCAGCGCCTGGATCGCGCCGTAATTGACATACAGATTGTTCACTTCCAGGATCGGTCTGACCGCGTTCACCGCTCAATCCCCCAGATAGGCTTCGATCACCGCCGGATCGGTCTGCACAGCTTCAGGTGCGCCCAGCGCGATCAACTGACCGAAATTGAGCACGGCGATCCGGTCGCACAGGCCCATGACCATCGGCACGTGATGTTCGATCAGCACGATCGTCAGTTTGAACCGCTCGCGGATCTGGCGGATGAAATCGCTCAGGGCCGCCTTCTCGTTCGGATTCATGCCCGCGCCCGGCTCGTCCAGCAGCAGCAGATCGGGTTCGAGCGCCAGCGCCCGCGCGATCTCCAGCCGCCGCTGATCCCCGTAGGCGAAATTGCGCGCTTCCTGATCGGCGCGATCGGCCAGGTTGACCAGTTCGAGCAGCGACATGGCTTTTTCTTGAGCGCGCCGCTGTTCCGCGCGCGCCGCCTTCGTGCCGATCACGCCGGTGACGACGTCGGCGCGCGTGTGCAGGTGCTGGGCGATCAGCACATTATCCAGCGCGGACAGGCTGCCGAACAGCCGGATATTCTGGAACGTGCGCGCGATGCCCAGCGCGGCGATCTGATGCGGCTTCATCCGCGTGATTTCGCGATCGCGGTAGAACTGCCTGCCGGACGTGACCGGGGTCAGCCCGGTGATCAGGTTGAACAGCGTCGTCTTGCCCGCGCCGTTGGGGCCGATCAGCCCGAAGATCTCCCCCGGTTCGACGCTGAACGAGACGTTGTTGACGGCCACCAGCCCGCCAAAGGTGCGTGTGAGCGCTTCAACGCGCAGGATCGCAGTGCTCATCAGGCGGCCTCCGGCGTCGGGGTGGGCACGGCGGGGCGTTTCCGTCGGCGTTTGAACAGCGCCGGCGTGATCAGCCCCTGCGGGAAGAACAGCGTGCCGATCGCGATTAGCAGACCGTAGATGATCAGGCGGCCATCGGTCAAAAACTGCGACAGGACGGGCGGCAGACCGGGGATGAGCGCCACAGCACGCAGCACTTCCGGCAGGGCGGTCAGCAGCAGCCCGCCGACGACCGGGCCGAGGAACGTGCGCGATCCGCCGATGATGACGAACGCCAGCGTCAGAATGGCCGCGTCAAATGTGCCCTGGCGCGTGTTCCAGGTGTTGAGCATGTGCGCGTTGATCGCCCCGACCATGCCGGCCAGCATCGCGCCCAGCACGAACGCCAGCACCTTGTAGCGCGTCGGGTTGACGCCCATGGCCGCCGCCGCCAGCTCGTCCTCGCGCAGGGCGGCGAACGCCCGGCCCACGCGCGATCGTTCCAGCCGGTAGACGAACGCCATGCTCAGGATCAGCAGCGGCAGGCTGATCAGGATGTACTCAAATGGGGTGTCAAACGGCTGCGGGATGCCAAAAATGCCGACCGCCTGCCCGGTGATCGTCAGGTTAAGCGCCACCACCCGCACCACCTCGACGAAGGCGATCGTGGCCAGCGCCAGATAGATCCCGCGCAGGCGCAGCGCAGGCAGCCCGACGATCAGCGCGATCACACCGGACAGGACAGCGGCCAGCGCCATCTCGACGAACAGCAGGGGCAGCGGGAACAGCTCCCCGCGCGGCACAGCGGGGAAAACCTGGGTGGACAGGATCGCTGCGACGAACCCGCCCAGCGCGTAGAAACCCGGCGTGGCCAGCGAAAGCTGGCCGGCCATGAGCGGCAGATAGAGCGACAGCGCCAGCGCCGCCTGCAGCGTCATCGTGACGATCAGAAACCCATAGGTATCGATGAAACCCTGCATGTCGGCCTCACACTTTCTGGATCGCGGCCCGGCCCAGCAGCCCCTGCGGCCGCACCAGCAGGATCAGGAACAGGATGACGAACGCCACAGCATCTTTGAGGGTAGACGGGGCCAGCGTTTCGGCGATGCCGATCACCAGCCCGCCCAGCACCGCGCCGGGGATGTTGCCCAGCCCGCCCAGCACGATCACCGCCAGCCCTTTCAGGCCGAAGCTGATGCCCAGATACGGCCCCGTGATCGTCACGCTCAGGCCGACCAGCGTCCCGGCGATCCCGCCGATCAGCCCGCTGAGGAAGAACGTGAACAGGATGATCCGATCGGTGTTGATGCCCAGCAGGCTGGACGTCGTCACATCTTCGGCCACGGCGCGCATCGCCTTGCCGATCGTCGTCGCGTTGATCAGCAGCGTCAGCGCGCCCAGGATGAGCAGAGAGACGGCGATGATGATGGCGCGCACCGTCGGGATGATCAGCGGGGCTTCCGGCGTGCCGAAATTGATCGATGGCGGCAGCCCGGCCAGCACCTGATTGCTCGGATAGCTGTAGGCTTCCGCCCCCACCAGGAACTGGATCAGGTTGACCATGGCCACCGCGATCCCCAGGCTGCTGACCAGCGTGAGCAGCCGATCGGCCCCGCGATCGCGCAGCGGCTTGAAGGCCAGCCGCTCCACCATGACGGCCAGCAGTCCCGCTGCGATGCCGCCGCCGATCAGCGCCAGCACAAACGGCAGCCCGAATGGCAGCCGCTGCTGCGCCAGCAGCCCGTTGAACCCCCACGGCAGCCCCATGAGCGCATAGGTGACATAAGCGCCCACGGTGAAAATGGCGCTGTGGGTGAAGTTGATGATGCCCAGAATGGAAAACACCAGCGTGTACCCCAGCGCAAAAATGGCGTACACCATCCCCAGTGACAGCCCGTTGATGAGCTGTTGAATGATGAGAGTCGAATTCATGCGAAAGTTGACCTCAAATTACAAAAGACCCCTTTCACTGACTTCTGAAGCGCAGTGAGAGGGGTCTTGACCCGATCTTGATACGTTCGATCAGCCAGAGAATGAATTACGAACCGGGGGTCGCCTCTGGGGTGGCTTCTGCCGCTTCTTCTTCCATATCGATGAAGACGAACGAACCGCTTTGGCCGTCGTCATTCATCTGGATCTGCGCCACATAGAACTGCTCCTGCACGATCTCCCCTTCCTCGGTGAAGGAGATCGTCCCCAGCGGAGTATCATAGCTCAGGCTGAGCAGCGTCTCGTTCAACCGGGCGCGCAGCTCATCCAGGCTCAGCGTGTCCAGCCCGACTTCGTTATCGAGCGCGATCAGGGCTTCAACGAACACCTGCACGGCAGCAAAGGCCTGCGCGCTGAACTGCGGCGGTTCTTTGCCCTGCGCCTCGAAGTAGATATCGCGGAAAGCGCGGTTAACCTCGGTGTCGGCGGCATAGCTGTACGCCTGCGCGATGATGATCCCGTCGCAGAAAGCCTGGCAGACCGGGAAGATGTTGGCGGTATTCAGGCCGTTGCCGCCGATGATCAGGCCGGTGTAGCCGAACTCGCGGAGCTGACGCACCAGGTTGCCGCCGTCCGCCGCCAGGCCGGAGACGATCACCAGATCGGGGTTGCCCGCCAGCGCCGTCGTGATCTGCGCGCTGAAATCGGTATCGGTCGTCTGGAAGGTCTGCACCGGCAGCAGGTTCAGCCCCAGATCGGTGACGGTCTGCTGGAAGGTCTGGGTCTCGCTGCTGGCGAACGCATCGTTCTGCGCGTAGAACACCGCCACCGTGTCGATCTCCGGGTTGATCTGCAGCGCGGCGCGCACCGCATTGGGAGCGACCACCGCCACCGGGGCGCTGACGCGACCGATGAACTCACCGATCTGCGGGATGCCGCGCGCTGTGTTGGACGGAGCCAGCACCGGGACGCCCGCCTCATTGGCGATCGGGTCGGCGGCAAAAGCCTGCTGCGACAGCGTCGGGCCGACGATGCCGACAACCCCGGCGGAAATCAGCGTCTGGAAGGCGTTGATCGCGCCCGCTTCGTCACCGGCGGTATCCTGGAACACCAGCTCGATCGGGCGTCCGTTGACCCCGCCGAGTTCATTGAAATAATCTTCCGCGATCTGCGCGCCGATCACCTGCTCCTGACCGAGCAGCGCCACATTCGACGTCTGGGCTACGGCGATACCGATTTTGATGGGTTCAGCGTCCTGAGCCTGCAAGACACCGAACGACAGCGCTGCGAAGAACAGAAGCAGGAATACGGTTGAAAAGCGTTTCATGTGTCCATTAACCCCATCTGATACGATAACGAATAGTTAGAATCGTCCACTCCACAGGCCAGCAGTTTTCTTACCATTGACGATGCTGTCCGCGGATGTCGAACAAAGCAAAATTATATCAGTGCACTGGCGAAGTGACAAACACAACAAAATGTTAAAAGGTTTAAGATATTATGGAAATATTTCAAAATAAAAAAGCGCCTTTGTCTGACGTTCCCCTGCACCAACGCCAACGCTCGCCCGGGGCGTGGTGGGATGATGCGGGCTGCGCGCTGCGACGTGTTCGCGCCGCGCACCCCGCAACAGCCCGCTCGCGCTGTCCGTCAGCCGACCAGCATCAGCCAGATGATACCGATCGCCAGCGTCAGCAGGGTGATCGGCACGCCGGCCTTCAAAAAGGCCATGAAGCTCAGGTCTTCCCCTTTGCCCGCCGCGATCTCGGCCACGATCAGCGTGGCCGCCGATCCCAGCAGGGTGAAATTACCCGCCAGCGTCGAGGCCATCGCCAGCGTCAGCCAGGCGGTCTGGGCGTCCGGCAGGGCCGGGATGGTCGTCTGCAGCAGCAGCACCGCCGGCACGTTCGAGATCAGATTGCTCAGCACCGCCGTGACCGCGCTCAGGCCGGGGACGCCCGCGTTCAGGATCGGCTGGGCGGCGCTGAACAGCGCATCGCTGATCCCGGTGGCGCGCACCGCCCCGGTGATGGCGAACAACCCGGCGAAGAACGCCAGCAGATCCCAGTCGAGCGCGAGCAGCCGCGCCGGGCGCAGCCGGGACAGCAGCAGCAGCGCCGCCGCAAAGCTGGCCGCGGTCACGATCGGCGCGCCGAGCAGGAAGGCGATCAGCAGGCCGAGCACGACCGCCAGCGTGCGGTTGAGCAGCGGCGTGAACGGGCGCGCCGGCGGCAGTTCGACCGTGGGCAGCGTCCCCCGGAACTCGCGGGGGTAAAGCAGCACGATGACGACCCAGCAGACGATCAGGCCGAGCAGCGCCACCGGGCCGAGGTAAGCCAGAAACGTCAGGTACGGGATGCCGCTGGCCTGCCCGATGATGATGTTCTGCGGATTGCCCGTGATCGTCGCTACCGAGCCGACGTTGGTAGCCGTCGCCAGCCCGATCAGGTACGGGATGGGATCGCGCTCCAGCCGCCGGGCGATATCGACGACCAGCGCGGTCAGCATCAGGCAGATGGTATCGTTGAGGAACAGGGCCGACAGCACCCCCGCCGAGCCGATCACCAGCGCCAGCAGCACGCGGGGCGTGCGCGCCAACCGCAGCGCCCGCGCCGTCACCGTGCGGAAGAAACCGGCCAGACGCAGATTGGCGTTGATGACCATCATCGCGCCCAGCAGCAGCAGCGTGCCCACGTCGATGGCCGCGATCGCGTCGTGTTCGCTGATCGCGCCGACGACGACCAGCAGCGCCGCCCCGGTCAGCGCGATCGTGGCGCGCGTCATGCGCAGACGCGGCACTTCGCCCACAGCGATCGCCGCGTAGATGACGATCAGCAGGATGACATGCAGCGCATTCATGATCGGTGATCGCTTCGCTTTCTGCCGGCGCTGCGGGCCGCCGGCTCGATCCGTTGCACACAGGAAAAGGCACGGTCGCCCGTGCCTTACGAACCGTTCGAACTGCGGGTGTATCCGGTTACAGACCGGACTCGCGGGCTTTCTGCGCCGTCCAACCCTCATCGGCGGCCTGGTGCGCCGCGCGCGCTGGCTGTTCGACGAGCGCGAAGAGCACGAAGATCCCCAGGCTGATCAGGCTGAGGATGATGCCGACGAGCACGGCGCGGATGAAGCCGCCGCCCGTCAGCACAGTGAACAGGGCCGACGCCGGCATCGCTCCGAAGACCGCCGCTCCCAGATAGTTGAGCGCCCGGGCGACCGGCCCGCCGTAGATTGTGTGCTCTCTGGCCGACCGCCGCGCCATGAAGTACCCGAACACGATCCCCAGCGCGCCGCCGATCAGCAGCGGCAGATACTCATACGTCTGCATGGACGAAGCCTCAGCGCACCGTGTAAATGAACGGTGCGGCCACCGGGTTGCTGGCCAGCAGCACAAACACCACGATCAGCGTCAGCGCGATGATCATCGGAACCAGCCAGTACAGCTTGCGCCGCCACAGAAACAGCATCAGTTCACCCCAGATCCCCAGTCGGTTGATGAAATCGCGCATGATCTTCGTGCACTCCCTCTAAATCGAGTTTGGCTAAAGCGGTTTGCGGACGAGGAACGGCCCCATCACCAGCAGATCGAGATCGCTGTTCTTGAAGGTGTTGAAGGCGTCTTTCGGCGACGACACGATCGGCTCGCCGCGCAGATTGAATGAGGTGTTCAGCACCACCGGGACGCCGGTGATCTGGCCGAAGCGCTCGATCACGCCGTAGTAGCGCGGGTTGGTCTCGCGCTCGATGGTTTGCAGGCGGCCTGTCCCCATGTGGCAGACGGCCTGAATCCGATCCTGTTTGTCGCTCTTGATCGGGCTGACCATCAGCATGTAGCGCGGCGCTTCATGCCGGGCCACATCGGGATAATCGAAGTACTCGTCAGCGCGCTCGCGTAGAATGACGGGCGCAAACGGGCGGAAAGGCTCGCGGAACTTGATCTTGGTGTTGACGACCTCTTTCATAGCGTCAAAACGCGGATCAGCCAGGATGGAGCGGTTGCCCAGCGCGCGCGGCCCCCACTCAAACCGGCCCTGCATGAAGCCGACGACTTTTTCCTGCGTCAGCGCTTCGGCCACGATATCGAGCAGGCGGTCGTCATTGGCGCTGTGATCTTCGTACTTCAGGCCGCGCTGGCGCAGAAAGTCGGCGATCTCGCCGTCGCTGTAGCCCTTGCCCCAGTAAGCGTGCGGCATCACCCATTTGCGCGGCTGCTTGAGCACCAGATGATAGGCCCACAGCGCCGCGCCGAGCGCGCCGCCGTCGTCCCCCGCCGCCGGCTGGATGTAGATCTCCTCAAACGGCGTCTCGTTCAGCAGACGCCAGTTGGCTTTGGTGTTGAGCGCAACGCCGCCCGCCATGACCAGCTTCTTCTGGCCGGTCTGCGCATACAGGTGATTGGCGATGCGGATCAGCGCGTCCTCCGTCACCTGCTGGATACTGGCGGCAATATCAGCGTAGCGCTGATTTTCGGCCATCGCGGCGCGCTCGGCACTGCGCTCCGGGTTGGTCGCCATCGTGAAGAAGTCGCTCTCCGGCGGGCGGGGCGGGCCGAACAGGTCGATGAATTTCTGCGTGTAGCTGTGAGTAGCGGAATAGTGATAGCTGAAGTAATCCATGTTCAGGCGGAAGCTGCCATCATCCGCCTGCTGGAACAGCTTCATCACTTTATCGACGTAGCGCGGCTGGCCGTAGGGGGCCATGCCCATGACCTTGTATTCGCCATTATTGACCCGGAAGCCGAGGTAGGCGGTGAAGGCCGAGTACAGCAGGCCGATCGAGTGCGGAAAACGCTCTTCGTACAGCAGGTCGATCGCGTTCTCCCCCGGCTGGCCCTCCCACACCCCTTTCGCGACACCGGTGGTGGTCGTCGTCCATTCGCCGACGCCGTCCACCGTCAGCACCGCCGCTTCGTCGAACGGGCTGGCGAAGAAGGCGCTGGCGGCGTGGCTCATGTGATGATCGCAGAACAGGATGCGATCGTAGCGCACGCCGACTTCTTTCTGAATGATGCTCTTGACCCACAGCTTCTCATTCAGCCAGTTGACGATCGCATCGCGCCAGAAGGCATGAGAACGCGGATACATCCCCAGCGTGGTCAGCAGAATGCGCTCGAATTTGACCAGCGGCTTTTCGTAGAAGACGGCATAATCGAGATCGGCCCCGGTGATGCCGGCCTGCTTGAGGCAGAAGTCGATCGCCTGTTTGGGGAAGCCGTTATCATGCTTCTTGCGCGAGAAGCGCTCTTCCATCGCAGCGGCGACCAGTTCGCCATCTTTGAGCAGCGCCGCCGCCGAGTCGTGGTAAAAACACGAGATGCCCAGGATATACATGATCGGCTTATCCCTGTCTCCGGGCCGCTTCCAGATCGTTGGCGACCGGCGGACGTTTCATCCAACCGGGCGCGCCTTTCAGCCGCAGCGGATCGCCGGAGGCGCGCGCGATCAGGCCGAACGGCAGCATGATGGTGAAGTAGAATGCGCCAGCGGTGATGTGCCCCTGGATATCGCCCAGAATCCTGACGTTGCGGCGGAACTGTTCCCAGGCTAGCTGAAGGATCGACACGGTAGATCCCCTTCCGGTTACGTACAGTGCCGGATTGTAATGGACGCCCCGCCGTTCGATCAATTCTCAACCGCGGGCGCGGGATCAGCGGCGGTCAGGCGCAGGATATCGCCCTTGTAATCCACCAGATACAGCTCGCCCGCTTCATCCTCGCCGAAACTGGAGATGTTATGGCTCGTCTCGTGAAAGAGCACGGACTGCCACGCCCCGGTCTCATCGCGCCAGGCCGCCCAGACCCGCCCGGAACAGTAATCGCCGTAGAAGTAGTAGCCGTTCAGCTCGGGCAGCGCCGCGCCGCGGTAGACGTAGCCGCCGGTGATCGAGCATCCCTGGGTGTGATCGTAGGCGATCGCCGGGGGGACGTAGGTGAAATCCGCCGGCACTTCCGCCGCGCGCTGCAAATTCGCCTCGAACAGGTTCCAGCCGTAATTTTCGCCGCCCCGGCTGCTGGCGGGCTGGAAATTCCATTCTTCCCACGTCCACTGGCCGACATCGGCGACATACAGATCGCCGGTGGCGCGGTCAAAGCTGAAGCGCCACGGGTTGCGGAATCCCACCGCCCAGATCTCCGGGCGGTAGGCGGGATCGCCGACGAATGGGTTATCCGGCGGAACCGTGTAGGTGTCGTTTCCGCGCACATCGATACGCAGCAGCTTGCCGAGCAGCGATCCCGTGTTCTGCGCGTTGATATGCGGATCGTCGATGCTGCCCCCGTCGCCGAAGCCGACGTACAGATAGCCGTCCGGCCCGAAGGCGATCTGGCCGCCGTTGTGATCGTAGTACGGCTGATCCTGCCCCAGGATCGTCACCATGCTGTTGTGATCGGCGCGATCCGGGTTGACGCGGCTGGTCTGCACGCGCGCGATCGCCGAGTCGCCCTGCCGATCGGTGTAGGCGATGTAGAACGTGCGGTTGGTCTCGTAAGCGGGGTCAAAGGCCAGGCTGAGCAGGCCGCGCTCGCTGTACGTGCCGCGCATGACATCGGGCGAGGTGAGCAGCGGCATCTCCAGAAACGGATAGGGACTCTGGCGGCCATCCGGCTCCACGATCCAGACGAAGCCGCCCTGCTCGACCGCGTAGAGCCGGCCAGTGCCGTCGCCGGCATGGGTGACGAAGACGGGGTTATCGAACCCGGTGGCGAAGACCTGCCACATGTAGCGGCTCCCGTCCGGCGGCGGGGTGGTCGGGAAGGCATGAGCGCGTTCGACGGCGGTCGCGGCATCCGCCGGGGCCAGCGCGGGCAGGATCAGCGCGATCCCCAGCGCCCCCAGCAGCACCGCGACGATCGCAAAGACGATGACCAGCGCGCAGGACAGGACGAGAAAATCGGACGAATGGTGTTCTTCCATAAGCGGTGTGACACTCGCGATCTCAGATACGGCGATTGTGAATTTTATCATCTTTGTTAGAATCCCCCAGACTGGATCGCGCACAGCGGCATCCCGATCGGGGCGCGGTGCGCCTGTGTGTTCGTGTCAGCCGGGTTGATCGCGCGGGAGCGCCCCGGCCTGTGATGAAGGGATCCCGGTATGGATTGGGGTCGATTGGCCGGATGCGCCGGTTTCATCCTGTTGGCTGCGGCGGCCTGCGCGCCCGCGCCGGCCTCCCCGGCGGCAGTCGGGCCGACGGCGACGCCGGATATGCCCCTGATCGCATCCAACGAGGACTGGACGCCGGTCATCGAGCGCATCGATGGCGTTGAGATGGTACTGGTTCCGCCGGGGTGCTTTCTGATGGGGCACGAAAACGGGCGGCGCAACGAGCGCCCGGTGCATCAGCAGTGCTTCTACCGCCCGTTCTGGATCGACCGGACGGAAGTGACCAATGCCCAGTACGGGTCGAGCGGGGCATTCGCCGGAGACAACCGCCCGCGCGAAAACCTGACCTGGTTCGAAGCGCGCGATTTCTGCGCGGCGCGCGGGGCGCGCCTGCCGACCGAGGCCGAATGGGAGTACGCCGCGCGCGGCCCGTCGAACTGGATCTATCCGTGGGGTAATCAAATGGACAGCCAGGCGCTGGTGTTCGATCAGAACAGCGGCAACCAGACCGCCGACGTCGGTTCGCGGCCACGCGGGGCGAGCTGGGTCGGCGCGCTCGACATGTCCGGCAATGTGCTGGAATGGGTGAGCAGCCAGTACCGGCCCTACCCTTACCGCGCCGACGATGGTCGCGAAGATCTGACCGATGCGCGGGCGCTGCGCGTCTACCGCAGCGGCTGGGGCAGCTACATCGATTTCGGCGTCAGCGCCGCGATCCGCTTTTACGACCGTCCGGATTACCGCGACTGGTTCATCGGCTTCCGCTGCGCCCGCGACGCCGATCGCTGAAAGGACATGATGAGCCGCATCCTATCGATCACGCTGGCCGGGCTGGCCGCCGCGTTCGCGGTCGCCGCGGTGCAAACCGGTGAACAGCATCTCCCCGTCCTGATCGCCGCGCTGGGCGCGCTGGCCGTGACGCTGGCCACCGCGTTCATCCCGGCGCTGCGCGCCTCCCTGGGCGGGGCGCTGCGCGCTTTGCGCGAACGGGCCTCGCTCTTCTGGCTGCTCATCCTGATCGAGGTCTGCGTCTGGATCGGCGGCTGGGTCGTGCCGTGGCAGCCGACCAGCGGGCGCGCCGCGCACCCCGCCGAATACGCCTATCTGCTGACCGGGCTGTGGCTGCTGCTGACGCTGCTCTTCTTCGGCGCAACGCCCGATCACGCGCGCGCGGTGGCCGCCCGGCTGGGCCGCAGCAAACTGACCGGCGCGCTGGTCACGCTGACGACGGTGGTCATCCTCTTCTGGGGCATCGAGGCCTATCTGCGCATCTTCTACATCACCACCGATGCTTTCGGCTTCACCGCGATGAACTATCACTGGTATCGCAATTTCGGCTGGGGGCAGGATAACAGCCTCGGCTTCCGCGACCGCGAGCCAAAGCCGGACGCCCCGGATCGCATCCGGGTCGGCATCCTCGGCGACTCGTTCGCGATGGGCCACGGCATCAACGATCTCAATGCCACCTTCGGCCAGTTGTTGGAAGATGCCCTACCCGCCAATTACGACGTCAACATCATCGCCAGAAGCGGCTGGGATACCGACGTCCAGTTGTACGAACTCAACCGCTACCCGCTGCGCCCGGATATCGTGGTGCTGTCGTATTACCTCAACGACATCGATTTCCAACTGACGGGGACGGACGCCAACCCCGATGCAGCCTTCGATTTTCCCGACTCGCCGATCCTCAACTGGTTCGTGCTCAACTTCTTCGGCCCGAATTACGTCTACTACAATCTGATCCAGTTCACCTCTCCGCAGCGCACGGGCGATTTTCTATCCGACCTGCTGGGCGCATACGACGACGAGGCGATCTGGGGGCGGCAGGCACAGCTCCTGTACGAGATCGTGCTCTGGGCGCGCGATCACAACGTCCGGTTGATCGCCCTGCTCTGGCCGCATCTGACAGCGGTCGAGTCGTCCCAGCCGGCGCTGGAACGGCTGCGCGCCTTCTTCGCCGACCAGGGCGTCACGGTGGTCGATATGACTGATGCTGTGCGCGCCAATCTGGGCAACCCGGCGCTGATCGTCAACAACTTCGATACGCACCCCGGCCCGCTGGCGCAGCGCCTGGCCGCCGAAGCGCTCTACGCGGCGATCATGGGGATGGAGGGATGACAACCGACCCGGGGTTGTTCACGGAAGCCGATCCAGATCGGCTGAGTGCGAGATCAAACACGCAGAACAGGATGTCCAGGGGGCAGCAATGACGGTTTCGATGCCCGATCACACGACACGTCTGACGCCAGCCGCTTTCGAGCTGTGGATCCTCCGTCCGGAGAACGCCGATCGCCGTTGGGAACTGATCGATGGGAAAGCGGTCGAGATCATGCCTTCAAATCCGTACTCCTCATGGATCGTGCAAAAAATCCTCGCCCGTATCATGCAATATCTGATCGATCACCCGATCGGTCGGGTGACAGGCGAAGGCGCAGGATATCTTCTGGGTTCCGATATCCTATCTCCTGACGGCGCTTTTACCACGCAGCCTCTGGTTGAGACGGGTTTTCAACCCACGCCGCCGCAGTTAGCCATCGAGGTCGTATCCCCTACAGATAGAAGCGCCGATATCAAACGCGAGATGCTCAAATACGTGGACGCCGGGGTGATCGTATGGGTCATCTACCCGCGCGAAAAAGTGGTCGATGTGTGGGAACCGGGTGCGCCCTTGCGGACGATGCGCATCGATGATGTATTGACCGCGCCGGATGTGCTGCCGGGATTCTCGATCGCCGTGCGGGAGATCGTGGAGGAGTAGATCAGCGCCGCCATTCCC
This sequence comes from Anaerolineae bacterium, assembly GCA_034432395.1. GTDB lineage: Bacteria > Chloroflexota > Anaerolineae > Aggregatilineales > Phototrophicaceae > Flexifilum. Next base: position 21,194 of record DAOUBU010000001.1, read on the forward strand.
CGATGATCGCCCAGTCCTCCCCGGTGACGAGCGGAAAGCGAACGCCGTCGAAGTAGGTATACACCTGCACGCCGATCGGGAACGTTCCCGGCGGCAGCGCATCCAGTGCGAGCGGGTGTGGATCGTAGACGATCTCGCCCGGTGACCAGCCCGTTGTGGGGCGGCGGTTTTCGAACGGGAAGGCATCGTGCTGCATGACGACCGCGCCATCCGCACCGAGCACGAAGACGGACACGCTGTAATCGAGCGCGAGCGGCGCATCCGCCGACCACCAGAGATCGACGCGATCGTCAAGGAGGCGGGCGCGGCGCAGCGTCATGCCGCTGGTGAACGCGGCCAGCGGCGCTCCGTCAAACCCGCGATCGTAGCGGTAGGTCATGATGGCGTTGCCCCAGTGATCGGTCATCTGGGCCGCCGTGCGGATGAAACCGGCATCGTCCAGGAAAACGAACGCCGACGGATCGGGACTCCAGTGCGTCAGCCAGACGGTCTCATGCGCCGCGATCGCGTCGATTACGCCCTGTGGATAGCCGTCCGCCTGAAATTCGCGCCAGACGCGCAGCGACTCGACCTGTGTGCCCGGCGGCAATAGCCGATCGAGGTAGTACATGAGCGGGTAATCGCCCCGGTAGATCTCCAGCAGGACGAGTTCGCCCGGTTCGAAATAACGCGCCACGTCCGCGCCGACTTCATCCCACGGTTCTTTGGGATAGTAATCATCGACCGTGGTCACGCCGTAGACGACAAGCACCGCGACGAGAAAGGCGCGCGCCGGGCGGGCGAACTGAGCGATGCCGAGCGCGATCAGGATGGCCAGCGCGGGCGAGAGCAGCAGGATGCGGTGCGGCGCGAGCACGGGAACCCACCAATTGACGATGTAGCTGACCCCGACCGTGATGCCGATCCACGCCCAGAGCAGGGCGGCGCGATCCCACAGCCGCGGCTGGCCGGGCCGGGCGATCAGCGCGGCAGTGCCGACCAGCATCAAGCCGACGGTGAGCGGCCACATCTGCGACAGGTACTTACCGCCGAGCACGAGCAGCGTCTCCCAGGTTGAAGGAAGCGATGAGGCGACGCCGTGATCGTAATCGAGCTGATACTGGCCGAAGCCGATGAACCAGGGGAGGAATGCCAGCCCGCAGGCGGTCACCAGCGCCAGCGCGGTCAAACGGAGACGCCTGCGCAGGAAAAGCAGCGCGTGCAGACCGACGGCCATGAGGACGTACACGCCCTGGATATGCGTGTGCATAATGGCCGCGCCCGCCAGCCACACCCCGACGGCATCGCGCACGCGGCCTGTCCGCAGCCAGCGCAGATAGAACAAAACGATCGCGATCGCCAGCAGAGTGGGCAGCGCATGCATGCGCATATCCTGGGCCAGCACGAATTCCGGATCGCTCAGCGCCAGCATCAGAGCGGCCAGCAGCGGGATGGCCGGCCCGCGCAGGTCGGGGCGGATGCGAAGCATTTCGCACGCCAGCGGGACGACCGCCGCGACGCTCAGCAGACTGGCCAGCGCCGAGAACAGACGCAGCGCCACGACCGAGTCGCCTGCGACCCGCGTCCAGGCTTTGAGCAGCAGAAAGTACAGCGGGGGGTGAGCGTCGCGCTCGGCCAGAAACGTCAGGATGCTGGCGGCATCCGGCTGGCGGATGACGGCATAGGTCGCCCCTTCATCGATCCACAGCGCCTGATCGCCGAGATGCAGAATGCGAGCCGCCGCCCCGAGCAGCAGGATCGGGACAGCGGCGGCGGTGACGAGTCCGGGATGTCCCTGCATAGGCAGTCAAGCCGGCGATCCCCACCCGGACGGACGAGGATCGCCATCTCGCGCAGATCAGCGGCCCTGAATGTACGACCCCTCGACGCGGGTGGTCGGCGGGCAGCCGTCGATGCGCAGTGTGTAGATCTTGCCTTCAGCGTCCGGGCCGGCGTTGATCTGCAGTTCGCCGGAGGTCAGGCGGTAGATCGCAATGCCCTGGTTCTGGCGGATGAGCTGGTTGACGTTGGAAGCGGAGAAGCGCCCCAGCGTGACGTTGTTGACGCGCATGACCGGGCGGCCCAGCCCGCCGTTCGCATCGATGCGGTACATTTCGAAGGCGCAGGTGATGTTCGGATCGTTGTAGGTGCGGACGTAGACGGCATAGAATTCGATCCCCTGGCAGTTGAGGCGGCGGTCGTTCTCACAGTCGCAGGGGTTGCAGGCGACAGCCTGTTCCACCGCGCCGGGCGCGCGCAGGCCGATCGCTGCGCCGATCCCGAACAGCAGCGCCAGCACGAACGATGCCAGCACGATGCGCATCAGCAGCTTTCGAGACAGCATGGTCAACACCCTCCACGGTTCGTATAATGCACCCCATGACTGTAGCGAATTCAGCCATCAATTTCCACCCACAGGATCTGCGCGGTGCGCGCGCCCGGACGATTCGGCTGCACGGGCTGGCGCTGCTCTTCTTCTCCGGCATCGCCCTGCTGGCGCTCTACGGGCAGATCGTCACCACCGGGACGCACGTCTCCGGCTTCGATTTCTTCAACTACCACTGGAATCAGTGGTTCATCCGCCACAGCTTCGCGCGCCCGGATGTCGATCTCTGGTTCAACAACTATGTCATGTTCCCGGCGGTGAGCAATTACGGCTATCACGCGCTGGCGGCGGTCTGGCATCCGCTGTGGGCCATCCTGGAGCCGGCCATCGGCACGCTGGTGACCGTCAACCTGATCATCCTGATCGCCTGCATCCTCAACGGCTACCTGACGTTCGCCCTGCTGCGCGCGGAGGGCGTACATCCGGCGCTGGCGCTGATCGGCGGGGCGGCGCTCCAGGTGCTGCCGATCGCGCGCTACTTCTACGCCAACACCCACCTCAACCTGATGGACTGGTTCTGGCTGCCCGGCCTCATCCTGCTGTGGCGGCACATCGTCCGCGTGTGCGGGGAACCGCGCGCCTTCATCCGCGCTCCGATCTGGGGCGCGATCTTCGGCGTTGCGCTGTGGGGCCTGCTGCTGACCGATCTCCAGTTCCCGATCTTCGCCGCCTTCGTCCTCGTGCCATACGGGCTGTGGACGGCCTGGCGGACGCTGCGGGACGGCGCGCGTCCGTTCGGGGCGCTGGCCGCCGCCGCTGCGATCGCCATCATCGTCGGGCTGGCGTTGATGGGGTACGCCGGGCCGCTGGCCGCCATTAGTCAGTTTCGCGGTCAGCTCGAACCCGGCCCGGTCACCGATCGGCCCGGCATCCCGTTCCCGGACGGGTTCCTGGCCATGGCCGATCGCTGGTGGGAATGGGATCATCCCAGTCTGGGGCCGTTCGTCCCGCTCGTGACGCTGGCCGCGGTGATCGCCGGCTTCGTCCCGCGCTGGCGGCGGCGCATGCCCTCGCGCCGCTGGCTGTGGCTGCTCATCGCCCTGCCGCCGCTGATCGTTGCGCTGGGGCCGACGCTGCACATCGCGGGCGCAGCGCTCCCGCTGCCTTACCGCTGGCTGTATGACCTGACCGGCGGCAATTTCCGTATGCCGTGGCGGCTGGGGCCGGCCTTCACGCTGGCGGCCCTGGTCTTCGCCGGGCTGACGTTCACGCCACTGCTGGATCGCTTCCGCCCCGCCGATCGACGCCTGTGGGCCGGGTTCGCGCTGGCGCTGGCCGCGCTGCTGCTCAGCGTGCGCATCTGGGAGACCGCGCCGCTGACGCCCGTCCCGCGCGACTACGCCATCTATCACCAGATCGGCGCGGAAAACGGGCCGCCGTATGACAGCTACGTCATCCTCGACGCGCCGACCGCCGCCGGGACGGGCGAAGTCCTGCTCGGCGATCCGCGCGCGATCCAGCTTCAGTGGTACGGCATCATCCACGGCAAGCGGATGTTCAACGGCTTCATCTCGCGCGCGCCGGTCGATCAATTCTGGGGCATCATGGGCGATGATCCGCTGATGAGCTGGCTGGGGGGGCGGCGCGCCCTCGACCCGGAGGCCGTGCGCGCGGCGCTGATCCAGCGCGTGTACGGCTACCCGATCGGCTATCTGCTGGTGCACAGCGATCTGTTCGGGCGGGAAGCCCCGATCGTCGGCGAGATCGTCGGCTATCTCAACGGGCAGGCCGATCTGTTCTGCCCGCCGATCGTCGAAGACGGGCTGATCGCCTTCCGGACGCAGGCGCACCCGGACGACTGCCCCGTCCGCTTCCCGGCGGACGGCGTCGTCGATATCGGCGCGCCGGGCGATCAGGCGTATCTCGGCTGGGGCTGGCATTACGCGGAGACGATCGCCGGGATCACCGCGCGCTGGAGCGGGGCCGATTTCCCGGTCGCCGCGCCGGAGACGCCGCGCGCCGTGCTCTACGTCGATCTGCCCGCCGGCATCCGGCGGATGACGATCACCGCGCAGGCCTTCATCAACGATCGCAGGCTGACGGTGACGCTGGACGGCCAGCCGCTCACGCCGACTCCGCTGACGGTCAGCGCGGCGGGGCTGGCCGAGTACACGGTCGATCTGCCGCCGCTGGAAGCCGATCGGCCCCACGCCGAGATCGCCCTGATCGTCGATGCGGCGCGCCGACCGTCCGAAGATGGCCGCAGCGCCGATCAGCGCCCGCTGGCGCTGCTGGTTGACCGGGTGGCGTTCACCGATGATGAGCCGTGATCGACGCCGCATCCTGATCAGCCTGGCCGCCTTCGCCGGGATGGCGGCGTTGGCGCTCTACTGGCCGCTGATCCACGCCGCGACGCACATCGGCGCGACGCTGCCGACGGACTACTATCACTTCCATTGGAATTACTGGTGGATGCGCCATGCGATCGGCCAGGGCTGGACGATCTACGAGACGAATTACGTCCTCTTCCCCTACACGACCAATCTGGCCTACCACACGCTGACGCCGTTCTGGTTCCCGCTGTGGGCGCTGATCGAACCGCTGATCGGCACGTTCCGGGCCATGAACGTCATTCACTGGCTGGCGCTGACGCTCAACGGCTGGATCGCGTTCATCTGCTTCCGCCGCTTCGGCGTCCCGACGGGGCTGGCGCTGGCGGGCGGGATCGTCTTCCTGCTGTCGCCGGCGGCGCTGCTGGCCGCTTACATCGTCAACCCGAATTACGTGACGCTGTTCTGGTATCCGCTGCTGCTGCTGACGTGGCGTGAGATCGCCCACGCTGGCGGGCGGCGGCGCGTCATCCTGACCGGTCTGTTCGGCCTGGCGTTGTATGGCATGGTCATGACCGATCTCCAGCATCTGCTGTTCGCCGCGTTCCTGCTCATCCCGTACATCGGCTGGACGCTGATCGCCGCGCGCCCGGCCCGGGCGCGCATCCGGCTGTTCGCATCCGGCGCGTCCGCCGGAGCGATCGCCCTGGCCCTGCTCACGCTGGCCGGGCCGCTGCTCTGGATCCTGCGTTTCGACCGGGCGGAGCTGTCGCCGATGGGGATCGAGGCGGCGGGCGGCATCCCCTTCCCGGAAGGCTACCTCGCCCACCTCAGCCCGTACTCGCGCCTGATCAGCCTGGGGGCGCTGCTCGTCCCCGCCGCGCTGATCGCCCTGATCGCGCTCATCGTCCGCCTGGCGCGGCGTCGGCCCGTCCCCGCGCTGGCGTTCGTCTGGCTGATCGCGCTCGTCCCGCCGCTGATCCTGTCGGCGGGGCCGTTCATCACCGTCTTCGGCGAGCGCATCGCCACGCCGTATGTCTGGCTGCATCAGGCCTTCGGCGGCCTGTTCCGCAGCCCGGCCCGCTTCGCCCCGATCATCGCGCTGACCGCCGTCCTGTTCCTCGGGGCGCTGACCGCCGGCCCCCTGCCGCGCTGGCTTCGTCGTCCCGCGGCCCGGGCCGCGATCGGCGGCGCGCTCGTCTTCATCGTGCTGGGCGATGCCCGCCTCTTCGAGCCGATGCCGCTGACGCCGGTCGCGCCGGACTATGCGTTCTATCACGCTATCGGGGCGGAGACCGGCCCGCGCTACGACGATCTCGTGGTGCTCAACGTCCCCGTCGCGGGGGGGACGGGCGAGGCCTGGGTCGGCGAATTTCCGCCGATGGAGACGCAGCTCTATGGCATGATCCACGGCAAACGGATGCTCAACGGCAGCATCGCCCGCGCCCCGCTGCGCTATTACTGGTACTGGCTGTATGACGATCCGCTGCTGGCCTGGCTGGGGCAGCGCCGCTACCTGGAGCCGGCGGCGCGCGATCAGCTCGCCGAGCGCATCGCTGAATGGCCGATCGGCTATGTCGTGCTGCACCAGCGCTACATGCCCGCCGAACTGCCGACCAACATCGAGTGGATCGGCGCGTTCAATCAGTGGGCCGATCTGCTGTGCGTCCAGTGGATCGAGCGCGATGCCGTGGTCTGGCGCACGTCGGCCCACCCGGATTTCGCGGCCTGCCCGCCGCGCACCCCACCGCCGAGCGCTGCTGGCTACACGATCGATCTCGGTTCGCCGGGGGATGAGCGCTTCCTCGGCTGGGGCTGGTACTACGCCGAGGGGGTGGCCGGGATCACCGCCCGCTGGCTGGGAGCGCCGCAGCCCGCCGCCGATCCGCCGACGGACGCTCCGCCGACGGGCTGGCTGTACGTCGATCTGCCCGCTGGCGCGTACCGTCTGACCGTGACCGCCCAGGCCTATGCGGAAGATCGTCGCCTCCAGATCGCGATCGACGGTGCGCCAGTCGGCCCGACGTTCACCGTCAGCCCGGCGGCGCTGGCCGATTACACGGTGGACATCCCGGCGGACGCCATCGGGACGGGGCGGCACATCGCGATCGCGCTGGCGGTCGATGCCGCGCGCTCGCCCGCTGAAGCCGGCTCCGCCGATGCGCGGCGGCTGGCGCTCATGATCGACCGGGTGACGCTGACGCCGCTGGCCGACGCGCCGGGATGAAAGGACACGCTGTGCTGCCGATCCTGTTCGGTTATCTGATCCTGGGGGCGGCCCTGATCGCCGGGGCGGCCCAGCGGCGCTGGCCCCGGCTGCGCCCGGTGAGCGGCGGCCTGCTGATCACCTACGTCACGGTCGGCCTGATCGTCGGCGGGGCGGAGGTCTTCTTCCGCTGCTGCTACGCCGAGTCGGACGGGCTGCCGACGCGCGCGCTCGACAACTGGCTCGACCGCTACTGGGTCGAAAATCGCGATGGCTACCGCGATCGCGACTGGACGGCGGACGATCTGGCCGCCCGGCGCGTGGTGCTGGCCGTCGGCGACTCGTTCACGGCGGGCTGGGGCATCCCCGACCCGGCGGCGCGCTTCACCGGGGTGCTGCAGGCCCGCCTGGGCGAAGGGTACGCGGTGGTCAACCTGGGCGATCCAGGCGCGACCACGCCGAAAGCGACCGCCAACCTGACTGCCTGGCTGGCGGCGCATCCCACCAGCGCGCCGGCGGTCGTGATCTGGCAGTACTACCTCAACGACATCGACGACGCCGCGCTCAGCATCGGCCTGGATCCCGGCCTCAATCCGCTGGCGGGGATGCCCGCCTGGGCGGTCGAGTCGTACCTGGGCAATTTCCTCTACTGGCGCTTCGCCGGGGCGGCGCAGCGCGGCACGCAGACGTACATCGAGTGGCTGTTCAGCATGTACGACAACAGCACGGTGTGGGCGATCCACGAGGCGCAGATCGAGGCCGCCATCGACGCGGTGGAATCCACCGGCGCGGCGCTGATCGCCGTCATCTTCCCGGATATGCTGCGCCCGTTCGACTCGATCCCGTATGTCGATCGCGTCGCTGAGGTGTTCGCCCGGCGCGGCTACGGCGATCGGATCCTCCGGCTGTTCGATCAGGCGGAAGCCATGCCGGTGACGGAGCGGATCGTCTCTTTCCGCGATGCGCATCCATCGGCGGCCTTCCATGCGCTGGTGGGCGATCTGATCGCCGAGCGGTTCTTCGCGGATGACGGGGCCGGATCGTGAAGGGCATCCGCCGCGCGCTGCTGATCGTCGTCTTCTACACCGGGGTGGCCGTCCTGATCATGGCCCGCCCGCTGGCGGCGCTGCCCGATCAGGTGCCGACCGTGCCCGACGGCTCCACCAGCGACTCCTATCACTTCCACTGGAACTACTGGTGGATCGGCCACGCGCTGGCGCACGGCCTGGACGTCTACCGGACGGAATACGTCATGGCCCCGTTCGTCAGCAGCCTGGCGCTGCACACGCTGACGCCGATCGGCTGGCCGATCTGGGCGCTGATCGCGCCGGGGTTCGGGACGGCGGCGGGCATGGCCGCGGTCGAGATCGTCCTGCTGGCGCTGGCCGGGATCGTCTTCTACAGCTTCCTGCGGCAGCAGGGGGCGGATCGCGGCCCGGCGCTGGCCGGCGGGCTGATGCTGGAGGTCACCCCGCTGATGTTCACCGGCATCCACTGGACGAACATCAACATCATGGGCTGGTTCTGGATCCCGCTGCTACTGATCGTGTGGGGGCGGATCGCCGCGCTGCCGCTCCGCCGCGCTGGCCTGTGGATCGTCCTGCTGGGCCTGTCCGTGTGGGGCATGGGGCTGACCGATCCACAGTATTTTCTGTTCGCGCCGTTCATCATCGTCCCTTACGGCCTGTGGACGCTGGCGCGCGCGGGATCGTGGCGGGCGCGCGCGGGGCGGATCGCCGCGCTGATCGCCGCCGGGGCGCTGGCGCTCGCCCTGCTGATCGCCGTCGGCCCGCTCGATGAGATCCTCGCCTTCGACACGACGACGCTGGCGCTGACGCCGGTCGATCAGGCGGTGGCCGCCATCGGCTTCCCGGAATGCTACGTCTGGCACTGCGACCGGGGGACATCGGTCGGGGCGATCGTCCTGCCGCTGACGCTGGCGGCGCTGCTCTACAGCGTCGTCCGCCGTCCGCGCCGCGCTCCGGTGCGCTGGCTGTGGCTGGCGTGCGTCCCCGCGCCGCTGATCCTGTCCGCCGGGCCGACGATCGCCATCGGGACGACCGCGATCGCCCTGCCCTACGTCTGGCTGCACGAGGCGCTCGGCGGGATGTTCCGTTACCCGGAACGGTTTGCACCCGTGTTCCTGATCCCGGCGGTGACGTTCGCCGCGCTGACGTTCAGCCGGGGGGGCCGCTCAACCCCCGGTCACGCCGGGGCGGGCGTCCGGGGGACGGCGTTCGTCTGGGCGCTGCTGATCGCCGGCATCCTGCTCGATGCGCGCGTCTTCGCGCCGCTCCCGGTCGCGCCGCTTCCGCCCGCTTACGCCATGCACGCGCGCATGGCCGACGATCCGATCACCTATGTCGTCGTCGATGTGCCGACGGCGGGCATGAGCGGCCAGGGCCTGGTGGGCGATGCGCGCTGGCCGACGACGCAGTTTTACGGCCTGACGCACCATCAGCGCATGGTCAACGGGCACATCTCGCGCGTCAACACCTGGCATTTCATGTGGCTGCGCGATGGCGATCCGCTCATGAGCTGGCTGGGCGTGCGCCGCTGGCTCGATGTCGAGGCCGCCGCCGCGCAGCTCGCCGAACGCATCCCGCTGTGGCCGATCGGCTATTTCGTCGTCCACGAAGATCTGATCGGGCGCGAATCCCCGGCCCTGACCGAGATCTACGGGTTTTTCAACGCGCAGCGCGCGCAGCTCTGCCCGCCGATCGTGGAAGGACAGGCCGTCTTCTATCGGACGGTCTGGCTGGCGCAGCAGCCGGGGATCGACCCGTGCCCGCGCCGCTTTCCCCCGGATGGCCGCATCGACATCGGGGCCGATACCGACCGCGCCTACCTGGGCTGGGGCTGGTATCCGCCGGAAACATTCGGCGGGATCACGGCGCGCTGGGCGGGCGCGATCCCGCTGGGCGGGCAGACGGAACCCGCGCCGATCCAGCTCTTCCTCGATGCGCCGCCGGGGGCCGCAGAGCTGATCCTGACGGCGCAAAGCTTTCACGAGCCGCGCCGGGTCACGGTGCGCGTCAACGATCGACCGATCGGGACGCTGACGGTGCAGCCGGAAGCGCTCGCCGAGTATACGCTGCCCGTCCCGGCGGGGCTGGCGGGCGATCAGACGGTCATCACGCTCGACGTCGATGGCGCGCTCAGCCCGGCGGCGCTCGGCCAAGGGAGCGACAGCCGCCGCCTCGCCCTGCTGGTCGATCGGGTGCAGTGGCGGGCTGCCGCTTCCGCAGCCGGAGGATGATCGACGCGCGTCAGCCGCCCTCCGCCAGCGCGATGATGTCCTCTGAAGTGACGACCCTCAGCGTCGGGTCGTAGGTGACGCGCGCCACCAGCACCTCGTAAGTCTGCCAGATCAGGGCCTGATTTTCATCCGAGCGCCACGCTCCGGCTGTGGGTTCCGCGCTCAGATCGAACGGTGGGCGAAGGGGACGCCGCTGATTGGGGCCGGTGACTTCCAGGTAGATGCCGTCCCACGGCGTCCCGCCGCGCCAGTAGAAGTTCTCTTCGTGAATCAGGGCGGTGATGTAGGCGGGGCGGTCGGCGGTCGGCGTCCAGGCGTTCAACTGCGCGTTCAAGTAGGCCACCGGATCGTAAGCGTCGGCCCTGTCCTGATTGAGCATCTCCCACCAGAAGAGCGGTTCGTTCACTCCGGGCACTGTCCAGCGCGTAATGCTGAAATCGGACGGGCGCGACCACAGCTCACCAACTCGCTCGAGCGGCGCGCCGGTTTCGTGTTCATCGATGATCATCTGCGCGCCCAGATCGGTGTAGACCTGAAGCGCTGTACTGCGGATCTCCGGGTTATTGTTCGGGATCCCCAGCGCGACCGGATTGCGCCCGCAGAGCTGAGCGACGTAGCGATAACCGCCAACCTGATCGGGAATAAGTTCGCCCGTTGTCAGATCCAGCGCCTGTGTTTCGGCGGCGTAGATGGCCTCATACAGCGCCCGGCCGTGCAGACCGCGTAAACTGGCGTCGAAACCCTGATTGAGCGGGTGCGGCGGGCGAACATGATAGCTGATCGTCATGTCGCTGGCGCACAGTTTTTCGACCACGTCCGGATGATTGTCCGCGTAATACTGGGCCACCGGCGCGGTCAGGTAGAAATCACCGCGCACCCCATATGCTTCGAACAGATCGATCAACCGGCTGATGACGGCTGCGCTTTCATCACCCCGGATCCAGTCATGCACGTTGATGATGAAGCTGAAGTAGGCCGCGGGCGCGTCTTCCTGGGCCGCGGCCGTCGATGGGCCGATCAGCAGCAGGGCGAAGATGGCCACAAGAACTGAAGAGCAGAACGTTTTCATGATCGGTCTCTCCGGGGAGCGCTCAGGACTGGTTTTGCGACTCAATGTAGGCGAAGTAAGCATCTTGCAGCGGCGCCCAGCGGATCACCCCTTCCTGAGCGAGCTGCTGCATCGCCTGGAAAAAGGCCTGAATGACGGCGGCGTTTTCCTGCATGAGCGTCCACGTCGGAAAATGGACGACGGCCTGTGCGACGGCATTCGGATCGCGTGCGCTATCGATCTCGCGCAGATAGGCGACTGCCGCCTCAACATCCTCCGTCGTGATCGGGCAGCGCTGGCGGCATTCCTGCCCCGCGCGCGCTTCCGCCAGGCGATCGATCGCATTGATTTCGCCGCTCAGGACGACCATGATGCCGTCCGGATCGGGGACAAAATCCTGCGCATCGGCCAGCAGGCGCGGATGAACCGCCTCCTCATACGGGAACGGGCGCTCGTGGAAATGCCCCTGACGGATGTAATCGTCCGTCCACTGGGGGCCGGGGCGGTTTTCGAGCGGCATCGACAGATAGTGCATGCTCACGACCCCGTCCATGAACAGGAAACCGGCTTCATGCAGTCCGCGGACGTAATCGTTGGTTCCCCCCGCCCCGGAGCAGTTCAGGTTGTTCTCCGGGCCGACCAGGGCATCGACCAGCGCTTTGTTTTCGCGCAGGGCGGCCACAAACTGATCGTAGGTGAGCGGCGGGCCACCGTAACCGACATCGCAGTGCGTGCCGACGCCGTGGCCGCGTTCGACCAGCGTCTGCATGAAATTGATCCCGTAGACCGCCTGCGCCCGCGCGAAAGGACGCTCACTTTCGACCGTGATGATCCCGCCGTAGCGTTCCGCCGTCTCCATCAGAAATGTCAACTGCGCGATGTGCTGGTCGAACGCTGCGCGCTCGCGATCATCGACGAAATTGCCCTCCATGTGTGTCATCGTGGTGAAGTAGATCGGGTTCGGCTCACTCGAATCCTGAGCGATCCCTGGCTGTATGCCGGACAGCAGAACGCCGAGCAGTGCTGAGACGAGAAAAACGAACTTCATGCTGCAATCCTCCCACGGTAATATCGGTTATTCGCTTCATCGTCTGATCGAAGTGTTCTCAGATCGCTTTGAGGATGTAAATGAATTGCAACTGAAAAATGTAAATGGTGGGCGCAGTGCGCCGCCCGATGCGCGGGCGCGGATGGTTTGCTGAATCTCTGCTGAAAAAAACGTTTCACGCGCCGGGCCGCGCGCTATACTCTCGTCTGTGTTTGTGCGGACATTTGTCAAGGATGCGTCATGGCCGTCCCGGTGGTGATGCCCAAACAGGGCCAGTCGGTTGAAAGCTGCATCATCGCAGCGTGGAAGAAGCAGCCCGGCGATCCCGTCAGCGCTGGCGAAGTGATCGCCGAAGTGGAAACGGACAAAGCGATCGTCGAGGTCGAAAGCCCGGCCTCCGGCGTGCTGACGCAGATCGTCCACAATGTCGGTGACGACGTGCCGGTGATGCAGGTGATCGCCTACATCGGCGAGCCGGGCGAGCCGCTCCCCGCCGATGCGCCCGCCCCCGAAACGGTCAATGCCGCCCCCCCGACGCCGGAACCGACGGCTTCAACGGTCGCGCCTCAGCCGCCCGTGCCGTCGAACGGGGTCGATCGCGGGGCCGCGCCCGCTGCGTCCCCGCGCGCGCGGCGGCAGGCGGCGCAGCGGCACGTCGATCTGGCCGCGCTGCGTGGAACCGGGCCGCGCGGGCGGATCCTGGCGCGCGACGTCGCCGCGGCGGCGGCATCCCGCCCGAAGATGACGCCGGTCGCGGCGGCCATGGTCGCGGCGGGGGATTACAGCGCGCCGCAGCATGGAAGCGGCCCGCAGGGCAAGATCACCAAACGCGATCTCGAGCCGATCCGCCGGGAAGACGCCGCACCGGCTCCGAGCGCGGCTCCGGCGGATGCCAGCGCCGCCCCCACCGATGTGACCGTCGTCCCGCTCAAAGGGGCGCGCAAAGTGATCGCGGCGCGGATGCTGGAGTCGATGCAGACGACGGCGCAGCTCACGCTCAACGCCTACGCCGATGCCCGCGCGCTGCAGGCCTACCGCGCCCGCCTGAAAGAATCGCCGGAAGATCTCGGCCTGCGCGGGATCACGATCAACGACCTGATCCTGTACGCGGTCAGCCGGGCGCTGGTCATGCACCCCGATGTGAACGCCGTGTTCGACGGCGAAACCATCCAGCAGCACCGGCGCGTGCATCTGGGCTTCGCGGTCGATACGCCGCGCGGCCTGCTCGTGCCGGTCATCCGCGATGCGCAGGCGCTGACGCTCAAGCAGATCAGCGCGCGCGCCAGGGCGCTGGCCGCCGCCGCCCAGGACGGCAGGATCGCGCCGGACGATCTGCAAGGCGGGACGTTCAGCGTCACCAACCTGGGCAGCTTCGGCATCGATACCTTCACGCCGATCCTGAATCCGCCGCAGGTGGCCATCCTCGGCGTCGGCGGGATCGCGCCGCGCCCGATCCAGGCCGGGGAGGCGATCCAGTTCATCCCGCATCTGGCCCTGTCGCTGACGATCGATCACCGCGTGATCGACGGGGCGCCGGGCGCGCGCTTCCTGCAAACGGTGGGCCGTCTGCTGGCGGCGATCGATCTCATTCTGGCGGGCTGAACCCCGTCGCTGCGTCATCTTCATTCTGCGCGTAGAGGAGTCTCTTCAGCATGACCAAAGCGATCCTGATCGACCCGGCGGAGATGCGCCGCGCGGACACGCTGACCGCGCCCGCCATCCCCATCAACGCTTACGTGCCCGACCCCGCAGCCGAACTCGCGCGCTGGGGGCGCGAGGGTTTGATCCGCATGTACCGGGACATGGTGTACATCCGCGAGTTCGAGACCATGCTCGATCGCATCAAGCGCGAGGGGACTTACGAGGGGATCGCCTACAACCATAAAGGCCCGGCCCACCTGAGCATCGGCCAGGAGAGCACCGCCGTCGGCATCGCCTGGACGCTGGAACCGGAAGATTTCATCTTCGGATCGCACCGCTCGCACGGGGAGATCCTGGCCAAGTCGTTCGTCAGCATCGCCAGGCTTGACGAGGCAACGCTGATGCACATCCTGGAAAGCTACATGGACGGGGCGATCCTGCGCATCGTCGAGCGCTTCGCCGACCGGAGCGACGCCCGCGCGCTGGCCACCGATTACGTCCTGTACGGGGCGCTGGCGGAGATCTTCGGGCGTTCGACCGGCTTCAACCAGGGGCTGGGCGGCTCGATGCACGCCTTCTTCCCACCGTTCGGCGTCATGCCCAACAACGCCATCGTCGGCGGCTCGGCGGATATCGCGCTCGGCTCGGCGTTGTTCAAACGGATCAACCGCCAGCCGGGGATCGTCATCGCCAATATCGGCGATGCCAGCATCGGCTGCGGCCCGGTGTGGGAGGCGATGCAGTTCGCCAGCATGGATCAGTTCATCCGGCTGTGGGATGCGGAGATCGGCGGGCGTCCGCCGATGCTGTTCAACTTCATCAACAACTTCTACGGCATGGGCGGCCAGCCCTACGGCGAAACGCACGGCTTCGGCGTGCTGGCGCGCGTCGGGCTGGGGGTCAACCCGGACGCCATGCATGCCGAGCGCGTCGATGGCTACAACCCGCTGGCGGTGGCCGATGCCATCGCGCGCAAGCGCCCGATCCTGGAGAGCGGGCGCGGCCCGGTGCTGCTCGACACCGTCACCTACCGCTTCAGCGGGCACTCCCCGTCCGATGCGTCCGCTTACCGCGAACGGACGGAGATCGATCTGTGGCGCGAACAGGATGCGCTGGCCAGCTTCCGCCGCTACCTGCTCGACCACGGCCACGCCGATGAAGCGCAGCTCGATGCCTTCACGACCGAGGTCGTGGAGCGGCTCAAGCGCGTGCTGACGGCGGCGATCGACGACACGATCAGCCCGCGCCTGGCCGCGGCCAGCCCCGCCGACCCGATCGGGCGGCTGATGTTCAGCAATCAACGCCGCGAGCGCCTGGCCGACCGCGCGCCGGAGACGCTGCTCCCGCTCGATCAGACGCGCTTCGCCCAGACCCGCGCCAAAGCGCGCTTCGGGCTGGACGCGGACGGCAAACCGCTGCCCAAGCTCAAATGCGTGACGTTCGCCGAGGCGATCTTCGAGGCGATGATCCAGGCCTTCTACACCGATCCGACGCTGATCGCCTTCGGTGAGGAAAACCGCGACTGGGGCGGGGCGTTCGGCGCGTACCGCGGCCTGACCGAGGCGCTGCCATATCACCGGCTGTTCAACACGCCGATCAGCGAGGGCGCGATCGTCGGCGCCGCCGTCGGCTATGCGATCAGCGGTGGGCGCGTCGTCGCCGAGCTGATGTACTGCGACTTCATGGGCCGGGCGGGCGATGAGATCTTCAACCAGATGGCCAAATGGCAGTCGATGAGCGCGGGCGTGCTGACCATGCCGCTGGTGCTGCGCGTCTCCGTCGGTTCGAAGTACGGCGCACAGCACTCGCAGGACTGGTCATCGCTGGTGGCGCACATCCCCGGCCTCAAGGTCTACTTCCCGGCCACGCCGTATGATGCCAAAGGGATGCTCAACCTGGCGCTGCGCGGAACCGATCCGGTGGTCTTCTTCGAGAGCCAGCGGCTCTACAGCGAACCGGAGATCCTGGTCAGCGACGGCGTCCCGGTCGAATATTACGAGGTGGAAGAGGGCGAACCGGTCATCCGCCGGGCCGGGGGCGATATCACCATCGCCACGATCGGCGCGACGCTGTACCGCGCGTTGGAGGCGGCGGACGCGCTGCGCGACCGGTACGGCATGCAGGCGGAGGTGATCGACCTGCGCTTCATCAACCCGCTCAACCTGGAGCCGATCCTGGCCTCGGTGCGCAAGACCGGGCGGCTGGTGCTGGCCTCGGACGCGGTGGAGCGCGGTTCGTTCCTGCACACGCTCGCCTCGCAGATCGGGCGGCTGGCCTTCGACGATCTCGATGCGCCGGTCGTCGTCGTCGGAGCGCGCAACTGGATCACCCCGCCGGCGGAACTGGAAGAGACTTTCTTCCCTCAGGCGGCGTGGATCCTCGATGCCATCCACGAGGCGATCGTGCCGCTGCCCGGTCACCAGGTGACGACGCAGGCCGAGGATGCCGAGATCGTGCGCCGCTACCGCGCCGGGGTGTGACGCCTCTCCAGCCGGGCGTGGGGTGCTGCATTCGCCCCGCGCCCGACAGGATCCCCCCTGACGACAGTACAGGCTTGTCGGGCGCGTTATTTCGCGTTATGGTGACCGGCATATCGATCTCATCGAGTTGATCTGCCTGTGTCCCTATCGATGCGCCATCTGCTGATTTTGGGCTGCGCCCTGCTGCTGATCGTCAGCCTGACCGCGCAAACGCCGACGCCGGAACCCCCGATCGCCGCACTGCATACGGTCGCCCCGGGCGACACGCTCGGTGCGCTGGCCCTGCGCTACAACGTGCCGGTTGAGCACATCCAGATGATCAACGGGCTGAGCGATCCGGATGCGCTCGAAGTCGGGCGGACGCTGGTGATCCCGATCAGCGGCTTCACTTTTCCCACCTTCACCCCGGCCCCGCCGACCGCCCCGCCGCCGCTCGTCCCGACCATCCCGATCGTGCTGACGGCGGATCCGAACGCGCCGCCGGCGCTGCCGCTCGATCTGCCCACGGCGCAGCTCCTGCCCACGCTGACCGCGACGCCGATCCCGCCGCTGCCGCCGACGGTCAACGGCATCCCGATCGAACAGATCATCCAGCTTCCGCCGGACGTGGTCGCCAATATCCGCGCCATCCACGCCTACGGCATGATGCAGGGGCTGGTCGATCCGCACGCTTTCAGCAAGCTGGGCGACAGCACGATCGAGAGTCCGTTTTTCATGGATCGCTTCGACCAACCGGGAAGCTACAACCTGGGCGATTACGGGTTCCTGCAGGGGGCCATCGACCATTTTCGCGGCTCGTTCGCGCGCGACTCCGTCGCGGTGCGCGTCGGCCTGCATTCCTGGTCGATCTTCGACTCGATGTGGTCAGATGCGCGCTGCGCGCCCGGAGAAACGCTGATCGCCTGCGAGTTCCGGCTGCATCGCCCGGCCTACCTGTTCATCCGGCTGGGGGCCAACGACGTCGGCGTGCCCGGCTACTTCGAATCGAGCATGCGCCAGATCGCCCAGTACGCGATCGAGCACGGCGTCATCCCGATCATCGGAACCAAGCCCGACCTGCGCGAGGGCACGATCAACAACACGATCCTGCGTCAGATCGCCGCTGACCTGCGCGTGCCGCTGTGGGATTTCGAGCTGGTGGCCGCCACAGTGCCGGGCCGCGGGCTGGAACAGGACGGCGTGCACCTGAACACGTTCTATGCCCACGACTGGCGGCTGCCGGACGGCTTCCGCCGTGGGCACGGCCTGCACAGCCTGACCGGGCTGATCGCGCTCGATCGTGTGTGGCGCGCGGTCGCCGATCCGGCGGCGGCTACCCCTTGACCGCGCCGAGCGTCAGCCCGCGCACGATGTAGCGCTGCACGAACAGCGACAACACCACCGGCAGCGTGATCGCGATCAGCATGCGCGTCGCCAGATAGCCGAAGTGCACGCCGCGCACCGTGCTGGTGCTGGCGACCAGGAACGTGTACGGCTTGGCCCGGTTCGGGGCGAGCACGCTGGCGAACAGATACTCATTCCAGGCGAAGGCGAAGCAGATGATCGCCGCCGCCGTGATCGCCGGGCCGGCCAGCGGCAGCGCCACGCGCAGCAGGATCTGCACCGGCGATGCGCCATCGACCAGCGCGGCCTCCTCGATCTCTTCCGGGAAATCGGCGAAATAGTCGCGCATGATCAGGATGGCGAACGGCAGGGTGAAGGTCGTGTTGACCAGGATCATCCCCCACACCGTGTCGATGCCGCCCAGCCGCTGCAGCAGCAGGAAGAACGGGATCATCGTCGCCACCGGCGGCAGGAAGCGCTGCGACAGCACCCACGAGACCACATTGCGGTTGCCGATGCCGTAGCGGAAACGCGCCAGCGCGTAGCCCGTCAGCGTGCCCAGGAACGTCGCGATGACGGTTGACCCGACCGAGATGGCGATGCTGTTGCCCAGCGCCAGCGAAGTCTCGCGCCCGCCCAGCCCCAGCTCCGCCGACCAGTTTTCGATGCTGGGCTGGAACTGTACGAATGGGAGGAACGTCGGCTCCAGCGCCTCGCGCTGGGTCTTGAACGAGGTGATGATCGCCCAGACGAACGGATACAGGATCCAGATCGTGACCAGCGCGATGGCCAGCCCGATCAGGATCTGCTGGATGGAAATGCCGCGCCGCCGCCCGGCCTGACGGGCTTGAGCGGTGGTCTGTGCCTGTGCCAGTGTCGCCATGATGAGTCCCGCCCTCCGGTCATTCAAAGCGCGCGCGCATGCGCGAGAAGTAGATCGTGCTGATGATGATGGCGATGATGACCAGGATATACGCCAGCGCCGATGCATAGCCCATGTCGAAGCTGCGCAGCCCGGTCTGATAGATGTAGTACGAGTACGTCTGCGTGGCGCTGCCCGGCCCACCGCCCAGCATCGACAGCGGGATATCGAGGATCTTGAACGTCTCGACCAGGCGCAGCAGCGCGACCGTGCCGAGCGCGGGCGCGATCAGCGGCAGCGTAATGCGCTGGAACAGCATCCAGCCGGAACTGGTATCGAGGCTGGCCGCCTCGTACAGCTCCGAGGGGATCGACTGCATCGCCGCCAGCACAATGATGAAGACGAACGGCGTCCACTGCCAGACGTCGATCAGCAGCACCGCCGTGCGCGCCGACCACGGATCGGTGAACCAGAGCACGCCGTTCCCGCCCAGGCCGCGGATGATGTAGTTGATCGACCCGCTGGTCTCGTTGAACAGGATCAGCCCCATGAAGCCGAGCGCGATCGGGGCGGCGAACAGCGGCATGGTCAGGATCGAGCGGAAGATGCGCAGCCCGGGGACATCATGGTTGAACAGCCAGGCCATGAACGTGCCGAGCAGCAGCGTCAGGATCAGGCTGCCGACGCTGAGGAAGACCGACGTCACGACGGTCTCACCGACGCGCAGGTCGGAAAAGATATCGGCGTAGTTCTGCAGGCCGATGAAGCTCCAGCCGCGGTTGATATTCTGCATGCGCGCGTTGGTGAAGCTGAGGTAGAGCGAGTAGATCAGCGGGAAGAAGGTGAACGTCAGGATCCAGAACACGCCGGGCAGCAGGAAGTAAAAGCGCGCATTGCTCTTTTTGTAAACAGCGGACTTCTGCCCGGCGCGGCGCTTGCCCGGCAGCACCAGGACGGTGACCAGAAAATTGATCGCCACCGGGAGGCTCAAGATCCACTCACCCGCCAGCCCGGCCAGGATACACGCGATCAGAGCGGCTGGCCCCAGGATGTAACGCCCGCGGACGAGCGCGATGACGAATGGGATGAGACCGGGGAGCAGACCGGGAAGCAGTTTGGCCAGATCAATCTCAGGCATCATAAAAACCCTCATGAGGCGCTGCCCGGCGGGATGAAGACGACCAGCCGCCTCCAGATAACAACAGCAAGGGTGATGTATTTAAAAATTTAGACCTGCCGCGCTATCGGTGAAGGGGAGCGATGATCGCTCCCCTTCACACCCTCGTTCACCGGTGATGCTGAGCGCGGACTACGGGTTGTAGCCGATCGACGCGCGGTAAATCTCGAGCTGCTCGGCGCGCCCGATATCGTTCGTCACCGCGTCCCATTCCTGCGCGACCAGATCCAGCGCTTCCTGCGGGCCGAGCTGGCCGGTCATCGCCTGCGCCAGACGGGTATCCAGGATCTCCCAGTACTGCGGCGTGCCGGGGATGCGGATGTAGGTCTGGTAGATCGGGTGGCTGAAGAAGTTCTCGCCGTAGCCGGTGATGAACTGCTCCGCATCGCTGGCGTTGTAGCCGGCGTTGACGTAGTCCTCGATCGTGGCCGTGCCGATCGGCGGGAACATCGTGTAGGTCGCGCCGGGGTCAACGCCCGTCCAGCCGTAGACCACGTTCCAGAAGTTGATCGCGCGGTTGGCGTGCATGGCCATGAAGTAGTAGGCCAGATCGGGCGTGTCGGTGAAGGCCGACATGACCGGGAACCACGAACCGCCGGTGGTGTTGCCGACGCAGTTGGGCTGCTCTTCGTTCTCGACGAACTGCCCCAGCTCACGATCGTACCAGCGGGTCGAGCACGGGATGCGCGCGCCGCCCAGCTTGCCGGTGATGGTCGAGCGGCTCGGATCCTGCGCCAGCGAGCCGACATCGCCCCACGAGAAGGTGGCGATCGCGTTGCCGTTCAGGAAGTTGTTCCACGCTTCCGCCAGTTCCCAGCCGACCTGCGACGGCGAGCCGGTGGCGGCCAGTTCGATCAGGTATTCCAGCGCGGCCACGTGACCGGGCTGGTTGATCAGCGGGGTCATATCTTCCGGATCGAACCAGTAGACATTGTCGAAGCGCGTGACGCGCTTGGGATCATCGCCGTCAGCCGGGGTGATGGCGAACGGAGCCGAGAGCGACATGAAGTGGAAGAAGCCCTGGCCGCCCGAACGCAGGTGCAGGCTGATGCCGTCATCGGGATCGCCGTCACCATTCCAGTCGCGCCCGTTGAAGAATGACGTGATCGCCAGCAGATCCTGCCAGGTCTCGATCGGATACGGCATTGGCGAGCCGACTTCAGCCTCGTACATCGCCTGCCATTCCGGATCTTCGAGGATGTCCTTGCGGAAGTAGAGCATCTGGGCATCGCCGTCGTTGAGCGTGCCGTACCAGCGGCCTTCCCACTGCATCAGGGCCGCCAGCGACGGGAACGTTTCGTTGGGATCCCAGGCCGGGTAGCCTTCCTGCCCGAAGTAGCCATCGACCGGCTGGATCCAGCCGTTGACGACGTAATCGGCCAGATACCACGCGCCGATGTTCATCACGTCGTAGCTGTTCTGCCCGGTGATGAAGTCGGTCGAGGTCGTGGTGAAGTACTGCGCCTGCGGGATCTCGACGATCTCCAGCGTCGCGCCGGTCGCCGCTTCAAAGGCGTTGCGCCAGAAGTAATACGGGCCGGAGATGCCGCCGCGCGCACCGGCCTGCTGCACCGAGACGGTCAGCGTCTGGCCGGCGAAGCGATCGCGCGCATCGGGCAGGTTCGCCGCCAACAGCGCCGCCATCGCCGACGCACGCTCCTGCTCATTGGCCGCGCCGGGGAACAGTTCCTCGGCGGTCATGCCCATGAACGTGTCCTGCGCCACAACCTGAATGGCGGACAGGGCCAGCATCGAAGTGAGAATGAGGATGACGAACAAGAATCTGCGGAGGTTCATGATGGCTGTACACTCCTGTCATCTATTGGGTGATAAAGTGTTGGAACTAGTTCGATACTTTTCACTGCCAGCCTGCTCGCTCGGCTCCGGGTCACCTCACTTTCCGGGATGAGCCATCATCCCTGCACCCCCTGAGGGGCGCGTGCGTGAAACGATACATACAACTTAAGATTATAATGACTTCGTAAAGGTTCTGTCACCCTGCTGCCCCCTGTTTTGTACGAAAAGCACAAATTGATGCCTGCCGGTCACCGGATTGTGATGCGCCGGATGCGGGCGCGCTTCTCTTTCCATTCCGGGCAGATCTGGCCCAGGAGCGCGTAAAACCGCGGCCCGTGGTTCATCTCGCGCAGATGGCATAATTCGTGCAGGATGACATAATCGATCAGATCGATCGGCAGCTCGACCAGGTGCGTATTGAGCGTGATCGCCCCCCGGCTGGAACAGCTCCCCCACCGCGTCCGCATCCAGCGCAAGCGCAGCGTCGGGTAGGTGACGCCCCAGGCGCACACCCGCTCGAAACAGGCGGCCAGGCGCTGCTCGAACACGCGCTGCGCTTGCCGTCGATACCAGGCTTTGATCAGGCGTTCAGCGCGCGCGGGATCGTCCGTCGCGACGATCAACTGACCGTCGTGCAGGCGCACGGCTGACCGCTGGGCGGGCTGCACCACCAGTTCGAGCGTCTCCCCCAGCAGCGCCACCCGCTCCCCCGTGACGTAACGTCGGGACGGGGAGATGGCCGGCTGGCGCTGGATGCGCGTCAGGTGCCGGTGCAGCCAGCCCGCGCGCCGCGTGAGCACCGCGTCGATCACGTCCTGCGGGCAGCCGCGCGGGGCGCGCACGATCACGCGCCCGTCGGGGTGGATGTGCAGGCCGATCGTCCTGCGCGCGCTGTGGATGAGCAGGTAATCGAGCTGGAGATCGCCGTGCTGAAACCGGCGCAGCAGTCCGCTGGATCGAGCGGTCACAGTTTTTCCCCTCAACCTCAACAACAGTATCGGATCTATACCACCGGGCCGCGCGCCGATCCAGCGGCGGGGGTGATCCGGGTATGCATTCAATTTGGGCGCAGGGCTGTGAGGCGGGCGCAGCGCGCAGCGCCCCTAGCAGATCGGGATTGACATCCAGATGGCTGACGATACACTTCAATTTGTTTTGAAGCAATTTGACCCAGAGTATCTATCACCATGTCGTCCTCTGTTGCTTCCCCGGAGACTTCCAGGTCGCCCGCCCTGATCCGTCTGCTGGCTGACGATGTGCGCTGGGCGCTGCTGCGCGCGCTGGCGCGGGGCGATCATCAGGTCAACGAGCTGGTCGATCGGCTGGGCCAGCCGATGAACCTGGTGTCGTATCACCTGAAGAAGCTGCGCGCGCACGGCCTGGTGACCGCCCGGCGCAGCGAGGCCGACGCCCGCGATGTGTATTACACGCTCGATCTGGAGCGCCTGCGCCGCGAACTGGGCGCGATCGGGCCGGCGCTTCATCCGGCGCTGGCGACCGTCGGCGGCCCCGCGCATCCCTTCGACCCGGCTCACCTCCCCCCGCGGCGCGTGCTCTTCGTCTGCACGCACAACAGCGCGCGTTCGCAGATGGCGGAAGGCCTGCTGCGTCACCTGAGCGGGGGCCGGCTGGAAGTCACCAGCGCGGGCAGCCACCCGACCGTAGTGCACCCGGACGCGATCCGGACGCTGGCGGGGATGGGCATCGACATCCGCGCGCAGCGGACGCGCTCGCTGGATGATGTACGGGGGCAGACCTTCGACACGGTCATCACCGTGTGCGACCGGGCGCGCGAGGTCTGTCCGACGTTCCCCGGTGAGGGCGAACGGCTGCACTGGGGCTTCCCTGACCCGGCGGCCATCGCCGACGATGAGGCGCGGGCCGCCGCCTTCGAGCGCACCGCCCGCGGTCTGCAGACGCGCATCGCCCATTTTCTGAGTGCACTGACTCTGTTCACCGAAAGCGAGGAACCCGGATGACCGCATCGATCACCGTATTCGGCGATATCCACGCCAACCTGCCCGCGCTGGAGGCCGTTCTGGCCGATATGGACGCCCGCGGCCTGGCCGATCGCTACTGCCTGGGCGACCTGGTCGGCTATGGGACGTTCCCCAACGAAGTCGTGACGCGGATCCGCGCGCTGAACATCCCGACGCTGATGGGCAATTACGACGAAGGCGTGGGCAATCACAGCGATGACTGCGGCTGCGCGTACAAAGCGGAGGCCGACCGGCGGCGCGGCGAGCTGTCGATCGCCTGGACGAACGCGCACATCGACGAGGAACACCGCCCGTACCTGCGCTCGCTGCCCGCGCACATCCCGCTGACGCTGGACGACCTGCGGGTGCTGCTGGTGCACGGCAGCCCGCGCAAAGTCAATGAGTACCTGTATGAAGACCGCCCGGACGACTATTTCGAGCGCATCATGGATGCCGCGCAGGCCGACGTGCTGGTATGCGGCCACACGCACCTGCCCTATCACAAGGTGCTGCCCAGCGGACGGCACGTCATCAACGCGGGCAGCGTCGGCAAGCCGAAGGATGGCGATCCGCGCGCGGGCTACGTCGTGCTGACGGTCAATGGGCGCGACGTGACCGCCGAATTCATCCGCGTGCCGTACGACGTCGAGCGCGCCGCCCGCGCCATCGAGGCCACGCCGGAAGATGGCGGGATGCCCCACTACTTCGCCCAACTGCTGCGCCAGGGGGCCGGTTGATGGCCCGGCTGGCCAGTCGCGATCTGCTGCGCCGGTCGGGCGCGGAGTTCATCGGCACGTATGCACTGGTCACGGCGGGGTGCGGCGCGATCATGGTCAACGCGCAGACGGGCGCGCTAACGCACGTCGGCGTCGCGCTGACGTTCGGGCTGGTCATCGCTGTCATGATCGCGGCGACCGGGCACATCTCCGGAGCGCACTTCAACCCGGCGGTGACGATCGCGTTCGCCGTGACGCGGCATTTCCCGTGGCACGCGGTGCTGTTCTACGTCAGCGCACAGGTGCTGGGCGCGGTCAGCGGTGCGCTGACGCTGCGCCTGCTGCTGGGCGAGATCGCCAGCCTGGGCGCGACGCTGCCCGCCGGCTCAGCCGGGCAGGCATTCGGACTGGAGGTGCTGTTGAGCGCGGCGCTGATGTTCGTCATCATCGCGGTGGCGACGGATACGCGGGCCGTGGGCGCGCCCGCCGCCCTGGCGATCGGCTTCACCGTGGCGGTCGATGCGCTGTGGGGCGGCCCGATCAGCGGCGCCTCGATGAACCCGGCCCGCTCGTTCGGCCCGGCGCTGATCGCCGGGGTGTGGACGGATCAGTGGATCTACTGGCTGGCCCCGGTCATCGGCGCGATCGGCGGAGCGCTGGCCTACCAGGCGATCCGCGAGCCGGGGTTGGAGCGCGTGTGACGGCGGGCGCTGCGCTCCGCGGACTGCCGGGGTCGCAGCGCGCTTTGTCAGGATGAAGAAACATCGGATGTGCGGCGCGCCGGGCGCGGTTGTTTTGCTTAATCCTGGTCGTCCGCTTCCCGTTCCTGACCGAACATCTGTAACTGCTTTTCGTCCCCTTTGACGCTGGCCGCTGCGGCGCGCCGCAGACTGACATTGGTCACCGGCAGATCGGGCATCTTCCCCCGCAGCAGATCTCCGATCGTCACGATCTGGATCCGGGGGAACTGTTTCTCCGAAAACAGGCCTGCTCCCCGGTAGTACCCTGCGCTCACGGCTTCGGTGATCATCGGCTTGCTGGGCGGATCCAGCGTCACGAATACAGCCATCTGGGCTTTTTCCCGTTCCAGCGTGCCCGCCAGATCGCGGATCATGGCGCTGTTCACACTGCCGCTCTTGACCTGGATCAGGATCCGCCTGGGATGTTCCTTCGGGTTGTCGATGAAATCGATCACGCCATCGATACCGCGATCAGCGCCCTTTTTGCCCTGTCTGCCGCCGCTCCCACCCAGCGGTTTCGCCTTCAGCAACGACAGTGCCCACCACTGGAACTGATAACGGTCTTCCTTCGCCAGTTGCCGTGCCGACGCCTCATCCTCCGGTTCGCCGATCACGTCGTAATCCCGTTTCCACTCCAGTCCATGACGGTCTTTCAGACGGTACTTCTGCAGTGCGATCGACAGGTGGGTGATATCGATCCCGATCCAGCGCCGCCCCAGGCTGTGCGCCGCATCGATCGCCGTCCCGCAGCCGCAGAATGGATCCAGCACCACATCGCCCGGATTGCTGCTGGCCGCGATGATCCGCTCCAGCAGCGCCACCGGTTTCTGCGTCGGATAGCCGAGGGTTTCCCGCGATTGTGCCTGCAGCGGAGCGATATCCGTCCACACATTGCCCAGCGGTGTTCCTTCCTGTTCGTCCAGATACCGCTTTAAAGATGGAACCGTCCCGGGTGAGGCCTGTACCACCAGACCGTCCTCGTAAGCCTTCTGCATCCGCTCTTTCGTCCAGCGCCAGACGCGGGTCACGCCGAGAAACTCATAAGTCAGATTTGGACGATCTTTGTTCGGATTTACCAGATTATCGAGTCTATATCGTCGCCCGGTTTCCGGTTCGACATATTTGTAAAAACTTTTCACATATGCTTCATCGTGGGCTGTGTACTGTGGGTTCCACGTGTACTGTTCAGACTTGGTGTAAAAGAAGATCACGTCGTGATTGTTGGCGAAGCGTTTTGAAGCGTTGCCTTTGGATTTAATGCGCTGCCAGATAATTTCGCTGCGGAAATTTTCGCCGCCAAAAATTGTATCGAGCACAAGTTTGAGGTAATGGCTGGCCGTGGGATCGCAGTGCAGGTACAGGCTGCCTGTCGGCTTGAGGACGCGGTGCAGTTCCACCAGCCGCGCCGTCATCATGACGAGATAGGCCATCATCTGGTTGCGCCCGACGATGCGGATCAGCGCCCCCATGAGCGTGCTGACCCGTTCCGGGCCATCCGTGACCAGCTCGTTGAACGTCGCTTCGGCCTCGTGTCCCCAGTGCCACGTATCTTCAAACGCCGTGATCTGCGCATCCGCCGCCCGCCCGCTCTCATCCCTGAACAACACGTTGTAACTGCGCGCTGAATTGAACGGAGGATCGAGGTAGATCAGATCGACACTCTCATCCGGAATATGCTCCCGCAGCACTTTCAGGTTATCGCCGTAATACAGCCGGTTACGCTCGCTCATCATCCTGAACCCTTTGGCCTGAGGATCGGGGTTTATTGTAACACATCTGTTCGTCCTGTTCTCACCGGGCCTTCCGTGCAGGCACGCACGGGATCAGACTGCCCGATTTCAATTCAATTTGGATTTGCAGCCGGGCTGATGTATTGTGAATGCACCCTGACTCACCCCGTACAGCGCCGTGAGGATGAACGATGAGCGCGATCAAACCGGGCGATCGACTGTGGACGCCGTCCCAGGCTGTCATCGAGGCCAGCAATCTGGAGCGCTACCGCCGCTGGCTGGCCGCGCACCGGGGCATCGACGCCCGCGATTATTGGGAGCTGTGGCGCTGGTCGATCGACCGGATCGAGGACTTCTGGGCCGGGCTGATCGACTTCTTCGCCGTGCCCGTCCACACCCCGTGGACGACCCCGCTGGTCGAACGGGTCATGCCGGGGGCGCGCTGGTTCCCCGGCGCGACGCTCAACTACGCTGAGGTCGTGCTGAGCCGCGCCAGCGCCGATCAGCCCCCGATCCAGTACACCGACGAGCGCGACGCCGCGCGCGGCATCATCCACAGCCTGAGCCGGGCGGAACTGCTCGATCAGGTGGGACGGGCGGCGGCGGCGCTGCGCGCGCTCGGCGTCGGGCCGGGCGATCGCGTGGTCGGCTACCTGCCGAACATCCCGGAGGCGATCGTCGCGCTGCTGGCGTGCGCCAGCCTGGGCGCGATCTGGTCGAGCTGCTCGCCCGATTTCGGGGCGCGCGCCGTGCTCGATCGCTTCACCCAGATCGCGCCGACCGTCCTGATCGCGGTCACCGGCTACCAGTACGGCGGGACAGTCCACGATCGCCGCGATGTGCTGCGCGATCTGCTGGCGGAACTGCCCACGCTGAAACAGGCGCTGATCCTGCCGTTCGACGACCTGACGTTCGACGCGCCGCGCGTCAGCCGCTGGGCGGATGCGCTGGCCGCCGCCGCGCCCGATCTGCGCTTCACCCCCGTCCCGTTCGATCACCCGCTCTGGATCCTGTACTCATCGGGAACCACCGGCCTGCCCAAGCCGATCGTGCACGGGCACGGCGGCATCGTGCTGGAACACCTCAAAGAAACAACGCTGCACAACGATCTCAAGCCGGGCGACCGCTTCTTCTGGTACACCAGCACCGGCTGGATGATGTGGAATTACCTGGTCGGCGGGCTGCTGACGGGCGCGGCCATCCTCGTCTACAATGGCAGCCCCGGCTACCCGGACATGAACGCGCTCTTCCGCCTGGCGGAACGCAGCGGCGTGACGTACTTCGGCACGTCAGCGGCCTTCATCCATGCCTGTATGAAGGCGGACATCCACCCGGGACGCGATCACGACCTGGGAGCGCTGCGCGTCCTCGGCTCGACCGGATCGCCGCTCAGCGTCGAGGGCTTCGGCTGGGTGTACGAGCGCATCAGCCCGACGCTGGCGCTGGAGTCGTTCAGCGGGGGCACCGATCTGTGCACCGGGTTCGTCGGCGGGGTGCGCACGCTGCCGATCTACGCGGGGGAATTACAGGCTCCATCGCTGGGCGCGGCGGTCTACGCCTTCGATGAAGCGGGCCAGCCGGTCATCGATCAGGTCGGAGAGCTGGTTATCACGCAGCCGATGCCGTCGATGCCGCTGTATTTCTGGGGCGACGACGCCGCCATGACGCGCTACCGCGCCAGCTACTTCGACGTCTACCCGGGCGTGTGGCGGCACGGGGACTGGATCCAGTTCAACGCGCGCGGCGGCGCGATCATCTACGGGCGCTCCGACGCGACGATCAACCGCCAGGGGATCCGCATGGGCACAGCGGAGCTGTACCGCGTCGTCGAAGCCTTCCCGGAAGTGATCGACAGCCTGATCGTCGATCTCGAACTGCTGGGCCGGCCCTCGCGCCTGCTGCTGTTCGTCGTGCTGCGCGAGGGGGTGACCCTGACGGATGAACTGGCCGGGCGCATCAAAGATCGGCTGCGGGCGGCGATCTCGCCGCGCCACGTGCCGGATGCGATCGTGCCGGTTCCGGAAGTGCCGTACACCCTGAGCGGCAAGAAGATGGAAGTGCCGATCCGCAAGATCCTGCTCGGGCTGGATGCCGACGCCGCCGCCCGGCGCGGCGCGATGCGCAACCCGGACGCGCTCGATTTCTTCATCGCCTACGCGCGCACCCTGGGATGAGATACGCCCGCCCGGTTCGAAACGCGCTACAATGATAGCGGATCCGCTGAAGTTTTTTTGAGGAGCTGCATCCGGCCATGACGACCCCACCGCTCCCACACATCGACCTGAGCGACTTCGTCCCCTCGCCCGATCTGGCGACGGCCCAGACGATGCCATCGCGCTGGTACACCGACCCAGCTTTCCTCCAACTGGAAAAAGAAAAAGTCTTCTGGAAGACATGGCAGCCGGTGGGCCGGGCGGACATGGTCGCCCGCCCTGGCGATTACTTCACCTGCGATGTTGTGGGCGAGCGGCTGGTGATCACCCGCGGCATCGACGGGGTGCTGCGCGGCTTCTACAATGTGTGCGCGCACCGCGCCGGCCCGGTCGCCGCGGGCAAGGGCAACCGCAAAAGCCTGCAGTGCAAATATCATGGCTGGACGTATGACCTGGAGGGGCGGCTGCTCACCGCGCCGGAATTCGATGGGGTGCAGGACTGGAGCCGCGATCAGGTGTGCCTGCCCTCCGTGCGCGTGCAGGAATGGGGGCCGTTCATCTTCGTCAATCTTTCCGCGGATGCGCCCGATTTTTTCGCCGTCTACGGCGATATCGACGCCGAGATCAAGCGCAAGGGGTTCGATATCGGCGCGATGCGCGCGATGGAGCGGCGCGATTACTACATCGACTGCAACTGGAAAGTCTACGTCGATAACTATCTGGAGGGGTATCACGTCCCGATCGCGCATCCCGGCCTGTTCCGCGAGCTGGACTACGATCAGTACCGGGTGGACACCTTCCGCTACTACTCATCCCAGTACGCGCCGATCCGCCCGGCGAAGGACGGCGAGATCCAGGGGCGTGACCGGCGCTACGTGCGCACCGAGGATGAGGCCGAGGCGCTGTACTACTGGATCTTCCCCAACACCATGCTCAACATCTACCCGGACAACATGAGCATCAACATCATCCTGCCGCTGGATCACCGGCGCACCCTGACGATCTTCGAGTGGTATTTCGAAGAGCCGGGCACGGGGTCGGGCTGGGAGTCGATGCAGCAGACGATCGCCTTCAGCGATGAGATCCAGCAGGAAGATATCGAGATCTGCCTGGCGGTGCAGCAGGGGTTGGAGAGCCGCGCTTACGATCGCGGTCGCTTTTCGGTCAAGCGAGAGAACGGCGTGCATCATTTTCAGGCCCTGCTCCACGAGTTCCTGACGGCATGACGGAGACGACACTGAGGGAAGGATCGGCGGCGGCGGCATCGGAGGCGGCGCCGCCCGATGCTGGCTTCCCACGCACGCTCATCATCATCCCGGCGCTGAACGAGGAAGACAGCATCGCCCACGTGATCGACGGGATCCGGCGGCATGCGCCGTTCGCCGATATCGCCGTCGTCAACGACGGCTCGACCGACCGGACGGGCGCGATCGCCCAGGCGCGCGGCGCGATCGTGCTGCACATGCCGTTCAACGTCGGCATCGGCTCGGCAGTGCAGACCGGTTTCCTGTACGCGCGCGATCACGGCTACGCGATCGCCGTGCAGAACGACGGGGATGGCCAGCACAACCCGGCGGAGATCCCGGATCTGATCCGTGCGCTGCAAACCAGCGGCGCGGACGTCATGATCGGCTCGCGCTACATCGAGGATCGCGGCTACGTCACCCCGGTCGAGCGGCGCGCCGGCATCCTGGTGCTGGCCTGGCTGATCACGCTGATCACCGGCACGCGGACGACCGACCCGACTTCCGGCTTTCGCGCCTCCAACCGCCGCGCCATCGAGTTCTGCGCGCGGCTGTACCCGTATGATTACCCGGAACCGGAAGCCGTCGTCCTGCTGCGCCGCGCCGGCCTCATCGTGAGCGAGATCCCGGTGACGATGAACCCGCGCTACGGCGGCCAGTCATCGATCACGCCGCTGAAATCGGCCTACTACATGATCAAGGTGATCCTGGCGATCCTGATCGGTCTGCTGCGCCGGCCCGGCCCGGGCTGATGGTCATACTGCCAGACGGCGATCGCGATCGCGGTGAAACCGGGCCGCGCGCCGCGATCGGGCATCCATGCCCGAAATTGGACTGCTATGGTATCATTAACAGTGGAAGTGAATGCATCGTCGAGGCCGGCCATGGTTGCCCCATCGCAGGAAACGCCGTTCCTGATCCCGCTGGATCGGGACAGCGAAGAACCGATCTACCGCCAGTTGATCCGCCACATCCGCGCCCAGGTGGACAGCGGAACGCTGACGCCCGGCACGCGCCTGCCCGCCAGCCGCGATCTGGCCCGGCAGCTCGGCATCAGCCGGATCAGCGTCGTCAATGCCTACGCTGAACTGCGCGCCGAAGGCTACCTGAGCGCGCACGCCGGGCGCGGCACGTTCGTCGCCGGCGCAGAGGAGGCCAGTCCCGCCGGAGACACCCGTCAGGAGCGCCCGCGGATGCGCATGGCGCTGGAGACGCCGCCGCAGGCCGATCGCTCGCTGCGCGAGATGATGCGGCTGGGCCGTCGCCCGGGCGTGATCAACTTCAGCCACGGCGCGCCGCCGATCGAGTTTCTGCCGGTGGCGCGCGTCAAAGAGGCGCTCAATTACGTCCTGGATCGCGACGGATCGCAGGCGCTGACCTACGAAGTCCCCGAAGGCTACATGCCGCTGCGCGCCGCCGTGCGCGACTACGTCAGCGCGCTGGGGATTCAGGTCGGCCCGGAGCACATCCTGATCACAGGCGGCACGCAGCAGGCGATCGATCTGGTGGTGCAGGCGGTCGTCGGCGAAAATGAGCTGGTGCTGACCGAAAATCCGACGTATCTGGGCATGCTCGATATCGCCCGGACGCGCCGCGCCCAGATCGCCGGCGTCCCGATGGACGAGGACGGCATCCGCCTGGACGTGCTGGAAAACATGCTGGTCGATCTGCGCCCGCGCCTGATCTACGTCATGCCCACCTTTCAGAATCCGACCGGACTGGTCATGCCGCTGCACCGCCGCCGCCAACTGCTGATGCTGGCGCTGGAATATCACGTCCCGATCCTGGAAGACAGCGTGTACCATGAATTCCGTTACGAGGGGGAAAGCCTGCCGCCGCTCAAAGCGCTGGACGAGGACGGGATCGTCATCCATGTCTCTGGCTTCACCAAGAACATGCTGCCGGGGCTGCGCATCGGCTACGTGATCTGCGACGGACGGTACTTCGAGCGGATCCTGCGCGTCAAACAGGCGGCGGACGTTTCGACGCCCGGCCTGAACCAGCGCGCCGTTCATGTCCTGCTCGAACGCGGCGTGCTGGGCCAGCACATCGAGCGCAGCAACCGCGAGCTGCGCCGCCGCCGCGATGTCGCCGTGCAGGCCGCCGGACGGTATCTGCCGCCGGGATCGCGCTGGCATGTGCCGCAGGGTGGGCTGTATCTGTGGGTGGAGCTACCCTCCGACGGCCCGACCGCCGCCGAGCTGTTCATCCAGGCGATTCAGCGCAATGTCGCCTTCGCCATCGGCAACGTGTTCCATACCAACGCCACCGGCAGTCACTTCATCCGCATCAATTTCGGCGCGCACCGCCCGAACGATATCGAGGAAGGGATGCGCCGGCTCGGCCAGGCCTGGCGTGAGGTCGTCAGCCACGACGCCGATCCGGAGAAGACGCCGCTGCTGTGAGCGGGGGCATGGCAACCGCTGGCCGATCTGCGTGTTTGAGTCACTTGACTGTGGATCCGCAACCATCAACACGAAAAGAGGATTGAGCATGGGTCTCATGGATGGCAAAGTCGCCCTGATCTTCGGGTTGGCCAACAAGAATTCGATCGCCTGGGGCATCACCCGCCGTCTGCACGAGGAAGGCGCGACGATCGCGCTCAGCTACGCGGGCGAAATGCTGGAAAAGCGCGTGTTCCCGCTGGCGCAGGAAGTCGGCTGCGATTTCGTCGAACAATGCGATGTGACCAGTGACGAACAGCTCGATGCCGTGTTCGAGAAGGCGCGGCAGAAGTTCGGGCGCATCGACGTGCTGGTGCACAGCGTCGCTTTCGCCAACCGGGAAGATCTGGGTGGGCGCTTCGTCGATATCTCGCGCGATGGCTTCAAGCTGGCGCTCGATATCAGCGCCTACAGCCTGATCGCCATGGCCAAACGCGCCGAACCGCTGATGACGGACGGCGGCTCGATCCTCTCGCTGACGTATTACGCCAGCGAAAAAGTCATGCCCAAATACCACGTCATGGCGATCGCCAAAGCCGCGCTGGAGACGATCACGCGCTATCTGGCCAACGACCTGGGGCCGAAGGGCATCCGCGTCAACGCGATCAGCGCCGGGCCGATCAAGACCCTGGCCGCGGCGGGCGTCCCCGGCTTCCGGTTGATGCTCAAATACTCGGAGAAGGCGTCGCCGCTGCGCGCGCTCGTCTCGCAGGAGGATGTCGGCAATGCGGCGCTCTTCCTCGCTTCGGACATGGGCCGCATGGTCACCGGGGAGATCCTGCACGTCGATGCCGGGTACAACATCCTCGGCATGACCCTGACCGAGGACGAGCTGGCCGCGGTCAACCAGGTCGATTGAGGACGACAGCGGAGGGAAACCAATGGGCGATCCGGGCATCCGCATTCACGCGCAGACAGGCAGCAGCCACGATCGGCCCTTCGATAGTTGGGCCGGCCCGGAGATCGTCGGCAGTGGCTTCGGTCGCAACTACACCTGGGAAGCCCTGAGCGATGGCTGGCACATCGATATCGAAGTTTCGGGGCGCTTCGACGTCGCGTCCTGTTGAACCGCCCCACGACTCGCAGCGGCGGGCCGCGCGGTCGGCCCGGCCTCAACACGGGGACATGTCATGAACGCACCCACCGATCCCGGCTGCCACGGTCTGCTGGCGATCGACATCGGCAACACCAACATCCATTTCGGCCTGCGCCAGGATGACCGCTGGGCGCTGTCGTGGCGCGCCCGCACCGTCCCGGACAAGATGCCGGATGAATACGCGGTGCTGGTGCGCAATTTCCTGGCCAGCGCCGGGCTGACCTACGGGGATGTCACCGGCGTCGTCATCGGCAGCGTCGTCCCGGCGCTGACGCTGGCCTTCGCCGAGGTGGCGGAGCGCTATCTGCAGCGGCGGCCGCTGATCGTCAACGCGCACACGCCCATCGGCATCCGCATCGATATCGATCAGCCGGAGCAGGCCGGGCCGGATCGCTACATCAACGCCGCCGCGGTCGCCGCGCTGCACGGCGGCCCGGCGATCGTGGTCGATTTCGGCACGGCCACCACGTTCGACGTCGTCGGCGCGGATGGCTCATACCGCGGCGGGGCGATCGCGCCGGGCATCCTGGTGGCGCACGACGCGCTCGTCAGCCGGGCCGCGCGCCTGCACCAGATCGACCTTCAGCCGCCGCCATCGGCGATCGGGCGCAACACCATCCACGCCATGCAGTCGGGCATTTTTCTGGGGTATATCGCCCTGATCGAGGGCATGGTGGCCCGGATCAAGGCGGCGATGCCCGAACCGGATGAGACGATCACCGTGATCGCGACCGGCGGCCTGGCCCCGCTGTTCAAGCAGCACACCCCGGTCATCGATCAGATCGAGCCGGAGCTGACGCTGGAAGGCCTGCGCATCATCTACGCGCTGAACCAGCCCCGTTGAGACGGTGGACGGGCCAGACTGCGGGACACCGCACCCCCGGCCCGTCCGCGGCGATCGTCAGCCTTCGAACGAGAAGCGCCGCACGCCGATCGCGAACAGGATCGCCGCCATCCCCAGCAGCACCGCCACCGATGGCAGCACATCGAGCAGACCGCCGCCGTAGAAGATCAGGGCGTGGTAGGCGTCCATCGCCCAGGCGATCGGTGAGATGTGGCCGACGATGCGCATGGCCTCCGGCACGATATCGAGCGGCCACCATGCCCCGCCCAGCGGCGCGAGCGTCAGGCCGAGGAACAGCGTGATCCCGGTGGCCTGCATCTCGGTGCG
This sequence comes from Anaerolineae bacterium, assembly GCA_034432395.1. Lineage (GTDB taxonomy): Bacteria > Chloroflexota > Anaerolineae > Aggregatilineales > Phototrophicaceae > Flexifilum. The sequence goes on from DAOUBU010000001.1 coordinate 55,943, forward strand.
GATGAAGCCGGTCAGCGCGATCATCAGCGCCGTCACGCACAGGGTGAAGCTCACCATGACCAGGATGAGCGCCAGCGGATCGCTGCCATAGCGCACCCCCAGGAACAGCCCGAAGCCGAAGACGATGCCGTACTGGATCAGGCCGAGCAGGAAGCGCGCCAGCAGCATCCCGCCCAGGATCTGTGAGCGGCGGACGGGCATCGTCACCAGCCGCTGGATCGTCCCTTCGTGCCGGGCGCGGATGAACGCGCCCACCGCCGGCAGGATGGTCAGCATGACGTACATGCTGCCGATGCCGGGGACGGACTGGCTGAAGCCGCTGGTTCCGGGGTTGGCTTCAACCGCGCTGTTCTGGACGTAATTGACCGCGATCGGATCGACCTGCCACAGCGCCTGCGCCCGCGCCCGCACGCCGTCGAAGAATGCCGCGCGGTCGGCCTCATCGCGGAAGGTCAGCGCGGGGAAAGCCGCCGCGATCGACTCAGCCGCATCGACGGCGACCTGCACCGCGCCAGTGCGCAGCGCGGCGGCCTGCACCGCCTGAAGGATCAGGCTCGGCGCGGTCAGGCCCTCATTGGAGCGGTAGATCACGGTGACGACCTCGCCCGCCGCCAGCCGCGCCCCGATGTCCGCCGGGATCACGAGCTGCGCCAGCGACCGCTCTTCTCTGGCGCGCGCGGCGGCCCGCTCCGGCGTGAGCGGCTGGCCGCCCAGACCGCAGGCATCCTCATCGGTATTGGCGAACGGACAGAGCAGCACGTTACCATTCTGACGCGCGATCTCCGTCAGCAGGGCGCGCGTCTGTTCATCGGGTTCCGCCGCGCCGTCGATCAGGACATCGACGACCAGGCGTGGGCCGGTCGGATCGATGTTCGCCCCCGCCCCGTTGGCGAAGCCGGTGGCGATGGCGATGACGATCGGCAGCACGACGATGTTGATCCAGATCCCCCGTTCCTGAAAGATCAGGCGCAGCTCGTTGAGCGCGATTTCCAGTATCGTGCGCATGGCTGATTCCCCCTTTTTCAGAAGCTCAGCCGGCGGTTGAAGACAGCCAGCCCGGCCCCGAACAGGATCAGGCCCATGCCGGCCAGCACGATCAGGTTGAAGCCGATATCGGTCTGATTGGCGGACAGCCTGGTGAAAGCATCCGTCCCCCAGTAGACGATCGTCAGCCGGCTGATCGGGGCCAGCGCCGGGATGGCCTGGATGTTGAAGAACACGCCACCGAACAACCCCATGAACATCGCGATCACGTCGCCGATGATGTTGCCGGTTTCGGCGCTGCGCACCAGCGACATCACCAGCGCCGCCAGCCCGGACGCGGCCAGCGCCACGGCCCCGATCGTGGCCAGGATCGCCAGCACGTTCGTCCCCCAGATCGGGGTGAGCTGGCCGGTGATCAGGGCGCCGACCAGCGTCAGCGCCAGGAAGAGCAGCACCACCTGCATGACGCAGTTGACCAGCACGGCGATCAGCTTGGCGAACAGGATGAGCGAACGCGGCGTCGGCGAGATGACCATGCGCTGCAGCGTCCCCTCGCGCTTTTCCTCCAGCAGGCTGGCCGCCGACCCCATCGCGGTGAAGAGCATGAAGAACACCGCCTGCCCGGCCCCGAAGAAGACCAGCGGGTTGAACGCCGCGCGTTCGCCCGCCACCGTCTGCTGTTCGACGCGCACCGGGTTGGCATCCGGGTCGAACGCGGCGCTGAAATCGGGGTTGAACGCGCCGGTCAGCGCGGCGGCGCCGAACGCCAACCCGAAGGCCGGATCGGACGCGGCCCGGTCAACCAGCGCGTCGATGGTGGCCGCGATGCTGATACTGCCGGTCGCCAGCGTGCTGCTGATCGCGCTGACGACGGTGCGGATGATGCCGCCGGAAAAAGCGGCGGCCCCGCTGGCGTACACCTCGACCTGCGTCGGCACGAGTTCCGTCCGCGTGCCTGTGATCGTCAGGCTGGCGCTGAAGTCGGCGGGGATGATGATGGCCGCATTGACCGCACCGCTGTCCACCAGGGCGCGCGCTGCTTCGGCGGTGGCCACCGTGCGCGCCTCGGTCAGTTGGAACAGGGGATTGGCGGCCAGCGCATCCGCGCTGGCACTGGACTTTGGCCATTTGAAAAAAGGATGAAACTGGGTCAAGGTTGAATCGCAACAGACAGCCGAGGCCCAGATCATCCTATGACAACTATCCCACAAAACACG
>DAOUBU010000002.1:0-3704 GCA_034432395.1 Anaerolineae bacterium
CGGAAGTTAAGCTCACCAGCGCCGATGGTACTCTGCGGGTGACTGCATGGGAGAGTAGGTCGCTGCCAACGTATCCGTTTTTGATTCCCCCCTACGCCCTCGGCCAGCCCGGCCATCTGATAACCTGCGAGCCTGTTTATTCCAAAGGGAGCTGTTATGGACTTGATCCCTCGCTCACATCATCCCGACGGTTGGATGGCTGTTTATCGCACTTACGATGCTGCTGACGCCCATATTGTCGCCGGGCGGCTCGAACATGAAGGCATCCCTTCGTGGATTTACCAGGATTCGCTGGGTAAAACGATCGGTCTGCGCATCGGCCCGCTGGGAGAGGTCTTCGTCCTGGTTCGACCTGAACTTTATGAGGAAGCAAAGGCGATACTGGAACAGCTCTACGACTCCGATGACAGTGCGCTGCTCGACGACGGGGATGAAGATATCATCGATGGAACTGCCGACTCGGAGTAGATCGTGAACACGACGCTGACCGCCATCTCCGGGATACGAGTCGGACATGCTGCGGATGTTGAAGCGGGCACGGGCTGTACGGTCATTCTCTGCCCGGCCAACACGGTGGGCGGGGTTGATCAGCGCGGCGGCGCACCGGGGACGCGCGAGACCGATCTGCTGCGTCCGATGCATCTGGTACAGCACGTGAATGCTGTCCTGCTCGCGGGGGGAAGCGCATTCGGACTGGCCGCAGCCGACGGCGTCATGGCCTGGCTGGCTGAGCGAAATATCGGTTATCCGGCAGCCGGTCGGGTTGTGCCGATCGTCCCGACAGCGATCCTGTTCGATCTGGATGTCGGCAGCGCTGTGCGCCACCCCGATGCTGCGATGGGACGCGCAGCCTGCGATGCAGCTTCAAGTCAGCCCGTGGAACAGGGATCGGTCGGTGCCGGAACCGGGGCAAAAGTCGGCCAGGCGGCGGGGCTTTCGCGCGCCTGCAAAGGCGGCGTCGGCAGCAGTCTGCACCAGCTTCCTGATGGGAGCGCGATCGCCGCCCTGATGGCTGTCAACCCACTGGGGGATATCCTCGCTGAGGATGGGCATATCCTCGTTGGACTGCGTTCGGAACAGCACCCGATGCGCATTGAAGGGACGCTGAATTATTTGAGCCGATTTGCGCCCAGGCCGGATACGCCGAATACAGTCATCGGCGTTGTCGCTACAAACGCTGTCTTGACCAAAGAACAGGCAAATGCACTGGCGCAGTGCGCTCATGACGGTATCGCTCGTGCTGTTCAACCCGCCCACACCCTGTACGATGGCGATACAATTTTTGCACTCGCCACCGGCGAAGTGGAGACCCATAACCTGTTCCTGCTTATGGCATACGCTCCGATCGTTGTCGCTGAGGCGATTCGGAATGCAGTGCGTTCCGCTCACTCTCTATATGGTCTGCCCTCGTTCAGCCAGCTCATTCGTTGAGCAAAATATAACTAAGACTCAGACTCTTCATCATGTTAAGAAAACGAGTCCTTTACCTTAATCCAAGTTTAGCATTGTGCCATTATTCTAGAAACGATCTGTCATCACGTTTTATATAACGGAATGGACGGCGTGCCTATGTCAAAAGTATTGATCGTTGAAGATCAGCAGTCGTTAGCAAATCAGCTTGCTGAAAAACTGCGCAGCGAGGGGTTCACGGTCATGACGGCCGCCGACGGTGAAGATGGTCTGGAGAAGGTACGCACTGAACATCCGGATCTGATCGTGCTGGACATCATGCTGCCGAAACTGGATGGCCTCAGCCTGTGCCGGATCATCCGGCGCGATGCCGCCACCGCGCATATTCCGATCATCATGCTGACGGCCCGCGGATCAGAGGTCGATAAGATCGTCGGCCTGGAGAGCGGAGCCGATGATTATGTGGTGAAGCCGCTGGCGCTGGGAGAGTTTCTGGCACGAGTGCGCGCGGTGATGCGACGCGCACCGGGGCGTCCCGTCCTTCAGGATGAACTGGTGTCCAACGATCTCCGCCTCAGTCTGACAGGGCGACGCCTGTTCAAGGACAATCGCGAAATCAAACTGAGCAACAAAGAGTTCGATCTCCTCAGTGAGCTGATGCGCAACCGGGGTGTGGTGCTGTCGCGCGATTTGATCCTGACCAAAGTCTGGGGGTACGATTATTTCGTGGACAAGCGCACTGTCGATGTTCACGTGCGCTGGCTGCGCGAAAAAATTGAGGACGATGCTTCCAATCCCAAACGGATCGTCACCGTTCGTGGGATGGGCTATCGCTTTGAAGGATAGAGTCGATGACGATCGCCAATCCGCTTCTGCCTTATCTGGACTCCGAACGCCAGATCGAGGAGCGCGAACGCCATTTGGCCGCTCTCAAGCATACCATCGCTGAGCAGGAGGCAGCGATACAGGCGATTCGCGCTGCACTGCAGGAGCAGGAACGCGCGCTGCATACCCTGCTGGATAGTTTGCACGGGCAGGAACAGTCGCTTGAACAATCGCGAAAAAATTTACTGACGGCGCGGCAGCAGGCCGCGGACGTCGTGCCCGGTCTTTCCACTAAGGAAGACAGTGCGGCTTACAAACTGGCGCTGGCGTTAACACTGGCAAACGCTGCTTACGATGCGCTGATGGTGCTCGATGATCAGTTTCGCATCATTGCCATCAATGATGCTGCCGAAAATCTGTTCCGATGCAGCCGTCCGATTGGCCAGGCCGTGGTTGAAGTGACCGGAAGTGCAGATCTGCAGACGATGGTTGCGGATGCGGTGACGAATGCGGAAGAAATGCTGGAAGAGCAGCTCGCATTCAATGGACGCACTTACAAGACCCGTGTTCAGGTTATCCGCCGCGATGGCAACACGTTCATCGGCATCGCTTTGCAGGATATCTCGGCGCTGGTTCGCCTGAACCGCGCTCGCCGCGACATGGTCGCGAACATCTCCCACGAGCTGCGCACGCCGATCGCCAATATTCGCCTGATCATCGATAGTTTATTTCACGAACAGGACAAACCCAAACGCAAGCAGAGCACTTCCGCCCTGAAGGCGATTGCTCGCGAGACGGACTCGCTGCTCTGGCTCGTTCAGGAACTGCTCGATCTATCGATGATCGAAACAGGGCAGGCGATCCTGCGGATGATCGAGTTTCGTCTGCGCGAACTGGTGGAAGAAGTGGCTGAACGCATGGCCGATCAGCTTGAGGGCAAAAGCCTGACGCTGACGATCGACATCCTGGAGGAATTTGAAGTCCTGGCGGATTACGATCAACTGCGCCGGGTGCTGGTCAACCTGATCCACAATGCGATCAAATGGTCACCGCCGGGCGGGACTATTGAAGTTCATGCCGAATATGTAGGCGATGAGGCGCGCATCGACGTCCTGGACGCTGGCCCCGGCGTCCCGGACGATCAGGTCGAGCGCATCTTCGAGCGTTTCTACCAGGTCGACTCCTCACGGTCGAGCGGCGATGGTAGTGGGCTGGGGCTGGCGATCTGCAAGCACATCATCGAGGCCCACGGTGGCCGGATCTGGGCCGACGGTAATTCTATCGGTGGGGGAGGGCGGTTCCATTTCACCGTCATGCGCGGTGAGAACGATCTGGATAGCTGAATTCGATAGGCTGATTGTGTAATTTCTCACAATATCCTGAGAACCGGACATAAATCAGTGGCGAAAGGAAAAGCCGTAAGAGGCGAACAAATGTTTGATAAAGGGTGGTAAATCGCCGTATTCCTC
>DAOUBU010000003.1:0-21767 GCA_034432395.1 Anaerolineae bacterium
CCCCATGTAGAGCACGCCCAGCGTCTGATCGCCCAGCCTGATCGGGGCGAGGATGCGCTTGCCGACGAATTCAGCGCCCACTTCGCCGAAGTACATTGCGGGGTCGTTCAGGATCTGCGTCTGGCCCGACCGATAAGCATCGACCAAGGGATCCCGATTGTCCAGCGAGACAAGCTGATCGACGGGGAATTCCGCGCTCATCTGGCCGGGAAGCGAACGCAGGATGACGTTAAGCCGATCGCCGCCCTCATCCGCCAGCAGCAGCCCCCAGCGGTCATATTCGCCCGCTTCAGCGACGCGCGCGAACACATCGGCCAGCGCGCTGCGGAACTCACCGCTGATGCGGTTGGCAAGCTGGCCCGCTTCCGCCAGCGCCAGCGCGCGCTGCGCCTCAGCGCGGGCTTCGCGGAACAGTTCAGCGCCTTCCAGCGCCAGCGCCGCCTGGTCGGCGACGGCCTGGGTGAAGCGGACGTAGCTGTCATCGAAAGCGGCGGGCATCTCGCTTTCGACCAGGATCGCGCCGAACCAGCGGGTGCGCGTGCGGATCGGCGTCAGGACGAAGCTGGTACTACCCGCAGCGGCCAGCATTTCCGCGAACCGACGCTGCGCCTCGGGCACGGCGTCAACATGATCGACGCGCAGCGCCGTACCGCCAGCCAGCATCTCGGCGACGGGCACAACCCGGCGGGGGAAGCGCTGCCCGGAGGTGAACTCCGCTGGCACGCCCGGTCGGGCATCGATGTGCGCAAATTCGATGAATGGCGCATCGATCGAGGAAACGGGGGCGGCGCGCAGCACGCTGATGCGCTGGATCAGCAGGTTCGGGGCATCGACGTGCCGCACCACAGCCGCGTAGATGGCCGCGCTGTCCGCCGCCTCGGCGATGGCGCGGCTGGCGGTGTACAGCCGGCGCGTCTCGTCGAGCGCCGCCGCCGTCTGCTCCAGCAGGCGGCGGTTCTGGAGCACGACGCTCATCTGACCGGTGAGCGCGCGGTAGACCTCGGCATCATCGTCGCTCAGATCCTGCGGGGCGGGGTGCGTGACGAAGAACAACCCGATCGGCTGGTTGGCGCTGAACAACGGGAAGGCGGCCATGAAACCGATCCCGCGGGCGCGCATGAAGCGCTGCAGCGCCGTCGGGCCGTCGTTGACGAAGGCGTTGAGGCGATCGACCGCGATCAACGGCTCGCGCTCGATCAGCGGCGAGTCGGCGGCGATCGGGAAATCGTAGCTGACATCGTCCAGCAGGACGTCGTCGCCGATCGAATAGGCGACGATGCGCACTTTGCCCGGCCAGCCGGTCGGCCCCAGATCGCCCTCGAACAGGCCAAGCATGAAGCTGGTCTGCGGGTTCTGGCGCGCGGCCAGGGCCGCCTGCACCAGCTCGGGCAGGGTCTGCGCCATGTTGATCTGCCGGCTGGAGGTGTACAGCCGCTCGATCTGCGCCAGCGCCAGCTCGTTCTGGGCCAGCAGCAGGCGGTTGTCGATGGCGACGCCGGCCTGGTCGATCAGCGCGGTGTAGATGCGGCCTTCGCGCTCGGTGAACTCGCGCCGTTCGGGGAATTCGACCAGGATCAGACCGCGCCAGATCCCGCGCACGCTGAAGGGGATGATCACCATCGCGCGCGCGCGCACATCCTGCATGATGGCGCGCAGGATTTCGTCCAGGCGGTTGTCGCGATCGATATCGCTGACGATCGCCACCTGATCGGGCGTCATCGCCTGCAAGAGCGGATGATCGGGGATGCGCAGCATCAGCCCTTCCAGGTCGACCGACTTTTCGTTGAGGGCGTCATCCAGCGACCAGTCGGCGCGGATCTGCGCCCAGACCGGTTTGGAACCAGCCGGATAATCGTCGAAGACGGCGATCTGACCGCTGGTGGCATCCGGCATCACGCTGACGACGATGGCGTTGAGGATATCCTGGAGCGTGCTGGCCTCGCTCAGATAACGTGAGAGCTGGTACAGCGTTGAGGTCTCAGCGAGGTTGGTCTGGGTTTCTTCGAACAGACGCGCGGCTTCGATGGCGATGGCGACGCGGTCTGCAACCGCGCGCACGATCGCCCGATCCGACTCGGAGAACTGCGCCTGACCATCGGTTTCCACATCGAGCACGCCGATCACCTCCCCGCGCACCTTGATCGGCACGCGCAGTTCTGTGTCGGTGATCAGTTCATCGATGGGCGGTTCACCGTCCAGTTCGTTCAGCCGCTCCACGTTCATCAGGTCATAGCGGTACACAGCGGCCAGATGCGAGCGAGCCGGCGTCTCTTCCCAGGCGACCCGGGTGAGCTGACGGTTGAGTTCGTCGATCTGCCGGTAGCGCCGCTCGGTCTCCACGATCAGACGAGCGTTCTCCAGCGCGATCGCGATCTGGTCGGCCAGCAGTTGAAAGATGCTCAGATCTTCGTGATGGAACACGTTCGGCTCGGTGGACTGGATATCGAGCGCGCCGATGATCCGATCGCCGATCTGCAGCGGCAGGGCCAGTTCGGCTCGTGTCTCCGGCAACAGCGGATTGAAGTAATAGGGCTGATCCGGCGTGGTGGCTTGCGTATCATTGACGATCACCGGCCGCCCGCTGGCCGTCACCCGACCGATCACCGAGTCCGAGCCGACGCCGAGCTTGTGCTTGCGCGCCAGCAGTTCCTGGCCGATCTCGCCGCGGCTGTAAATGAGCACAGCGTTTTTACCGATCTCGTCGAGCAGGAACACCTGGGCGTGGTAGAAACCGAATTCATAGCAGATCAGATTGATCGCGCGGTTGAGCAGCACATCGGTATCGTAAAGCGTCGCGGTCTCGCGACCGATGCGTGAGGCGATATCGAGGTTGCGGCTGTAACGCCCGACCTGCGTGACGATCTCGTGATTGAGTTCGTTGACGCGCTGGCTGAGCATCTGGAAGGCGGCAAGTAACTGACCGATCTCACTGTCTCCGGCCAGTTCTGCCCCTGGTTGGGGCAGCGTGAGCAGCGGCGCGACTGTCTCGCGCGGGGCACCCGATGTGACTGCGCCGGGCACTTTATGCCGGATGATCAGGGTCATTGAGGTGGGCGCATCGCCCCCGACCCGGCCAGCCGCCTCTGAATAAATCGTATCGCTGGAAGTAGGCGGCAGCGTTTGTGTGATACGCTCGGCCAGCTCCGATACCTGCTGCACGGGGTCGAGCACGCGGCGCGACAGCCCGTAGATCACCGATGACAGGGCGCCGGCCAGCAGCAGCAGGCCGGCCCCGACCAGCAGCGGCAGGCGGAGCGCGGAGACAATCACCCGCCCGATATCATCCACGATCAGGATGTTCCAGAACGGACGATTGGAATCCGGCTGCAGCACGACGGTGGACGAGATCGCGCTGCCGCCGCGCACCGCCGCCAGATTGACGATCGTCAGCGCCGGATCGGCCTGGATGCGCCCCGCTGACTCAGCGATGAGGGCGGCGGCATCCGGGGCGGCCATCGGCAGCATCAGGGCGTTGTTGGTGGCGATATCGCGGATCAGGGCGCGATCCCGGCTGCCGGTATCGATGATGACGCGGTTATCGCTGTCGGCGATGATGACGCGGCGGCCATCCTGCTGCGCGGCCAGATCGGCGATGCGCGCATTGAGGGGGTCAAGCAGCGCGTGCAGTTGGAGATCGACCTGGAGCGTGCCGGCGATGGTGGTGCTGCTGCCCGACGTGACGGGCGTGATCAGGCGGACATACGGGAGCAAGCGCATCAAGCCCGGGCTGTCCACAAATGCCAGTGGGGCGATGACGACCGTCCCTGGATCGGAGAGCTGCGCGCGGCGGGTGTAGGCATCGTTCTGCTGGGCGCCGATCTGCACGCGGGAATCGACCAGCGGCGCATCGGTGCTGTAGCGCGTCACCTCCGACCAGACTGTGCCCGTATAAGTGACGTAGCGGGCGGCGATGAACTGATCGGGGAATTCGGTCAGCAGGGCGACCAGATCGGCCAGCAGGCGATCCTGCGCCGCCTGAAGCTGGCTACCGGTCACGTTGATCAGGGTGCTGCGCCCGAATTCGCGCGCCGGGGCGCTTCTGGCCAGGCGCGTCACCACGTCAGCGGCGGCATCCAGCCGTTCATCGATGCTCCGCCGCAGTTCCGTCAGGCCGCGCTCGTGGGTCTCGATCAGGACGGTGCGCGCGGTCAGCAGGGCGTAAGCGGCGAACGCGACCGCCAGACCGGCGAACACGAGGAAGATGAGCGGGATGACCACGCGCAGGATGCGCCTGCGCAGGCTGGAGTGCACCGGGCGAGACGGAGTCGATCGGGCCGAAGCTGCTGATGGCGTCATCGTCCTGTTTCCTCATTCACTCGGTTGTGTGAACATCGTGCGTACCATTGCCGTTGCTGCCGTTGGCGCTGCCGCCCGATCCACCCCCGTTGCCGGCGGCCAGACCGGAACCGACGGCGATCGGGCGCAGCCGGATGCTGACGTTGGGCACGCGCAGGGCCTGGCCAACTTCGCGCACGGCGAGCTGCAAGATGGAGTCGATGCTGGTCTGGGTGGTCAGGCGCGCGGCGATCGCATTGACCAGGCGCTCGCGTTCGGCATTGCGCTGGCTTTCCTGGAACAGCCGGGCGTTGTCCATGCTGACCGCCAGGCGGTTGGCCAGCTCGCGCGCCAGTTCGATCTTTTCATCGTTGAACGTCTGCTGCGGCAGTTCCCATTCGACCGCGCCCAGGATCTGACCGCGCAGGATGAGCGGGACGGCGACCGGGATCGTGGCGCGCGCGGTGGGCTGGCCGATGGCCACAGCACCAGTGGCGATCGCCTGCTGGCGCAGCGCGGAGATCGCCTCGCTGTCGCGCGTCGTCTCGTCGGGGACGCCGGCATCGCGCGTCAGGCTGCTGCTGCGCAGCACGCGGATGTAGTCCTGCCAGGCGGCCAGCGTCGCGCGGCGGTTGGCGGCCTCGATATCGGCCACGCGGCGCAGCGACTCCTGGTACAGGCGGGCGTTTTCGATGGCGATCGCGATCTGGTCGGCCATCGTCTGCAAGACGGTGACCAGATCGTCGGAGAAGGCATCCGGCTCTTTCGACTGCACGTCGAGCGCGCCGATGACGCGGTCGCCGATGATGAGCGGCACGGCGAGTTCGGCGCGCGTCTCCGGCAGGAACTCGTTGCGCCGGTGGATCTGGCTGGCTGAGGTGTCGCGGGCGACGATCGTGCGCCGCTGATCGGTCACCTGGCCGATGACCGAGATCGACCCGACCGCCAGCCGGTGACCGCGCGCCACGAGCTGACGCCCGACCTCGCCGGTGCTGGCGCGCACGATCGCGTAGCGCCCTTCCTCATCGATCAGGAAGATCTGCGCGTGATAGACGACCGGGAAGCGTTCCACGATCAGCTCGACGACGCGATCCATCAGCAGTTGCAGATCGCGCTGGGTGGCGGCGTAGCGGCTGATCTCCTGCGTGGCGGCGATATCGCGCCCGCGCGAAGTGACGCGGGTCTCCAGATCGGCGACGCGGCTTCTGACGGTATCGCGCAGCGTCACCATCGAGCTGGCCAGCGCGCCGATCTCATCGCCGCGCTGCGCATCCGTGACGGGCACGCCGTAATCCCCTTCGGTGACGCGCTCGGCCACGCGGCGCAGCCGGTTGATCGGCGGCACGATCAGCAGCGTCAGGACGATCACGATGATCGTCAGCAGCGTGAAACCGCCCACGGCCAGCACGATCGAAGGGATGACGAGCTGGGTCTCGCGGGCGCTCAAGACCCGGTCGAGCGGGGTCTGGGCGACAAGCACCAGCGGCGTCCCGGCGACCGGGCCGTAAAAACCGGCGACGGAAACGCCGCCGCTGCCGACCGGATAAATCTCCACGCCCGAACGGCCCTGGGCGGCCCGGCTGACGACGCCGTCGTTGATGGCGACCTGGAACCGCTGGGTGAATTCGACCGGCGCGATGATCTGGTTATTGCCCGTCACCAGCACGCTGTACGCGGGCAGATCGCTTTCGGTGAAGCGCAGATTGCTGAACAGCACGCGCGCGTTGGACAGGCGCGCGATCAGAAAGCCGAGCGTGCGGCCGTCGCGCCACTGAATGGCATAGATGTATTCGATGATCGGGGTGGTTTCGACGACCGCGTTGAAGAGGCGCGTCTGCCCCTGAAGCAGCGCTGCGGCGGCGGCACGGAATGCCGGCGTGTTCGACTCGTCGCCCGTGGCAGCGCCGGCGCGACCGCCGAGCTGAGCGCGGACGCGCACCTGACCGCTGGCATCGAGCAGGCGGATGCTTTCGAACGGCGTGGTCGCCGCATCCAGCAGGGCGGAGCGGAAGCGGCTTTCGACCAGCGGCACCGAGACGGATGGCAGTCCGAGCGCGATATTGGAATTGACCTGACCGATCAGCAGCGCCTGAAGCTGAGCCAGATTGCCCGGATCATCGACGTAGCGATCCAGGGTCTGGCGCGCGCCGTTCACCGCCGCGGTGATGGCCTGAAGCTGCCGCGTCCCTTCCTGCGCGATGTAGGAGCGCGCCTCCGCCTCGACAAGCTGGATCAGGCGCTGGCGCTGAATGGTGAATGCCCCGGCGTAGAGCGCCACCATGATCACCAGCGCGGCGACGGTGAATTTCAGCGCGATCGGCCAGGAGGTTGGGTTCAAACTCAGTCGATTCATCCCGCATCGTCCTCCATGCTTAACCGCGGTCGTGGGCGCCGCCGCCGTTCACCCGGCGATCCGAACCGGCATCTCCGTTGGCCGAGGCGGACAGCGGCGGCTCGGCCAGCGCGCCCGGTTCCAGGGTCACGCGGGTGTAAACCGCGCCGAGCGCCTCGTTGAAGCGCTCCGCCGCCAGCGACATCAGCGTTTCGACGTTCGTCGCCGTCAGCAGTTCGCTGGCGATCTCGTTGGCGCGGCGCTCGCGCTGGGCCAGATTCTGGCTCTGTTCGTACAGACGGGCGCTCTCCAGCGCCACCGCCAGACGGTCGGAGATGGTGCGCACCAGCTCGAGCTGGCGATCGGTGAGCGGGTTATCGCCGGCGATGCGGAAGCTCATCGCCCCCAGCACTTCGCCGCGCAGCGTGATCGGCGCTTTGACGATCTGATCCGCGCCCTCGCGTTCGACCACGATCTCCCCGCGGCGCAGCGCATCGCGGATCTCGGCGGGCAGATCGGAGGCGGGGATCGGCCTGACCGTCTGCAGCGGCGTATTCGTCGCGTCGGGCAGCACGACATCATAGCCGATCGCCTGAGCGCGCCCCCGGCTGTCCAGAAACTGCCGCCAGCCTTCGATGATCGCGCGCTCGCTGCGCTGCTGCGCCTCGGAAAGCTGCAAGCGCACCCGTTCGAGGATCTGCTGCTGGTCGAGCAGCGTGGTCTGCAGCGCGGTGAAGTTCTCATCCAGGTAGATGAGATCGGCCAGGGTATCGGCCAGCGCGCGCAGGGCTTCGATCTGATTGAGGTTGAAACCGCCCGGCGTGCTCGTCTGCACCTCCAGCACGCCGACGGTGCGTCCCTCTTCGCGCAGCGGGAACAACGCCGCCGCACGCGCCGGCGGCGTCAGGAAGCGCGCGGCATCGAGCGACTCGGCCGCATCGACGATCAGCGGGCCGGACGTCTCCATGACGATGGCATCGCGCACGAAGCGCGCCTCGTTCTCCGTCAGCACGAAACTGCCCTGCGGCGCGATCGCTCCCTTGCGCACCCGGCGGACGATCTGACCGCCGGCGATCAGATAGATCTGCGCCAGCGTGTAGCCCAGATCGTCCTCCAGCAGGCGCACAGCCTCCTGCATGTCCACATCGGACTCGCGCCGGATGCCGGACAAGCGCTGATACAGTTCCGGGCGGGCGTTGAACGCGGCAATGGCGCGCAGTTGGCGGATGTCCTCTAGCCCGGCCTGAGCGATGCGCTCGGTCGCGCCGCTGAAGAGCAGCAGCACGACAGCGTTGAACCCGACTGTGATCAGGATGACCGGCGTGCCGGCGGCCAGCAGGTCGGCGGGCGTCACGCGCAGCGACACGGTTTCGGCGGTCTGGTTGATGAAGCGCAGCGTCAGCAGCGTGATGACGATCGCCAGCACGATCAGCGTGCCGCGGCGGTCAAGCAGCGCGCCCGCCATGATCAGCGGGATGAAGAGGACGATGAAATTCAGGTTGATGCCGGGGGTGAGCACGAACGGGGAGGACAGCGCCAGCGTTTCGACGATGAACACCCAGACCGCCAGCTCCAGCCGACCGACGTGGATCAGCCGGATCTGCACCAGGAGCATGACAAAACCGACGATATTGGCGAACACGATCGTCTGATCGATGTTGAGCCGCGCCAGCGCCGCGTAACCGAGCACGATGAACTGAAGGGCGATCAGCACATGAAAGACCAGCAGCAGCGCGGCGGCGCGCTGCCGGCGCAGCTCGGTCGGGTATGCGTGACGGGGGGTGAACAGCCGGGCAAGCACCGGGATCATGACGCCGCTCCTTCAACAGCAGCCCCATTCGTCTCTGGCTGGAGGCGGCCCAGGCGGATCGAGCCGGCGCGCGCACCCAGCGTCTGGCTCAGCTCGGCCACCGTCAGGCTGAGCAGCTCATCGATGCCGGTCACCTGCTGGTAGCGCAGCGCGATGTCGTTGACGCGCTGTTCCTGGGCGGTGGCGCGCTGGGCGTCTTCGAACAGGCGCAGGCTCTCCGCCGCGGTGCTGAAGCGATCCAGCGCGGTTTGCAGCAGACCGAGCGTCTCCGGCTCCACCGGACGGGGGAAGACGTATTCCGCCGCGCCGATGACCACGCCGCGCACGCGCACCGGCAGGCTGACGACGAACTCATCGCCTTCCTGCCGCTGGACGACAGCCCCGCTCTCCACCGCTTCCAGCAGCGTCGGCGTCCACATCAGGTTGGGCTGCACCTCAGCCCCACCGGTGTAATCCAGATTGACGGCGTCCTGCTGCGGGCGCAGATATTCCGCCCAGGCCAGGCCGGTGAGCTGCTGGTTGAGGCGCTCGACCTCGGTCATGGCGGACTGCATCTGGGCGACGAGCGCCTCATTTTCGGCGAGCTGGCGCTCGCGCTCCTCGTAGAGGCGGGCGTTGTTGATCGCCACCGCGACGGTGTCGGCCAGCGCCTCCAGCGTCGGGATTTCTACCTCCAGGAAGCTTTCGATCTGACGGCTCTGCACGTCGAGCGCGCCGATCACGCGGTCTTCCACGATCAGCGGCAGCGCCAGTTCCACCTGGGTATCGGGCAGCAGTTCGTTGCGTTTATGAATGCCGTCTTTCGCCCCGGCGCGGGCGATGATCGGCTTGCCCGTGGCCGTCACCTGGCCGATCACGCTCTGGCTGCCCACGGCAAGGGCGTGCTTGCGGCTGAGCAGCAGTTGGCCGACCTCGCCGGTGGAGGCGACCAGCCGCGCGTATTCATTGGCTTCATCGTTGAGGAAGATCTGGGCGTGGTAAACGGTCGGGTAGCCGCGCAGGATCTCGTCGATGGCGGTGCGCAGCACCGATTCCAGCGGCTGCCGGCGGTTGACCAGCGTGGCGATCTTGGTCGTGATCGCCGCCAGCCGGAGCTGCTCTTCGCTCGATTGGATCGACGCCTCCAACCGATTGATGCGGATCGCGTACAGGAACAGATAGACCAACAGTCCCGTGCCCAGTGTGACGATCGCCGCGCTGGCCGCTTCCCGGGTGGGCAGGGTATCAGCGGAGAACAGGCCGCTCGATCCCGCCAGCACACGCACAGCCAATCCGCCCAGGGCGATCGACGTCCCGATGATCACACCGCGCTCGCGCATGATCAACCCGGCCAGGACGACGAAGATGAGCAGCATCATTCCTTCATTGGCGTCATTGAACCCGCCGACGAAGGCCATCAGGAAGCCGCTGAAGAACGCCTGAGATACCGTGAAGACTGCGCCTGCTCCCAGCCGCCCGGTGCGTATCGTGATCATCATCAGCAGCCACGAGCCATATGTGCCGATGACGATGATCAACGAGAGCAGATCCCCGCTCAGTGCCCCCCGGAGAACCGTTTCAGTGCCGATCGGGCTGGGCAAGAAAGCAAAATAAAATGTGCGCAGGAGCGTGAGCGCTGTGCCCACAGCATAGAACAGGCGGGCACGACTGCGCTCCGAGGGTTTGTCATATTGATTGACCGGGAACAGACGCTGCCACATCGGGATGGGCCTCCTGTCTCACCAGGTATCGGATGTTGAGCTGTCGGCAGCAGCGCCGCCGTTGGGATGCGCCGCGCGTTGAGCGGCGGGGGCCAGCGCGCCGGAACCGGTCTCCTCCAGCGGGCTGAGGCGGATGCGCGCGCGCGCCGCCCCCAGCGCGCCCCCCAGATCGCGCAGCGCGATCGCGGCCATCTGCCGCAGATCGGGGGCGCGCTGGAACTTGAGGCCGATCTCGCTCACCAGCGCCTCGGCCCGGGCGATGCGCTGGCTCTGGGCGTAGGCTTCGGCGTTTTCCAGCGCGACGGCGAACTGGTTGACGATCTGCTGGAACAGCGCCCGGTCGGTTTCGCTGAACATCTGCGGACGGAAGCCGCCCGCGACCACCGCACCCATCGTGCGCCCGCGCAGCCGGATCGGGACGCCCATGATCGAGCGCAGGCCGATATCGTACTTGCTGCGCGTCCCGCGCAGTTCAAGCGTATCCGGATGATAGGTGAACTGCTGCTGCTTCCAGACCTCGCCGGCCACGCTGCTGCCCGCCGCCGGATCGACCGGGGCATCGACCTGGACGGTGGATTGATCGTTGTCGTAGCGCCCGACGAAACGCAGCCCGCCCGCGACCGGATCGAACAGCGCGATCAGGATGCGATCCGTGTTGAGCATGCGCGCGGTTTCCGTCAGCATGATGCGGTAGATGGTGGCGAAATCGAAGGTGGCCGATACGCTGCGCCCGAAATCGGCGATGCGCTGAAGCTGATCGGCGCGCCGGCGGGTATCGCCGATCAGGCGGACGTTTTGCAGCGCCACCGATACCTGCCCGACGATGGTGCGCGCCAGCGCGATATCATCCTCGCTGATCACGCGCTCCGGATCGAAAAAATCCAGCCCGAGCGAGGCGTACATCCGGTCGCCCAGCATGATCGGCAGGAACATCAGCGATTGAATGCCCAGGCTCCGGAAGATCTGCTTCGTCGCCTCGCTGACGCGATCGTTGTTGAGGGCGTGCTGCAAGACCAGCGGCTCGGGCAGGTTCTGGAGCATGATCTGGTACAGCTCGTCTTTGCGGAAATCGAAGCGCTGGCCGATGATCCCGGTCAGCGGCCATTCGCTGGTCAGCACCCCGCCCCAGCCATCCGCATCGAGCGTCACCAGACCGACGTGATCGACGCGCACCGACTGAGCGATCGTGCGCGTGGTGTAGTCGAGCAGTTCCTGCTCGTCGGTGAAGCGGCCCAGATCGACCGCCAGCCGGTTGAGCGTCTCCAGGGCGGCCACACGGGCGGCCAGCGTCTCGGCATTGGCCTGAGCAGTGTTCAGCAGCGCCTGGTTTTGCAGCACCACCGCCGCCTGATCGGCCAGCCGACGCAGCGCGCGCAGGCGTTCCGGGTCAACCGGCGTGTGCACGGCCTGTTCGATCGTGATCACGCCGATGAGAAATTGGCGCGTCGCCAGCGGCAGCACGATCAGCGAGGCGACGCCGCGCGCCTGCAGCCGGGCGCGTTCGTCGTCATTGAGGAATTGATCGATGGAGACGTCTTCAATGTGGAGCAGCTCGACGGCGGCCAGCGTCTCATAAGCCGGATAATCCGCCAGATGGCGCGTGCCGCGCGTCCCCCGCGGCGGCTGGCCGGAAGTGGCTTCCGCGATCAGATCGACCACGCTGCCGTCCTCAAGGGGCGCGGTGGTATCGCGCAGCAGGCCGAGTGCGGCAAACGTGAACGGGACGGCGGCGAAACTCAGGATCGCGCCGAGGATCTCAGCCGGATCCGCGGTGCCGTAGATCGTCCCGGTTGCGGCATACTGTTCATCGAGCAGCCGGTTGACGGTTGCAGTGCGCGGGTCGCTCACGCCGATATGCCTCCTGCACAGATAGGACGATCCTGCCCGTCAGCAGGATCGACGTGCGATCACTTCCATTCCCATACTTCTTCACCGCGCAGCAGCCGTTTGATCTGCTGGGGGAAGCGGTCGGGGTCAAGCGGCTTGCCGAGGAAGCCGTTGAAACCGGCTTTGCGCGCCCGCCGCATCTGTTCCTCGCTGGCTTCGGCGGTGACGGCGCACACTGTGGTATCTTTCAGGCGCGGGTTGGCGCGCAGCTTCTGCAGCGCCTGGTAGCCATCTTCGTAAGGCAGGCGGATATCCATCAGGATCAGATCGACGCGCGGCAGGGTATCGGCGAACTGGACGACCTGCCAGCCGCTGGTTTTCCATTCGCAGCGCTGCACCCCCATGAAGGCGAGCATGCGCGCGATCAGAACGAAATTGGGCACATTGTCCTCAACCACCAGGACGTGAGCCTCGCTCGGATCGACCGGCGGCCGGCCCGACCCCGGCGCGCGCTCGTCTATGCTCCGTTCCTGCGTGTCGGACGCAGGCGACGACGATCCTCCGGTTGGAGCGGCGGAAAGGCCGCCAGCCTGAGGGGGTAAGGTCTGCGATTCGTTCATCACTGGCTCTTCCGGTTCCTGATGTAGCTCATGATCTCTTCGGGCAGTTTATCGACATCGATCGGCTTGCCGATATAACCGTCGCAGCCTGCGTTCAGCGAGCGCTCACGGTCGCCGCGCATGACATTGGCGGTCAGCGCAATGATCGGGACGCCGTTGAGCACTTCGATCTGACGCAGGTGCTGGGTCGCGGTCAGCCCATCCATGATCGGCATGCTCAGATCCATCAGGATCAGATCGGGCGGGTTCGACCGCGCCATTTCAATCCCGGTTCGGGCATCTTCGGCCAGCTCGACCGCGAACGGATAGTCCGACGCCAGCAGCACCCGCCGCACCAGATTCCGGTTGTCCGCATTGTCTTCAATATATAAGATCCGATACATGATCCGCTGTGCTCCGGTGCGCGCCTGAGCAGGCGGCACAGATGATAGCGCAGACGCAATGATATTGCGATCCATTACATCGTCCATTTCCATTGTATCCTCAGTATACCCTGAGGATCCGCGCTGCGAGCATAAAACTTTCGCCCTAACGTTCGCTTTCAGGTGAAATCCCGTCGCAGTTGTTGAAATCCAGTCGATCAGCAGGTGAACCAGCGGATCGGCGGGCGGATCGGGCGTGTTGACAGCCCGTCTGGGGGCCACTAAAATCCCCGCCGAACTGATAATAGTGCGTACAATGGTTTACTGCCTCATGGCTTCTGGCCCGAAATGGAATTTTGCCCCTTATCTTGACGGACAGGTGAGCCAGGATCCGATACAGTCGGAATTCTTCACAACCGAATCCACCGGATCGCTGACCGCCAGCCTGGTGCGCGAGACGATCCAGAATTCCCTGGACGCCCGCGCGAACAAACAGAAAGAAGTGCTCGTCCGCTTCAGCTTTGTCACCGTGCAGCCACGGGATTATGCCCCTTATTTGCAGGGGCTGCGGCCCCATCTGCAGAAAACCCTGACCGATCGCGATCTGCCGACGTTCACCGAGCCGATGCGGTTTCTGGTCGTCGAGGACTTCAGAACGAAGGGGTTGACCGGCGATCCGCGCGTCAGGGACGATGATGCGGCCAGGGAGAACCACTTCTACTATTTCTGGCGCAACGTCGGTCGGTCGGGCAAGAGCGGGGACAAGCGCGGGCGCTGGGGACTGGGCAAGTCGGTGTTTTACACCATTTCCGGCATCAACACGTTCTTCGGCATCACCCACCCGATCGACCGCAAGGATATTCTGCTGCTGCTGGGGCAGGCCGTCCTGAAATCGCACCGACTCAACCCGGGCGGCGCTTGGCTGACGTCGTATGGCTATTACGGGATGTTCGAAGACGAGTCGCCGCATTTCGCCCTGCCGATCGCCGATCCCCGGCAAGCCCGGCATTTCTGCGCTGTTTTCAACCTGCTGCGCTGGCGTCCCCAAAAGGAACTTGAGCCTGGCCTGTCGGTCGTCGTGCCGCAGCCGCGCGACGATATCGATCGCCTCGGGATCATCCGCGCCGTTATCGATCAGTATTTCTACCCGATCCTGAACGGCACGCTGTATGTGCGGGTCGAGGCTGAAGGGGGTCAGCCGGTCGTGCTCAAGAAAGATGAAATTGCGACTCAGCTCGGTGGCATCCCCGGCCTGAGCGATGCGGATCGCAGCCGATACGAGCGGCTGTTCGACTTCACGCGCTGGGCGCTTCAGCTCGCACCTGAGGACTACGTCAGCCTGCGCCCCGGGCCGCTGAATAGAGCGCCGACCTGGAATGATGACTACCTGGACGACGAGACGATGGCGGCGGCGGCGCAGCGCTTCGCTGAGGCCGGACGGATCGCTTTTCGCGTGCCGGTCAAGGTGCAGCGCAAAAAAGAGAAACCCGCACAGGCCTGGTTCAAGGTCTTCCTTGAACGCGATGACGCGCTGAAACGGGCGGAGAACCACTTCATCCGCGAGGGGATCACCATCGTCGGCATCCGCACGCTGACGCAGGCGCGGCTGCGCGGCATGGTCGTCGTCGATGAGGAACCGCTGACCACGATGCTGGGCGATGCCGAAAACCCGGCCCACACCGACTGGTCGAAGGACTCGCTCAAGTTCAAAGACCGATACGAACACGGCCCGTCCACGCTCAGCTTCGTCAAGAACAGCCTGAAGGAACTGGCTGCGCGCCTGACCGAGGTCAAGGCCGATCTGGACAAAGATCTGCTGCGCGAAATCTTTTCGCTGCCCGCGGACGAGATCGCCCCGCGGGGCAAACGCCAAAAGCCGCAGCCGCAGACCACGGGCGAGCAGCAGGCCCCCGACGGCGGCGGCAGCCCGGAGATCCACGGGCAGACTCACCCGGTGCGGGTCGAGCCATCCGGCGCGGGGGTGCTGATCGTCGGGGATGACCTCAACGGCGCGACGCCACAGCGCGTCACCGCGGAGTTCGCTTACGATATTCGGACGGGCGATCCGTTCAAGCGGCACAGCGCCGTCGATTTCGACCTGCGCGATGGCCGGATCGCCGTCGATGCGCGCGGGGCGCAGGTCGAAGCGCGTGAGGTCAACCGGCTGATGCTGCGCGTGCAGCAGCCCGATTTCCGCGTGTACGTTAGCGGCTTTCACCCGTACCGCGATCTCAAAGTCCGCCTGCGCTGGGATGGCGCGGAGGAGGAGGCTGAATCGCCATGATCCGGCGCATCAATTTCACCGGGCGCAAAAAGCTCCCGCGCAGCCACGCCAGCATCATGCTCTACACCAACCCGGACGGCCCGTCGGAGTTCACGGCGGCGCTCGATCTGAGCGGGGCCGATCTGCCGGCTGAGGCCCGCGTATACGTCGAGGCCTACTACCGCGCCGCCTTCCAGCGCTTCGCTTTCGGCACGGTGGCCAGCGCCGGGCAGTACGCCGGCCAGCGCTGGACGCTGGATCAGCTTCAGAGCCAGATCGCTTTCTTCCGCGTCAAGATCGTCGATGAGCGCGCCGATATCGGGCGCATCATCGGCATCATCGAGCGCATCAAACCGCGCAGCAGCGACGAGCGCAACCTGGGCGAGAACAGCCTGCTGTGGGTCAATTTCGTCGATCTGGGCGACCAGATCTGGCGGCTGAACCTGAGCGAGGATGAGGGCATGCCAGTGCTGGAGGTCAACCGCGAGCTGCAAACCGACTCCAGCGTGGCGGAATTTGTGCGCAGTCACCCGCTGTTCTTCGGGCTGGTCTACCCGGCGGCAGTGCGCGAGATCCTGGCGTACGTGCTGCACCGGGACGACTACCCCGTCGGCGACGAGGACGACTGGCGCGCCCAGTGGCTGCGCCTGGGGGCCGCCTGGAGCGGCACGCCGGTCACCGAGCGCGATTTCCGCGAGTGGGACGACGCCGATAAGATCGACTGGATCAACGGCGTGGTCGAGGCGTTCTGCCAGCGCTTCAACGTGCGCGGCGGCATCGAGGCCTATTTGACCGGAGAGGGAAGCTGACGTGGCCGAATCTTCGCTGCGCGTGTTCACGTCCGCCGGGATCGCCGCCTTCCGCGAGTGGATCGAGGCCGTCCGTCAGGGGGTGACCGACGATCTGGCGGAGGAGATCCTGTTCGACGCGGCGTATGCCGTCCCCGTCCCCGACGGCGTGACCGTCGAGGACGGCGTGTTCCGCTCCCGGCTGGATGCGGTGCGCTATCTGGCTGAGAAAGTCAACGCGGTGCGCGCCCCCGACCGGTTTTTCAACATCGGGCTGTGGTCGTGGCTGTCCGCTTTCTACCGGGACAGCACCATGCCCGCCGACAACGGGGGCCAGCGGAAGCCCGGTCGGGACTATCGGCATATTCTGGACAACGATAGAGAACGACGCAGACACCTGCTCGCCTATCCGACGCAGGTCTACGCCCAGTTCGGCGAGATGCCGAAGGTGATCTACGCCGGGCCAGTCCATGAAGCCAATCAGTTTGGGGAAGAGTTAGGGGCACGCCAGAACTTCGCCTTGAACCCGGGCGTCCTGGAAGCCGCCACGCTGCTGTACTGGGATGTCAATCTCGATCGCATCAAACGCGGTGCTCATTCGGCGAGATATGCGCCGGGAACACTGCGCCGCTTCATCGACGTGCTCAACCAGATCGAACTGACGTATGACCTGTACGCCATGAGCGGCGAGCAGATCCTGCGCCTGCTGCCGGAGCACGAATTCGGGCGCTGGCTGACCGGCTGACGTCCACACGCCGCCATCCCCCAGCGACTGCGGCAGGAATTCCGGAAAAATTGTCGCCCTGATAGTAGAACATCTGTTTTATAACAGGTGCAGGCTGGCCCGTTCGTCTCCGCCAGCCCGCACCTTAACAACCGCATGTCTGCCCGCGGATCGTGCCATTCATGGCCCGGGGCACGGACGGCTTCGTGAGGCAGACGCAACCCCAGACCGATCGCCCCTGACAGGGTGGAACCCCATCCGGAAAGGAGAACAGTGGAGATCATGCCCGTCAGCAGCGGCGCGCCCGCGCCGCCTTTCCCCGCGCGCACCGTCAAAATGCTCGATCGACCGGGGCGCATCGGCGGCTACCTGGTCGTGTGGGGCGGCCCGCAGCAGCGCGATCTGCACGGCGAGTACTTCACCCCGCAGACCGAACTCGGCCTCGATTGGTACGACCGCCGCCCGATGCTCTACCAGCACGGCCTCGACCCGCGCCTGCAGGCCGACGCGCTCGGCGTCATCGACCGGCTCGTCCCCGATGCGCACGGCGTGTGGGCCGAAGCGCAGATGAACGCCTCCCACCCGCGCGCCGCCGCCATTCAGCGGCTGATCGCCGCAGGCCGGCTCGGCTGGTCATCGGGCAGCCTGCCGCATCTGGTCGATGTCCGCCCGGACGGGCGCATCGACCGCTGGATCATCGTTGAGGGCAGCCTGACGCCGACGCCCGCTGAACCCGAACGCACCGCCGCCCGGCTGATCGCGCCGGAAGCGGCCAAAACCGCCTATGCCGCCATCGGCCAGTCGTTCGACCGGCTGGCCGATTCGTTCGATGCTGTCGCTCCCGATGTCTACATCCCACTGGAGGACGATCCCGTGACTGAGACCGAGACCCCCATCCCGGCGGTCGAACCGCCGTTCATCCCCGCTGACCGCCCGCGCCGCCGCCTGCCGCTCCCGACCGATGAGAGCGCCCCCGCCGACCGGCTGACCGGTCGGTCGATCGAGGTGCTCAGCCCGTTCGACCGGTTGAGCGCGCTGGACATGCTGCACGGCTATCTGCTGCTGCGCCACACGAAGGCCTTCCACGGCGTCAGCGAACGCTACGCCCACGCGCTGGCGCACAAGCTGGCGCGCGAACGCCTGACCGCGCTCAAGGCGGATGAGCTGAACCGCAGCACGCTGACCGGCTACGGCGATGAATGGGTTCCCGAACTGTGGAGCGCCCAGATCTGGAACCGCGCGCGCGAGGACAACGTCATCCTGCCGCTGTTCAACGCGGTCGAGATGCCGTCCAACCCGTTCTTCCTGCCGACGGAAGGGGCAGACCCGACCGTGTACTACGTGCCGGAGACGGCGGACGAAGCGCAGCTCACGCTCGGTTCGGCCAACCCGATCCCGGACAGCCGCATCGGATCGGGCCGGGTGCAGCTTCTGGCGAAAAAGCTGGCGCTGCGCGTCGGCTTCAGCGCCGAACTGGTCGAGGATGCCATCGTCCCGGTGCTGGCGCTGTACCGTCAGCAGGCGGTGCAGGCGATCCTGGACAGCATCGACTATGTGCTGCTCAACGGCGATACCGAGACCGGCGCGACCGGCAACATCAACAAGAATCACGCCGCGCCCGCCAGCACCGATCGCTACCTGGTCTTCGACGGCCTGCGCAAGCTGCCGCTGGTCACCAACAGCGCCAACGGCATCAGCGCGGGCGGCGCGCCGACGCTGGCGCTGCTGCGTCAGGCGCGCTTCACGCTGCTGCCGCGCTACGCCGCCCGGCCCGCCGATCTGGCCTGGATCGTGGACAGCGCGACGTATGCCCGGCTGCTCGGGCTGACCGAATACGTCACCGTGGACAAGGGCGGCCCGGCTGCGACCGCCATCACCGGGCAGATCGGCCTGCTCGATGGATCGCCGGTGCTGGTCAGCCCGGAGATGCCGCTGGCCACCAGCACCGGTCGCGTCGGCGCATCGGGCAATGTGACCGGGACGGCGCTGTGCGTCTACCGCCCCGGCTGGACGGTGGGCTACCGCCGGCGCATCGCCGTCAGCGTCGATTACCTGCCGTACACCGACAGCTATCAACTGACGGCCACGGTGCGCCTGGCGTTCGCCCGGTTCGACAACGAAGTCGCCGCCGCCCTGTACAACATCACCGTCTAAAATCGGCACAGGGCGGCGGCGGATCGCCTACACGCGGGTGAAGATCAGCGTGTAATTGACGTAACCCGGCCCGTTGATCGCCACCGTGATGCGCTGGTTGTTGCTCTCGTTGGTCAGGATCAGGGTGAGCGAGCCGCCGCAGGCATGCGTGCCGCCCTGGTTCAGCCCCCAGGTGACGTTCTGCGCGCCATCGCCCACGCACACCAGCGTGACGACGTACTGCGCGAAGTTGTTGACGCTGTCGAAATTGTTGACGCTGACGATGACGCTGTCGCTGGCATCGCCCGGGTTGGAGATGACCTCGGAGAACTGCCCGTTGGCACTGCGGCTCAGCGACACGCTGTAGTTGCCGTCCGCCGGCGCGACCGGCGGTGCGACCGTCGGCGTGTACGTGGCCGTCGGGGCGATGGTGGGCGGCGCGACCGTCGGCGGCTCCAGCGTCGGCGGCACGGTCGGCGGCGGCTGGGTCGCGCCGGGCGCGGTCGGCGCAGTGGTCGGCGGGACCTGGGTGACGCCGAGGACGGTCGGCGCAGCGGTCACCGGCGGCGGGGTGAACGTCGGCCCGGAGGGCTGGATCTGCGGCCCGGGGTTGACCGGGAGCGCCGCGCAGTTCCCGCTGACGATGACGACGGTCGCCGAGACCCAGCCGATCGATCCGCCGACCGGGATCACGTACCAGTCGCGGCTCGGGTTGACGCCGGTCGGGTTGACTGCCGTGCCGGGTGAGAGCTGACCGACGATGTCGAAATTCGTCCCCGGCCCGCTGCGGACGTTGACGGCATTGGGCGCGGTGATCGTGCAAGCGCCGCTGGCCGGCGGCTGCGGCTGGATCGGCTGCACTGGCTGGATCGGCTGGACGGGCGCTACCGCGTTCCCGGACGCCGGGTTGAGGCTGACCTGCACCGCGCCCGGTCGATCCGGCTGGCCCGGCCCGACGATGACGAAGTACGGCGCGGTCGCGCCCGCCAGCGCGATCGCGCCGTCGTCAGCGCGGCTGAACGACGCCAGGATCGCCCCTTCCGGCGAACGGACTTCCGCCGCGAACGGGACACCCGGCGGTTCGCTGCGCAGCGCCAGCGTCCCGGCGCTGCCCGGCAGCACGCTGAGCGCGAAGATCTGTGCGCCCGCGCCCGCGGTGAAATCGGCGCGGAACGCCTGACCGAGGTTGACCGGCGTTGCCCCGACCGAGCTGCGCCCATCGAGGCGGACGAAGACCTGCCCCGCCCCGCTGACGCTGCCGATCAGCAGGGTGTACGTCCCGTCGGCGGTCAGCAGCGCGCTGATGGCGGCATCGGTCGTCCCCAGGCCGGCGCTGTCGTTGTCGTTGTTGGCGAGCTGGGCCTGCGTCGGGCTGAGCAGGCTGATGCTGGGGTTGACGTTGGGACTGGCGGCCAGCGCGCGCGCGGTGATCAGATCGCCGGCGCGCCCGGTGAACGAGATGAACGCCAGCGGGCTGCCCGCATCCAGCGTGACGAGCGCGGCCTCGCCATAGCTGAGCACGGATGACTGCGCGCTGACCCCGATCAGCCCGAACGCCAGCAGGGCGATCAGGCCCCCGATCAGGATGAAGGTACGTCCTCGTAAAAACGACTGCATTATCGCCTCCTCAACGCATTCGATGCCAAATCGATCATCTGAAGCACGAAAGTATTACATCATATGATCGTCATTCGCACAAATGCGGGGCCGCTCGGAGGGAACATCCGGCGTCGGGCGGGCGTAGGCCGGGCGCAGGGCAGTCAGCGCCCGGCGGTCGATCAGATCACGCGCAGGCCCAGCCAGGTCAGCCAGGCATCGAGGACGGTTTTCTGCGCCCAGAAATCGCCGATGCGGGCGCGGCCCTCGCCGGTCTGGCCGCTGGTGAACAGGCGCAGCCCGTCCACCGCCGCGCTGTAGGCATTGACGGCGATCGTCTGCATGATGGCGGCGCAGCCGGTCGGGTTGAGGACGCTGAAGTTGCCGATGGCGGCATCGAGATTGCCGATCTGGAGCTGCTGCGTCAGCACGACGCCGGCGCTGGCGACGTAGGCGTCGAGCGCGTCGCGCAGCGCGGTCAGATTGACGGCGGCCTGCGCGTACCAGTCGGCGGGCTGGCAGGTTTCGCCCCCGCCGCGCGGGACGCCGGCGGTCGGCGGGCTGTCCGGCGAGGTGAACGTCCCCTGTTCCCAGAGCTGGATCAGGACGCGGGCGAGCTGGGCCGCGGCGCTGTCCGCGGCGGCGCGACCGCCGGCGCTGTCCCCGGCTTTGAGCAGTTCCAGCGCGCCGATCATGCCGTCAGCCCCGCTGAGCAGATCGGCGCGCGCCGCCAGATAGCAGGGCGGCGTGAAGACGCGCCCGATCTCGCCGCGCCGCACCCGCAGGGCCTCCAGCGTTGCATCGTACTGGGCGGCATCGAGCGGGGTCAGCCATTCGGTGCGCGCCGCCCCGGCGAAGAACGCCCACTCATCCTGGATCTCCAGCCACCAGCCCAGGCCGAGCGCGCAGCCGGGATCGGGCGTCGGCGTCGGGCCGTCGGTCGGGATCAGCAGCGGCCCGGCATCCCCGGCGGGTGCATCGGCCAGCGCGGCGACCGGCGTGCCCGCGACGGGCATCGTCTCGTTGGATCCGGCGGATGCCCCCGCCACCTGGGCCGTTTCCGTCCCGCCGTCGGCTTGCGCCTCCGCGGTGGCCTCAGCGGACGGATCCGGGCTGGCCAGGCGCACGATCAGCGCGACGACGAAACCGATGAGCAGGAACAGCGCCAGCCAGGCGACAGCGCCGATGATCACGCTGAAGACATTGACGCGATCGGGCGGGGGGAGCAGGGCCGTCTCCGGCGCGCCGACCACGCCGCCGCCGGGGCGCGGGCCGCGCCGCCGCCGCTGCGGCTCATCCCTGCGGTTCGCCCCGCGGCGCGGCTCCGCCGCAGCGAC
>DAOUBU010000004.1:0-64240 GCA_034432395.1 Anaerolineae bacterium
AGCGGCGGCCCGCTCCAGGGCAGCTTCGTCGTGACGCTGTACGACAAGGACGGCAACATCGTCTACGAGGCGACCTTCGACGAGACGACCGTGCTGCCGTTCGAAGGCTCGGCTGGCGGCCAGGCCCCCGGCACGTTCCTGCTCCAGGTCTTCTACCAGCCGCTGGAACGGTCGAGTGAGATCGACGTCGTCTGCGAGGAACCGACGGCCACGCCGACACCGACCAATACGCCGACGAACACGCCGTCCAACACGCCGACGAATACGCCGACGAATACGCCGATCCCGCCGGATATCACTATCATCGGTGAATGCCTTGAGACCGGCCCGATCCCGTATGAGGTGGTGTTCACCGTCAGCAACAGCGGCGGCCCGCTCCAGGGCAGCTTCGTCGTGACGCTGTACGACAAGGACGGCAACATCGTCTACGAGGCGACCTTCGACGAGACGACCATGCTGCCGTTCGAAGGCTCGGCTGGCGGCCAGGCCCCCGGCACGTTCCTGCTCCAGGTCTTCTACCAGCCGCTGGAACGGTCGAGCGAGATCGACGTCGTCTGCGAGGAACCGACGGCCACGCCGACACCGACCAACACGCCGACGGAGACGCCGACGAATACGCCGACCAACACGCCGATCCCGCCGACGGAGACACCGACGGCCACACCGACGAATACGCCGGTTCCGCCGCAGCTCACCGGATCGGGCGTCTGCGTCGAACCGCAGAACATCCTCCAGTTCACGATCACGAACACAGGGGGATCGACGAGCGGCGTCATCGGCTATGTCGTCTTCACCCCGTCGGGTCAGCAGCTCACCGGTGATGTCCAGCCGATCCCGCCGGGCAGCAGCCAGACGATCGATTTCGGCGGTCAGCCGGCAGGGACGTACACCTTCTTCACCCTCGACAGCAGCGTGAACGTGGTCGTGGTCTGCGTCGAACCGCCGGTCACGCCGCCGCCACCGCCGCCGGCCCCGACCAGCACCCCGGTGCCGACGGAGACGACGATCGTCTGCTATGCGGGTGAGTGGATCGAACTGCCGACCAACCCCGGTTCGACCGGGCCAGGCTTCCCGCTGATCAACATGGATACGGCGGATACCTGCGTCTACCAGGACGTGCCGGCCCCGCCGTGGACGCCGATCCAGCCTGGCGGCGCGGTCTGCCCGGACTGGCTGGTCTACCATACCAACATGACGGGCGACTGGGAGCTGTTCCGCCTCGGCGAAATTCCGGGTGAGCCGGATGCCGAAGCCAACCTGTCGCAGGGCGTGGGTGACCGCGTCTACGACGTGTCGCCAGCGCGCTCGCCGGACAGCCAGTGGATCGCCTTCACCAGCAACCGGGATGGGAACTGGGAACTGTACATCGGTCGTACCAATGGTTCGGAACAGCGTCGCATCACGTTCAACACGGGCGTCGATGTCGGGCCGGCCTGGTCGCCGAACGGTCAGTTCATCGCCTTCCAGAGCAACCGCGACGGTGATTTCGATCTGTACCTGCTCGATGTGGTCACTGGCGGCCTGCAGCAGCTCACGGATGTGCCGGGCAACGACATCAACGCCGCCTGGTCGCCGGATGGCACGAAGATCGCTTTCCAGAGCGACCGCGAAGGCTTCTGGCAGATCTACGAGCTGAACCTGCTCACGGGCGTCGAGACCAAGCTCAGCGACGGTTCGGGCGACGACCACAACCCGCAGTACTCCAATGATGGCACGCGCATCCTCTTCCGCTCGTACCGTCTGGGGGCCAACTCCGTCATCTTCTACATGGATGCGGACGGCCAGAACATCGTTCAGGTGTCGGACGAAGGCGGCAATGCGCTCAACGCCATCTGGTCGGGTGATGATCGGCTGATCGCTTACCAGTCCAACCTGGACGGCGATTACGACATCTACGTCTACCAGGTCGAGACGGCAGACCAGCCCGCGCAGACGCGCCTGCTGACCGAGAACACGATCAGCGATGTCGCGCCAACCTGGCTGTGCAGCAGCCCGACCATCGTCTGGACGTCGAACGTCGGTGAGACGCCGGATACGCTGTCGGACAACGAGCTGTACAGCACGAACGCGCTGCCCATCGACGCCGCGCCGATCGATGTGAAGACGGAAGCCGCGCAGCTCACGAATGTGGATGCCGAGGATCAATACCCGCAGAATACGCCGCTTGAAGAGGACGCCAGCCGCGAAGGCCAGCTCCCCGGACGCGCGCGTAACCGTTAAACGCCGCAGGCCCGGTCACACCCCGTGATCGGGCCCGCTCCAGATAGTGACGACAGGGCGGCTCGCGATCGGGCCGCCCTGTTCGTCTGTTCATGCCCGCACTGCCGACCCGGTTTCTGCCGTCGCAAGCGATCGACCGGGACGTGACAATGCGGCCTGAAACCGCAGGGCGCGCGATCCGTATAGATCAGCAGACGATCACAGGCAGCAGTCGCTGCGAAAGACGCCCCTCATGTCCACCGCTTCCGATCACTCGCACATCCTCATCATCGGCGCAGGCATTGCCGGTCTCTCCACGGGCTGCTACGCCCGCATGAACGGTTACGATGTCGATATTTTCGAGCTGCACACCCTGCCGGGCGGGTTGTGCACAGCCTGGGAACGCGGCGGCTACACCTTCGACGGCTGCATCCATTACCTGTTCGGCTCAGGGGATGGCCAGCCCTTCAACCGGATGTGGCGTGAACTGGGCGCGGTGCAGGGCCGGCGCTTCGTCGATCACGACGAGTATCAGCGGCTGACCGACGGCGATCAGACGCTGATCGTGTACGCCGATCCGGATCAGCTCGAGGCCCACATGCTGGCATTATCGCCACAGGATGCCGGGCTGATCCGTGCGTTCTGCCACGGGGTGCGCCAGTTCACCCATTTCGACATGGAAGCGCTGTACCGCATCCCACGTTCGCTCATGACCGCGCTCGACTGGCGCGAGTTCGGCCTGAAGATGCTGCCTTTCATGCTGCCGCTGGCGCGCTGGGCACTGCTATCCGCCCGGCAGTTCGCCCAGCGTTTTCGCAGTCCGTTTCTGCGCCGCGCTGTCGCCCAGATGTTTAGCTGGGAAGAAGCGCCGGTGATGATGGGGATGTTCCTGCTCGCATCACTGCACAATCGCAATGCCGGTTTCCCGGTCGGCGGATCGCTGGCGTTCGCCCGTGCGCTGGAACAGCGCTTGCTCGATCTGGGCGGGCGCATCCACTACGATGCGCAGGTGGAGCGCATCCTGGTGCAGGACGGGCGCGCCATCGGGGTGCGGCTGTACAACAACGGAGAAGTGACAGGCGATATCGTCATCTCCGCATGTGACGGTCGGAGCACGATCTTCGACCTGCTGCGCGGCGAATTTACCGATCGCGCCATCCACCGCCGCTATGACGGTCATCTGCCGATGCACACTCAGGTCCAGGTTTCTCTGGGGGTTGGCTGCGATGTTTCCGCTCAACCGCACTGGGTGACCTACCTGCTGCACGACCCCGTGCGCCTGGCCGGTGAAGATCACCACGAGATCGGGCTGAAAAACTACTGCTTCGACCCCACGCTCGCCCCGCCCGGCAAATCCGTGCTGATGATCATGGTGCGGTCGCAGTACGCCTACTGGCAGAATCTGTTCGGCAGGCGCATCTATGACACTGAACAGCGCGAAGTTTCGGGCGCTCTGATCGACACCCTGGCGCGCTGGTATCCCGATCTGCGCCGCGCTGTCGAAATCGTGGATGAAGCCACGCCGCTGAGCTACGAGCGTTACACCAACAACTGGAACGGCTCGACGAGCGGCTGGCTGCTCAGCCGCGAGACGATGCCGCTGCTGATCCGAGGCGTGCCGCACACGCTGCCGGGCCTGCGCCGTTTTTACATGGCTGGCCAGTGGACGGAACCGGGCGGCAGCGTCCCGTTCGCCGCCGCCTCCGGTCGCAATGTCATCCAGATGATCTGCGCCGCCGACGTCCGTCCGTTCACCACGGATGAGCCGTGAGGCGGATGCTCGGCTCAGGGTTCGAACTGGATGCCGATCCTTCGCGCCACCTCGTCGGCGATATCGTAATACGTGGCCTCCGCCTCTTTCACAACCTGAACATGCGCCCCGATGGCGCCATCGCCGGGTTTGAGGTCGAAAATCGGCTTCCGTGTTTCTTGTGACAGCGCAGCAAGGCTCTGGTAATTGCGTACCCTGCCGATTAAATCCGCATCCGGCGCCGTACTGCTGACTTCACTCAACCGGACATACCGGGCATAAACCTCTGGAATTCGCCTGGCCCAACGATCATGGGCGGCAACCAGACGGCTCTGGCGTTCTCGATGCTGAAGTATGATATAACCGATCGGCTGCATCGCGCCGGGCGGATATTCGCCATTGCCCACCACGCCCGCCCTGTCGAGACCATTACGCCAGTCTTTGCGCCATTCATTCAGAAAACGCCCGACATTCCGCAGCCCCTGAAGGGAGAACAGATCGGGAACCAGCGGGATGACCACATAGTCGGATGCGATCAGCGCAGCACGGTTGATTGCCCCCAGGTTAGGGCCAACATCGACGAAAACGATATCGGCCTCGTAACCGCCGGCAACGCGCTGGATCAGGCGCCAGAAGGCCGCCGTGACATTCAAACCGGTTCGTTTGCCCCCCTGTGCCGAATTCCAGTTGACAGCCAGATGATCTTCAAACTGACTGAGCCGAAGATCGCCGGGAATGAGCGCATAGTTCAACAGGGTGTTCACTCGCTGCGGATGGATAGCGCGGATCGCATTGGCCTCCTCCGCCTCCATATACGGCTTGAGGGCATGATAGACGGTTTGTTCAGTGGGATGTTCATCATCAAAATCCCACAGCAGTTCCAGTGTCTCATCGTCAAGCGCCAGTGAGGTCAGGTTCGCCTGCGGATCCAGATCGACGGCCAGCACCCGCTTTCCCCGCCGGGCGAACATCGCCGACAGGTTGTACAACGTGGTTGTCTTCCCGACGCCGCCTTTGTTGTTGAAGAACGTAATGACCGGGGGTGTCATGAGGCCCTCACGATGGCAAGCACGTAGTTTTCGACCCTGCGGGGTTCAAACTCCAGTTTAGGATTGCCGTTCTTCTCCAGCAGCCGCTGTGCTTTGGCGATGCCGGCCCCGAACCGTTCAACAAAGCCCAGATACTTGAGCGCCGCCGCCAGTTCAGGGTTTCGATAATCGGTCACATGGGGCTGGCCAAAGTTCTGATCGGTCACCATGCCATATGGCCCACCCGGGTTATTGATTTCAATCCGATCGTCAAACCAGATGATCCGCGTCGGCGCATTGGCGGTTTCGTAGTCGCGATGCACCAGAGCGTTGGCGATCACCTCGCGAAGTGCCAGAAAGGGGTAAGTGGGCCGTTCGATGCGCCGCCCCTCCGCATCGACAGTGATGGCGATCTCGATATTCGCGGATACCTTGTCAAATGTCTGACGCAGCACATCGGCAATCCGACCGGAAATCTCCTTGCTGTCCTTCACCGGATCGGCCAGATCGGTGCCATCGATGCGTAAAAACTGGACATAGGCCCCCGGTATAAAGCGTCGTGCATCCTTCCCGGCGATCAGTATACCCAGGTTCGTCGGTTGATAATCCGGTGTGAGGATACGCAGCGCGGCGAGCTGTTCCTGAAGCGTGCGATTATTCTCGCGCAGGACATCCTGACTGACAGCATTTGGAATATACTCCTCCTGTAAGTAGAACAGGTCGAGATCCGCGATTGAAGCCCCGCTGGCAGCGCGCGCATCAAAAGTCCGGGAAGTGCGTTTTGCCGCCAACGCGGTGATCTCGACCGGGTTGGCTTTTCGGGTGGTCGGGCCGATCCGTACCCATACCGTCTGGCCATATTGAACCGGCGTCGATGCGGACGGTTTGACGATCAGCGCCAGCACATGACAGCCGTCCAATTCTATCTGCCTGAAGTGCACATCGGGCAGAGGCAGGATGCTGCCGCTCGCCCGGATGTGCTCGACGAACTCGCGGATCGACCGGTCATCGAGAGCGACTCCGGAGCAGGAGCCATCATCGTTTCGGCCAACAAAGATCACGCCCTCCTGTTTACTGCCCGCCAGATCATTGGCGAAGGCGCAGATCGTGCGATAGATGCTGTCCGACTGTGACAGCGAAGGTTTCCACTCGACTCGTTCCCCTTCAGGCTGATGCCACAATGCTGCGAGTGTCGTGTCATCCATACCGACCTCTCAGTCCACACCCTGCATCTCCAGGTAATCGGCGGGGATGGCGGCATCGGCCTTGATGCCGAGCACGTCCATGATCCAGGCGATCTGTTCCGCTTTGTGCTCCGCATCACGATCCGACCAGGTGCGGCTCTTGATCTCGATGAACAGACCGGGCAGCTCCGGCAGGGTGACCCGATCGACGTTGATGTAGAACAGCACCCCGCGCACCAGCAGATGCCAGCGCAGGCGATCTTTGTTCAGTTCGTGCACTGCGGACGGCTGGAAATATTCGCGGTAGAAGCGCAGCGGGCGATCGGCATCGGCGATGAAGCGCGCGTGCGACTGCAAGATCGCCCCGCCGAACGAGCGCTCCTTCTCCATCGTGGTCAGGGTCAGCCGGCTGCGCACCGAGACGACCTGCCCATCGCTGCCCACAGCGTGATCTTCGCGGTAGCGCAGCGCGCCCTGGGCCGGATCATCGAACAGGAAGTACGTATCGTACTGGCGGTAGTGATTGTGCCGGATGATCTGCACGTCGGGATGTTTGAGCAGGCGATCCAGCACCGCGCTGTCTTCGAGCGGGGCCTTGACCTGGATCTCGAAGCTTTCGGTCTGCTGCAGGCCGCCGATAGCCAGCAGTTTGCGCAGCACATCGCGCTCGCGCTGCGTCAGGAACTGGTCGATGCGGCGCGCGACGACTTCCGCCTCGCGCTTGACCGCGGCCTCATCGATCGTCAGCAGTTGGCGATCGCGCATCAGCCAGACCCCGTTGACCATGACGCTCTCGACATCGGAGGCATGACCGGCATAGACGATGCGCGAATAGACCGCGTTCGGATCGCGGTCGAACTGGGGCGTATTGTGCAGCGGACGGGCATCCAGGATGATGAGATCGGCGCGCTTGCCCGCCGCCAGACTGCCCGTGATATCGCCCAGAAACAGCGCTTCAGCGCCCTGACGGGTCGCCATCAGCAGCGCCTGCCGGGCGGGCAGCGCGGTCGGGTCATTGGCTTCGGTCTTGGCCAGGATCGCCGCCAGCCGGATTTCCTCGAACATGTCGAGATCGTTGTTGCTGGCCGGCCCGTCCGTGCCGATCCCCACGGTGACGCCGGCGGCCAGCATGTCTGCCACCGGGGCGATGCCGCTGGCCAGCTTGAGGTTGCTCGTCGGGCAGTGGGCGGCGGTAGCATCGTGATCGCGCAGGGTGCGCATCTCGCCGTGATCGATATGGACGCAGTGCGCGGCCAGCACCTGCGCCTTGAACAGGCCGAGGTCGCGCATGCGCGTCACCACGGTCTGGCCGTGATCGCGCAGGCTGTCATCGACCTCGAGCCGGGTCTCCGCCAGGTGGATCAGCAGCGGCACATCGTATTCCACGGCCAGATCGACGCACAGCCGCAGTGTCTCTTCCGTGTTCGAATACGGCGCGTGCGGGGCGACCGCCGGGACCACCAGCGGATGCCCGCGCCAGGCTTCGATGTACCGGCGGCAGTACGCCAGACTGTCCTCGTAGGTGGGCGCATCGGGGGCCGGGAACTTCATGACCGTCTCGCCCAGGACGCCGCGCATACCCGCTTCGGCCACTGCGGCGGCGATATCGGCCTCGAAGTAGTACATGTCGGCGAAGGCGGTGATGCCGCTGCGGATCATCTCAGCGCAGGCCAGCAGCGTCCCCAGGCGGCAGAATTCCGGGCTGACGAATTCCCGCTCGGTCGGCATCATATAGCCGAGCAGCCACACATCCAACCGCAGATCATCGGCGACGCCGCGCAGCAGCGTCATCGGGGCGTGGCAGTGGGCGTTGATCAGGCCGGGCATGACGATCTTGCCCGCGCAGTCGATGACCTCATCCGCCTGGTACTGGCTTTCAAGCGCGGCGCGCGGCCCGACCGCCGCGATCGTGTCACCGGCGATCGCCACCGCCCCGTCCGGAAAAACCTGGAACGCCTCATCCATCGTCACAACCAGACCGCCCACCAGCAGCCGTTCAATCTGTGTCATCTTCTGCTCCTCATTGTCCGGCGATCACCCGGTACCTTCAGCGAAATTGGCGGGATTATCCACACGATGTACACTTTGTCGAGGGTTATGCGCTGCCGGTTGGCTGTGCAGCCCCTGTGTAAGCATGATTGTAATCGATATTGGCGCTCTTCATCGACTGGCGGAATGACCCGCGATGATCCGTTCGCTCCGTTCCCATCTCTCCCAATTACGCCCGCCCCCCGGCTCACTGGTGCTGCTTGAGGCGGCCCTGATCGGGGTCTTCTTCGTTCAGGCTTTGCGTTTTCTGGTCGGTGCGATCTACGGGCGCGCCGCCGGCGCATCCACCGTGCTGGCCCTGCAGGCCATCGGGGCGGAACTCCCGTCCTTCGCGCCCGCCCCCGGCCCGGTGCAGGCCGAGATCGCGTTCCTGGGGTATGCGCTGCTGCTCCCGCTGATCAGCCTGCTGTTTGGCCGCTGGCGTCCGCTGCTGGTGGTCAGCGCGCTGATCGTCGCGCT
This sequence comes from Anaerolineae bacterium, assembly GCA_034432395.1. Taxonomy (GTDB): domain Bacteria; phylum Chloroflexota; class Anaerolineae; order Aggregatilineales; family Phototrophicaceae; genus Flexifilum. The sequence goes on from DAOUBU010000004.1 coordinate 8,670, forward strand.
CGGCCGGGCGCTGATGTTCGAGGGGGGGCCGTTCACACTGGGCGCGTTCACGGCGGTGCAGGGGGCGGCGCTGGCCGTCGGCGGCGGGCTTCTGTACACCGCGCTCAGCGTCCGTCACCGCGGCTGGGTGCTCCCCTACCTGTTCGTCATCGGCATGGCCGTCGATCAGATCTTTCGCGCCGTTGGCAACACCGTCGATCCCTCCCTGCTGCCCGGCTACCAGCCGGTGCAGATCGGCCTGTCCGCGCTGGCGGTACTGCTCAGTCTGATCGCGACAGTGTGGGGCGCGCGCCGGCCCGCGCAGCCGACCGACCGCGGTCTGCTGCCATTCTGGGGCGGGATCGGCATCGGCGGACTGCTGTTCATCCATCTGGCGCTGCTGGGCGTGCCGAACGCCGCAGCGGGGCGCGCCGGCGTCATCGACCTGTACCCGATCGCCGTGCCGCTGGTGCTGGGCGCGACGGTGCTGCCGCTGATCCCGGCGGTGCGGGGCTGGGCGCGCGGTTTCATCGGCGTGTTCGACGGCGGTTTGCGCGGCTGGCTGTGGCTGCTCATCGTGGTGCTGCTGCTGGTGATCGGCACGCGCACCAGCGGCCTCCCCGCGCTGATCGCGCTGGCCGTCGCGCAGTTCGCAGTGACCCTGGTCTGGTGGTGGCTGGTGCGCCCGCGCGGTGAAAAAGAGCGCGTGGCCGCCGGGCTGTGGCTGCTGCTCGGCGGGGGGATGTTCGCCCTGCTCGTCGTCATGGATCTCTTCACGTATGAGTATGCCTTCGTGCGCGATTTCACCGGCGATCTGGCATTTCTCAACCCGATCATCCCGCCGCTGCTGCGCGGCTTCCGCGGGCTGGGGCTGGGCGTGATCCTGCTGGGGGCTTTTTTCGCCGTCCTGCCGATGACGCAGAATCCCCGGCGCATCCCGTGGCAGAGCGGCCCCGTCCTGCTCTCGCTGGCCGTGTTCATCATCGGCGCGGGCGCGGTGGCCGGCGCGGCACTGGCGGCGCAGCCCCCGGTGGTGACGGCGGTCTTCAACGTGACGGAAGCGCGCGTCGGCACGTACAACATCCACAGCGGCAGCGATGAATTCTTCACGCCGACGCTGCCGGCGATCGCGACCACGATCCAGGAGAGCGGGGCCAATATCGTGCTGCTGCAGGAAGTCGATGCCGGGCGGTTGACCAGCTTCGGCGTCGATCAATCGCTGTGGCTGGCGCGCCGTCTGGGCATGGATCGCCGCTTCTTCGGAACCAACGAGGCGCTGCACGGCCTGGCCATCCTGTCGAACATCCCGATCGCCTTCCACGACGGCGTCCCGCTCACCAGCCTGGGCCAGCAGACGGGCGCGCAGCGCGCGCAGATCCTGGTGCGCCCCGATGTCGGCATCACCGTCTACAACACCTGGCTGGGATACCTGTTCGAGACGTCCGGTTCCGGTCTGGAAGCGCAGCAGCAGGATCAGGAAAATCAGCTCCGCCAGCTCATCGGCTGGATCGATACCCATTTCCCCAACCGCGCCTGGGGCCGGCTGATCGTCGGCGGCACATTCAACAACGTGCCGGACTCGCCGCTGATCGAAAGCATGCGCGCGCTCGGCTTCCGCGATCCATCCGCCGGCCTGCCGCTCGAACTTTCGGCGACGCTGGTGCGCACCGGGCTGCCGCGCGCCCGCTTCGATTACGTGTGGCTGTACAACATCGACTCGCTGGGGCCGTTCACCCTGCCCAGCCCGGCCAGCGATCACCGCATGACCGGCGCGGGCGTGCGCATCGGCGGCACGTGATCCGTCATTCAGCCCCGGGGTTGTCGAGCGCGGCCAGCGCGTGGCGCGCCGCCTCCATCGCCGCGGCCTGTTTGCTGTAGCCAGAACCGCTGGCGATCACGCGCTCGCCGATCAGGACATCGACGGTGAACTGTCGCTGATGATCCGGCCCGGTCGGCTCGGAATAACGGTATGTCGGGGTCAGGTTGTACCGGGCCTGCACGCGCTCCTGGAGGTCGCTGCGCGGATCGCGATCGAGCTGGGACTGCAAAATGGCATCCAGCGCCTCGCTCAGCAGCGGCATCAGGAACGCGCGCACCGCCTCCAGGCCCTGATCGACGAACAGCGCGCCGATGACCGCTTCGAGCGCATCGCTCAACGTGCTCGATCGTTCGCGCCCGCCCCCTTTCTCATCGCCGCGCCCGATGCGCAGCGCCGCACCGATGCGCAGCCGGCGGGCCAGATCGGCCAGTGTCTCTTTGCGCACCAGCGCCGCGCGCAGGCGGGTGAGCTGGCCTTCCGGCGCGTCGGGAAACTGACGAAACAACCAGTCGCCAACGATGAAATTCAGCAGCGCATCGCCGAGAAACTCCAGCCGCTCGTTGTCCCCGGTATCCGGGGTGAGCGTCTCGTTGATATACGAACGATGGGTGAGCGCCTGCACCAGCAGCGCCGGATCGCGAAATGCAAGGCCGTGCTCAGCGGCAAATGCCTCCGCCGTCAGCCGATCGTCAGGATGCTGCTTGCTGCTACCGTGGGTCATGATGTGAACTTGCCCAGGATCAACGAGACATTGTGACCGCCGAAGCCGAAGGCATTGGTCATCGCGATCCGGATCGGCAGTTGGCGCGCCTGGTTGGGTACATAGTCGAGATCGCACTCCGGGTCGGGTTCATCGAGGTTGATCGTCGGCGGGGCGACGGAATCGCGGATCGCGAGCAGGGAGAAGATGACCTCGAACGCCGCGGTCGCCCCCATCGCATGGCCGGTCATGCTCTTGGTCGATGATATCGGGACGTCATAGGCGCGCTGGCCGAAGGCGAGTTTGATCGCCCGCGTCTCCATCGCATCGTTCAGCGCCGTGCCCGTGCCGTGCGCGTTGATGTAGTCGATCGCGTCCGGGGTCAGACGCGCGTCCGCCAGCGCCTGTTTGACCGCCGCGCTCGCCCCCAGGCCATCGGGGTGCGGCGCGGTGATGTGATGGGCATCCGATGTCGAACCGTAGCCGAGCACTTCCCCGTAGATCTGCGCGCCGCGCGCCCGGGCCGATTCCAGTTCTTCCAGCACGACCACCGCCGCGCCCTCGCTGAAGACCAGACCGGGACGGTTGAGCGCGAATGGGCGCACCGCCCGTTCCGGATGATCGTTCTCCCGGCTGAGCGCGCCCGTGCGGTCGAAGGCGGCGATCCCGACGCTGTACACAGCCGCATCCCCGCCCCCAGCCAGCGCGCGATCCAGCCGGCCCATGCGGATCAGGTCGAAAGCCAGGCCGATCGCCTCGGCGCCGGTCGCGCAGGCCGAGGCGGGCACGTAGGACGGCCCGGTCGCCCCGATCGCGATAGCGACGTAATCGCCCCCTCCGTTGACCATCATCATCGGAATGGCGAACGGCGAGATCCGCCGCAGATCGCGCGTTTCGAACAGCGTCCACAATTCTTCGTAATAGCTGCTCACCCCACCGATCGCGGATCCGATGATGACACCGGTGCGCGCGCGGTTTTCATCGGTGATCGTCAGCCCGGAATGCTCGAACGCCTGCATCCCGGCGGCGAAGATCAACTGCTGGTAGCGATCGCGCCGCCGCGCCTCTTTCGGGTTCATGTAGCGCGTCGGATCCCAGTCCTTGATCTCCGCCGCGATCTTGACCGGAGAATCGCTCGTGTCAAAGCGCGTAATGCGCGCGACCCCGCTGCGCCCGGCGACGATGGCTTCCCAGGTGCTCTCGACGGTATGCCCCAGCGGGGTGATCATCCCCATCCCGGTGATGACGACTCGGCGGCTCATCGTAAATCGACTCCTGATGTGCAGTTCGGCGCCCGCGCGCATCGCAGTCTGTGGCGGCGCATCGGGCCATGCCTGTCGGATCGGCTCAGTATGACGGTCTCACTCAAATGAAACGCTGTTTTCACAAGCCCAGATTATACCCAACGTCAGCCGTCAGGCCCTGTCTTGTGCTTCACCCCCCGCAAGACTATAATGCAGGACAACCTCACGCGAGAGATAGCGATGAATGGAGCGCCCTGAGTGAGCATCTTCCGGTCTGGCATGGCGAAAACGCGCCAATCCTTCTTCGGTCGTATCGGCCAGTTGTTCGGCGCTGGCGGCACGATCGACGATGAGACGTGGGACGACATGGAAGCGCTGCTGCTTCAGGCCGATGTCGGCGTCGAAACGACGCGCGCGATCCTGGCGGATGTCCAGAGCCGCGTCAACAAAGCCGGCATCCGCCGCGCCGATCAGGTGCGCCCGATCCTGCGCGAGTCGCTCATCAGCTTTCTGCGCACCCCGCCAACGATGAACATCAGCGGGCGGCCGCTGTCGATCATCCTGGTCGTCGGCGTCAATGGCAGCGGCAAGACGACAACGATCGGCAAGCTGGCGCACCGCCTGAACAATGTCAACAACCGCAAGGTGATGCTGGCCGCCGGGGATACCTTTCGCGCCGCTGCGATCGAGCAGCTCCAGCAGTGGGGCGAGCGCGTCGGCGTCCCCGTGATCGCCAACAAGCCGGGGTCGGATCCGGCGGCTGTCGTCTACGATGCGACCGCCGCCGCCAAAGCCCGCGGGCGCGACATCCTGATCGTCGATACGGCGGGCCGCCTGCATACCAACCACAACCTGATGGAAGAACTGGCCAAGATCAAAGCGGTCTCGGCCCGGGTCGTCCCCGATGCCCCGCACGAAGTCCTGCTCGTGCTCGATGGCACCAACGGTCAGAACGCCATCCAGCAGGCGCGCAAATTCCGCGAAATGGTCGATGTCACTGGCGTGATCGTCACCAAGCTGGACAGCACGGCCAAAGGCGGTGTGATCTTCGCCATCAACCACGATCTGGGCCTGCCGATCCATTACATCGGGTTGGGCGAAAAGATCACCGATCTGGTCTTCTTTCAGCCGGAATACTTTGTCGATAGCCTGTTCGAGGGCGATGAGTGAACAGCGCACCGCCCGTGAGAGTGAAGGATGAGAGAGCCAGGTGTTGGAGTCGCTCGCAGATGAATTGAAGGCCATGCACGACCGGGTCGCCGGGCTGATGGAGCGCATCGATATCGCCGGGAAAACCCGCCATATCGAGCAGCTCGAGGCGCAGTCCGCTGCGCCCGACTTCTGGTCGAACCCGGAAACAGCGCAGAAGGTGATGCAGCAGATCGCCCGGCTGCGCAGCGAGGTCGAGCACTGGAACACCCTGCTGGCGGAGCTGCAGGATGCCGCTGAGCTGGCTCAGCTTGAGGATCCCTCGCTGGCTGACGAGCTGACCGCCGAAACGGAACGGCTGCGCGCCGAAGTCGAACGCATGGCGCTGCAAACGATGCTCAGCGGGGAATACGACAACTCCAACGCCATCCTGGCCATTCACGCCGGTGCCGGTGGAACTGACTCGCAGGACTGGGCGGAGATGCTGGAGCGCATGTACCTGCGCTGGGCCGAACAGAACGGTTTCAAGGTCGAGATCATCGAACGCATGGAGGGCGAAGAGGCCGGGATCAAATCGGTGACGATGAACATCCAGGGCGATTACGCCTACGGCTATCTCCAGTCCGAACAGGGCGTGCACCGGCTGGTGCGCCTCAGCCCGTTCGATGCCGCCAAGCGCCGCCACACCTCCTTCTGCAAGGTTGAGCTGTGGCCGGATATCCAGGGCGAGATCGAAGTCGAGATCAACGACAAGGATCTCAAGATCGAGACCTACCGCTCGTCGGGCGCGGGCGGCCAGAACGTCCAGAAGAACGATACCGCCGTCCGCATCACCCACATCCCGACCGGGCTGGTCGTGCAGTGCCAGAACCAGCGCAGCCAGGGCCAGAACCGCGAGCGCGCCCTGCAGATCCTCAAGGCCCGCCTGTTCGAGATCGAGCGCAAAAAGCGCGAGCAGCAGCTCGCCCAGTTGAAGGGCGAAAATGTCGATGCCGGCTGGGGCAATCAGATCCGGTCATACGTCCTGCACCCGTATCATCTGGTCAAAGATCACCGCACCGGTTATGAAACTGGGAACACGGATGCCGTCCTCGATGGCCGCCTGAATGAATTCATGGAAGCTTACCTGAAAGCGCGCATCGAGCGCGGTGGAGAGCTGATCTCGCAGGCCGTCGAGGTCGAGTAGCGCTCATCTGAACGTTCAGCAGCACGGGGGGCCGGGATGAAACTCACATTCGCGCTGACGCTGACGCCCCTGCCTGCGAGCGCTGCATCGCCCCAGTACACCCTCACTGCCGAGTCGCCGGCGGGCCGCGCCCAGGCCGTGATCGCCCTGCCCTTCACCGAGGCCGAGATCGCCGCCGGGCTGACGCTGCTCAGCCGTTCCGGCCCGAAACCGACGCGCGCCGATCTGGACGCCCTGATGCGCGATTTCGGCGGACGGCTGTTCCGGGCGCTGATTGAGGATCCGCCCGCCATCCGCCGCCTGTACGATCTGACGCTGGAACGCGCGGGGGCATCGGGCGTCCGCCTGCTGATCACGTCAGCCGTGCAGCCGGGACGTCCGGATCCGCTGCTGCGCCTCCCGTTCGAGCTGCTGCGCGACCCGGAACGCGATTTCCTGGCGCTGTCGCGCGCCACCCCGATCGCGCGCGGACGTCTTGGCATCGCGCCGCGCCCGCCCGCCGACGTCACCCCGCCGCTGCGCGTGCTGGTGGTGATCGCCTCGCCCGATGGGCTGGCCCCGCTCGATATTGAGGCGGAGTGGGCCAGCCTGAACGCGGCGACCCGCTCGCTGCAAGCGGAGGGACTGCTCACGGTGACCCGGCTGGCACAGGCCTCCGCGATCGCAGTGCAGCGCCGTCTGCGCGCCGAAGATTTCCATGTCATCCACTTCATCGGCCACAGCGATTACGACCCGGCGCAGGATCAGGGCGTGCTCATCCTGGAACATGAGGATGGATCGCGCCGTCCGCAGCTCGTCACCGCCGAACAGATCGGGCGCGAGCTGGGCGAGGAGACGGGCATCCGCCTGGTCGTCCTCAACACCTGCCGCAGCGGCCAGCCGGCTGAAAGCGACGCGCTGCGCGGCCTGGCCACCAACCTGGCGCAGCGCGGCGTCCCCGCGGTGGTGGCCATGCAGTTTCCGATCAGCGACAGCGCGGCGCGCAGCTTCTCCGAGGAGTTCTATCACGCGCTGGCCGATTTCATGCCGATCGACGAAGCCGTCAGCGAAGGGCGGCGCGCCATCGTCAATCGCGGCCTCGGCCTGAGCGCCACCGAGTGGGCCACGCCGGTGCTGTACCTGCGGTCTGATGATACAGTGCTCTTCCGGCGCGCGGCGTCTTCAGCGAGCGCCGCCCGTCCGCCTGACGGCACGAACAGCGCCCCATCCGCACCGCGCTGGAAAGCGCTGACCGCGCTGGCCGCCGCCCTCGGTCTGCTCGTCCTCATCGCGCTGCTGTTCGTCCCACGCTGGCTCTCCCCGGTCGCCGCGCCGACGGAGCCCCCCACCCCCGCACTGCGCCCGAACCTGCTGATCAGCGGGCTGCTGGTGGCCCCACGCCGACCGGCCCCCGGCGATCTGTTCCGCGTCAATGTCACCATCACCAACGATGGCCAGACCGACAGCGGGCCGTTCACCTACACCTGGGATTCCTCGCTCACCGAGCCGATCCAGTTGAATTCGTTCATCGGCCAGGTTCCCAACATCCCGCCCGGCAGCAGTCACAGCATCAGCATCCCCTTCGTCTACGGCTGGTGGGGCAATTACGAAACCCAGATCGTGGTCGATGCGGAGACCGTAGTCGCCGAGACCAACGAACTCGACAACCGCCGCCCGTTCCGGGTGACGGTGGCGACTGACCGCCCGTTCACGCTCGATTTCACCCTGCTGCCGGATGGCCCCGCGCTCGATCTGCCGCTGCGGCTGGATCCCGAGTCGTTCGCGCGCTGGAACCTGATCTTCAGCGCTCCCGCCGCGCCCGACTGCGCGCCGCAGATCGTCGATACGCCGATCGGCGTCGCGCTCACCCTGACGGACGCCTGCCCGTCCTCCCGGCTGACGATCGATATCACGCGGGCGGCGGTCAGCGGCGCGGAGCTGGAGATCAGCGGTACGGGGTCGGCCAGCGCGAGCTTTTTCGCCGATGCAGAGGCGGATACCCCGCTGCTGACGCTCGGCCCGGTGGCGATCCGCCCCAACGCGCCGGTCGTGCTGGCGACGCCAGCGGATGCGCCGGCTGCATTTCGCCGGATCGTCCTGAGCGCCAACGGGCGGCTGGCGCTCACCCGCCTCACCCTGCTGCCGCCGCCCGCGCCGTGACGCCCTGTGAACCGGGAAACGCCGCCGGGCCAGATGCTGCGGCTTGATTCCGAGGTGCACCGTCGGGGGCGATGAATTGACACCCGATGAAAACCGGGCTATAGTGATCGGCGTTGCTGCTCACGCGCGGCAGCACCCATTCCCCATGTGTGCTTCAATCATCCCGGCTTGACAACCCCACCCGGGCTGGTTATAATTTGTGTTAATTTATGGCTGCCAGAACTGTTTTGGACACCGACAGCGCAGGTGCAGCGCCGGGAGGGATTTCCTGAGCGCTGTTTTGCCGTCTCTGGCGCAGCCCCACATGAGTAGGACTCCACGTCATCGCCGTTCCGCTGAGAACCCGTTCATCTCAGCAGCAGCGGTCGTCAGCCCACCTGACCCGATCAGGTTGTTTGGCAGCAGGCATGTATCGGTGAACGCATTGTCTGTACAGGGTACGCTTTATTGAGGAGGGTGCGCCTTGGAGGCGAAAGATTTCAGCGCGCTGCGCGTCAGCCTGGCTTCACCAGAACAGATCCTGTCCTGGTCACACGGCGAAGTCACCAAACCCGAAACGATCAACTATCGGCGTCTGCGACCGGAAAAGGATGGGTTGTTCTGCGAGGCCATCTTCGGGCCAACCCGCGATTGGCAGTGCTACTGCGGTAAGTACAAGAACGTCCGCTACAAAGGTGTTGTATGCGATAAATGCGGCGTCGAGGTCACCCGGGCGGCTGTCCGCCGCGAGCGCATGGGGCATATCACGCTGGCCGCCCCCGTTGCCCACGTCTGGTATACCCGCCGCGTCCCCAGCTATCTGGGCATGCTGCTCGATGTCAGCCGGCGCAACCTCGACCGCGTGCTCTATTTCGCCCAGTACGTCGTCACCCACGTCGATGAGGAAGCGCGCGAGAAAGCGCGTCAGCGCATCAGCCGCGAAGTGGAGCAGAAAGAGAATCAGCTCCTCGGTGAACTGAATTCGCAGGCCGCCGAGGCCGAGCAGGTTCGGCAGGATGCGCAGCGCGAACTGGATGAGCGCGCCGCTCAGATCACTCGTCATTTTGAAGAAGAGCTGTCCCGGCTGAGCGATGAACTGATGCGCGAGGCCCAGATCGTGCAGCAGCGCGTCGAGGCCAATTTCGGCCAGCCCGCCCCGACCGATATCGACTTCCCGGCGGCCAACACGGTCATCGTCGCCCGCGGGGAAACCATCGACAGCACCCACATCACCCGCATCCAGAACCTGGTCAACGCGCGGCTGAACGCGCTGCAGGAAGAGGTCGAGGCGATGCGCCAGGCCGAGATCGCAGCGCTGTATCAGGAATCAGCCAGCAGCATCAGCCCGATTTCGCCGCTGGATGAACATGCCCGCGAAGTTCATGAGCGCCTTGAGACGATCCGGGCCAACGCGGAGCGCGCGCGCGCCGAGCTGAACGAACTGCATGTGCTCCAGTTCCTGAGCGAGAACCGCTACCGTGAACTGAAAGCGCGCTACGGTCAGGTCTTCCAGGCCAGCATGGGCGCGGAGGCGTTTTACGAGATCCTGAAAAACATGGATCTCGATAAGCTGGCCGCTGAACTCTGGCACGAAGTGCGCACGACGCGCTCGAAGCAGAAGAAGAGAAAAGCGACCAAGCGCCTGCGCGTGGTCGAGTCGCTGCGTTCCAGCGGCAACCGCCCCGAATGGATGATCCTGACGGTGCTGCCCGTGATCCCGCCGGATCTGCGCCCGATGGTGCAGCTCGACGGTGGGCGCTTCGCCACCAGCGACCTGAACGACCTGTACCGCCGCGTCATCAACCGCAACAACCGCCTGAAACATCTCAAGGAACTGGGCGCGCCGGATGTCATCGTCCGCAACGAGAAGCGAATGCTTCAGGAAGCGGTGGACAGCCTGATCGACAACAGCCAGCGCGGTAAAGCCTTGAGCCGCCGGGGCCGGCGCGAGCTGAAATCCCTCAGCGATATGCTCAAGGGCAAGAAGGGCCGTTTCCGCCGCAATCTGCTGGGCAAGCGCGTGGACTACTCCGGGCGCTCGGTCATCGTCATCGGCCCCAAACTCAAACTGCATCAGTGCGGCCTGCCCAAGACGATGGCGCTGGAGCTGTACCGGCCCTTCGTCATCGGGCGTCTGGTCGAACAGGGCTACGCCAGCAACGTCAAAGGGGCCAAACGCTTCATCGAGCGCGAGCGCCCGGAGGTCTGGGAAGCGCTGGAAGAGGTGATCAAGAAGCGCCCGGTGCTGCTCAACCGCGCGCCCACCCTGCACCGCCTGGGCATTCAGGCGTTCGAGCCGCAGTTGGTCGAAGGCAAAGCGATCCAGATCCACCCGCTGGTCTGCGCGGCCTTCAACGCCGACTTCGATGGCGACCAGATGGCCGTCCATGTCCCGCTGAGCGACAAGGCTGTCGAAGAAGCCCGCGAGCGCATGTTGAGCACCAAGAACCTGCTCAAACCGGCGGACGGCCAGCCGATCGTCGCGCCGTCCAAAGACATGGTGCTCGGCATCTACTACCTGACGATGGATCCGTCCGTCGATGTCATCGCCCGCGCCGACCGCGCGGACGAATTCCGCACCATCGACGTGGTGCACAACCCCGCCGTCCGCGTCGGCATCGCGCTGCGGTCGAACGGCTACTACTGGGCGCAGCTCCGCGATCTGCCCAATGTGGTCTATTTCGATGACGTCACCGAAACCGCGCACGACGGCCGCATCAAGCTGAAGGAACGCGCGCTCGACCGGGCGCTGCGCGCGGTGCTGAACGGCGAGATCGACGTCACCCTGACCAACGCGGTCGATCTGGAAAAGGATCTCAAGAAGGCCGGTATCCCGGCTGGCAGTCTGGTGGCGGCCAACCTGCACGAACGCCGGCACGTCGTCGATATGGACGAGGTCGAGTATCTGTACAACCTCGGCCTGGTCAACCTGCACACGCCGATCCTGCTGGGCAACTACTACGACCGCCGCGAACCCCAGGAAAAGCCCGAACCGACGACGATCGGGCGCGCGATCTTCAACCGCATCCTGCCCGATGAGGCCCGTTTCGTCCAGGGCACGCTGGGCAAGAAAGAACTGCAGGATCTGGTCAGCCGCTGCTACACCCGCTTCGGCCCGGCGATCACGACCGATATCGTCGATGCCATCAAGGATCTCGGCTTCCACTACGCCACCGTCAGCGGGACGACCATCGCGCTGAGCGACATCACCGTCCCGGTTGAACGCGCCGAGATCATCAGCGAGGCCGACGCGATCGTCGAACAGGCCGAGCGCGACTTCCGCCGCGGCCTGATGAACGACGATGAGCGCTATCAACTGGTCGTCGATACCTGGAGCAAGACCAAAGACCGGCTCCAGGATCTGATCAAGAACACGCTCAACCCGTATGGCCCGGTGGCCGTGATGGCGATCTCCGGCTCGACCAAAGGCGGTTTCGGCCCGATCACGCAGCTCGCCGGCATGCGCGGCCTGATGGCCGACCCGTCCGGTCGCGTCATCGAGCTGCCGATCCGCAGCCACTTCCGCGAGGGGCTGTCCGCACTGGAATACTTCATCTCCACGCACGGCGCGCGCAAGGGTCTGGCGGATACCGCGCTGCGCACGGCGGACGCCGGCTATCTGACGCGCCGCCTGGTGGACGTGGCCCAGGACATGATCGTCAACCGCACCGACTGCGGTACGCATCACGGCCTGACGATCCGCCGCAGCGACGATATCGCCGGCCAGAAGATGTACGATCGCATCCTGGGGCGCACCGCCGCCGCCGATATCATCCATCCCAAGACCGGCGAGTTGATCGTCGCCCGCAACGGCATGATCGATGAGGATATCGCCGAGACGATCGAAAAGAGCGGCATCGAAGAGGTCTCCGTCCGCAGCCCGCTGACGTGCGCGCTCATCCACGGCATCTGCGCGCTGTGCTACGGGCGCGACCTGGGCCGCGGCGAGATGGTCGAGATCGGCACGGCGGTCGGCATCATCGCCGCCCAGTCGATCGGTGAACCGGGCACGCAGCTCACGCTGCGCACGTTCCACACCGGCGGTACGGCGGCGGCGGGCGGTGACATCACCAGCGGTCTGCCCCGCGTCGAAGAGCTGTTCGAGGCGCGCAAGAAGCCGAAAGGCGAGGCGGTCGTCGTCGATATCGGCGGCACGCTGCGCCTGACCAAGCGCGACGGCGTGCGCATCGCCACGGTCATCAACGCCGAAATGTTCAGCGAGCAGCATGAAGTCCCGGCGGGCTGGACGATCATGGTGGCCGATGAGGGCGCGATCCAGGCGGGCGACATCCTGGCGCTGGATGAGGACACAGGCGAGAAGATCGTCGCGCATATGGGCGGCATCGTCCATATCGAGGATCGCACCCTGTACATCCGCTACGAAAAACGCGAGGAGATGGAGTACGAGATCCCGCAGAACGCCCGTCTGCTGCCCGATATCGTCGATGGGATGCAGGTGCGCGCGGGCCAGCAGCTCACCGAAGGCTCGAAGAACCCGCACGCCATCCTGCGCATCGAAGGGCAGGAAGCCTGCCAACTGTACCTGCTCAGCGAGGTGCAGAAGGTCTACCGCTCGCAGGGCGTGAACATCGCCGACAAGCACTTCGAGATCGTCATCCGCAAGATGCTCTCCAAAGTCCAGATCACCAAGAGCGGGGACAGCGAATATCTGCCCGGCGAGCTGGTCGATCGCCTCAAGCTGATCAACCTGAACCAGCAGTTGATCGATCAGGGCAAAGAGCCGGCTTCCGCCGTGCCGGTCTTGCTCGGGGTGACCAAAGCCGCGCTCAATACCGACAGCTTCCTGTCCGCGTCGAGCTTCCAGCACACCATCCGTGTGCTGGCGGGCGCGGCGATCGAGGGCAAAGTCGATAACCTGTACGGCCTCAAGGAGAACGTCATCATCGGCAAGCTGATCCCGGCGGGCACGGGCTTCCATACCTACCAGGATCGCGATCTGATCGCCCCGCCGGTGACGCTGGAGGCGCAGGGGGCCTACGATGCGCTGGCGGAGCCGTTCCTCGATGAAGATGAGGACGAAGAACGCGAACGGTCGCGCCGGAAGAAAGCCAGCCGCGACGAGGATGAGGAATAGCCGCGTCGTGCAGGCGCAGTCCAATGACCGGGGATGCCGAGCAGGCGTCCCCGGTCGTTTTCAGCCGAAGCGCAGCCCCAGCCGGGTGCGCTGCTCGAAGAGCGTGCGCACCTGATCGAGCGTCGTCGTCTCGATCAGATCGAAGTAGACATTCGGGTACTGATCGGCGATCGCCGCGCGCATCAGATCGATCATCTCCGGCGGGCTGATGACCGTCACCGCCAGGCTGCTCGTGTTCGGGATCAGATCGATCAGCTCCGGCATGGTGGTCACGATCGGGCGGAAGCGGTTCCAGTACGCCTGGGCCGTGTTGAAGAACCACTCCGGCCCCGTCCCCGGCGCGAGCACGATCATGTGAAAATCAGCCTGCCCGCGGATCGGCCCCGGCCCGCGCACGATCGGCACCGGGGTGGGCGCCGGCCCGCTGCCCATGACGTCGATCGGCGGAACTGACTTCAGAATGGGCGGGTTGGCCGCCAGCCGCTCCACCGCTGGGGCCGGCGTGACCACGTAGTAGTCATCCTCTTTCCACAACGTCAGCCCGAAGAACCAGTACGGGGCCTGCTGCGCGATCCAGTCGAACATCGCCACAGTGGCCTCGGCCTGGCTGGTCTCTGTATAGGGGGGGTAGCGGTTATCCGGCTGCCAGGAGGCCTGCCCGCGGAACGGCCAGATCCCGCCCTCCGTGCCGACGACCGGGATCGCCTGCGACCCCCAGATCGAGGCGCAGCGCTCATTCCAGAAGCGCCCCATGGCGATCAGGCCATTGGGATCGCCGTAGGGCGTCAGCGCCGTCCCGCCGTAGACCGTCCGCCCCGGATCGGCGGCCTGCGAGATCGGATCGTAGGGATACTCGAAGTGCCAGCCCGGCTCCCGCGCGCGCTGTTCCGCTGGCTGCCGGGCGATCAGCGGTGACCCCGCCTGCTGATAGAAATGGTTGAGCAGATACGGGTGCGTGGCGAACCACAACCCACTGTTGATCAGGCGGGCGAAGCGATCGTAGTGGGTGCTGGCCAGATAGTTCAGAAACGCATCGCCCCAGCGGATCGAGGCATAGCGCGGTGCATTCGACTCGGTCAGGGCGATGAAACCGGGATATGCCCCCCACGATGCGACGTGTTCGGCGAACTCCAGCCAGTTGTCGATCAGCGGGCGGATGATGCCCCCGGTATCTTCCCAGGTCGGATCGACCCCTTCCGGCCATTCGACGTCGATATTCGGTTCGTTGTAGAACTCGAACCATTTGACGCCGGCGCGGATGAAGGCCTCGACCAGCGCGCGAAGCTGCGGCGTGTACGGCCCGGCCCCATAACGCCCCAGATACAGGCGCACGATCGGCGTGATGCCGTTGGCCAGGAACCACATGGCATCATCGACGTATTCCGTCCCCGCGGCCACCAGCTTGACCCAGCCCGCGCCGATCCGGGTATAGCGGTCATATTCCATCGGCGTCTGGAAGGCGCTGGCCACATGCAGTCCGCGGGGGTTGCCCGACCATTGATAATCGCTCAGCCGCATGATCAGAAACTCGTGAGCTGCACATCGGGCCGCACGGCGTCGTGCAGCATCCAGTACAGCGGTCGTTCGGTATAACCGCCGCTGTTGATATCGACATGCCCCAGAAAACCGGGGACGACCAGGCTGTAGGCCGTGCGTTCATCCCCCTGCGCCATCAGCGTCGGATTGGCGAAATTGAGATTCCACAGGATCGTGCCGCGGATATCGCTGGCATTCTGGGCGATCTCCAGCAGGCGGATGGTGTACAGCGCCTGCTCCCAGCGATCGGTGAAAAGCATCCATTCGCTGCCCGGCGGCGGCGATCCGGGGAAGCCGTCCCACGAGGCGTAGCCGATCTCCGTGATCCAGAACGCCTGCGCGCTCCCCGCCTGATCGCGAATGGCGCGGAAATCGCGCATGTTATCGGCGAAGAAGAAGTGCGGGTTGTCATCCCAGCCCTGCGTCCCGCAGCAGGTCGCATCCGGCGGGTTGGCCCAACTGTACGGGTGCACCCCGATGGCGACATCCGGGTAGCGCCCCAGACCGGCGGCGAACATCTGCTGTAGATAGGTGCGGTCGTCGATGCTGCCCGCCGTATCCGCGGTCGGGGCCAGCCCGGCGGTGATGATCGGCATGGTGGCGGAGTAGGCGCGCACCGCGTTGTAAGCCGGGGCGAACAACTGCATGTACCCCGCCCCGCTGAATGGCAGCGTCCCCTGCCATTCACGGCGCAGATTCGGTTCGTTCCAGATCTCAACCGCGTCGATGTATTCGCCGTAGACGGCGCGATCTTCCAGGCGCGTGCCGGGGTTGATCTCGTTGAGCAGCAGAGTCAGGAAATCGGCCAGATGCTGGGGGTTATCGGGCGGGCCGTCTTCGGCGGTGATGCTGCGCGCCCACAGCGGCGCTTTCGCCACGCTGACGAGCACATTGAAGCCGCGCCGGTTGGCATCCTCGATATGCTGCTCGACAATGCGCAGAAAAACGTCATTGCGCTGCCCCGGGCCATCGGGCTGCATGTCCTTCCAACTGATCTGCACTTTGATCCAGCCGACGCCGAGCTGTTCCACCCGGCGCATCGCCTCCGCCCAGTCGGCATCGCTCAAATTGACATCGATCTGGATGCCGATCCGCGCCGGATCCAGCGTGGTGACGACGAACCCCGGTGGCAGCGGCGGCGTGGCCGACGGCGTCAGCGTCACGGTCGGCAGCTCGGTCGGGGTCTCGGTCGGAATAATGGGCGTCTCGGTCGGGATGACAGGTGTCTCGGTCGCGGTCGGCGGAAACGGGGTCTCCGTCGCCGTCGGGGATGCCGTCGCGGTCAGCGTGGCCGTCGCCGTCACGGTCGGCGTGGCCGTTGGCGACGGGGTCAGGCTTGGGATAACCCGCACAGTTGGGATTTGCGCGACTTCAGTTGGGATATCCTCGCTTGCGCCGGGATTTATCCCACGCTCAGTTGGGATACTGGCGGCGGATTGTGGGATATCGCTCGCGTTCGTCGGCTCCGGCGTCGGCGTGACGTAGATGATGATCGGCGCGGCGGGCGTGCATCCACCGATCGTCAGCAAGAAGAGCAGGATGAGCGCTGCAGCCGTCCGGGCCGTCGCAGTTGGCTGTGGTTTCATCATCGATCGTTTCTCTCTCAGTCCGTCAGCCGGTGCGCCGGCTGACAGCCTCTCTTATCCTGTACCCACACGGGCCGGGTCGCAGCGCCCTGCGCCCGGTCTGATTCTGCGCTATAATACGAACATCTGTTCCGTTCAAACAGGGACTGTCGATTGACACACGCTATCCCCATGCCTACAATCAGCCTGGTAGGGGCGCGCCCGGCCGCCGATACGACCTCCACCTTCCACCGATTAAGAGAAGCGAACGAGCATAGACGATGACAACAGGTGTTATCCGCCAGGTCAACATTGGTCAAGAGATGCGTGATGCCTACCTCGATTATGCCATGAGCGTGATTGTAGCACGGGCGCTGCCCGATGCACGCGATGGCTTGAAGCCGGTTCACCGCCGCATCCTGTACGCGATGTACGACATGGGGCTGCGCCCGGACTCGGCGTTCAAGAAGAGCGCGCGCATCGTCGGCGAAGTGCTGGGCAAATACCATCCGCACGGCGATCAGGCCATTTACGAGTCGCTGGTGCGCATGGCCCAGGAATTCTCGATGCGGCATCCGCTCATCGAGGGTCAGGGGAACTTCGGCAGCATCGACGGCGACGGCGCAGCCGCCATGCGCTATACCGAGGCGCGCATGGCGCGCATCGGCGGCGAGCTGCTGGCGGATATCGACAAAGACACGGTCGATTTCACCGACAATTTCGATGGCACGCTGCGCGAACCCGCGGTCTTGCCGGCGGCGCTGCCCAATCTGCTCGTCAACGGATCGTCCGGCATCGCCGTCGGGATGTCCACCAACATCCCGCCTCACAACCTGGGCGAAGTCATCGATGCGCTGGTGTACATGCTGGGGCGCTGGGACGATCTGGACGAAGTCACCGTGCAGGATCTGATGCAGTTCATCAAAGGGCCGGATTTTCCCACCGGCGGGCTGGTCTATCACCACAGCGATGACGAGTCCGAAGAGGGATCGCTGGTGACGGCCTACGCCACCGGGCGTGGCAAGATCACCATGCGCGCCAAAGTCCATATCGAAGAGATGGGCCGGGGCAAGTCGCGCATCATCGTCAGCGAACTGCCCTATCAGGTCAACAAGTCGGCGCTGGTGGAGCGCATCGCTACCCTGGTGCGCGACGGCAAAATCGAGGGGATCGCCGATCTGCGCGATGAGTCCGACCGGCAGGGCCTGCGCCTGGCGATCGAGCTGCAGCGCGGCGCGGAAGCGGAAGCCGTGCTCAAGCGGCTGTTCCAGCTCACCCCGCTGCAGGAGACCTTCTCGATCATCCTGCTGGCGCTGGTGAACAATGAACCGCGCACCCTGAGCCTGAAGCAGGCGCTGCGCGTCTACCTCGATCACCGGCTGGACGTGGTGCGCCGCCGCAGCGAGTACGATCTGGCGCGCGCCCGCGAACGCGCCCATATCCTGGAGGGGCTGCTCAAAGCCATCGATGCGCTCGACGCCGTCATCCAGACGATCCGCCAGTCCGAAGATGCCGAGGCCGCCCGCACGGCGCTGATCGCCCTGCTCGACTGCACCGAGATCCAGGCGCGCGCCATCCTCGATTTGCAGCTCCGCCGTCTGGCCGCGCTCGAACGGCTGCAAATTCAGGAGGAATACCGTCAGAAACGCGAGCTGATCGCCTACCTGGAGGGGTTGCTGGCCGATCCGGCGCAGATGCGCGCGCTGATCGCTGACGAACTCAGGGCGATCAAGGCCGACTACGGGCAGCCGCGCCGCACGATCATCGTCGGCGATACGGCATCGGCCAGCATCACCGCCGCGCTGCTCGTACCCGATGAGGAGACGTGGATCACGCTGACGACCACCGGCGCGCTGGCCCGCACCTACGAGCCAGTGCCGCCGCGCGTCACCGTCGATGTCAAAGCGCCGCCGCGCTTCGTCCTGCAGGCCACCACGTCGCAGATCCTGTACTGCTTCACCACGGACGGCATGTGCGCCACGCTGCCCGTGCATCAGGTTCCGCAGGCGCACACGCCCGCTGAAGGGGGGGCGCTGCGCGATCTGACGCCGTTCAAGAACGATGAGACGATCGCCGCCATCGTCGCCCTGCCACCCGATGCCGAGGCCGGTATGCTCGTCTTCGTCACGCAGCGGGGCGAGGTCAAGCGCCTGCGCATCGAGGATCTGCCGGGGATGCGGGCGGATGCGTTCAAGGCGATGGACGTCGAACCGGACGATGCGCTGGGCTGGGTGCTGGTGACGACCGGGGAGGAAGAGATCATCCTCGCCACGATGCACGGCCAGGCGATCCGCTTCAAAGAGACCGATGTGCGCCCGACCGGGATGGGCGCGGGCGGAATGCGCGGCATCAAGCTGAGCACGGAGGAGAAGGCGGTCGCCGGCGGGGTGCTGCGGCAGAGCGACCGCGTCATCGGCGCGGCCATCGCCCACGACGATCGGGTGCTGTGGACGATCACCGACAGCGGTTTCGCCAAATATACGCCCCTCAGCGAGTATCCGACCCAGGGGCGGGCCGGCAGCGGGGTGATCGCGATGAAACTGCCCAGTGACGCCGGTTTGGCCGCCGCCGTGACCGGCACCCCGACCGACGACGTGATCATCCTGACCAGTAAGGGCCGCCCCAAGCAGGTCAAACTCGCTCAGGCGCCGCTGGCGAAGCGCTCTGGCAAAGGCGATAACATCATAACGGTCTGGAATAAAGAGGTGGTCGCGGGAGCGGTCGTGTTCCAGCGCATGCGCCCGCTAACGGAGACGTCCTCACTGGCCGTGGCAGCAGCGGAGACGGATGCGCTAGCCGAGTGACTCAGCGTCATCCGCGCTGCGCAGCGCTTCTAAGCGATTCTGCAGCGCTGGAGCCAGCGTCTGTCCCGCGATCTCATGCTGGCCCGCAGCCTGCATGAGCACCTGGACAGCCTCGCCGCGCCGCCCCTGATCGACCAGCAGATCGCTCAGGGTGGCAAGCGCCGCGCCGCTCAGCGGATCGTGGCGCAGCGATCGCCGCAGCAGCGCTTCCGCCTCGGCGGGGCTGCCGCGCTCAGCCGCATAGCGCGCCAGCCGCAGCAGCACATCGGCCATGATCGAACGCAGTTCATGCCGTCGCTCGACCACCCACGGCTCGGTGAAGGCGCTGAGATAGTCCCCCTGGTAGATCCGGGTCGCTTCACGGAACAGCCGTTCAGCCTCCCTCTGATCGCTCACCTCCATCAGTTCCCCCTGCTGCACGCATTCGATGAACCGTGATACGTCGTACTCGATCTCCCAGGCGGAGTCGATGCGATAGTACCCTGCACCGTAAGCGATCAGACTCGTTCCACCGAGCGCGTTCTTCATCTTGAGCTTGGTCACATGGAACACATTGGCGGCATTCTTCGCGCTGTTACCGGGCCAGAAGGCCTCGAAGATGGCCCGTCGATCGACGATTCCGCGATCGATGCAGAACAAAAAGAGAAGCTGGGGCTGACGCCCTCCCCATTCCGTGATCGGGACGCCGTCATGCTCGATGAGCAGAGTCCCCAGGGTGCGCACCTGTAAGCGCGGCTTACGGCCCGAACCGGCGGGACTGGTGGATGAGTCGGTCAGGAAAAAGTCGATCTGACCTGCCAGCGCGGGATCGCGGCGCAGACAGAGAGGAACCTGGCGTCCGATCAGGGTGAGCCGCAGCTCAGGGTGATCGGCGCGCAGCCTGGCGATGATCGCCTTCAGACTCGCCTCATCGATACGATCGATTTCGTCGAGGATCAGCACTCGCGGCTGGTGTAGATCCGCGGTGGCCTGCGTATACGCATCCAGATCGGCATCGAGCCGCTCCACAATGCGGTCGTGCGCGTCAAGGCGCACATACAGCGCCCGCTCCAGCATCGCGCTGAGGACATATCGCGCGCCGGTTTCACCACTGTTGAGGTACGCGATCGGAGCGGCGGTCGGATTATCCATCCAGTCGAACAGCCGCTGAAGCAGCGCCTGCGCAGGCTCCGGAACAGGTCTCATCCCTGGTTCTTGAACAGGTGTCACACATTACCCTACCATCTGGTCAGTAACCACATCGCCGAATAAGGAATCTGTAATAGAGTCGGAGTAATAATTTTTCCTATCTTCTGAACAAATTTCACAATAAGATTATATCTGATTGAATCCCAAAAAAGCAGGTCACACTCGTGATCTGCTAGCATCCTGCATCATAACAGGCGGCAGAGCTGGTTGTTGCATTTCGTTATCTTTCTGGAAATACAAGTGGGGATGTCAGGTCAGGATGAAGCGGACGATCGCCAGTGGGGGATCAGATCAAACGGGCGGCAGCAGGACTTGAGATCGAACAGCGCTGCGGCCAGATGGACGCGGACAAAAAACACCCCGCCCTGCTGGCCAGCACGGGCATCCGCCCGGCAGAAAGCGGTTGGGCTGGCAGAAGGCGGGGAAAACCGGCAGAAGCGTTCCGGTCAGCGGCGATCGGACAGCGAGATCAGGTGGCGTGACGACGGCGCGCCTCGACCACGCTGCGCAGGCTGCTGATGCGCGCCAGGATGCGGTTGAGCTGCTCCATCGTCGCGATCTCCGCCGTCAGATAGACCGTGGCGATGTTATTTTTGACGCTCACATTGACGCTCGACATGCTGACCCGCTCATCGGCGACCACGGTGCTGATATCCTTCATCAGCCCATCGCGGTCATAAGCGATGATCTCGATCGGGACGGAATAGCGCTGTTCGACGTTGGGACGGCCCCAGTTGACCTCGATCAGGCGCTCGCTTTCATGACCGATATTCGGACAGTCCACGCGGTGCACGGTGATCCCGCGCCCGCGGGTGACGAAACCGATGATGCGGTCGCCCGGCACGGGGTTGCAGCAGCGCGCCAGGTTGATGAGCAGACCGGACGTCCCCATGACATCGATCCCGTTCGAGGTATCCACCGTGGGCGCGGGCACTGGCGCGGTCTCGCGCAGGACATAGCGTTCGCGTTCTTCGCGTTCGTGCCGTTCAGCTTCCAGGATCTTGCTGGCGATCTGGCCGCCGTTGATCTCCCCTGCCCCCACCTGCGCCAGGAAGTCGTCCAGTTTGTCATAGTTAAACCAGCGCGCGACCTGCTCATACGGCAGCGTGTCGATCACCCCCAGTTTGCGCATCTCGCGCTCCAGGACATCGCGCCCGTTGTGGATGTGCACCTCACGGTTGAGCTTGCGGAAGTAGTAGCGGATCTTGCTGCGGGCGCGCTCCGTCTTCACATAGCCGAGGTTCTCGTTCAGCCAGTCCAGGCTGGGGCCGCCGCGTTTGGCGACGATGATCTCCACCTGGTCGCCGTTTTGAAGCTGATAATCGAGATTGACCAGCCGCCCGCCCACTTTGGCGCCCCGGCAGCGGTGACCGATATCCGTATGGATGTGATAGGCGAAATCGATCGGCGTCGCACCGGCGGGCAGATCGACGATGTCGCCTTTCGGGGTGATCGCGTAGACGCGATCGTTGAAGACCTCCGTCTTCATCGCCGCCACGAATCTGGCGGCATCCTCGGTTTCCTTGCCGAACTCCATCAGCCGGCGCAGATAAGCGATATGCTTTTCATAACGCTCATCGTGCTTGCTGCGCGTTTTGCGGTTTTCCTTGTATCGCCAGTGCGCGGCGATCCCGTACTCCGCGTGTTCGTGCATCTCCCAGGTGCGGATCTGAACTTCGATGATCTTGCCATCCTGATCGCGCACGGCTGTGTGCAGCGACTGGTAGAAGTTATCTTTGGGCGCGGCGATGTAATCGTCGATTTCATGCGGGATCGGGCGCCACAGATTGTGGACAACGCCCAGCGCCACATAACAATCTGGGATGGTATCGACGATGATGCGCACAGCGCGGACGTCATAAATCTGATCGAACGGCAGATTTTTGCGCTGCATCTTTCTGGCGATCGAGTAGATGTGTTTGGGACGCCCGGTGATCGTCGCATTGCGCAGGGTTGGGTGCTGCTGAAGTTCCTGGCGCAGCGTGGCGATGATCCGCGCCATGTAGGCTTCCCGATCGGGGCGGCGCTCATCGATGCTGCGCGCGATCGCCCGGTAGCCTTCCGGATCCAGATAGCGATACGCCAGATCTTCCAGTTCCCATTTGATCTGCCAGATGCCGAGCCGATTGGCCAGCGGCGCAAAGATATCCAGCGTCTCCTGGGCTGTGCTGCGCTGCTTATCAGGAGACATGTACCCCAGCGTGCGCATGTTATGCAGCCGATCGGCCAGCTTGACGATGACCACGCGCACATCATCGCCCATCGCCAGAGCCATCTTGCGGATGTACTCCAGTTCTCTATCCTGAGCTTTGGTCGGCCTGGCATCCGGATCGGATCGCATCGGCAGATTCTTCAGCTTGGTGACCCCTTCGACGATGTTGTACACCTTCTTGCCGAACTCGCGCTTGATCTCCTCACGAGGGACCTGCGAATCCTCGAACAGATCGTGCATCAGGCCGGCGGCCACCGCTTCCGCATCCATATGCATTTCCGCCAGAATGCGCGCGACAGCCACGCAGTGGGTAAAATAAGGCTCGCCCGATTTGCGCAACTGCCCGTCATGCCAGTGTTCCGCCTTGCGATAGGCGCGTTCGATCAGGCTGCGATCGTTGGGCGACAGATATGGCATCAGATCCAGCAGACTCTGAAGTTCGCTCGCTGGCACGACAGCGGGCGCAGCCACCGGTGCGGTCGTCTGGCTCAGTTCGTTCAGTTCAAGCGCCATGGTGCGTCAGCACGCCCTTCTGCTCTCACCACCGATCGGATCGATCGGTTCAGTTGTGATAGGATTCAACTTCTTGTAAACATTGTAACGCAGAATTTGTCATTATCGCGTTGGAGCTGGATTTCCCCATGCCCGGAGGGAAATCCATGCGCGTGGTGGATGTGAGACATGGAAGAGAAATCGATGAACGCCCTGCTGTCAGTCGATGAAGCCCTGCAGCGGATCCTGGGGTCAGTCCAGCGGCTGCCCGCCCGGACGATCGCGCTGCGGCGCGCCTACGGCCGTATCCTGGCGGATGATCTCATCGCCGATGAGGCGCTGCCGCCGTTCGACAATTCCAGCGTCGATGGCTTCGCCGTGCGCGCCGCCGATGCGACCCCGCAGGCCGGGCAGCCGGCCCGTCTGCCGGTGGTCATGGATATCCCCGCCGGGGTGTATCCGCAGGCGCCGCTTCCCCCCGGCACGGCGGCGCGGATCATGACCGGGTCGGTCGTGCCCGCCGGGGCGGATGCCGTGGTCATGATGGAACAGACCGATCAGCGCTTCGTCCCCGCCGACGACACCCCGCCCCCCGACACGGTGACTATCTTCCAACCGCCCCGTCCCGGAGACAACATCCGCCGCCGCGGAGAAGACGTCCAGCCCGGGCAGCGGATCCTGGCGGCGGGCAGGCCGATCTACGGGGCAGAACTGGGGGTGCTGGCCGCGCTGGGCATCGATCCGGTCGCGGTGGTCGCGCGCCCGCGCGTGGCCGTGTTGAGCAGCGGCTCGGAGCTGATCGAACCGGATCAACCGCTGACGCCGGGCAAGATCCGCAATGCCAATGCTTACGCGCTGCGCGGGCTGATCCGCCAGTACGGCGGACTTCCCCTCATCATCCCCACCGCTCAGGACACGCTGGAGTCGCTGCGCGCCAGCTTCCGCGCGGCGCTGGCCGCCCGCCCGGACGTGATCGTCAGCACGGCGGGCGTATCGGTCGGCGCGTTCGATCTGGTGCGCACGGTGATGGCTGAGTTCGGCCAGATCGATTTCTGGCGGATCAACCTGCGCCCCGGCAAGCCGCTCGCCTACGGTCATCTGGGCGGGGTTCCCTTCTTCGGGCTGCCCGGCAACCCCGTCTCCGCGCAGGTGACGTTCCTGGTATTCGTCCGCCCGGTGCTGCAGCGCCTGGGCGGTCTGCCGGACGATTTACCGACGTTTCCCGTCGTACTGGGCGAAGCGGTGATCTCCGATGGGCGGCGCAGCTATATCCGTGTTAAACTACGAGAAGAACAGGGACAGCTTCCGACGGCGCTGACCACGGGGACGCAGAGTTCGGGCGCGCTGACCTCGATGGTGTACGCCGATGCGCTGCTGATCATCCCTGAAGGCGTGACGCAGGCGCGCGCCGGGGAAATCTACCCTGCCTTCCGGCTGCGCGCGCACTAGCGCGCACCCGACAGCGATCGCGACTCTTGGAGAGAAGCCACAGCCATGTCGAGCCTTTCGCAGACATCCACACCGGCACAGACGACGCGCCGCGGCATCCGCGTGGAACCGTGGCATTTCATCATCCTGTTTCTGATCTCGGCCATGATCTTCGCCGGCTACATGAGCTACATGAAGCTGACCGCGCAGCAGCTCGTGTGCGATATCGGCGATGGCAGCGTCTTCAACTGCGGCGTGGTCGAAAACAGCCGCTGGGCCTACATCCTCGGCATCCCGACCGCCATATGGGGCTTCGGCTGGTACAGCCTGATCCTGCTCAGCGTCATCGGTCAGCGCGTCATGCCCTTCCTGCGGGTCTACGGCGTGCCGATCACGTTCGGCATGGCCCTCTTCGGCTTCGCCTATCACTGCTACCTGACTTACACCGCCATCACCGTCATCGGGCGGCTGTGCGCTTACTGCATCGGCGCGCATCTCTCGATGACGTTTGTGCTCCTCTTCGCGACGATCGAGCTGATCCGCTACATGCGCACGCCCGCCCAGACCTGACGGAACGCTGCGCCGAACCGGCCAATGAAATAATACGCCGGGATGGTTCGCATCCCGGCGTTTGCCTTGTCTATCCAGCGCGCCTTCCAGCCTCAGCGGTTGTTGCGCAGGGTACGCTCGTACACTTCTTCCAGTTCGTTGCGACGGCGTTCGCGGCGCTCGCGTTTCTGCTGCTCGCGCTTGCGATCGCGCCCGCCGCGCTCGGAATACAGCTCTTCCCCGCTGGCGGCCATGGCGCGGCGCAGGGCGAAGCCGAGCGCAGTCGTATCGTCTTCCGGCTCATCGTCTTCCGGAACATATTTCTCGACTTTAGGCGGGGCGAGCAGGGCCTTGCGGCTGAGATCGATGCGCCGCTGTTTGCGGTTGACCTTGATCACCTGCGCCGTGATCTCATCGCCGACCTGCACCACATCGGCGGGCGAATTGACGTAGCTGTCCGACAGCTCGCTGACGTGGATCATGGCATCGCGCTCGGCCCCGATATCGACGAACACGCCGAATTTCTCCAGCCGCGTCACCTTGCCCGTGACCACCTGTCCGACTTCCAGCGCATCCCACGACAGGGACGGCTGGCGCACCAGCGACAGCGCGATGCGCCCCTGCTCGCGATCGACGCGCATGATATAGACGGTCAGCGTCTGCCCGACCTGCACGACATCGCCGACATTGCGGACATTTTGCCCGAGCTGGGAGATGTGCAGCAGGCCATCCTTGCCGACGCCGATATCGACAAACGCGCCGAACAATTCGATCCGTTTGACGACGCCGGTCACGGCCATCCCCGGAACCAGATCGTCCAGGCTGCGCGGCTGATCCCCCGTGACCGCCGGAGCCGCCGCCTGTGCCTCATCAACTGCTGCAGAACTGGCGGACGAGGCGGCCTCAGCGGCAGCATTGTCCTCAACCGCCGCGGTGTTCACATTCTCGTTCGCGCGCATCTCTTCACTCATGACTGACTCCTGATCGCCCTGTCCTGTGGGTTGTTCAATTTGATCTGCCATCTTCACACTGAACCGACTGCCCGACTCGCAGCGCCGCTACGAGGAGGGTGTGGGGGTTATCGTGACGCTCGGCGTGACTTCAAGTTCGCCATCCGGGCGGTACGTCGCGTAATCCGCATAGCCTTCCCACGCATGGAGTTCGCTGGTGACCAGCAGCAGCTCCATGTCGCTCGGTTTCAAGTACAGCAGGCCGATGATTTC
The DNA here is from genome assembly GCA_034432395.1 of Anaerolineae bacterium. Lineage (GTDB taxonomy): Bacteria > Chloroflexota > Anaerolineae > Aggregatilineales > Phototrophicaceae > Flexifilum. Next base: position 34,957 of record DAOUBU010000004.1, read on the forward strand.
GCTGCTGGCGCTCAGGCGGCCCTGCGCCTCGCCCGCAACGAACGCATATACCACAAGCGGGATATCAGGGTACAGGATGTTCACGATCGCCTGATTATCCGAGAACGGGCTGCCGACGGCATAGGCGGGATCGCCGTGCGTGGCGATCACTTCGCCCAGCGTCATCGTCGGCGCGACGCGCAAAAACAGCAGATCGACCAGTTCGCCGGTCTCGCTGTACATCTGGCAGCAGGGTGAACCGTCGGTCGGCTTGAATTCGGCCACGACCGCGCTGGAATTCTCATCGGTTTGCACATTCGGGGCATCGAGTTCGGGATCATCCTCGACGATCGCCAGCGCATCGCGCCAGGTCGTTTCGCCGACGGTGATGCCGCGCCAGCACGGGGCTTCGCACGGCTGGCCGGTGATCAAACTTTCATCGCGCAGCAGACTGGGATCGCGCAGTTCCGGGGGAGGAGCGCAGGCAGAGACCAGCAGCACAAGGGCGAGCATCCCCGGCAGGAACAAGCGTAATGTCATGAGTGAGCTACTTTCATCGCTGCGGACGGTTGGTTTGCTGTGAACCGGGCATTGGCCAGGAAGTGCCGCCTTTTCGGCCCGGCACTTCCTGAATGTGTGCGGCGTGACGATCAATTGAGCTGCGTCAGCGTGAGCTGATACGTGCCAGTGGTTCCGCCGTACAGCGTCCCAAAGTGCGTGGCTATGATAATGTATCGTCCGTCCTGTGGCAAGGTAAAGTTGGCGATCAGGGAGTTGGTGTTTTCCCCGACAACGGCATCGTCATTTTCGGCCACCACCGTGTTGAGCGGGCCGATCAGATACAGCGCCGTATCGAGCGTGCCGGACGTGGCATTCATCGCCAGCGTGATCACCTGCCCCGCTGTGCCCTGGAACACGTAGACGTCGAACTTGTTGTCCGGCGTGATCGCCCCGGTCACCGTCTGGCCGGAGGTGATGATCGGCGCGGCCTCCAGTTCCGCGCTGTAATCCAGATCGGCCACGCCGCGGATGATCCCGCCCAGGCTGGGCTGCACCGAGCCATCGGGCAGCACCGTGAATGACGTCAGATAGCGTTCGCCGGGCAGCGGCTGCGCGACATCGGAGAAGATCTCCTGCCCGTTGACGGACACGTACAGATTGAACGAGACCGGCGTCGGATCGCCGCACTGATTCTGGAACCAGACCTCGATCTCATACGAGCCGGGGCGCGGCGGGATCTGCTGCGGCCAGTAGATGTACGAGAACGGCGTCCCCTGGCTGACGCGGCAGTTGACATTGCCCTGCGCCGCCAGCCGCCCGCCGCTGCGAACCTCCGGGACATCGTCGAACACCGCGCTGCCCGCCGGGTCGCGCACCAGAAGCTGAAGGTCGGCATTGGTGCGCCACAACAGCCGGACTTCGATGCTGCCGCGCGGCAGGCTGGCGAACTCCTGCGGCAGATCGCTGGGCTGCGCGGTCAGCGAGAGCGTGTAATCCCCTTCCGTGCCGCCGATCGCTTTGGCGTACCGGGTGACCACGATCGTGTACACCCCCGCCGAGGGCACGATCGCATCGGCGATCAGCGAATTGGTATCGCCGCGCGCGCGATCATCGTTGGAACGGACGATATTGCCGTTGGCGTCAAGCAGCGCCACGAACGTATCCAGACTGCCGGACGTGGCCGAGAGATCGATCGTCAGCAGATCGTCGGTCGTCGCCTGGAAGGCATACGTCGCATACGGGCGGCTGCTGCCGATGAAACCGGTCACCGTCTCGCCGATCGCGATCGGCTGGGCGGCGGCCAGCAGTTCCGCGGGCGGGGCCGGCAGGGTCTGATCGGCGGCCAGGCCAGCGCGATCCGACAGCACGGTCGTCCCGTCCGGGTTGATGACGAACGACGTCACGAACGTATCGCCCGGGTTGACCGTCCCGCGGATCGGCGGCTCGACGCGGCCATCGACCGAGACGACCACGTTGAAATCGACCGGGTTATCGCCTTCGCAGCTCGCCTCATAGTAGACGATGATCTCGTAGCTCCCCGTCGGGATGCCGCCCGGCGTCCAGGATGCGGTCTCGGCGGGCGTGCTGTTGAGCGCCTGGCAGCCCTGATTGGCGTTCGGGCCGAGCGTCCCGCCGCTGGGGACGGTGGGCGTCGTCCAGTAGAGCGAACCGCCGACCGGATCGCGCACTTCGAGATCGAGATCGTCCGTCGTTGACCACGACAGCGTGACCGACATGCCGCTGATCGTCAGCAGTTGGGAGACCTGCGGGGTGGGCGCGGCTTCCGCCGTCTGCGGCGGGGTGAGCAGCGCCGCGCCGGGTTCAACGGTCGCTTCCGGTGCGGCTGTCGGTTCCGGGGTGACGGCTTCTCCCGCCGTCTCGAAATCGAGCCGCAGGCTGAATTCGACCGAACCGACCGAGCGCACGCCGCCGGCCTTGAACACGGTGACGTAATACGCCCCGTCGGCGGGCAGGGTCACGGTCAGCGTCGTCTCGCCGACCGCCTGCTCATCCACCCCCTGGCCGACCGTAACGCCCGCCGCATCGGTGACGATCAGCGCCAGCGGAACCTGAAGGGTGTTGAACGACGCGATCACCGCTGTATCGGCGGCCGTTCCGGTGAAGGTGTACGTCTGGGCGATGGCGGTGTTGTCGAGCACGCCGGTGACCGGCACGCCGGGCGTCAGCGTGCGATCAGCCTGTGCCAGGCTCGCGCCGACCGTCAGCAGCAGCAAACCGATCATGAGAAGCAGCGCCGCGCGCCGCCGATTGATGTCGCTCATCGCGATGACTCCCATCGTGTATTGTTCATCCGCTCGATCCGGGCTGCGCCCGCGATCACCGTTCAGTGTAACTTGATCGCGCCGCTTCGGCTACGGCCATCGCTGACGTTTGCACTACGGTGAAGCGGGCGTCCCGCCGCCGGGGCGCAGCTCGACGAAGGCGGTCGTCCCCTCGATGACGTTGACGCGCGCGGTCACCCGTTCGCCGTCGATCACCGCGATGACGTCGTACCGTCCCACCGGCACATCGCCGACGACGAAGTTCTCCCCCCACGCGGGATCGCTGTTGACGTCGATCCGCGTCCCCTGGAAGATGTAGGTCGTCGTCGTATCGATGACCAGACCGCGCGCGAATTCGCGGATGGTGACATCGGCATCCATGACCGGCGCACCGCTGCGATCGAGGACGCGCCCGGCGATCGTGCCCGTGCCGACATACGGGACCATCCACAGCAGCGGATTGTACGTCGAGCCGTAGAAATCCTCGCCCATGCGCACTTCGAAATGGACGTGCGGCCCGCTGACGCGCCCGGTATTGCCCACCAGCCCGATCGGATCGCCCGCGCGCACCACCTGACCGGGTACGACGAGCACCGCGCTCAAGTGAGCGTAAATGGTGTACAGCGGCTGGCCGTCATAGCCGAAGTCGTGTTCGATGCGCACCACATTGCCGTAGCTGAAGGTGTCCTGGAAGTTATCCCCCGCCCAGGTGACAACGCCCGAACCAGCCGCGCGCACCGTTTCCCCGATCGGGTTGGGCATGTCGATGCCCGCGTGGATGCGCAGGTTGTTCTCCGGCCCGTCCGAGCCGTAGGGGTAGTAGAACAGCCCCTGATTGTTGGCATTCGAGTCGACCGGGCGCACGAACCAGTAGTGATCGCGACCGAGCGGATCGCGGCTCAACGGCGGGATCAGCGGCGGCGGCTGCCAGTTCTGTGGCGGACGGGTGACGAATACCGCCGTCAGCGGCACGACCGTGCTCAGCGGTGCAATCGTCGGCGGAGGTGGCGTCGGCGTGACGCCGACCGCCGGGGCAGCAGTCGCCTCGCCGCTGAACACGCTGGCGGCTTCGATCGGCTGCAGGACGGCCGGGTTGGCGATCGGCAGCGTCGGCGGGATGAACGGCGCGGTCGGGATGGCGACCGTCGGCAGCGGGGTGCTGTCCGCCCCGAACCCTTCGCGCAGCACGCTCTGCCACGAGTTGATGGCCTCGGTCGGCTGGCGCTCGGTCGGCACGATGACGCGCAGCGCCGGGACGGGCTGCGCATTCTGCCAGAGCACATACCCGAAACCGATCAGAGCGACCAGGATGAGCAGAAAAGCCGGCAAACCACCTTGACGTCCCACAGGTTGTCCCTCGCGCTGTCGCTCACGGGCTGTCCGGCAGCGCCTGCGGCGTCAGCAGCGCCTCGGCGCCGGGCAGCAGGCCGTCGTTCGAAGCGGCGGCGGGCGCGGGCGTCGCCGATGGCACGGGCTGCGGCGAGCTGACCGGCAGAGTGGGCGCTGCGCCCGGCGTCGCCGGCAGGAAGGCCGGCAGCGCCGTCGGCTCGAAGTTGACGAGCTGGCCCGCCGGGTAGATCTGGCGCATCGCTTCGTACCACGTCAGCCCGCCGCGCTGTTCGAACAGCCAGTAGTAAATCGTGTTCGCATTGGCCCGCCAGTCCGATCCGGCGGGCACGCGCGCCCAGTCGTAATCGGCGGCAAGCTGGGTGAAATCGACATAGTAGCCGGCGGGCACGATCGGCCGCAGCCGCCCGCCCTGATCATACGCTTCGACATCGCCCGAGGTGCGCGCGGCGAAATCCCACGGGATCTGGCGCAGCGGCTCGCCCAGTTCACCGCGCTGGGCATCTTCGCTGACGCGCAGGAACAGCCGCCAGCGCGTATCGACGCCGATATCCTCGCGGACGACTTCCAGCGGCGGTGGGAACCCGACGATGCTGTTGCGCGTGATAGCGAAAGCGCGCCCGGTCATCAGCCAGCTCCGCCGCTCTTCGCCGGGCTGCGGCAGGCGATCCAGCGGCCAGAAGGCATCGTCGAGCCGGCCCAGAAAATCCCAGCCGGCGGCTTCGACCACGCGCTCGCGCAGCGCATTGAACGAGTCGTTGACGGTATCGGCCAGCGCGGCATTGTCCACACGCACGCCGGGCAGCGGCTGCAGGGCGATCGGCGGATCGGATGAGCGCCGGGCGACCTGCTCGATGAACAGCGGGCCGTCCACCGGGGGCGGCAGGCTGCCCCGATTGATGAGCGCGGTCGGCAGCGGCGTATCCGTCCACACCGGTTGGTAGCTGGACGGCGGCACGCTGATGATCGGCAGCCCCAGCGGCGCGCCGCTGTACGGGAAGATCGTGAGCTGGCCGACCCCGTTCGACTCCAGCGTGAAGACCAGGCTCGATCCCTCCAGTGCGGGCGGTGACCAGGACGGCGTGCGTCCGAACGCGATCACCTGGGCTGGCTCCGTCAGGCGCACGGTCGAACGGACAAAGACCTTTTCCGCGCCGCCGTCGAGCGCGCTGTAGGCGATCCGATCGGCGGCGTCCGCGCCGAGGGTCGGCTGCCAGGCCGGGTGATCTTCCTGGATGCCCGGCGTATTGGTGACGTTGGTCAGCGTCGAGTCGTCGAGGTTGAAGGTGAAGATCTCGGCGTTGCCCGTGCGCAGCGAGACGAAAGCGATCCGGCGGCCATCGGGCGACCAGGCGGGCGAGAAATCGGGCGCGTCCGAGCTGCCCGGCAGCCGGATCGGCGGCTGGCTGCCATCGACGCGCAGCACGTAGATGTCGAGGTTGTCGCCCTGGTAACTTTCGTAAACCAGCCATTCCCCATCGGGCGACCAGTCCGGGTTGGCCTGGAAGGACAGGTCGAAGGTCATCCGCTGGTTCGTGCCGGAGACCAGGTCGGCGATGTAGATCTCCCAGTTGCCATCCTGGCGCGAGGCATACGCCAGCCGACGGCCATCCGGTGACCAGGCCGGATCGCGCTCATCCGCGGGATCATTGGTGATGCGGATCGGCTGACGTCCGGTGAGCGAGAGCACCCAGAGATCGGTCTGCCCCGCTTCACGAGCGGTGTAGGCGATGCTGCCGCTCAGCGCGTTCGCCGCGGCGGGGATGGCCGTCGGGACGGGCGTGGCTACAATCATCCCCGGCGTCGGGACGATGGTGCTGGCCGCGGCCCCCGGTTCCTGAAAAGCGGCGACGTTCACCGGCAGGCTGGCGGGAGGCGGCGGGGCCGTGCTGCGCGCCGGATTGGTCGCCCACAGGATCGCGCCGATCAGCGCGACCAGCAGCACGACCGTGAGCGCGCTCAGCACCCGGTTCTGCCGCTTCAGCGGATCTTCGACGATCAGCGCATCGATCTCGCGCCGCGCGGCGCGCCGCGCCATCGCATCGCCTGCTGACTGGCGCACCGTCACCGCTGACTGCCCCAGCAAACGCAGGAACAGATTGAGGATGAACAGACCGACCGCCTTCACGGCCCGGGCGATCGGGCGCAGGATCAGCCATAGGACGCCCCAGATCACCAGCAGCCCGGTGACGATCGTGCGCACCAGCGCGGCGATCCCCTCCAGCGTCCAATCGAACACCAGAGCGAGCGTCTTCAGGGCGGCAATGCCCAGTTTATCCGTTAAACGATACGTCCGTGTCAGCATGGCGGACAGTCATTTCACCCGGTGAACCGACCAGCCCCTGCATTGTAATCATAATCTTTCGGCGGGGCAATTCTTCATGCCAGGCGCTGCGGGCAAAACGGCGATCGGGGTCTGCGTTGCCCTCCCAGGCAAATTGATGTATCGTCATATCACGATAGATTGCATCTGCTCGAATGCGCCCGGCCCCGATCTGTTTTTCCCAGAGGACACCCATGCTGCGATCGCACCCGCTGTCATCTCTTGCCCTCGTGCTCATCCTGACCGCGCTGTTCGTGCCCGCCGGTGCGTTCGCCCAGGAGCAGACTTACGTCGTGCGACCGGGCGACAGTCTGTTCCGCATCGCCCTGACCTACGGAGTCGATGTCAACACGCTGGCGCAGGCCAACAACATCACCAACACCTGGCGCATCTATGCCGGGCAGACGCTGATCATCCCTTCCACACAGGCGCAGATCGCCGCGGCGCCCCCCCAGACCGAGGTCGTGATCGCCCCGCAGACGCATATCGTCCGGCGCGGCGAGACCCTGGCGACGATCGCCCGCCAGTACGGCCTGACCGTCGATCAGCTCGCTCAGCTCAACGGGCTGTACAATCCCAATCTGATCTACTACGGCCAGACGCTGATCGTCGGCTCCAGCCCATCCTCTCCGGCTGACTCCGCCGCAACCGCTGCCGCGGCCCCGCTGGCCGACCCGACCGTGCTGCTGGCCGCGCCGGTCGTAGAGGACGTGCTCGCCAGCGCCAGCACGACGGCACAGCCGGTCGTCCACATCGTCCAGCCGGGCGAATATCTGTCGCAGATCGCCAGCCGCTTCGGCGTCCCGTGGACGAGCATCGCCCGGGCCAACAACATCTACGATCCGAACACGGTATTCGCCGGCCAGCGGCTGATCATCCCCGGTGCGGCGAACCCCGGCGGCGACCCGGCCAGCGCGACGTACAACCTGGACTACGCTTTCGCCGCGCCGCCGGCCCCGACCGGGGTCGGGCGCGAGATCCTGGTCGATCTGAGCGACTCGCGGGTTTACGCTTACGAAAACGGCCAGCTCGTCCGCAGCGTGCTGGTCTCCACCGGGCTACCCGCCACCCCGACCGTGCAGGGCGATTTCACGGTGCAGCGCAAATACGTCTCGCAGCTCATGGCCGGGCCGGGCTACTACCTGCCCGATGTCCCGTATATCCTGTATTTTTACCAGGGTTACGCGCTGCACGGGACGTACTGGCACGCCAACTGGGGCCAGCCGATGAGCCACGGCTGCGTCAACATGCCGACGCCGGAAGCGGAGTGGCTGTACTATTGGGCGGACGTCGGCACGCCGGTGCGCGTCCAGGCCTGAAGCGCGCTTCAATCCGGTTCGTTTGCCGCGCCGCCGCCTGCGCTGCCATCCAGGCCGAGGGCGGCGGCGTTCTCCTGCATCGCCCGGAGCACCAGCGGGATGTGAAATTCCCACAGATCGACGCCGAGCGCCGCCGCGCCGGCCTCGATATCCTCGCGCTTGACGCCCGCGGCGAAAAGTTTGTCCTTCCACTTCTTGCGGATCGACTTCACCTCGACATCGCGGACGTCTTTAGACGGGCGCACCAGCGCCACCGCGCTGATCAGCCCGGTCAGCTCATCCACTGCGTACAGCGCCTTATCGCGGGAGGTCACACGGTCAGCGGCGGCCAGCGGCCCGTGGCTGAGGATGGTGCGGATATCCTCTTCGCTCACCCCGCGCGCGCGCAGGATCGGCGCGCCATCCATCGGATGCTGCTCCAGCGTCGGATGGATCTCCCAGTCGAAATCGTGCAGCAGACCGACCAGCCCCCAGGAGTCGGGATCTTCGCCGTAATGCACGGCATAGGCGCGCATGGCGCATTCCACCGCCAGCATATGCTTGCGCAAACTATCGGACTGGACGTGTTCGCAGACGATCGCCCAGGCCTGTTCACGGGTGATGGTCATGATGGTTCATGCTCCAGTGCAGTTCATCCACCGCCGAACACATGGATACTGATCGTCAGCGGCTGGCCGATCGGGAGCTGGCCGGGCGTGCGCAGCTCCCAGACCCCGCTGAGCAGACCGAGCTGATTGCGCGGTGTACGTCCGGTAAATTCGATCACCACTTCCTCGCCGACGTTGACGCGATCGCGGATGAAGATGAACGGCGGCGCGCCGAAGTTCTGGCCGCTGATGAACACCAGCGCGGTGTTCCGTTCCCACGGGCACGTGCCGACGTTCAGCAGCCGGATCGTGCGCGTGTAATCGCGCCCGGCGGGGAAGAAATCGCCATCGCGTGGGTTCTGTTCGATGATGGCATAGTCGAAATCGCAGGCGGCGATCGTCGCCGTCTGCTGCTCGAAGAACAGCGTCGCCTGCAGCAGCGTCAGCGTGACGTCGATCGTCGGCGTCAGCGTGGGGCTGGGGGTGAAGGTCGGCGTGTCGGTATGCACCGGCGTCGGCGTCGGCGTCGGCGTCCAGGTGAACGTCGGCGTGAACGTCGGGGTGAAGGTCGGCGTCGGCGTCCAGGTGAACGTCGGCGTGAATGTCGCCGTCGGTGTATTCGTCGGGGTGAAGCTCGGCGTCGCTGTGAATGTCGGCGTCGGGGACGGCGTCCAGGTATCGGTGGGCGTCTCCGTGGATGTCGGCGTCACCGTCGGTGTTGCAGTCGCAGTATCTGTCGCCGTCGGGGACGGGGTGTCCGTCCCGGCCCCGATCGGGAGCGCGGCGCTGGCCTCGGTCTCGGTCAGCGCCGGGGTCACCGTCGGGGTATCGGTCGGCGCGGCGCCGATCAGCGGTAGCCAGGTCTCGCGCAGGATGAAGGCGATCAGGCCCAGCGCGGCGATGCCGGCCAGCAGGAAGACCGGCGCGCGCCAGGCACTGCGACGGGCCGGCTGACCGCCCCGACCGTTGCCCGGGCGCGTCTCAAAACGCTCACTGTCGCGCGTGGATTGCACCTGCGCCTGCAGCGCCTGCTGCTGCGTGGGCGTCAGGTGCGGCGTCTCCCCTTCCTGAATGGTGTCGGACTGCAAATCGGTCAGTTTGAGCGGCTGCGCCGCGGCGGGCGTCAGCAGCGCTTCAATTTGCTCGAGATCGCGGATCAGCTCCTGCGCATTGGAATAGCGATCATCCAGCGATTTGGCCAGCAGCCGCTCGATGATCCGGTCAACCGCTTCGGGAAGCCGGGGATTGAACTGCCGGGCCGAGGGGATCGGATCGTTCAGGTGTTTGAGGATGACCGCCAGCGGCGTCTCAGCGTCGTAGGGCAGCCGTCCGGTGACCAGTTGAAACAGGATGACGCCGAGCGAATACAGGTCGCTGCGCTCATCGCCCGCTTCGCCCAGCCCCTGCTCGGGCGACATGTAAACCGGCGTGCCGATCATGCCGCCGCTCTGGGTGAATTGAACGCCGGTGACGATCTTGGCGATGCCGAAATCAGTCAGGACGACGCGCCCGGTCTGATCGATCATCAGATTGGCCGGCTTGACGTCGCGATGGATCATCTTCTGGCTGTGGGCGTAGGCCAACGCCTGGGCCGCCTCGCGCACGATGCGCAGCGCCTCTTTCAGCGGCAGCAGCGTCCCCCGCTCCGCCTGTTCGGTGATCACGTCCTTGAGCGTGCGCCCCTCGATCAGCTCCATGACCATGAAGTAGGTCTCGGTCCCGGCGTCGTTCTCAAAGTCGTACACCTGCACGATATTTTCGTGGCGCAGGCGGGCGATATGGCGCGCTTCTTTTTCAAATCGGCTGGTGAATTCCGGGTCGTCGGCCAGGAATGGATGCAGCACCTTGATCGCCACATAGCGATCGAGCGTCGGGTGGTAGGCGCGGTAGACTTCGGCCATACCGCCGCGTCCGAGCCGCTCCACCACCTCATATTTACCGAAGCGCCGTTGCTGTGCCACTGTGCCGGTGGATCCTGTCCTGACGAGAAAAGCGCCGAGGAGTATACCCTGACTCCCCGGCGCGTAACAATCAACGAAGGCTAAACGTGTTCACGTCAGCCAGCCGCCGCGATCCCCTGAATGCCGCCCTCGGTCATCTTGTACGGATCGAGGACTTTATCGACGTCCTCGGCTTTCATCAGCCCCATCTCGACCACGATCTCTTTGATGCTGCGGTTTTCCGCCAGCGCGCGCTTGGCCACTTTCGCGCCGTTCTCATAGCCGATGATCGGGTTGAGCGCGGTGACCAGGATCGGGTTCTTGGCCAGCCAGGCGGTGGCGCGCTCCGGGTTGGCCACCAGCCCGACCACCAGTTTGGTCGTGAAGGCGTTGACCGCGCCGATCATGACGTGCATCGCCTCGAACAGATTGTGGGCGATGATCGGCATCATCACGTTCAGCTCAAGCTGACCGGCCTGGGCGGCCATCAGGATGGTGAAGTCGCACCCCATGATGTGGAACATCGCCATGTTGAGCATTTCGGCCAGCACCGGGTTGACTTTGCCCGGCATGATCGACGAACCGGGCTGCACCGGCGGGCAGGTGATCTCCGCCAGACCGGTCGTCGGCCCGCTGGAGAGCAGGCGGATATCGTTGGCGATCCGGCTCAGATCCTGGGCGGCGGCGCGCAGCGCCCCGCTGAAGAAAACCGCATCCTGATGCGACTGCATGCCCTCGAACAGGTTATCGCTCTCGTACAGCTTCAGCCCGGTCAGCTCGCTCAGTTTCTTGATCATGCGGCTGTGATATTCCGGATGCGCATTGAGACCAGTGCCCGCCGCCGTGCCGCCGATGCTCAGCCGGCGCAGACCTTCGGCGGCGACGTCGATCTTATCGACAGCGCGGTAGATCGCTTTGGCCCATGCCCCCACTTCCTGGCCCAGCCGGACGGGGACGGCATCCTGAAGGTGGGTGCGCCCGCTCTTGACGATCCCATCCCATTCTCTGGCTTTTTCGGCGAAGGCGTCGGCGCAGGCGGTGAGCGACGTCTTGAGTTCGTCCAGCCGCCACAGCGCTCCCAGCCGGATCGCCGTCGGGATCGTGTCGTTGGTGCTCTGCGCCATATTGACGTGGTCGTTGGGGTTGATCGGGCGGTTGGGCGCGTCCAGCGCGAAACCGAGGATCTGGTTGGCGCGGTTGGCGATCACCTCATTGGTGTTCATGTTGTGGCTGGTCCCCGCGCCCGCCTGGAACGGATCGACGACGAACTGATCGTCCCACTTGCCGGCGATGACTTCATCCGCCGCCTGCATGATGGCGCGCGCCTTGTCCTCCGGCAGCAGGCCGAGATCGAGGTGCACTTCCGCCGCCGCGCGTTTGATCATCGCCATCGACCAGATGAACGCGCGGTACGGGCGCAGCCCGCTGACCGGGAAATTCTCGACCGCGCGCTGTGTCTGCGCCGCGTACAGGGCGTTGGCTGGCACTTTCATCTCGCCAAGCGAATCTCGTTCGATCCGGTACTCGGTCATCTCAATTTCTCCTGTAGGTGGTTCAAAAGAGCCAGAAAGCATATCCGAACAGGCCCGCCTGCCCCGGGCAGGTGCGCCTGCTGTATTGACGAAGTCATCGCTCCGGATTGTACAGCATTTCACAGACGTTTGACACGGGGCAGCAAAAGAGCGCGCCCTGCGGACGCGCTCTCCCTGCCCGATCGTGCGATCGTCACCCCCGATGTTAGCGGGCGGCGTAGTTGGCGGCGACCTTGTTCCAGTCCACCGTGTTCCACCACGCGGCCAGATAGTCGGCGCGGCGGTTCTGATACTTCAGATAGTAGGCGTGCTCCCACACGTCCACGCCGAGGATGGCGGTCTTGCCTTCCATCCACGGGTTGTCCTGGTTCGGGGTGGACACGATCGACAGCGTGCCATCCGGCGCGGTCACCAGCCAGGCCCAGCCGCTGCCGAACCGCTTCATGGCCGCATCCTGGAACTGGGCCTTGAAGGCGGCGAAGCTGCCGAAGGCGGCGTCGATCGCCGCGGCCAGATCGCCGGTCGGCGCGCCGCCCGCGTTCGGGGCCATGATCGTCCAGAAGAAGCTGTGATTCCAGTGGCCGCCGCCGTTGTTGCGCACAGTGGTGCGGATATCCTCCGGCACGATGGCGCAGTTGTTGGCCAGCAGTTCTTCCAGCGTGCGGCCCTGCAGTTCCGGATGGGACTCCAGCGCTTTGTTCAGGTTATCGATGTAAGCCTTGTGATGCTTGCCGTGATGGATCTCCATCGTCATCTTGTCGATGTGCGGCTCCAGCGCGTCATGGGCATAGGGCAGCGCGGGCAGTTCGAATGCCATTGTCTCATCCTCCTTGAGGGGAAATGCGCTTCAATACACACTGAGCATGTCTGTCATTCTAACATGCGCTGGCAGCCGGGTGATGATTCATTGCTTAAAAAAGCGCGTTTACCTACGCAGATCTTGCGTCTGACTCATCAAGGGTTAAGATCGGGGTTTCGTACTGAACGACCTGTGAAGTGAGAATACTGCTCATGACGACCGATGCCCGGCCCGCTGCTGGCGCGCACCCTGTCCCCATCTCCGTCTATCTGCTGCTGGCCGCCGGGATCGCGGCGGTGTCGCTGGCGGCCATCTTCATCAGATATGCCCAGCTCGAAGGCCTGCCGTCGTTCCTGATCGCGGCGGGCCGCCTGACCGTGTCGGCGGCGCTGCTCACGCCGTTCGTGCTGGCGCGGCACTGGCGGCTGATCCGGGCGCTGACGCCGCGCGATCTGCTGCTGGCGCTGGGGGCGGGGTTCTTCCTCGCCGTCCATTTCGCCACCTGGATCCTCTCGCTGGAATACACGACCGTGCTCATCAGCGTCGTCTTCGTCACCACCAATGTGCTGTGGGTGGCCGTGCTGGAGGTGCTGTTCCTGCGCGTCCGCCTGGCCCCGCTGATCGTGATCGGCCTGTTCGTCGCCTTCGCCGGCGGCGTGATCATCGGCGTCGCCGATCCGGGTGATGCGTCGGTCGGTTCGCGGCCCGTGGAAGGCGCGCTGCTCGCGCTGGCCGGGGCGATCGCCATGGCGGCCTACCTGGTCATCGGGCGCAGGCTGCGCGCCAAGCTGCTGCTGCTGCCGTATATCTGGCTGGTCTACGGCGTGGCAGCCCTGTTTCTGCTCGCGCTGCTGGTCATCACGCGGACGCCGGTGACCGGCTACAGCGCCGCGGGCTACCTGTGGGTCGTCATCGTCGCCCTGGCGCCCCAGTTGATCGGCCATACGTCGTTCAACTATGCGCTGCGCTACCTGCCGGCCACGCTGGTCGGCATCATCACCCAGGGAGAGCCGATCGGCGCGGCCATCGCCGCGTTCATCCTGTTCGGCCAGCTCCCCCTGCCCGCCCAGATCGTGGGCAGTCTGCTGATCATCGCTGGCGTCATCCTGGCCAGCCTCGGCCAGTCGCGCCGGTAGCGCGCCGTCAGCGCGCCAGTTGATAACCGAGGTAGTCCGACGATCCCGGCCACACTTCCAGCGGCGGCGCATCCTGTGGGCGCATCACCGGGGCCATGATCTGGAACAGCGCGCCCTCTCTGATCAGTTCCTGCAGGGTGTACTCCACCAGCAGGCGGAAGTCGATATCATTGCGCGGCACCGCCAGCACCCGGTACGTCCGGGTGAACCACAGCGCCCGCCCCTGCGCGTCGGTCAGCAGACTGAGCTGCTCCGGGTTGGCTTCCAGATGCGGGATCAGCCGCATCGAGTCGCCGAAGACGGCATCGAGGTTGATGGCGGTGTCGGTCAGGATCGAAAAGGCCGCATCGGACTCGCGCGGGATCTGATAGAAGTCGTCGATGATGGCGCGGTTGCGTTCGGCCTCAGCGCTGAAGATTTCCCGCGCGCCGGCGTCGTCATTGAAGAAGCCGATGGCGCGCCCGCGCAGATCGCCGAAACCGCGGATATTGCGCGCCGTTTCGAGCATCAACTGCAACCCGTGCATCAGGTAATATCCGGTGAAATCGACCAGGCTGGCGGCGTTCCAGTCCGGCTGCACGCCGACCGCCAGATCCGCCTGACCGGTAGCGACCAGTTCCAGCGGATTCGCGCCGCTGTTGGGCACATAGACCACCGTCACGCCCCAGCGTTCGGCCAGGGTATTGACGAGCAGGCGGTGCGCCGCATCGAAGCGGCGGGCGCTCTCGCTGGCGTCAGCCGGCAGATCGCTCAGCCCGGCCACGCGCAGCACGCGCTCGGTCTGCAGGCGCGGCACGACGTACTGCTGCGGGAACGGCACATCCGCGCCGAACTGATCGGGGCGCGGGGCCGCTTCGGGCAGGTTGGCCCACATGATCAGCGTGCCGGGATCATACGGCGCGCCGTTGAAATGCGCGCGGTGGATCTCGTTCAGGCGGCCAGCGCGGAACAGATGCTGCAGCGAGCGGTTGACCAGATTGCGCAGATTGACATCCTGCCGCCGCATGCCGATCGCCACCGGCTCCTGCTGGACGATGACATCGACGAAGCGGAAGAGCGTCGGATCGGCGATCGCCCGGCTCAGGCGCACCCGCTGATCGACCACGCCGTCCACCCCGTGGCTGAGCAGCGCGCCGATCGCCTGGTCGAGCGTCAGAAAAGTTTGCAGGTTGAACGTATACGGCGCTGCGGCGCGGGCGGCCCGTTCCTGCCAGCGCTGCGCCGCCTGCTGTGCGCGCGTGCCGAGCACGACCCCGATCTGGCGATCGGCGAAATGCTCCAGCACCGTCGCGCCATCGCCGTTGCGCACCAGCACCACCATGTCGTTCCAGAAATACGACAGGCTGAACTCGACCCGATCGTCGAGCGCCCGGTCGTGCACCTGGGATCCCATGATGAGATCGACCTCGCCCGACTGGAGCATATCGACCGCGGTCTGCCGCGTCACCTGGATGAACTGCGCGCTCACGCCCCACAGTTCCGCCAGCGCGCGCGCCAGATCGGCATCGAAGCCGCTGACCTCGCCGCGGATATTGAGTTCGCCGAACGGCGGCTCGTTGAACAGGATGCCGACGCGCAGCACGCCATCGCGCAGGATGCGCGCCGCGCCGGACTCGGATGGGAGCGCATCGATCAGCTCGGCGATCTGCGTCGGGACGAGCGTCGGGGGAACCAGCGTCGGCGCGGGCGGGAACGGCTGGGCCGCCGGCGCGGCGCTGATCCCCAGTCCCAGCGCCCCGGCCAGCGCGGCGATCATCCAGAGCAGGACAGGCAGTCGTTTCACGGTACGGTCTCCAGGTATAACCGGTGCTGGCGGATGTACGCCTCCACCGGTTCGGGAACCAGATAGCGGATGCTGCGCCCGGCGCGGATCCGCTCGACGATATCGGTGGACGACAGGCCGATCAGCGGCGCGTCGATCATGACGACGCGCTCCGCCAGACCGGGCAGGATCTGATCGTGCATGTGCGGGTCAGCCGGGACGTCGGTGCGGCGCATGACGGCAAACCGGCAGGTGCGGATCAGCTCCTGCGGGCGATGCCAGCGCGGCAGATCGCGCAGCGAGTCGCCGCCCATGATGAAATACAGCTCCGCATGGGGGTACTGACGGTGCAGCAGATGCATCGTATCCGCCGTGTAATGCGGCCCGGGCCGGTCGAGATCGACGCGGGAGATGGCGAAATGGGCATCGCCGTCGATGGCGCAGGTGAGCATGGCCAGCCGGTGTTCAACCGGCAGGCGCGTATCGCCCTGTTTGTGCGGCGGATCGCCGGCGGGGACGAACAGGATCCGGTCGGCCCGCAGCGCTTCGCGCGCGGCCTCCGCCAGGATCAGGTGGCCGATGTGCGGCGGATCGAACGTGCCGCCGAGGACGCCGATCACCATCAATCCGACCACTCCAGTTCATGATCGCCGATGAAGACGGTGTCCCCTTCCTGAATGCCCGCGGCGCGCAGCGCGTCCGTCACGCCGAGGAAATCCAACGTGCGCTGGAAGCGCAGGATCGCTTCCTCGTAATCCCAGTACGTCATCGCCGCGGCGCGCTCGATGCGACGCCCGCGGACGCGGAAGACGCCGTCGCCCTCGCGCTCGATAGTGAACGGGATCTCCTCTGGCGGCAGTTCGTAAACCGGCAGCGCCTCGCCGGCTTCGACCGCGGTCTCGCGCAGCGCTTCCACCTGCTCGAACATCCGCCCGATCAGCGGTTTGATGCCCTGCTGCGTCGCGGCGCTGATCGCCAGCGGTTCGATCCCGCGCGCTCTCAGGGCGGCCTGCACCTCCGGCCAGCGGGCCGCCACCTCCGGGAGATCCATCTTGTTGTAGACGACGATCTGCGGGCGCTTGGCCAGGTTCTCGTCGTACAGCGCCAGTTCGACATTGATCTGGTTGAAATCGGCCAGCGGATCGTCGCTCGCGCCGTTCAGCAGATGCACCAGCAGGCGCGTCCGCTGCACATGGCGCAGGAAGGCGTGCCCCAGCCCGACGCCCAGATGCGCCCCTTCCACCAGACCGGGGATATCGGCGACGACCAGATCGCGGTTATCGAGCACGACCACGCCCAGGTTCGGCTCCAGCGTGGTGAACGGGTAATCGGCGATCTTGGGCCGGGCATTGCTGATCACGCTCAGCAGGGTCGATTTGCCGGCGTTGGGCACGCCGACGATGCCGACATCGGCGATCAGCCGCAGTTCGAGCAGCAGCCAGCGTTCCTCGCCCGGCTCGCCCTTTTCGGCATAGCGCGGGGCCTGGTTCTGCGCTGTGGCGAAGCGCGCATTGCCGCGCCCGCCGCGCCCCCCCCTGGCGACGACGATCACATCATCCGGCTGCACCAGATCGGCCAGCGTCTGGCCGGTCTCCGCATCTTTGACCACCGTCCCGGCGGGCACTTCGATGATGACCGGCGGGGCGCTGCGCCCGGTTTTGGTGGCCGTGCCGCCTTTCTCACCGTTCTGCGCGCGGAAATGCACATGCTTGCTGAAATAGGCCAGCGTATTCATCTTCGGGTTGACGCGGATGATGACGTCACCGCCGCGACCGCCATCCCCGCCTGACGGCCCGCCGTGAGGGACGTATTTCTCACGCCGAAAGGCGATCACTCCCGCCCCCCCGGCCCCGCTGGCAACAAAAATCTTCGCTTGATCGATCATCGGACATCGATATCCATTCCCGCCCTCGCGCCGATCAGAGCGCGACTTCCGGGATCCAGTCGGGTCTACCCGCGCGATACCACGCGATCGTGCGCCGCGCGCCTTCCCGAAAATCGAGCGGCTCAAAACCGAGCTTCAGCCTGGCTTTGGCGTTTGAACAGCGCCAATCATTATACACATACGACTGCAGATGCAGAGGATAGAAGGGTTCGCGGCGGGTGAAGGTTGAGATCCACGTCATGACGCGCGCCGCCTCGATGCCCAGCCATCCCGGAAGCGGGATGCGCGGGTAGCGCAGGCCGGCTTCCGCGCAGACGATATCGAACACTTCGCGGTGCGTCAGCGAGTCGCCGACGATGTTGTAGACCTGGCCCACCTCGCCCCGTTCGAGGGCCAGCACGATCCCGCGCGCCACATCGCCGATGTACACCGGAAAGGTGACATAGCGCCCCCCGTTCACCTGGACGATCCAGCCCCACAGCGGATCGCGAAAGAACAGCCGGTTGAAGGCATACTGCCCCAGCGGGCCGTAGAACGCCCCCGGTCGCAGGATCACGGCGTTGACGTCTGCCGCCTGAGCGCGCACGAGCTGTTCACCCTGCCACTTGCTGCGCTGATACGGATCGACGGGCTGCGGCGGATGGTCTTCGTCGATCGGACGCCCCGGCTCCGGCTTCCCGATCAGCGCGATCGTCGAGATGTGGATGAAGCGCTCCGGGTGGACGGCGCGCGCGGCCTCCAGCGCGGCCCGCGTCCCGCCGACGTTGACCCGCTCGAACTGCGCCTCGTCGCCCCAGAAACGAAACAGGCCCGCGGCGTGTACGACGATCTGCGCCCCGCGCATCGCCTGCGTCACCGCGCGGGCGTCAGTGATATCCCCCGCTGCGGTTTCCACCTGCGGATAGCGGTTCAGCCACGGGTGCGCCGCCGGGTTACGCGCCAGCACGCGCACGCGCCAGCCAGCGCGGATCAGCGTCGGGATCAGATGGCGACCGAGAAAGCCCGTGCCGCCGGTGACGAAAGCCAGTCCGCGCGGGGGGTGAGGGGAATTTTGCGCTTCCATGCGGCAACTTTAACAGCCGCCCGGCGGAAAGACAATCCTGAGCGCGCCGGCTGACGGGGGGCAGCACCGCACGTCACGGGTAGCGGCGCTTGAGCGCGGCGATCACGCAGGCCCGCAGGCGCGACCGATTGATCGGACGGGCCAGGTATTCATCGACGCCGGCCACGGTCAGCGCGAAGATCGAGTCTGCATGGCCGTTCGTTTCGCCCTGCCCGGCGGCATCGCCGATCACGATCACGCCGGTCGTCTCGAGCACGTCGATCTCGCGGGCTTTATTCAGAAGCTGCCAGGCGTGCAGATCGGGCAGGGTGACATCGGTGATGAGCAGATCCGGGCGCAGATCCTCCAGCGCGTGAAGCGCATCCCGGCCCGTCGGCACGGCCACCGGTTGAACGTGCAGATCGCGCAGCACCGGGATGATGGCCTCGCGCTCATCCGCATCGGCGATCACCAGCACGGCGGTGCGCCCGGCGCTGACGGCCCGCGTCTCCGCGGTATCGAAGGCCGAGAGCACAGCCTCCAGGCTGAGCGTCGGCTCCGGCTTCGCCCGCTCCGGCGATCGGTTGTTGGCCGTTTCAATGAAGGCGACCGCGGCGTGCTGAAACGTCTGCGGGGCGGCATTGAGCAGCCAGCGCAGCGCATCTTCGGCATCGGGCAGCTCGTCGAAGCCGTCGCCGTTTTTACGCCACACCGTCACCAGATCGTCGTATTCGCGCACGGTGAAAGCACCGCCCAGGCCGCCGCTGCTCACTTCCTGTTCCACCCGGCCCAATTCCGTCGCGGGCAGCGTCGTGTTGATGTAAAAGATGCGCCGCCGCCCATGGCTCGCCTCCTGCGTGCGCAGGCCGAACCGTCCGCTTTCCGGAAGGGCGTACAGCCAGACGTACTGGCGGTTGTAATCTTCCAGCAGACCGTTGTGCTTCAACTGTTCGAGTTCCAGATCGGAGATCGGATGGCCGAACTGGCTGATGTCATACGGTCGGTAGCGCCCGGTCAGCAGTTCCTGAACGTGCAGCTCCGTCCACTGGACGACCGGCTCGCCATTGTCGAGCACGAACACCATATGCCGGGGCACTGCGGAACCAGACCGGATCTTCATACGCCCATCCTCCCTCGCCCCATCCTCGGACGATCCTCAGGGCCGGGCTAAGACAGATCGACGAAATACGACGCCGCGGCGCGATCGATCATCTCCTGGGTCAGCATCGGCGGTTTGTTGAGATACGTGGCGATATCGAGAAGCTGGTTGATCAGGTCGCGCGGATGCACCGAGCGCAGCTTGCGGTTCTGCTCGACATACCACTTTTTGAGCAGGTACGCCAGCGCCTGATCGTTGTAGGGCACGCCTTTGGCATTGCACACGCGGATGAAGATCTCGCGGAACTGCTTGGGATCGGGATCGGTGATCTCGATCTTGTGGCGGATGCGGCGCAGGAAGGCCTCGTCGACCAGATCGCGCGGGTCGATGTTGGTGGAAAACACGATCAGCACGTAGAAGGGCATCTCGATCTTGCGCCCGGTGGCCAGCGTCAGGAAGTCCACCCCTTTTTCCAGCGGGACGATCCAGCGGTTGAGCAGATCGCGCGGGCGCACCTGCTGCCGCCCGAAGTCGTCGATCAGGAACATGCCACCGTTGGCTTTGACCTGAAACGGCGCTTCGTAATACTTGTTGATGTCGTCGTACACCAGATCCAGACCGGCCAGCGTCAGCTCACCGCCGACCATGATCATGGGCCGTTTGATGCGGATCCAGCGCGGATCCGGCGTCAGCCCCGTGCCCAGGCGCACGCGCTGCTCGTCATCGGCCAGCTCGTGGTTGACGTTGTCGAACACGCGGATGATCTGCCCATCGACGTCAAAGGCATACGGGATCCAGATCGTGCCGCCCAGCACCAGACGACCGACGGTCTCGGCCACGGTCGTCTTGCCGTTGCCCGGCGGCCCGTAGAGAAAGATCGACTTGCCGGAGTTGACCGCCGGGCCGATGCGCGCCAGCATCTCATCGGAGATGACGAGCTGGTTCATCACCTGCTTCAGCTCGGTCTCGTGGACGATCAACCGTTCTCGGTTCTGTTCGCGCATCGCCTGAACGTACTGATTGAGCGTCACCGGGGCTGGCCCGGCGTACTGGCTGCGGTCAAGCGCCTCGCGCGCTTTGGCCGTGCCCGCCGCGGTGATGATGTACTGGTATCCGGCCTCCCCCAGCCCACCGGTGCCTTTGACTTCGACGAATTTCTCGCGCTTCAGAAATTCCATGACCGAGTCGAGCACGCCGGTGTAAGGCAGTTTGACGATTTCGCTGATGGCATGGCCGGCCAGCACCCCGCCGAAATACAGCACTTTGAGGACGAGATCGGCGACATTGAGCAGATTGAGACCGGTATCCTCCAGCCGGCTCAGCGGCGGCGGTGACCACGGGCCGCCCAGTTCCCCTGTCCCGCCGACAGGGCGCATCGTGGAGATGCTCTTCAACGGCTGCGGACGTGACGGACTTGCACCAGGACGATCGGTCATCTTCGTTCACTTTCCTCGCGCATGCGCGCACCCAGGAGGCCGGCTGATCGGGACATCGCGCCGGCAAAATCAGTCAGACGGAGAGTCATGCCTGCTCGATAACGCTGATCGTAATCAGCGTTTCATGTTGATTGTAATCAGCATTCCTGACCGTGACAACTGACCTCAGTCCGGATCGATGGCGGCGTTTTGGTGAGACATTCATGATTGTTTGGAGACGCCAGGCGGAGCGATCGTTTGAGAAACCTTGAGAAATGCGCCAGTCTGCGCTAGAGTCTTACGCAGTTTTGATCCCGTATCGGTTTTCTCGTCGGTTTTCTCAATACAGGCAGCGGTATGCTCGATCAGATCGAATGGCTTGGACACGACAGCTTCGCGCTGCAAACATCCCCCAACATCTATATCAATCCCTGGCGGATCGCCAGCGGTGAACGCGGTCAGCGCTGCGCCGATATCATCCTGATCAGCAGCAGTCAGCATCATCATTTTTCGCCGGCGGATATCGACAAATTGTCCGCCGAACACACGATCATCATCGCTCCGGAAGCGGTCGCGCGCGAGCGGCGCGGCATTTACGTCCTGCGCCCCTGGCAGACGATGACGGTCGGTCGCGTCGGCATCAAAGCCATCCCCACCTACAGCGGCGATCCGGATCACTCCCAGACGGATGAACTCGGCTTTGTCATCTCTTACAACTACTTCGATCTCTATTACGCAGGCAGCACCGTGTTCTTCCCTGAACTGCGAGCGCTGCGCCCGGATATCGCCATTCTGCCGATCGACGGCCGCCCGCTCACCGCGGCTGACGCCGCTGAACTGGCGGTGGCGATCCGACCGCGCGCCGTCATCCCCTCCCGCTGGGGTCTGGCGTCCGGCGCAGCCGGGCGCATGGATGCCCGCCTCTTCGCGACAGCGGTGGCTGAACGCGCGCCGGATATCCAGGTGCACCTGCTGACCCCGTAAGCCCTGAACGGCGTGGGCGGCTCAGCCGTGCGCGGGATGACACGGCTGACCGGCTGTAGATCGAAACACAGCCTCCATGTGGAGGCTGTGTTGTGTTCATGTCCGGAAAAGATGCTGCCGCTCAGGCGGCTGGCTTGCGCGAACCGTCGTGCACAGCGTCCGTCAGCGCATCCGCCGGGCTGCGATCGCTGTGCCAGTCGATCTGGCGGTTTTCGGCGCTGAACAACTGGGGTCGGGCTTCGCCGTTGATCACGGCGGCATCGACGATCACGCGCGAGATCTCGGCGCGGCCCGGCGCTTCGAACATGACATCGAGCAGACGATTTTCGATGATCGCCCGCAGCCCGCGCGCGCCCGTGCCGCGCTTCAGCGCCAGATCCGCCGCCGCCGCCAGCGCCGACTCTTCAAACACCAGTTCGACGTTATCCAGCCCCAGCAGCGACTGGTACTGCTTGACGATCGCGTTCTTCGGCTCGGTCAGGATGCGGATGAGCGCCTCGCGATCGAGCGGATCCACCGTGACCAGCACCGGAAGCCGTCCGACGAATTCCGGGATCAGGCCGAAGTGGATCAGATCTTCCGGGCTGACCTGGCGCAGCAGCGCGGCTTTGTCCGGCGCGGTGCGCGCTTCCGCCTGGAAGCCGATAGTCGCTTTGCCGCCGACCCGCTTGGCGATATGTTCCTCGATCCCGGCGAACGTCCCGCCGCAGATGAACAGGATGTTGGTGGTATCGATCTGGAGAAATTCCTGATGAGGGTGTTTGCGCCCGCCCTGCGGCGGCACGTTGGCCAGCGTCCCCTCGATGATCTTCAGCAGGGCCTGCTGCACCCCTTCCCCGCTGACATCGCGCGTGATCGACGGGTTATCAGCGGATTTGCGGGCGATCTTGTCGATCTCATCGATATAGACGATGCCTTTTTCCGCCCGGGCGATATCGCCATCCGCCGCCTGGATCAGGCGCAGCAGGATGTTCTCGACATCTTCGCCGACGTAACCGGCCTCGGTGAGCGATGTTGCATCCGTGATGCAGAACGGCACATCGAGGATGCGCGCCAGCGTCTGCGCCAGCAGCGTTTTGCCGCTGCCCGTCGGCCCGACGATCAGGATGTTGCTCTTGTCCAGTTCAACGCCATTGGCGACGCCGCCGCTGCGAATGCGTTTGTAATGGTTGTACACAGCCACGCTGAGCACGCGCTTGGCATATTCCTGCCCGACGACGTACTCATCCAGATGGGCCATGATCTCGCGCGGGGCGGGCAGCCGCTGCAGGTCAAAGACCGGCTCGTCCGCTTCGTATGGCGCATCTTTGACCGTCTCTTCGTACAGAATGCGCTGGCACAATTCGACGCAGTTATCGCAGATGAAGACGCCATCCGGGCCAGCGATCAGCCGATCCACCTCGTCATGGCTGCGACGACAGAACGAACAGCGCTGCGTCCCCGGTGTCGTATTCACTCGTTCACCCTCCACCACCGCCGCTATGCGGCGGCGAACTTCATTTTGCTATCACGCTTGCTATCACGCGCTACAACGTCAGACGTGAAAACAGGGGGCCGCCTTACATCCCGCATCGGGCGTAGGGCGGCACTTGGCCGGCGCAGACCGCATCGGCGATTATTTGGCCCCGTTTTTCAGCGCCTTCACTTTGGCGCCTTCCAGCACCGAGTCGATCAGGCCGTATTCGACCGCCTGGCTCGCGCTCAGGTAGATATCGCGGTCGGTATCGCGCTCGATCGTCTCGCGATCGCGCCCGGTATGGTTGACGAAGATATCGAGCAGGCGATCCTTGAGACGCATGATCTCATTGGCCGCGATCACGATATCGCTCGCCTGGCCCTGCGCGCCGCCCAGCGGCTGATGCATGTGGATCGTCGCATTCGGCAGCGCATAGCGCATGCCGGCCTGACCGGCGGTCAGCAGCACCGTGCCGAAGCTGGCCGTCAGGCCGACCGCGGTCGTGCTCACCGGCGCGCTGATCTGCTGCATGGTATCGTAGATCGCCATGCCGCTGTACACGACGCCCCCCGGTGAGTTGATGAACATCTGGATCTGCCGGTCGGGATCTTCGCGCTGCAGGAACAGAAGCTGAGCGACGATCAGATTGGCGATCTGGTCGTTGATCGGCGTCCCGAGCATGACGATGCGTTCTTTCAGCAGCAGGGAATAGATATCGTAGGCGCGTTCGCCACGGCTGCCCGTCTCAATGACCATCGGGATGAGGCTGGTGGGCTGCATGTTCATGACGCTGACTCTCCTTTATTCTGTTCGGTCGTGTTTTCATCATCGGGATCGGGCTGCACCCCGGTAGTGGGCACGGAGGCGCTGAACGCCTCAGCATTTTCAGCGCCTGGCTCATCCTCCGTCATCGCGCTGTCCAGCGCGGCATCGTCCGCATCGACGGGGATT
The DNA here is from genome assembly GCA_034432395.1 of Anaerolineae bacterium. GTDB lineage: Bacteria > Chloroflexota > Anaerolineae > Aggregatilineales > Phototrophicaceae > Flexifilum. The sequence continues at coordinate 59,296 of DAOUBU010000004.1, forward strand.
TCAGGGGCTTCTCCGCGCGCAATGGCCGCGATGCGCTCGCGCACCTGGCTGGTGAGGATGTCGTTGATGAGGCTGTCCATCATGGCCGGCTGGCGGAAGATCGAGCGCACGACTTCCGGGTCGTACTGGTTGAACCGGCTGACCATCTCATCGAGCCGGGCCTCGATATCGCTCTGGTCGGCTCTGAGACGTTCGGCGACCAGGATCTCCCCCATGACCAGGGAACGCTCCAGGTTGCGCCGCGCCACATCGCGGTACTCCTCCCGGAGCTGCTCTCTGGTGCGTTTGTAGATCGTCAGGTACGCATCGAGCGAGAGGCCGTTCTGCTGCAGCTCGCTGTCGAACCGTTCGAGGATCCGGTCGATCTCCTCTTCCAGCATGACCGGCGGATACTTGACCGAAGCCTGCGCCACCATCTGGTCGAGCGCCCGGCTGGCATACTCCTCGTCGTAGCGCGCCTTCGCCTGCGCTTCGAGGTCGCTGCGCACCTTCATGCGCAGTTCGAGCAGCGTCAGCGGCTGTTCCTGATCCGAACTGAGACGGGCGGCGAAATCATCATTGAGCGCCGGCAGCGTTTGTTTTTCGACTTTGCGCACCACGACGAGGCAGTCGACAGGCTGACCGGCGATATCGTCGAACTCTTCGCTGTCTTCCGGGATCGTCAGGATGAAGCGGCGCACATCGCCGCTCACCGCGCCCACGAGCTGCTGCGCCAGACCGGGGATCGGCTCGTGCTCAGCGTCGAGCGTGATCGGCATGTTGTGCTCGTGGATGAACGCCTCGCCTTTCATCTCATGCCCCAGTTCATGCAGATCGGGGCCGTCCGCTTCCGCCGCATCCGCATGATCGGGATCATCCTCAGGGTGGGCGTGTTCGCTCTCAGATTCAGACGAGTCCGGATCCTCGCTCGCCATGTTCGGCAGCACCGCGTTGATGTCGATCGTCACGCGATCGCCGAGGACAGCCGGCTGCGCGCTCGGCTCGACCACGGCGTTCCGTTCCTGAAGCGAGGCCAGCACCCGATCGACCGCCTCATCCTCAACCGAAGGCGGGGCGTAATCCAGGCGCACGCTGCGGTAATCGTTGAGCGCGATTTCCGGCACGAGCGGCACACTGAAGGTGATGCGCAGCCGCTCATCCATGCGGACGTCAATGACTTCGCCCGGCCCATACGGCCTGACGCCCGACTCGACCAGGACATCTTTGTAGATATCGCCGCTGAGCATCTCGACGGCTTCTTCGAGGATCGCACCTTCACCGACCATGCGCACCATGACATGGTACGGGGCCTTACCCCGGCGAAAACCGGGGACATTGATCTGACGCGAGAGTTTGAGCGCCGCCTTGCGTTTGGCGCTGTCGAGCATCGCGTCGTCAATATCCACTATCAAATGGGCAGTATGCTGATCCGTCAGCTCAGTTTGAATGTTCAAGAGACTTATCCCCGCTGTGCACCCGTCCGGGTGAGATGTGTGTTGAGCAGAACGACCACGAGATCATGGGGAAGGAGGGACTCGAACCCTCACCTCGTAGGAGACATGATCCTAAGTCATGCGCGTCTGCCAGTTCCGCCACTCCCCCATAAATGTCATACGGGCATTATATGATAAGGCGGACAGACGTCACAAGGGCGCACCTATCAGAGTTTGATCAGAGGCCGCACCCACCGTCCGGGCGCGGCGTCCTCAGCGGGTCGGAGGGGCATCATCCCCGCTGCGGGTCAAAATCGACGAGATCATCATCTGCGCGAACTGGAACAGCGCCGCCATCTGGCCGATGCGATCGATGTACAGATCGGCCACCCGCCGATCGTCCTCATCCAGCAGGCCGCGCGCCTGGGTGAGGCGGGTGATATTCTCTTCCATGACCGTCAGCGCGCGTTCGACATCGCGCATCTCCCGCCCTTTCAGGACGTTGGTGATGATCTGCCAGAAATCGGTCTCCGCCTCGTAAAACTTACGCCGTCCACTGCTGCCGCGCACCCAGACCTGACGCACCATGCCCAGATTTTCCAGCGTGCGCATGTTCATGCTGGCGTTGGCTTTCGAGATGCCGAGCTGCTCGACCAGATCGTCCAGGCACAGCGGACGCGCGCTCAGCAGCAGTGCCCCGTAGATCTGGCCCATCACCTTGCTGAAGCCGAAATAATGGGCGAGCTGGCCCAGCCCGTCGAGCATGCTGTGCTGGGCGGCCACCAGCGTCTGTTCGGCCTGCGCCTGATCGTGGGGCGTCACGGTCACCATAGGGGCTTATCCTCAGATAGATGCGCGAAAAACAGCGTGTATCGGTTAAACGGACGCGCTTCTCATAAAATTTTAATGCCTTTGCCGGTCAAACGCCACTGCGAAAAAACGGATGATCGCGGCTTTCACTCGTAGCGCAGCGCGTCGATCGGATTGAGCGATGCGGCGCGATTAGCGGGATACAGGCCGAAAAATACGCCGACCAGCAGGGAGATCGCCGTCGCCAGGAGCACGCTTGACGGCTGCAGCGCCACCGCCAGACTGGGAACCAGCGCCGAGACCAGCAGCGCCCCGCCCCCGGCCAGCGCGATGCCGATGCCGCCCCCGACCAGCGACAGCGCCGCCGCCTCGGTCAAAAACTGGAGCTGGATATCGCGCTTCTGCGCGCCGACCGCCTTGCGCAGGCCGATCTCGCGCGTGCGCTCGGTCACCGTCACCAGCATGATGTTCATGATGCCGATGCCGCCCACCAACAGCGAAATGCTGGCGATCACGGCCAGGAAGATCGTCAGCAGGCCGGTGATCTGCTCCAGGGAGGCCAGCAGATCGGTCTGCGAGAAGATCTGAAACGTGTCTTCGTCGCGGAACGCGATGCGGCGTTCTTCGCGCAGCGTCAGGCGGATCTGCTGCGCCACCCGATCGACGGAGTCGGCATCGCGCGCCTGCACCAGGATGTTCGTCACCGGGCGCTCGCCCGTCAGGATGCGTTCGCCCGTCAGGCGCGTCTGCGCCGTCGTGATCGGAACCCAGATCAGATCATTTTCATCCCCGCCGAAGCCAGCGCTGCCCGCTTCAGCCATGACGCCGATCACGCGGAAGGTGACGCCGCCGATGCGGATCGTCTGCCCGACCGGGTTGACGTCCGGGAACAGACGATTGACGACCGTCGTCCCGATCACGGCGACGCGGGCCAACCCTTCAACCTCGGTGCGGTCGAAGAAGCGCCCGGCCAGCACCGCGCGATTGCGGATCGTCGGGAAGATCTCGGTCACACCGCGGATGCGCCCGCTGGCGCTGCGTCCGTTGGCCGTCACCGGGCGGGTGGTGGCGAGCTGCGGCATCACGCCGGAGGCATCCGGCACGCGGGCGATATCGGCCAGCGCATTCGCTTCGCGCAGCGTCAGGCGGACGGTCTCACCGCGTTCGTTTTGCGCCGGGAAGACGATGAGCAGGTTCGTCCCCAGACCGAGGAACTGATCGCGCACGAAATTCTCAACCGCCTGACCGAGCGAGACCATGACGATCACCGACGAAACCCCGATGGTGATGCCGAGCATGGTCAGCGCGGAACGCAGCTTGTTGGCGCGCAGGCCGGCGAAAGCGACGCGCACATTTTCGCGGATACGGGCGAACATGGCTATTCAAACCTCAGCGCTTCGATCGGGCGCATGCGCGCGGCGCGGCTGGCTGGATACAGGCCGAAGAAGATGCCGATGAACGAGCTGACCGCCGTCGCCAGGATGACCGCATCGGATGTGACGCGCAGCGTCAGCGAGGGGACAAGCGCCCCGCCGATGAAGGTCATGAGCGCGCCCAGCGCCACCCCCAGCGCGCCGCCGACCAGCGCCAGCACCAGGCTTTCGATCAGAAATTGCAGCAGGATATCGCGGCTGCGCGCGCCGACCGCCTTGCGCAGGCCGATCTCGCGCGTGCGCTCCGTCACCGAGACGAGCATGATGTTCATGATACCGATGCCGCCCACCAGCAGCGAGATCGCCGCGATCAGGCTGAGGAAGACGGTCAGGATGCCCGTCACCTGCCCCAGCGAGTTGAGCAGATCGGCCTGGTTGACGATCGTGAAATCCTGCTCGCCCTGGAACTGGACGCCGTGGGCATCGGACAGATACGACTCGATCTGGAGGGTGGCATCGCGCATGGCATCCTCGCTGATCGCCTGAATGTGCAGGATATCGACCCGGTAGCCGCCATCGCGGGTGCGCGCATTGCTCAGCCGCGTCTGCACCGTCGTGATCGGCACGAAGATCACCTCGTTCTGATCGCCCAGCGCGCCGATCCCCCCGCTCTGCTCCTGCATGACGCCGATCACCGTGAAGACGCGCTCGTTGACCCGGATCGTCTGGCCGACTGCGTCGAACGTCTTCTCGCCGAACAGGCGCTCGACCAGCGACGTCCCCAGCACCGCCACGCGCGCGGCGGTATCGACGTCGGCCTGGGTGATGAACGAACCGCCGGGCTGCACCGGCCAGCTCCGCACGCTGGTGTAGTTGGGCGTCACCCCGCTGATCGACAGCCGGACGATGTTCGACCCGGCGACGACCTGACCGGGCACGACAGTTTCCGCGGCGACCTGGGCGATGGCCGGGGCGATCACCGGGTTGGCCAGATCGGCGGCCTCGCGCGTCGTGATCGGCTGGATGGTGGTGCGCGTCCCGCTGGTGGGCGGGGAGGAGAAGACGAACAGCACGTTGGAACCCAGCGACTGGAACTCCGCGGCGATGAACCCCTCCACCCCGCGCCCCAGGCTGACCAGGGCGATGACCGCGCCCACGCCGATGATGATCCCCAGTGTGGTCAGGATCGAGCGCAGGCGGTTGGTGAGCAGTCCGCTGATGGCGATGCGCAGGTTCTCGATCAGGTTCATCGCCGTACCCGCCTAGAGCGTGTTAGGCACTTTAAAGACAAAAAGCGAACGTATGGACAAAGCGATGCAGCATAATCATGGCAAAAGCCAGGAAATGCAG
>DAOUBU010000005.1:0-69085 GCA_034432395.1 Anaerolineae bacterium
AAGCGGCCATCATCGGGCAGCGCGGCGAATTCCTCGACCGTGTACAGGCGTTCGTGCGTCAGATCGGGGGTGGTCATCGCTCAGCCCTCCGTTCGAACTACAACGGGATGTTGCCGTGCTTCTTGGGCGGGTTGTTGTCGCGCTTGTTCTGGAAGACCTCCAGCCCGTTGATCAGGCGGGCGCGCGTCTCGCGCGGTTCGATCACGTCGTCGATGTAACCGCGCTGAGCGGCGATGTATGGGTTGGCCAGCCGCTCGCGGTATTCCGCAGCGAGCCTGGCCTTCAGCGCGACCGGATCCTCCGCCTCTTTGAGTTCGCGCCGGTAGATGATCTCGACCGCGCCCTCCGGCCCCATGACCGCGATCTCGGCGGTGGGCCATGCCAGGTTGAGGTCGCCGCGGATGTGCTTGCTGCTCATGACACAGTACGCCCCGCCGTAAGCCTTGCGCGTGGTCACCGTCAGTTTGGGGACGGTGGCCTCACAGTAAGCATATAACAGTTTGGCCCCGCTGACGATGATGCCGTTGTGCTCCTGATCGGTGCCGGGCATGTAACCGGGCACATCGACGAAGGTGACGATCGGGATGTTGAAGGCGTCGCAGGTGCGGATGAAGCGGGCGGCCTTCTCGCTGGCTTTGATATCGAGCACGCCGGCCAGCACCATCGGCTGATTGCCGACGATGCCCACGCTGTGACCGCCCAGCCGGGCGAAGCCGACGACGATGTTGGGGGCGAAATCGGGCTGGATCTCGAAGAAGACGCCGTCATCGACCACGCGGTGGATGATGTCTTTCATGTCGTAGGGCTTGTTCGGGCTGTCCGGGATGATCGTATCCAGCTCCGCGTCGGCGCGCAGGGGATCGTCGGTCGTCGGGGTGAACTGCGGATCTTCCATGTTGTTCTGCGGCAGATAGCTCAGCAGTTCGCGCACCAGCAGCAGGGTATTGGTCTCGTTATCGCCGACGACATGGCACGCCCCGCTTTTGGTGGCATGGACGGACGCGCCGCCCAGTTCCTCGAAAGTGACCTCTTCATGGGTCACCTGTTTGACGACGTCCGGCCCGGTGATGAACATGTAGCTGGTGTCTTTGACCATGAAGACGAAATCGGTCAGCGCCGGGCTGTAGACCGCGCCGCCGGCGCACGGCCCCATGATGACGCTGATCTGCGGGATGACGCCGCTGGCCATCGTGTTGCGCAGGAAGATATCGGCGTAGCCGCCCAGGCTGACCACCCCTTCCTGGATGCGCGCGCCGCCGCTGTCGTTCAGGCCGATGACCGGCGCGCCGGTGCGCATCGCCATGTCCATGATCTTGCAGATCTTCTCAGCGTGGACTTCGCTCAGGCTGCCGCCCATGACGGTGAAATCCTGCGAGTAGACGTACACCAGCCGCCCGTTGATCGTCCCCCAGCCGGTGACCACGCTGTCGCCCAGATACGTCTGCTTGTCGATGCCGAACTCGCGCGAGCGGTGGACGACGAAAGCGTCGATCTCGCGGAAGCTGCCCGGATCGAGCAGGATATCGAGCCGCTCGCGGGCGGTGTTGCGCCCGCTGTCGTGCTGGCGCTGGATGCGTTCCGCGCCGCCGCCCAGCCGGCTCTGTTCGCGCAGTGCGCGTAAGTGTTCAAGTTTGGGGTTGTTCACGCTGCTGCTCCTTGTAAAAAATCCATTGAGTTGGGCGCAAGGTTAACGCGAATTGCGGCAGATTCCTAACCTGAAGCGGCCAGGGGAACGGTGCGATCGCCGACTCGGACAGGGAGGCGCTGACCCGGTCGCAGCGGGCGTGCGGGTTCTGCCGCCGCGCCGCCGGCGTTCACAGGCTGACGGGCGGGCGGTACTCCCCGAAGACCTCGCGCAGGCTGTGGCAGATCTCGCCCAGCGTGACCTCGTTTTCGACGCATTCGAGGATGAGCGGCATCAGGTTGTCCGTGCCGCGCGCGGCCTGCACCAGCCGGGCGCGCAGGGCGCTGACGCGCTCGTTATCGCGCCGGGCGCGCAGCTCGGTCAGCCGGGCGCGCTGGGCCGCTTCGATCGCCGGATCGACGGTCAGGATCTCGAAATGCTGCTCCTCTTCCACCGTAAATTTGTTCACGCCGACGATGACCTCGTCCCCGGCCTCGACCGCCCGCTGGTAAGCGTAGGCCGCTTTCTGGATCTCATTCTGGATGTAGCCCGTCTCGATGGCGGCCAGCGCCCCGCCGCGCGCGTCGATCTCGGCGATCAGATCCTCGGCCTGGCGTTCGATCTCGTCGGTGAGATATTCGATCAGGTACGACCCGGCCAGCGGATCGATAGTATCGGCGACGCCGGTCTCGTAGGCGATGATCTGCTGGGTGCGCAGCGCCACCTGTACCGCCTGCTCGGTGGGCAGGGCCAGCGCCTCATCCATGCTGTTGGTGTGCAGCGACTGCGTGCCGCCCAGCACCGCGGCCAGCGCCTGCAGGGCGACGCGGACGATGTTGTTCAGCGGCTGCTGCGCCGTCAGCGTCGAGCCGCCCGTCTGGGTGTGGAAGCGCAGCCGCCACGATTCCGGGTTGGCCGCGCCGAAGCGCTCGCGCATGATGCGCGCCCACAGCCGGCGCGCCGCCCGGAATTTGGCCACCTCTTCCAGAAACTGATTGTGCGCGTTGAAGAAAAAGCTCAACTGCGGCGCGAACCCATCGACGGTCAGGCCGGCCCGGATCGCCGCATCGACGTAGGCGATGCCGTTGGCCAGCGTGAAGGCCACTTCCTGGGCCGCGGTGCTGCCCGCCTCGCGGATGTGGTAGCCGCTGATGCTGATCGTGTTCCAGCGCGGCACTTCCTTCTGGCAGTAGGCGAAGATATCGGTGATCAGGCGCATCGAGGCCGCCGGCGGGTAGATATACGTCCCGCGGGCGATGTACTCCTTGAGGATGTCGTTCTGGATCGTGCCGCGCAGCCGGGACGGTTCGACGCCCTGGCGCTTGCCGACCGCGATATACATCGCCAGCAGCACCGACGCCGGGGCGTTGATCGTCATGCTGGTGCTGACCTGATCGAGGGGGATGCCGTCGAACAGGCGCGCCATGTCGTCCAGGCTGCAAATGCTCACGCCGACTTTGCCGACCTCGCCCAGCGCCATCGGATCGTCGGCGTCGTAGCCGATCTGCGTCGGCAGGTCGAAGGCCACGCTCAGGCCGCTCTGCCCCTGAGAGAGCAGGAAGCGGTAGCGCGCGTTGGATTCTTCCGCCGTGGCGTAGCCCGCGTACTGGCGCATCGTCCACAGGCGCGAACGGTACATGCTCGGCTGAATGCCGCGCGTGAACGGGTATTCCCCCGGAAAACCGAGTTTGGCGTCATACGTCGGATCGCTGATGCCGCGATCCTCCGGCGTGTAGATCGGCTCCAGCGGGATCGCGGACGACGTCCGGAAGGCGGGGCGGCGCTCCGGCGCTTTGGCGATCGCTGCCCGGTAAACCTGTTCCTGCCAGCGGCGTCTGGCGTTGTGGGTGGGTTTCGGTTCATTCATGATGTCGATCCAGTACCTGCACATGCAGCGGGGTGCATCCTGATGATAGCGGATTGTACCGTGCCCGACCGCATTTCGCTGACCGCCGGATCCAGAGCGGGGGCGCTCATCTGTTCTAACCCGGATCTATTCACATCCGGCACACTTCGCTATAATAAAGGCTGTCATTCAGCACCGATTGAGGAAGATCCGTGGATATCACCTGGTATGGACATAGCTGCTTCCGGATCGCGGAGCGCGGTAAGATCGCGGTGGTGACCGATCCGTTTGCGGAGAGCATCGGTCTGGCGGCGCCCCGGCTGAAGGCCGACGTGGTCACGATCAGCCACGATGTCCCCGGTCACAATGCGCTGGAGATGATCCGCACGCAGCCGTATGTGCTGCGCGGCCCCGGCGAGTACGAGATCGGCGGCGTGTTCATCACCGGCATTGCCATGCACACCGTCGGGGACGCTGGCGCGCAGCTCAATGTCGCCTATCTGTTCGACTACGACAGCCTGACCGTGCTGCATCTGGGCGATCTGGCGCACGTGCCCGATCAATCGGTCATCGAAGAGCTGGGGCAGGTCAATGTCCTGCTCGTGCCGGTGGGCGGCGGCAACGGTCTGAAAGCGGCGCAGGCCGCCGAAGTGGTCGCCCTGATCGAACCCGATTTCATCATCCCGATGCATTACGAGCTGCCCGGGCTGACGATCCCGCTGGAGCCGGTCGATCGCTTCCTCAAGGCGATGGGCGTCAGCAAAGTGCAGGAAGTCGATGTCTTGAAGATCAGCGCTTCAGAACTGCCGGAACAGCCGCAGGTCATCGTCCTCACGCCAGCAAGCAGTTAAGTGCAGGAGCACAGCCATGAGCGTCAAGCTGTTGATGAACTGGGATATCAAGCCGGGCCGCGATCAGGAATACTTCGAGTTCGTGGTGCGCGAGTGGGTTCCCGGCATCACCCGCCTGGGGTTGAAGCCGACCGGGGCCTGGTATACCGTCTACAGCCGCCTCAAGGATGCCCCGCAGATCATGACGGAGGGCGTCGCGCCCGACCTGGAGACCATGCGCGAGATCCTGGACAGCGAAGAGTGGGCCACGCTGCACGAGCGCCTGACGGAATTCGTGAGCAATTACCGGCACAAAGTCGTCCATGTGACCGGCGGTTTCCAGTTCTGACGCGCCGGTACGCTGGCAGCGGCACGCGGGTGCAACCTTTTCCCCGGTTCATGCGTACAGACCTGAGACAGGCGGTCACTGGCGCGCGGACAGCCGGGGGTGCAGAGCGTGATAGAATGGGCGGACAGCGAGACATACAGCGCAGGCCCGGGAGACAGCGTTGATGGAAGCCTGGTGGGGAACGCGGCAAAACGTATCGCCGCGCTTGCGGCTCGAAGTGGAAGCGATGCGCGCCGCCTTCGGCAGCACGTTCAGGCTGGTCGTGCCCCCGTCGGGCGATCCGCTGTACTGGGAGGGCGAGGTCGAGATCAATCTCGCCCGGCTGCTTCAGCCCCGGCATCTGCTCAAGATCCTGTATCCTCACGATTACCCCAGGCGTCCGGCGGAAGCGTATGTGCTGCGCCCGCGCATCTACAGCCAGAAACATCAGTACGAAGACGGGCAGTTGTGCCTGTTCAACCCCAAAGATGGCGAACATTACGGCTGGAATCCGGGCAAATCGACGGCGGTGACCGTGGCGGCCTGGGCGATCCAGTGGCTGTATGCCTATTACACCTGGCGCGCGACGGGGCAGTGGCCGGGGATCGAAGAGCGCGCCAACCCCGACTCCGGGGTGCCGCCGTTCTCCCCGCCCCGCCGCTGAACGGCATGCCCGGCAGCATTGCGGCATTGCTTCGATGACGACATGAGGAGAGGAAGCGATGGTGCTGCGTAGACCCACGCTCAGACATACCCGCGGCGTGCCCAATCTGGTGGTGGCCGAACGGGTGCTGGCCCGGATGCAGGCGGCTGCGCAGGCCAGCATCGAGGATGAGACGGGCGAGGCCCTGATCGGTCTGATCGTGCCCGGCTCGCTGACCAACGGCGTCCCGACGGTGTACGTCCTCGATACCATCTCCCCCGATGAAACGGCGGTGCGCCAGTATCACACCTTCCAGCAGGGCGATGACCGGCAGGATGAGCTGATCTGGTGGCTGCAGGAGAACTGGCAAACCACCCGCGAACGGCGGCAGGGGTTGTTCGGCATCGGCGCGAGCAAATGGGACGTGCCGCTGCGCTACCTGGGCGACTGGCACAAGCAGCCCGGCTACATGATCCAGCCGAGCGGTGGCGACCTGATCACCGCGCTGGACTGGCTGGACGACCCGGAAAACGGCATGGACTTCCTGATCACGCCGATCGTGACGCTGGAGCATCCCTTCACCGTCGAACTGGCGGGCATGACGACCAACTTTCTGATGCTGCCCCAGGGCGATGGCACTGCGCTGCGCGTGGACTGGTGGTACATCGACCGCAGAACGCGGTTGTTCCAGCCGATCAGCCCGGCGGTCTACCCCGATGCCCAACTCCCCGCGCTCGCGCCATACCCCTGGCATCTGACCGACAGCGCGCGCACCGAAGCCGAACTGAAAGCCCTGACCGATGACGGTCTGTTCCATACGATCACGCTGTGGAATGCGGATGGCAGCCCGCCGCTGGAAGTCTGTCTGCTGATGATGCGCGTCGGCGCGAAGAAGCTGATCATCGTCGTCACCCCCTACGATTTCCCGCAGCGACCGCCGTCGGCGCGCATCGCCCCGCTCGTCCACATGCACAGCGGCGATGACATGTACCGCGTCTTCACCCAGGCCTGGCAGGCCTCCACGCCGATCGACGTGCCGTTCGCCTGGACGCCGGCGGCCCGCCTGATCGACTTCGTGCATGCGGTGGAAGACGTGCTGGCCGCCCAGCGCGCCCTGGAGCTGGAAGCGCTCAAAGCGGCGCAGCAGGCGCAGGCCCCCGCCGATCCGCCGCCCTCAGCGGATGGGCAGGCGGATCCCCCGCCGCCGGTCGAAGTCCCCGGTGACGATCCCGCGCCCGCCGGGACGGCGCCGCCGGAGGAGGCCCGGCCATGAACTGGGATCGGGTGGAACGGCTGATCGGGGCCGGCAACCTGGCCCGGCTGCGGGCCAGGCGCGTGGCCGTCGTCGGGCTGGGGTCGGGCGGCGGGTTCATCGCGCTGGCGCTGGCGATGTCCGGCGTCGGGGGGTTCGTGCTGCTGGATGACGATACCCTGGAGGAGACCAACATCGTCCGGCATGTGGCCGACCGCCGCTACCTGGGCTGGAACAAGGCCGAAGCGGTCGCCGACCTGATCCGCCAGCGCAACCCGGAAGCGCAGATCACCGTCATCGCCGGACGGCTGGAAGATCACCTCGACGCGCTGCACGGCTGCGATCTGGTCATCAGCGGGCTGGATGGCGAAGGCGCAAAATTTGCGCTCAATCAGGCCTGTCTTGACCGCGGGCTGACCGCGGTCTACGCCGGGGTCTATGAGCGCGGTGAGGGCGGGGATATCTGCCTGATCCGCCCGTATGACGGCCCGTGTTACGCCTGCTGGGCCGGGGCGCTGCGCGAGGAGATCGCCAGCCGCCGGGAGACCGATGAGGAACTCGACTATGGCATGATCGGCCCGGAGGGCACGCTGGAGGCCGAACCCGGCCTGTGGCTGCATGTGACGCGCATCGCGTCGATCCAGGCCGATATGGCCCTCAATGAACTGCTGCGCGACAGCGAGATCTACCGCGCCCAGCCCGGCAATACCGTCGTCGTCGCCAATGTCGCGCTGGAGATCGTCGATGGGCAGACGAGCTTTCCGTATTCCTCGATCTGGGCGACGATCGACCGTGACCCGGACTGTCTGGTCTGCGGGCCACACTACCGCGAGCGCGACCAGACCGAAGCTTTCACGCTGCAGCGGTTGATGGAAAACACCGGAATTGTCGTAGAATCGGAGTCGGAACTGCACGACACCGCGACCGACGATCAGTCGCCCGCGCCGATCGAGAGCTGAACGATCCCCGGCCCGATGCGACCCCGTTCGAGCGCGGTGCGATCTGCCAGGAAAGAGACGGAAAACGATGACCGATCAGCACAATCAGCGTCCAGCCGAATTTGACGACACGCCGTCCACATCCCGCACGCCGGGCGGCTACCGGCCCACGCCCCCGGACGATGAGGACGAGCTGGAAGAGGGGCCGATCTACCACAATTCGCCCAACCCGGTCAGCGGCTACAGCGGACGTCTGGAACGGCTGGGCGGCGAACCCGCGCCGGTGATCACGCCGGAAGAGTTCGCGCGCCTGCAGCGGGCGGGCCAGGTGCACATCGATGAACGGGGCCGCGTGCGCGCCACCCGCCGCAGCGATGCGGAAGGCGGAGTCTCGCTGCGCAAACGCCGCGCCTGGTATGGCCGCGGATGACGCCGCACAACGAGCAGACCGACATGCCTGCCTCGCACGCCCGGCCATCGCCGCGCTCGCTGGTGGAGGCGATGCGCGCGCGCGGCGATCTGCGCGATGCCCGGCTGGAGCAGGCGTTCCTGACCATCCCGCGCGCCCTGTTCCTGCCCGGCCTTCCCCCTGAAGTCGTCTACAGCGATGACGCCATCGCCATCAAACGCGCCGCCGACGGCACGGTCATCGCGTCGTCGTCCCAGCCATCGATGATGGCGTTGATGCTCGAACAGCTCAACCTGAAGCCCGGCATGAACGTGCTCGAGATCGGCACGGGGACAGGGTACAACGCGGCGATCATGCAGCACCTCGTCGGCCCGACCGGGCTGGTGACCACGATCGAGCTGGATCCGCAGATCGGGGAAGCCGCGATGGACAATCTGGCGCGCGCGGGCATGGCCGCCGTCAAGGTCGTCATCGGCGATGGCGCAGCCGGCTTCGCGCCGCGCGCCTCCTACGATCGCATCATCGCCACCGCGGGCATCTGGGATATCCCGGCGGCCTGGGTGCGCCAGCTCAAACCGCGTGGCATCCTGGTCGCCCCGCTGTGGCTGGAGGGCTTCCAGTACAGCGCCGCGTTCGAACTGCAATCCGACGGCACGTTGTACAGCGATACCAACTATCCCTGCGGTTTCGTGCGTTTGCGCGGCGCGGGCATGGGAGAAGAGGGCAGCTTCCGCGTCGGTTCGCTGCTCACGGTGCAGGCCAACGCCGCTACCATCGACCCGGCGCAGCTTCAGATGCTCCTGTCGCAGTCGCTCGATGCCGAGATCGCCTATCTGCCGCGCGCCTCCTCGTTGGAGGTGACCTGGAGTCTGGGGCCGTTCGTCATGCTGGCGCTGCCACCGGGGTTCACCTTCGCCGTGTTCCAGATCCCGGATGATCAGCAGGCCTACGGCATCCGGGGGTCGGGCTTCGCCCTGATCGCGCCGGGGAGCGCCTGCTTCGTCCCGGCGCAGGGGGACGGGGAGATCTACAGCTTCGGATCGTCGGACGCGCTGATCGCGCTGCAGACGATCATCCCGCAGTGGGAAGCCGCGGGCAAGCCGCGCAGCGCCCTGCTGCGCATCCGCGCCGCCGCCATCGATCGGGCGTCCGCCGGGCTGCCGCCGACAGCGCTGGGGCGGCGCTTCAGCCGCCGCGATCACGTCTTCGATGTCTGGCTGGACGGGGTGCGGGCCGTGCGCGCCTGATTCAGCTCAGATAATCGCGGAGCTGGCGGCTGCGGCGGGGGTGGCGCAGCCGGCGCAGCGCGCGCCCCTCGATCTGGCGGATGCGTTCGCGCGTCAGCCCGAATTTCTGGCCGACCTCCTCCAGGGTGTGCGCTTCATTGTTGCGCAGGCCGAAGCGCAGGCTGAGGATGTGCGCCTCGCGCGCGGACAGCGTCGAGAGCAGATACTCGATCTTCTCGCGCAGCAGCTTGTCGAACGTCTGCTGGACGGGGCTGGGCGCGGCCTCATTTTCGATGAAATGCCCCATTTCGCTGTCATCGTCGTCTTCGTTGAGCGGCTGCTCCAGGCTGATCGGCCGCCAGCTCACGCGCTGCATCCAGCGCACCTTGCGCGGGTCGCATTTCATGGCCGCGGCGATCTCCTCGATCGTCGGTTTGCGCCCGTAGCGCTGCTCCAGATCGTGGGCGGTGCGGTACAGCTTGCGGATGCGATCGCTCATGTGCACCGGGACGCGGATCGTGCGCCCCTGATCGGCGATCGCGCGCGTGATCGTCTGCCGGATCCACCACGTCGCGTAGGTGCTGAAGCGGAAGCCGCGCCGGTACTCAAATTTCTCCACGGCCTTCATCAGGCCGAGGTTGCCCTCCTGGATCAAATCGAGGAAGGGCACGCCGCGCCCGACGTATTTCTTGGCGATCGAGACCACCAGTCGGGTGTTGGCGCGGATCAGATGTTCGCGCGCGGCCTCGCCATCCGCGACGAGCCGGTGCAGTTCAGCCGCCTCCGGGTGATCGGGGCAGGCCTCCAGCATGCGCTGGGCGGTCAGGCCGGCTTCGATGCGCCGGGCCAGTTCGGCTTCTTCTTCCAGCGTCAGCAGGGGAACCTGCGCCGTCTCTTTGAGATACAGGCCGACGATATCGCTGGCGAAATCATCCAGCGCGCGCGCATGGGGCGGGATGCCGCCCTCCTCATCGACTGCCAGGTCGCTCTCTACGAGATCGCTCTCTGCGAGATCGTCCTGATCGATGTCCGGGAATGTCAGATCGTCCGGGGCAGCGCTGTCCGGATCGTCGAAGTCGTCGAACGCTGCTGCAGACGATTCCCCATCATCGGGATCGGCGGCGAACATGCCGAAAAGATCCTCCGACCGGTAGGAATCTGAAATCGATCTGCGGCTGCTCATCTGCGCCCCCATCAACAGACTGGTGATACCGTTGGATCTGACCCGATAGATATAGAATGAGGCTTGAACCGGGCCGCTGTTACGTTTGCCTGCTCAGAAGCTCTTTCAATTTGGCGAAGCGGGGGTCGATCTCCGCTTCGCACTCGCACGGCCCTTCATTGAGGTTGGCCCCGCAGGATGAACACAGCCCCTTGCAGTCGGGTTTGCACAGCACCCCCTGGGCATCGGCGATGAGGGCTTCATCGCGCAGCAGCGGGGCGAGGTCGAGAATGGCATCCTCACCGATCATGAACTCGGTCGCGCGGTGCGTGCCCGGCGTGCTGTACAGTTCCTCGATCGCGATCTGCATTTCGCGCTCGACCGGGGCGAGGCAGCGGTAGCACTCGTCAGAGACACCGAGGCTCAGCACCCCCTGCACCAGGATGCCCTCTCGGGTGCGGCTGAGCCGGAGCGTGCCGCGCACGTAGTTGAGATCGACATCCTCAGAGACGCGCACCGCGGGGATGTTGAGCGTGGTCTCGTGGGAATGTCCGGGGCCGGCTGCCAGCAAGAAACCGATGTTCAACTTCAAAACACGGTTGCCCACGAAGCCATTCGTCAAGTGTTTCACGGCAAACCCCGACGGCCGATCCGTCATCCCGCTCTGGTCAACAGCGGTCGAGCAGTTTTTCGGTATGTGAACTGTAACAGTTTTGCAGCTTAACAGTATCTGAGTTTAGAAAGCCTGTCAAGCAAGTTGAAATATTTTTATACAGATTTTTGCGACAATTTTATTCAGCCTGTCCGCCGATCGGTACAATCCGCCTTGCCCCACTATCGTGCGGCAAAATGAGGGAGCGGGGGACGCGACGCGGTCGCGGGAGATACGGGCCAGCGCGGGCGATTTCGCCATTTCCCACCGGGCACGTCTGGGATGCAGGCGGGAAATTCGCTACAATCCGGGGCGTTTGATATCACCTGCGATGAGGACAGCGATGACGTACCTGAACGCACAGCAGCGCGAGCAACTGCGCGAAGACCTGTTGAAACTGCCGCCCGGACGCGCCAAAGCGCGCGTGAAAAGCCTGGACAGCAAGAGCCGTCTGGTGCTGTACCGGAACATGCAGCGCGTCGGCCAGTACACGACCGCCTACGTGCTGCCGACGCTGGGCGTCCGTGTCTCTCTGATCGAGGGGGAAGCCCTCAAGGAAGCCAGCCGGCCCGGCTGGTTCAAGCGCAAGTACGATCTGGTCGATGTCGTCGTCACACCGACGCCGGAAAACAAGGGGTAAGCATCATGCTGCGTGCACTGCCACAGACGCGCTACCACGGTCTGGCGCTGCGTCTGACCGCGATCGGCATCATGACGCTGGTGACGGTGCTTTCGGCCCGCATCAGCATCCCGCTGGATCCCGTTCCGTTCACCTTGCAGCCGCTGGCCGTGCTGCTGGCCGGCCTGATCCTGGGCGCGCGCGATGGCGCGCTCAGCCAGCTCGCTTATGTGGCCCTGATCGCCGCCAATCTGCCCGTCGATGCCAACCTGCGCGGGCAGGCGGCGCTGTTCGGCCCGACCGGCGGCTACCTGATCGGCTTCGTCCTCGCGGCCCTGCTCACCGGCTGGATCGCGGAGCGCGGGCGGACGCTGGCGCTGCGCTTCAGCGCCGGCATCGTCGGCATCGCCGTCATTTACGCCTGCGGCCTGATCGTGCTGATGGCGGTGCGCGCGCTCGATTTTTCGACGGCCTGGGCGGCTGGCGCGGCCCCCTTCCTCATGCCCGATCTGGCCAAAGCCCTGATCGCGGCCTCGCTCGCCGAGGGCGGGCGGGCGCTGCTGCTGCGGGCCGGGCGCGGGCCGCTGGCGGGCTGATCACCAGCCCTCGCTGGCTTCCTGTTCATCCATGCGGGGATAGTGGCGCAGATGCGCGCTGTCCCCGTTGTGGGCCGCGCTGCCCATGTAATGGTGGTCGCTCTCTTCGTAAGCGATGCTGCGCCCGATCACGCGCCGCTGCGGGGTGGCCACCAGCACGACGTCGGACTCGATCATCCGCCCGGGGTACATGACCATCCCGGAGCCGATGCGGCAGTTGTGGCCGATGGCGCTGCCCAGCACGACCTGGCCCACCTCCGCCAGATCGCCGTGCATGTTGACGGCGCGGATCGGCTTCTGCTCGATCAGGTTGAAATCGGTGAACGTGCTGCCCGCCCCGACGAAGCTGTTGCGCCCGATGACGCACATCTGCAGGCAGGTGTTCTGGGCGATGATGGTGTTCTCCATGACGGCCGTCAGGTACAGCGCGGCGCGGAAGGGCAGGAAGCAGCCGTTGGCCACGCTGGACATCATCAGCACGCAGCCGTCGTCGATCGTGACATTGTCCCCGATTGTGCAGTTGTCGATCAGCACGCCGGGGCCGATGGTGCAGTTGTCGCCGATCGAGGCCGGCCCGGTGATGACCGCGGTCGGGTGAATGATCGTCCCTTTGCCGACCCTGACCACCTCGCGCGTGCTGAGGAGCTGGCGCTGCTCCAGAATGGCTTTCCACAGCAGCTTGAGCGAGTACAGATTGTGCCGGCGCACGTAGCGGTCGAAGCGGCTGGCGCGCGCGAACAGGCTGAAGATGATGCTGGCGAAATAGACGTGCACCCAGCTCTCGATCGACATGACCGAGCGCAGCGGGGCGTAGTGCGTCAGATCGCCCTGTTCCATCGTCATGAAGTCCGGGACGCTGTAAAAGCCCATCTCTTCCGCATCGGACGGGATGACGATCGGCGTGACCGTCTCACTGTAGCCGGTGGGGAAATACCACAGGTCGAGCAGCAGCACCCGTCGGTTGGCCTCATCCACCCCCGGTTCGAAATTGCGCGCCAGCGGAATGGTGTACGTCCTGTAAGCCGGGTCGTCGGGCAGGATGGCGGCGCGGCTGGCGGTCTTGCTGGCGCGCGCGCGCGTCATGAAATAATCGAGGAATTCAGCGTCGAACCACAGATTGTCGCTGTAGACGATGGCCGGCCCCTGCACGGCGCGCAGCCCTTCCTGCTTGTGCTGGTAGGGGATGCTGCCGCCCAGGTTGACCGCCTGCCGGAAGTGGCTGACGATCAGGTCTTCCTGGTGGATCTTGAGCGGTTTGACCCCGATCGTCAGCAGGCTGGCCGGCTGGTTGAACGGCGGGACGTGGCGGGTATCTTCGATCACATAACGGCGCATGACCGGCCTCCGTTTGCAATGCGCCAACGCGCAGGACGAGACGGCATCTGATTGAGCTCACCGGGATGTTCAACTGTGGTTCAGGAAGGCGCGCACGACGCTGTGAAAGCGTTCGTCCTCGTCCATCATCGGGAAGTGGCCGGAATTTTCGAACCACTCGATGCGGCTGTGCGGCAGGCATTGTTTGAGCACCTGCGACTGCCGCGGATCGACGATGATGTCTTTTTTGCCGTACACCCCCATGACCGGCATGGTCAGTTCCCCCAGGTGCGGCCTCAGGTCGGTATGGCGCAGCGTCGTGATGCTTTCGATGAACGGGGTGAGCGATAGTTTGCTCACGTCCTCGCTCAGCATCCGGCCTAGCGCTTCGCCATCCCGCGCCATCGCATGGCTGTAGACGCGCAGGAACGGCCGGAAGCCGAGCTGGAACAGGTTGTATAGGAAAGGGGAGGTCTGGCCGATGTTGATCCAGGTGCGGTTGGCCGCCAGCTTGAGCAGAAAACTGAGCGACTCGCCGTTGATGGGCGAGCCGACCACGATCACCTTGACCGTTTTCTCCGGGTGGCGCATGGCATACGTCAGCGCCACGGTGCCGCCCATCGAATGCCCGATCAGCGGCGCTTTGGCGATGCCCATGCGCTCCATGAACTGATCGACCATGTTGGCGAAGTTGCTGACCGAGTAATCGTCGGCCTGATCGCCCGACTCGCCGAAGCCGAGGAAATCGAGCGCATACATGCGGAACTCGCGCCCCAGCAGTTCGACCGTCTGCCGCCACACCGCCCACGAATTGAGCCAGCCATGCAGCAGCAGCACCGGACGCCCACGCCCGTAAACCTCATAATGGACGATCCCCTGTTCAGTGACCAGTGTTGCCACGTCACCCCGCCTTCATGCCCGGTTCGACTCACAGATGGATTGTAGCGCAACTTGTCCCGCTGATGCATATCGAGGATGCGGGTTCTGAGGGCGCTGCGCTGCGGGCAGCCGGGTGGAGCGCGTTACACCGATGCGGCGTATCGGGGGGAAGCCCGGCGCTGCTGCTTGAGGGCTGACGAAAGCCGCCGCACAGGGGCGGCGGCCAGACAGCGAGACCACAGACGGCCAACAGCCAGCCTAAGCCTGGCGCTGCTTTTCCATATCTTCCAGAATGGCGTACAGCAGCTCCAGCAGCACCGTCTTGACGCTCTCTTTGTCGCTGGCCACGCAGGGCAGCAGTTTGACGTGCGGCTCGATGCGCAGGGCCACGCGCAGATCCTCGACGCTCCAGGCTTCGGGCAGATCCTGTTTGTTGGCGGCCACGACATACGGCGTCGGGGCGTAGGCTTTGAACGTCTCCAGGATCGATTTGGCCTCGCGGAACGTTTCCGGCTTGGTGCTGTCCACCAGCACGACGAAGCCGAGCATGCCGTCGGCCAGGATCTCCCACATGAAGTCGAAGCGCCGCTGGCCGGGCGTCCCGAACAGATACAGGACGAGGTCGTCATCGACCGTGATGCGGCCAAAGTCCATCGCGACGGTGGTGGAGTCTTTGAGGGCGCGTTCCGCATCGGAGGTGATCTGACGCTCTGTTCGCACCACATCGATCTCGCTGATCGAGCTGATGAATTCGGTCTTGCCGGCGCTGAACGGCCCCGTAATTACCATTTTGACCTGCTGCGTCATAACCCCACCCGTTCTCTTGTACTCGCCCGTCTGCACTGGACGTCAGTCGCTCAACTCTCTGTCGTAATTCACTCCGTACCTCGATCGCGGCCTGAGTCAGGCCTCAGATCGAACGGATCTTGTCGATCAATTTGCGCACCACGGTTTCCGATGGCGCGTTGCGCGGCGTCAGCCGCTGCGTCATCTCAGGAAGCTTGCCGGAGCCGGAGCGCCCGCCCGCGGTCGCCTCGACCCCCACCGGTTTGACGATCTCGACCAGGCCGGCCTGCTCCAGACCGTAGACGATGCGCCGGATCTCGATCTCGGACATGTTGTTGGCTTTGGCGATCTGGCGGATCGTGTTCTTCGGGTTGACGAACGAGACGACGCGCCACTCTTCAACACTCAGGTGAATGCCCTTGAATTTCTCGCGCGGATTCTCGGGAAAGCGCAGCGCCATATCCAGATTGGGGAGATGCGAGGTGAGCTGCTCGATCTCGCGGATGCGGCGCGCCCCTTCGATGATGACATTTTCCAGATCGATCGGCACCTGGATCCGATCGGGCGGCGGCAGCAGGTTGTCTTCAAAGCGGAACGGGCCTTCGTTCCACGTCAGCAGGTTGTAGACCACGTCGAGCGTGTGGGCCTTGATGCTGTCGACGATCTCTTTTTGCGAGACGTAGCTGGCGTTGATCAGCAGCAGGGCCAGCGCCTTGTCGCTGGTATTGCGGGCGCGTTCGCGGATGATGCGCACCTGCTCGTCGGTCAGCTTGCCCGCTTTGTTGAGCACAGAAACCAGGTTGCCATCCTGCGCGCCCAGTGATGCCGCGATCAGCTTGCCCATTTTGAAGGAGACGCGCGCGCGTTCCGCCCCGGGGATCATGCGCGGATTGCCCATCGCGTCTTTCTCGTTGGTTTTGACGCCCTCAAAGATGATCAGCGTACCGGTTTTGCCCGCCAGATTGATCAGGTTGAGAAGCTGGGTGGTGCTGAAATCGCGAAGATTACCTTGCAGCGGCATCACGCCCCCTGGACGACTTGCATCTCTCGGTCAACCACAGCGGGAACCCCGGTGTGTATCTGGCTGGATGATCGGCATCTGTCCCACGGGACACTTATCGGACATTATAACCATGCCTGATCGGCGCGTCAACCAGCCGCTTGCGGTGATGCGCGCAGCCCCATCCGCTCACCGAGCGGTGCAGCGCGCCGCGCCGCGGCACATCGGTCATTCCCGGTCTTCATTGTAAACCAGGAAATGCACTGTAAGCATTGAGTTTCCCGATGCAGCCCGCGGCGGTCAGTAGGAAATTGGCGCTACTGCCCGCGCAGCCGGTCAGCGGGGCGGCCCGCTTACAGCGGATACAGGTTGATGCCCAGCGCCGTGCCGATGGCGACGATCAGCGGGGCGATGAGGATCGCGGGCAGCATGTTGGCGGCGCGCGGTCGTTTGATGTCGAGCAGGATCAGCGACAGCGCGATCAGGATCAGCCCGCCGACGGCGGTCATCTCGTTGATCTGCGCCGTCGTCATGAACTGGCCGAGCAGGCTGCCCAGCAGCGCCAGCCCGCCCTGCACCACCAGGATCGTGATCAGGCTGAAGGCGACGCCGATCCCCAGGCTGGCGGCGAACGCCATCGAGGCGAAGCCGTCGAGCACGCTCTTGATGGCGAGCTGTTGAAAGCCCGCCGGCAGGCCCATGCCGTCCTGCAGCGAGCCGACGAACGTCAGCGGGCCGATGCAGAAGATCAGGCTGGTGGTGACGAAGCCGGTGATGAAGCGCGCCCGATCGCCGTGCTGGCCGCCGCTGAAGCGCCTTTGCAGCCAGCCGCCGAACTGTTCCAGCCTTTCGTCAAGGCGCAGCAGTTCGCCGATGATGATGCCGCTGGCCAGGCTGATGACCGCGATAACGATGTTGCCCGTCTGCCCGGCGTTGCCCAGCCCGACGACCAGCGTCACCAGGCCCAACCCGGTGATGACCGACGATTGAATGCGATCGGGCAGGCGGTTGCCCAGCAGCAGGCCGAGCGCGCTGCCGATCGCCACGGTGATCATGTTCAGGATCGTCCCGCCCATGCGCGCACTCCCGGTCAGCCGTTGAGCGCGGCGCGGATGAACGCCCCGGCGTCGGTCTGAAGCTTGTCCAGCGAGCGCGTTTCGATGTACATCATGTGCCCGGCCTCATACTCGGCGGTCTGGATGCGGGCGCGCTGGCTGTCGTGCAGCCCCATATGCGCCAGCGTGTGGTAGGCGGCGTAGTACGGCGTGGCCAGGTCGTAGTACCCCTGCGCCAGGAAGACGCGCAGATGCGGGTTGCGCGCCAGCGCCGCCGCCAGCAGACGGCTGGTATCCGGGTAGCCGTTCTGGGCCGATCCCCAGTCCCATTTTTCGTTGACCTGCATCTCCAGCACGCGGTATTCCAGGTCGGTGCGGTAGTTCAGGTCGGTGATCAGATAGCGGTTGATCAGCGTGGTGTAGGCGGGCAGGATGGCGGCATACGAGGGATCGAACTCCGGGGCCGCCGCCAGATGATCGATCTCGACCCCGGTCAGCCGCGAGTCGAGCCGACCGACCGTGGTGCGGCGGGTGCGCAGCAGCTCCTTGCAGAAGCGCATGATCTCGATGCGCAGATCGGCCAGTTCGACGTAGCGGCGATCCAGGCCGGTGTAGCGCGCCAGCCGGGATGCGACCGCTCGCCGGCGCGCCGGGCTGAGCCGATCCCCGTGCAGCAGGGCGACGCTGTACTCGTCGCGCGTCCACGCTTCGACCTCGTCGAGCACGTCGCGCAGCGGGCGCGCCTGCAGGTCAGCCGGCAGCCGCTGATGATACCAGGCGGTGGCCGCGTAGCTGGGGACGTAGACCAGCGGCGGCAGGTCGTTGCCCGGCGCGAATTCGAGCGATTGCAGGTTGAGCGTGGTCGAGATCAGCAGCAGGCCGTTGAAGGCGATCCCCTGGTCGATCAGACGGCCCGCCAGCCCGGCCCCGCGGAACGTGCCGTAGCTTTCCCCGGCCAGGAACAGCGGCGATCCCCAGCGCCCGCTGCGCGAGAGGTACAGGCGGATGAACTGGCTCAGCGAGTCGAGATCGCCCTTGATGCCCCAGAACTTCGCGCCCAGTTCGGGTTTGACCGGTCGGCTGAAGCCCGTCCCGACCGGATCGACGAAGACCAGATCGGCGAAGCGCAGCCATGTCAGCGGGTTTTCGACCAGGCGGAAGGGCGGGGCGGGCATGCTGCCATCGTCGTTGAGCGCGACGCGGCGCGGCCCCAGCGCGCCCAGATGCAGCCAGACCGACGACGACCCCGGCCCCCCGTTGAAGGCGAACAGCAGCGGACGGTCGCCCCCGCCGTCAGCGCCGCCATCAACAACGGTGTAGGCGGTGTAGAAGATGTGCGCCTCGGGTTCGCCGCTCTCCGCGCTGACGATCGGCAGCGTGCCCGCCCGGACGCGGTAGCGCAGCGTCTCATCGTTCAGGGGCAGGCTGTGCTCAGTCTCGCTGTCCGGCGGATAGATCGGTGGGCGGGGCGGTTCCGCCGCTTTCGGCTCGGTCGATCGGGCCTCGGCGGCTTTGCTGTCATCGGTCATGAGCGCACGTTCACCTTTCAGATGTGAGCAGGGCAGTTCCGCGACGGGGGCAGGGGGCAGCGCCCCTGCGATCGCCGGCGGAGGGACTCACGCGCAGTTGCAAATGCGGCTATACTAACCTGCATAGCGCGTTTGAACCAGGCACAGGTCGGGTCTCATGGATGTCGGAGTCGAGTTCAGCCATTATCGGGTGATCGAGCATATCGGTCGTGGCGGCATGGCTGACGTTTGGTCAGCGCGCGATAAACGCCTGAACCGCACCGTGGCGATCAAGACGATCGCGCGCGATTTGACCGGGGACATCGACCCGGTCAGGTTGTTCGAGCGCGAGGCGCGCACGATCGCCAACCTGGAACATCCGCACATCCTGCCGATCTACGAATTCGGCGAGTACGACGGCCAGCTCTACATCGTCATGCGCTACGTCTCCGGCGGATCGCTGGATGACCTGCTCGAACGCGGGCCGCTGTCGCTGGAAGAGACGCTGCGCGTCTGCCGCGCCGTCGGCCAGGCGCTGGAGTACGCGCATCGTTCGGGCGTCATCCACCTCGATCTCAAGCCGTCCAACGTCCTGCTCGACAGCTATCAGTCGCCGTATCTGGCCGATTTCGGGCTGGCGGCCATCGTCGGGCCGGAGGGCCGCGCGCAGAACCCCGGTTCCGGCACGCTGCTGTACATGGCCCCGGAACAGCTCACCAGCGATCAGCTCGATCTGCGGGCGGATATCTACAGCTTCGCCATCCTCGTCTTCCACATGCTGATCGGCCAGCTCCCGTTCGATGGCAGCATGCCGCTGGCGCTGATGCAGCTCCAGATGCGCGAGGATCTGCCGGAAGTGCACCGTCTGCGCCCCGGGATTCCGTCCGCGCTGACCGCCGTGCTGCGCCGCGCCAGCGCCGTCGAACCGATCCAGCGCCCGGCCTCGATGAAAGACCTGCTGGAACAGCTTGAGGCCGTGACTGCGCCGGGGCGCACCGCGCCCGGCCCGGACGCAGCAGCGCGGCCAGTGCGCGAACGCGCCGGCGCGGGGACTGGCCCGCTCGATTCCCTGCTGACCGGCCCGGTGGATCAGTTGATCTCGCGCACCGATGCCAAAGCGGCGGCATCGGCTGAGCCGGCCTCGCCCGATCGGGAAACCGAAACCGGCGTGCCGCTCATCAGGGATTACGGCGATCTGCTGGAAGATACCGGCGACCTCCTGCGCGCGGCGGAGATTGACAGAGAGCTGATCAGCCGCGTCAGCGACGAGCCGCTCTCGCGCCCCGGCGCAGCGCCGCCGCCGGATGACAGGTTGATTTCGCGCCGGATCAGCGAGGCGCAGACCGAGGAAATTGACAGTTCGCGCGCGGGCAAGCCGCTGACTGAGATCAAGATCGACCTGACCGGCCTCGACGTCGAAGTCCTGACGCCGGAGCAGATGGCCCGCCGCGAGATCGAAGACATCTACCAGCGCGCGCGCCGGGCGTGGGCGCGCGGTCAGGGGCGCTTTCTGCTGGGCGTGACCGATTACATCCTGATCGCGGATGCCTACGCGCAGGCGGAGGCCAACGGTCTGACGCTCGACGATCAGGGGCGGGAGATGCTGCTGCGCGGCGCGCTGGAGTACGATCACGAAGTCGATTTCTGGTGGGCGGCGCTGGCCGATGACGATCGGCGCCGCTGGGTCGCGCTGCACGCGCTGCGCAGCGAAAACGCCCCGGCCCGCGTGCGCGCGCTGGAGCGTCTGGCGGCGGTCAGGGATGCGCAGCCGCCGCAGATCCCCCGGCTGGTCGCGCAGGCGCTGCAGGTCGAAGCCAGCGAAGCCGCGCAGATCGCCGCCATCCACGTGCTGGAGCGGCGCGCGCCGCTCCAGCCGACATACGTCCTGCCGAGCGCCAGTGATCGGACGACGCTGCGCGGCATCAGCACTGCGCTCAAACTGGCTCCGGTGTCCGATTGGCGCGATCACGTGTATTCCCCGGAGATCGACGGTCTGCTGGCCAGCCTGGCCCTCAACAGCGGCGCGCCTGCCGTGGCCGAAAGCGCGGCCCGGGCCATCGGGCGCATCCGGTCGATCGCGGCGGTCAACGCGCTCGTCGCCAGCGGGGGGGCCGCGGCGCGCCGGGCGCTGGCGCTGGTGCGCGATGAAGCCCCGGCGCTGCCCGCTTCTGTCCCCGCCAGCACGCGCCTGTATGCCTGGTGGACGAATACGCTGCGCCGCCTGGGCGAGCGCCCGGTCGGGGCGATGTGGCGCTACATTTTCGCGTTCATCGGCGGCGCGATCCCGACCGCCGCCTACGTCTGGATCAACCTGTCCGGCGGCATCGGCACGAGCATCGTCGTCCAGGAAATCTACGAGCGCATGGTCGGCCTCGGCCTGCTGTTCGGCCTGCTGTTCGGTTTCACCGTCACGCTGGCCAGCGAACTGCCCGCGCGGCTGTTCGGCTTCTGGACGTGGTGGGCGCGGGCGCTGCTCGGCGCGCTGTTCGGCGGCCTGGGCATGACGCTGGCCTGGGGGTTGTACAACTTCCTGCTGCTGCGCGATCCCTACCCGGTCTGGGAGGTCATGGCCTACGCGGGCATCGGCGCGGCGGCGGCCTTCGCGATCCAGGCCGTCTTCCGGCTGCCGGGCATCGTCATGACGGCGATCACCTTCCTGGGGCTGTATCTGCCGCTGTTCTACGTCTGGCACGTCTACTACAACGACTTCACGCTGCCCGTATCGATCGTGTATTTCCGCGAGGATACCGAGGTCTTCACCCTGCTCATCCCGATGATGCTGTGGATGGCGGCGTTCGCCAGCCTCGCCCGGCTGGTGGGCGATCTGCGCTGGCTGCGCCGCCGCTGGCTGCGGCGTTAAGGGGCGCGCCCGGCATCATCTTGCCCGCTGACGCTCAGGATGAGCGCTTCCGGCACGGTCACGCCGGCGAAATTGGCGAACGTCAGATCGACACAGGTCAGCCCCAGCGCCGCCTTGAGCCGTTCGAACAGCACCGCATAGCCGAGCGGGATCGGCGGCGCATCGTGCAGCGCCAGCCGGGCGACCGCCGCGCTGATCGCGTCCGGTTCGCCCTCGATCTCGACAAAGGTGCCGTAGGGCATCTCATCGAGCGCGATCTCCGCGCCCGCCAGCGCATACGTCGTGCGGTACTTCTCGTAGGTCATGTACGGGTGAAAGCCGAGCTTGTTGAGGATGGCGTCCATGGCGGCGAAATCGCTGACCTCGACCTCGGCTTCGAAGCGCGTGCGCCCGCCGCCGGGCAGGGGGACGCCGTGCTCATCCTTGTACGTCAGGCGGACGCGCGCATCGCGGCGCAGGCGCAGCACCTGATGCGCGGGCGTCAGCGAGCCGCTGGCGTCCTCGTAGCGCACGTTGACTTCGTGCACGCGCGGGGCGAGCAACGGCGCGCCGGCGGCGATCAGCCGGCGTTCCACCTCGGCCAGATCGCGCACATACAGCTTGATCTCGTGTTCGCTGAACTGTCCTTCGTTGGCCGGGGTCATGGCGCTGCAACCTCCTCTTCGTCCGGCACGGAGACGATCTCCAGCGTCACGCCGAACGCGGCTTCAAAGATCTCGCGGTGCTGTTCGACCGCCCACAGCGGGACGGCTTCTTCGCCGCTGACGTGCGCTTCCATCACGATGCGGTCGCCCAGCGGGCGCAGGATCAGGCGGCGCACCGCCCCATCGCGCGAGCGATCGAGCTGTTCGGCCAGACGCAGCAGCGCGCACATCTGGAGCAGGCGGCCCTCATCCCCGTCCAGCAGCAGCGGGGCCAGCTCGTCCGCGCTCGGCTGGCCCTTGCGATGATAGCGGATGAGCAGGGCGATCAGCGCGATCTCGCGGTGGGTATAGCCGGGCAGACCGCTGTTGAGCAGCAGGTACGCCCCGTGTTTGTGGTGATCGTGGTAGTCGATCGCCATGCCGATGTCGTGCAGCATGCAGGCCGCCCATAACAGATCGCGCTCCGCCGGCCCGCAGAGCATCCGCTGCGGCGGGATCTGATCGAACATGCTCAGCGTCAGGTGGACGATCTGATGCGTGTGCGCCTCCTGGAACCGGTACAGGTGACACAGGTTGATGACCGCGGCCCGGCGCACATCGTCGAACCACGGCGGATCGCCGGTGAGGTAATGCGCGTAGAACAGGCCTTCGCGCAGGCCCTGGCTGCAGATCTCCAGATGATCGAAACCGGCGGCGCGCATCGCCTCGTGGACGACGATCGCGCCGCCCAGCGAGATATCGGCCCGGTCGGCCTTCATGCCGGGCAGGCGGCGGCGCGCCGCGATCGGCAGCCGGGCCAGTTCGTCGCGCACGCTGGCCACCTGCGCCAGCGTCATTTCATAGCCGTGCAGGATGTCCAGCGGGTACTGCGCCCGTTTTTGCAGCAGCCGTCCGATCAGACGCAGGCCGCCGCCCTCACCGATCAGGCGCTGGCCCGGCTCGCGCCGGAACCACGGGATCGTGGCGAATGTCGTCCGCAGGTGCGCGCTGAGCGCGGCCTGCTCGCGCCCGGTGACCGGATCCGAGGTGAGGAAGCGTTCCGTCACGCGGACGGCGCCGAGCGGAAACGAGACCGTCTGGACGCTGCGCCGGTTCTCCACCCGCGTGATCTGGAACGAGCCGCCGCCCAGATCGATGACGAATCCATCGGTCAGCGTGGTGCTGTTGACGGCGGCCAGATAGCCGTAGTACGCCTCTTCTTCACCGCTGAGCACGCGCACCCGCAGCCCGGTCTCGCGCTCCAGGCGTTCGATGAACCGGCGCTGGTTGCGCGCATCGCGGATGGCGCTGGTG
The DNA here is from genome assembly GCA_034432395.1 of Anaerolineae bacterium. Lineage (GTDB taxonomy): Bacteria > Chloroflexota > Anaerolineae > Aggregatilineales > Phototrophicaceae > Flexifilum. Next base: position 23,465 of record DAOUBU010000005.1, read on the forward strand.
CCGGCGCACACGATGTCGGTGATGCCCTGCGCCCGGCAGAATGCCGCGTAGACCTGCGCCGCGCGCACGCCGCGATCCATAGCCGCCGGGCGCAGCACGTCGATTTCGGCCATGCCCTCGCTGATGCGGACGGACTCGCGCACTTCATCGACGACCTTGAACCACAGGCCGGGGATGGATTCGACCACGATCAGCCGCCAGGAGTTGCTGCCCATGTCGATGATCGCCATGCGCCGGGGCGTCCGATCGTCGTGGCGCGCGCTCAAACCAACCGCTGTTTCGATCATGCTGACTCCTGCGGGGTCACCGCTTCCGGCAGTCCATTGCGAACGGCGCTGACCAGCCGCGCCCAGCTCTCGCGCCCGGTCTGCTGCCAGACGGCATCGGCCCGATCGGGCGCGACGATGACGCTGTGGACGAAGATCCCGGCGGCCCGCTCGATCAGCCAGAGATCGGTGGTGTCGTAAACCGGCAGATCGGGCTGATCGGCCAGGCTGTCGAAGCGCAGACCGGTCAGCGCACGGGTGAACGTCTCCCAGCGCGCATCGCTCATCGGGCGCACGATGGGGCGATCGTCGAGCCGCTGGCTGCGGCGTTCCAGCGTCGTCCCTCCACCGGTGCGGCGGATCAGCGTGGTGACGCTGTCGGGGTGGCGCCCGTCGCAGTAATGCACGGTGACGCGCCAGACGCCGATCACGCCGGCGGCGCGCGCGATCGTGAGCACGGTGGGCAGGTGCAGCCGCTCCGCCACTGCGCGCAGCAGCGGCGCATGGAACGTCAGGCTCATCGGGCGCGCTCCATCCCGCTCACCCCATCCCGGTCACAGCGTCAGCACCACCTTGCCGAACACCGCCCCTTCTTCGAGCAGGCGGTGGCCCTCGGCGATCTGATCCAGCGGCAGGGTGGCCCCGATGATCGGTTTGAGCGCGCCGCTGAAGACCAGCCCCATGACGGTCTGAAAATCGCGCGTCGTGCCCATCGAACTGCCGATGATCGTCAGGTTGCGCCCGAACAGGTAGCGCAGGTCGATCTGCGCCTGCGGCCCGCTGGTGTTGCCGACGATCAGCACGCGCCCGCCGCGCTTCAGCGAGCGGATGCTGTCGAAGATCGTCGCCGCGCCGACGTTATCGACGACGACATCGACGCCGCGTTTGTCGGTCAGCCGGTAGACAGCTTTCGCCCAGGCCGGGTCGGCGCTGCGATCGATGACGATGTGCGCGCCGAGCTGGCGCGCCTGCTCGCATTTTTCCGCCGTGCTGCCGACGACGATCACCTGCGCGCCGGCGTAGCGCGCGATCTGGATGCTGGCCGAATTGACGCCCCCACCCGCCCCGACGATCAGGACGGTTTCGCCGGGGCGCAGCCCGCCGCGCGCGATCAGCGAGTGCCAGGCGGTGATGTAGACCAGCCCCGCCGCCGCCGACTGCTCGAAGGTGACGTGATCGGGCAGGCGGATCAGGTGGCGCGTGTGCAGGCAGACGTATTCCGCCGCCACGCCGGGCCGATCCTCGCCCAGGATCTGGATGCGCGGGACGTCTTCCTCGCGCCCCCAGCGCAGCAGCTCCGCCGGATCGACATACGTCGGGTTGATGCCGACGCGCTCGCCGATCTGCCAGTCGGTCACGCCCGGGCCGAGCGCGTCGATCGTGCCCGCCCCGTCCGAAGAGGTGATGTGCGGCAGGGTCAGGTGCAGGCCGGGCCAGCCCTCGCGCACCCACAGGTCAAGCCGGTTGAGGGCGATCGCGCCCATGCGCAGGCGCACTTCGCCCGGCCCGGGTTCCGGGATGGGCAGATCGTCGATGACGCGCAGCACCTCGCGCCCGCCGTGCTGGTAAAAGACGGATGCTCTCATGATCGTCTCTCGCTTTCGTCAGCGCAGGCCCAGTTCGCCGCGCGCGATCACCATGCGCTGCACTTCGCTCGTGCCCTCGTAAATGCGGGTGATGCGGGCGTCACGGTAGTAGCGCTCGACGGGCATCTCTTTGCTGTAGCCCATGCCGCCGTGGATCTGCACCGCTTCATCGGTCACGTAGGCGGCGGTCTCGCTGGCGAACAGCTTGGCCATGCTCGCCTCGGTGGTGTAGCGCGCGCCGGTGACTTTGGCGCGCTCTTTGGCCGCGCAGGCCGCAAACGTCAGCAGCCGCGCCGCCTCGATGCGCGTTTTCATATCGGCGATCTTCTGCTGGATCATCTGGAACTGGCCGATCGGCCCGCCGAACGCCTGGCGCGTGCGGGCGTATTCAACCGAGGCTTCGTAGGCCGCCTCGGCGATGCCGATGGCCTGCGCCGCGATGCCGATGCGCCCGGCGTCGAGCACGGTCATGGCGATCTTGAAGCCCTCGCCCCGCTGGCCCAGCATATTCTCGACCGGGACGGCGTAATTCTCGTACACGATCTCGCTGGTGGCGCTGGCGCGGATGCCCAGCTTCGGCTCTTTCTTGCCGCGGATGAAGCCGGGCTGGTGCGCATCGATGATGAAGGCGGAGACCCCTTTATGGCCCTTCTCCGGGTCGGTCATGGTGAACAGGATGACGTAATCGGCCACCGGGCCGCTGGTCACCCACGATTTGCGCCCATTGATGATGTAGTGCGTCCCGGCTTCGTTGAGCACGGCGCGGCTCTCCATCGTCCCCGCATCGCTGCCGCTCATCGGCTCGGTCAGGCTGTACGCGCCGATCTTGTCGCCGCTGGCCACCGGGACGAGGAACTGCTGCTTCTGCGCTTCGGTGCCGAAGCGCAGCAGGGCATGGCAGTAGAGCGAATTGTTGACGCTGACGATCGTGCTGTGGCTGGCGTCGGCCCGGGCGATCTCGATCATCGTCAGCACGTAGGCCAGGGTGTCCATCCCCGCACCGCCGTACTGTTCCGGCACTTCGATGCCCATCAAGCCCATCGCGCCCATCTTTTTGACCGTGTCGAGCGGGAACTCGCCGGTTTCATCGTATTCCGCCGCGATCGGAGCGATCTCTTTGCGGGCGAAGTCGCGTACCGCTTTCTGTAATGAGAGATGCTCTTCCGTGATCGGCGGCACGAGCAGATGCTCAAGGGTCGTCTCCACCATTTTTGCGATTCTCCTGAAAAAAACAGATGTGTATTTCGATGCGCCAGAGTATACCGCACTCCACCGGAAGATCGCGGCGGCGCGATCGGGTTAAAATGGCAGCATACGCTGCTTCATCGCTCGGCACAGGCTGGAGAAGGGAGTCATCATGCCCTACCGGGAAAGCGATCTCAGGTTCAACCGCGCGGGCGAGCTGTCGCCCGATCAGCGCGATCGGCTGCTGCGCCAGTGGCGGCAGATCCGCCTCATCGGCCTCCTGTTCGGGGCGATCGTCTTCGGCGTCGGGCTGATCCTGCTGCTGGCCGGCGAACAGGGATCGGCGATCTGCGCGGGGGTCTTTTTCATCGCCGTGAGCGCCGGTTTGCTGTACCTCAACCGCCTGATCGGCCTCGTCCAGCGCAAGGGCGCGGTCGCCGTCATCAGCGGGCGCGTGCAGCGCGAACAGGAAGAGGACGAGGGGACGACGATCTTCACCCTGGTCGTCGATGGCATCCGCCTGCGCTTGAACGACCGGACGGAATATGACCAGTTTGAGGATGGCGGGCGTTACCGCGTATACTATCTCCCTCGCACGCGCTACGTGGTCAGCGCCGAACCGGCGATCGACTGAGATCGTCAGCCCTCGGCCTGCCCAACTGCTGTGCATCTGGCAATTTCGATCTATACTGTAATAGCGCGTAATCTTTTAAAAATGAGGTCGGTATGCGGATCGTTTTGATCGGACTGGGCACGGTCGGGCAGGGGCTGCTCGAAATCCTGCGCGACCGGAGCGACTTTTTACGCGAACACTATCGGTTTCAGCCGCAGATCGTCGCCGTGAGCACGCGGACGCGCGGCTCGCTCTATCATCCGGACGGCCTGGATCTGACAGCGCTGCTCGAACATGCCCGCGATCTGCGCGCCTTCCCCGATCGCCCCGGCCTGGAGCGCGGGCGCGATGCGCTGTGGCTGGCGCAGCACGCGCAGGCCGATGTGCTGGTCGAAGCCACACCGACCGATCTGCGCACCGGTCAGCCGGCGCTCGATGTCTGCCGGGCGGCGCTGGCGGCGGGCAAGCATGTCGTCACCGCCAACAAAGGGCCGGTCGCCGTCGCCTATGCGGAACTGCGCGAGCGCGCGCAGGCCGCCGGGCGCGCCTTCCTGTTCGAGGGGACGGTGATGGCGGGCACGCCGTCGATCCGGCTGGCCCAGGAAGCGCTGGCGGGCTGCGTCATCAGCCGGGCGCGCGGCATCCTCAACGGGACGACCAATTACATCCTGACGCAGATGGAAAGCGGCATGAGCTACGCCGACGCGCTGGCGCAGGCCCAGGCGCTGGGCTATGCCGAAACCGATCCGACCGCCGACGTCGATGGCTGGGATGCGGCGGGCAAGGGGATCATCCTGGCGGCGGCCCTGTTCGGCGTCCGCCTGACGCTCGATCAGATGGCCGTGCGCGGCATCAGCCAGATCACGCTGGCCGATATCGAAGCGGCGCGCGCGGCGGGCGAGCGGTGGAAGCTGATCGTCGATGTGACGCCGGACGGCGGTTCGGTGCAGCCGGTGCGCCTGCCGCTGACGCATCCCCTGACCGGGGTGAGCGGCAGCACCAATGCCGTCACCTACACGACCGATCTGCTGGGCGACGTCACGCTGATCGGATCGGGGGCCGGGCGGGTGCAGACCGGGTTCGCGCTGCTGGCCGATCTGCTGGCGATCCAGCGGCAGTTCGGTGGATCCTCAACCCGGAGCGGCAGTAAATGACGACAACCGATCAATCAGCGATGGATCATCAGCAGCACCCCGGGGTGATTGACATGAATAACAAAGGGCGCATCCTGGTCGTGGAAGACGATGTCAACCTGCTCAAGGGCATCCGCACCGTGCTCGAGCTGGATGGCTACGACGTCGTCACGGCGGAAAACGGCGAGATCGCGCTCAACTGGCTTCAGCAGTCCCCGGTTTACCCCGATCTGATCGTCTCCGACATCATGATGCCGCACATGGACGGACTCCAGCTTTTGCAGCACGTGCGCAGCGTGCCCGAATGGCTGGGCATCCCGTTCATCTTCCTGACGGCGCGCACAGACAAAGCCGACGTTCAGTTGAGCAAACTCATGGGCGTGGACGATCACCTCGCCAAGCCGTTCGAGGCCGGGGAGCTGCTGGTCGCGGTCGAATCGCGCATGAAGCGGCTGCGCGATCTGCGGGCGGTGCACGCGCACGAGATCAGCGATATCAAACGCAAGATCCTCACCATCCTCAATCATGAATTCCGCACCCCGCTGACGTTCGTCGTGGCGTATTCCGATCTGCTCAACCTGTCCCAGCAGGAAAACCCGCAGATGAACGATCGGGAGATGCTCACCTTTCTGCGAGGCGTCAACCTGGGCGCGGTGCGGCTGCGCCGCCTGATCGAGAATTTCATCCTGCTGGTCGAACTGGAGACGGGCGAGGCGCAGACCACCTATCAGGTGCGGCGCGCGCCGATCGCCGATCTCCAGTCCCTGCTGGAGGGCGCGCGGGTCTCCGCGCTGGATGGCCGCCCGGAGCGCGTCATCGAAGTGGACGACTGCCGGTATCTGAGCGCCGCTCTGGGCGAACGGTTCATCGCTGACAGCGACTTTTTGCAGCGTGCACTCGTACAGTTGCTTGACAATGCACTCAAGTTTTCCCCGCCCGATGCCCTCGTGCGCATGGGGGCGGAGGTGGACGATGCGGAAGTCCGGCTGTGGGTGCAGGATCGCGGGCGCGGCATCCCCGAAGCGGAGATCGATCGCATCTGGGAGTCTTTTTACCAGGTCAAGCGGGAAGTGTACGAGGATCAGGGCGCGGGTTCCGGGCTGGCGATCGTGCGCGGCATCATGAACCTGCACGGGGGCCATGTATCCGTCCAGTCCGCCGTCGGGCAGGGCAGCCTGTTCACGCTGCATCTGCCGCTTCAGCCCGACGCAGGGGCCAGCGCGTGACGCGATCCCCTGCATTTCTGGGGGAACTGGGCGTTGTCCGATCGGAATAACCGGTCGTGCCGGCGCTAAGTGCGTTATACTGGTTGCGTGCAGCCGTGCATCACGCTAGTCGAGGAGAGGTTATCCATGCCTTCGCTGTTCGAAAAGATCAACACGCTCATCAGCGCCAATCTGCATGCCCTGGTCGATCGTGCCCTGCAGGAGAACTCCGTCGCGGTGATGGATGAATACATCCGCCAGGCTGAGAAAAATCTGGATGCGCTGGAAGACTCGGCAGCGACCGTCGGCGGCACGGTGAGGACGCTCAAACGCAAATATGAAGAATTCGCCGCCGCGGCGGAGAAGCTCGACCGCGATATCGACACGCTGATCCTGAAAGGCAAGGATGACCTTGCGGCGGCGGCGCAGGCGGAGCTGAACACCAAGCAGCAGCTCGCGCAGGAATATTACGAGCAGTGGCAGCAGCAGGAAAAACAGTACAACGCCATGCTCGATATGCGCATGAAGCTGGAAGGCCGGCTGACGGCCATCAAGCAGGAGCGTGAGCAGCTCCGCGCGCTGATCGAACTGACCGAAGCCAAGAAACAGACGACCAAGACGATCAAGAGCCTGGATCAGCTCAGCACGGTGGGCGATGAACAGATCAGCAGCCTGGCCGACGCGATCCGCAACCGGCTCGACGCCGAAGATGCCCGGCTGGATATGGCCACGCGCAGTGTGCGCGATCAGATCGACGAGGCGGTGCGCAGCGGTGAGATCGATCGTCAGCTCGAAGAACGCCGCCGTCGTCTGCTGGGCGGCGCGGGCAGCGGTTCCAGCGGCGCAGGCGCGGAGAGCGCCGGTCGGCAGCAGAGCAGCGAGGCTTGAGATCCTGTCCGCGGCGGCCAGTACAGGGGTGCGGCCCGACCGCACCCCCGCCCGGCTGAAGGCGGGCAGTTTGTATTCACGGCGGATCGTTTTGAGGCACAACCGTCATGGCTGAACCCGGGCGTCAAATTCGTAACCGCGCTTTCGGCGCGATCCTCGCCAACGCCGTCCTGCGCTGGGAGAGCCTGGTCACCGTAGCGATGACCGGTATCCTGTATTTCGCCGCGCCGCAGCCCTTCCCGTGGTGGCAGCCGTGGTTCTGGCTGATCGCCGGCGGAGTGGCCGAGGCCGCGTTCATCATCTCCCATCTGACCGACCCGGCGGAGGCGCAGCGGGCGGTCGCGCGCGAGTTCGAGCAGAAGTTCGACCTCAACGCGATCCGCCTGAGCACCTCGCGCGAACGGTTGGCCCGCGCGCTCGATTACCGGCGCAACATGCTGACGCTGGTCGAGCGGCATTCCGGGGCGATGCGCGCACAGCTCGCGCAGACCGCCGCCGATGTCAGCGACTGGATCGCCCAGATGTACGATCTGGCGCAGCATATCGACGCTTTCGAGGCCAACGAGCTGATCAAGCGCGACCTCAAGCATGTCCCCTTCCTGCTCGAACAGGCGCGGACGCGCTACGCCCAGGAGCGCGACCCGGCGGTGCGCGCTTCGCTGGAGGAGCAGATCCGCCAGCTTGAACTTCAACTGCAAAATTTACAGGCGACGGCCAACAGCGTCGAGCGGGCCAGGATCCAGCTCGACAGCACGCTGTCCTCACTGGGGACGATCTACGCGCAGATGTCGCTGCTGGGCACCAAAGAGGTGGACAGCGCCCGCGCCCAGCGCCTGCGCGCCGAGGTCAAGGACGAGATCGCCAGCCTGCAAGATACGATCGGCGCGCTGGATGAAGTGCAGAGCCAGCGCCTGCAGCTCCGTTGAGCGCCGCTGCGCCGCCCAGCCTTACACTTGAGGTGACCTGATGCAGACCGCCCCGCCCCCGACGATGTCGCTGGAGACCTTCAGCCGGCTGGCCCGCAGCATCGAGACCGAGGTCAAACGGGTGATCGTCGGCCAGGATGACGTGGTGCGCGCGGTGCTGATCTGCATCATCGCCGGGCGGCATGCGCTGCTGGAAGGCGTCCCCGGTCTGGGCAAGACCATGCTCATCCGCACGATCGCCGACGTCCTGCATCTGAAATTCGCGCGCATCCAGTTCACGCCGGATATGCAGCCGGCGGATATCACCGGCACAGACATCCTGGAAGACAGCGAAGACGGGCGCAGCAAAGTCCGGCGGTTCCAGCCCGGCCCGGTGTTCGCCAATCTGGTGCTGGCCGATGAGATCAACCGCGCCACGCCCAAGACGCAGTCGGCCCTGCTGGAAGCGATGGCGGAGAAGACCGTCACCGTGGCCAACCGCACCTACCGGCTGGAAGCGCCGTTCTTCGTGCTGGCGACGCAGAATCCGCTGGAGATGGAGGGCACGTATCCTCTGCCGGAAGCCCAGCTCGACCGATTCATGTTCAAGGTGAACATCCCGTTCCCCTCCAGAGAGGAACTGATCGCCATTCTGGAGCGCACCACGGGCGCGCAGACGGCCAGCGCCTCCACGGTGGCGGACGGCGCACAGGTGATCGAGATGGGCGCGCTGGCCCTGTCCACGCCGGTGGCGACGCACGTCACCGATTACGTGGCCCGGCTGGTGCTGGCCACGCACCCGGAAACGCCGGATGCACCCGCCTCGGTCAGGCAGTATGTGCGCTACGGGGCCAGCCCGCGCGGCGCGCAGTCGCTCATCGTGGGGGCCAAAATCAACGCGCTGCTGGAAGGGCGCTACAACGTCGCCTTCGATGACATCGCCGCCATCGCGCCGGCGGCGCTGCGCCACCGGCTGCTGCTCAATTTCGAAGGGCTGGCGGAGGGCATCACCCCGGATCAGATCATCGCCGAGGTGCTCAACAGCGTCGGCAGGGTGTGACGGCGGCGCTCAGCACTCCAACAGCGGATCGATGGCGGCCAGCGCCCGCGCCAGCACCTCGTCGGGCGTTCCGCTGGCGTCGATCGCGGCGATCGTCTGGCCGCGTTCGCGCAGGAACGCGATCGCCTCCAGATAGCGCGCCCGGCGATCGTCCAGTTTCGCCTCGAACAGCTCGCGATCGCCGCCGCGCGCGCCCAGGCGCTGATAGCAGATCTCCGCGCTGGCATCGAGGAACAGCGTCACGTCGGGTTGCCGCGCCGCCGCGTTCCAGTCCAGCACTTTCTCCAGCGGCAGACCCGGCCCGCTGTTGTACGCCAGCGACGACAGGAGGTAGCGGTCGCAGATGACGATGCCGCCCGCCGCCAGGTGCGGCGCGATCACGCGCTCGGTGTGATCGGCGCGGTTCAGGGCGTAGGCCAGCGCCAGCGTGCGCGGGGCGATCGCGAACTGCTTCGTCAGCACCGCGCGGATGTAATCCCCCGCCGCCGAATCATCGTGCGGCTCGTAGGTGAACAGGACGGCCTCAGGGCCGAAGCGCGCCTTCAGATGCGCGGTCAGGGTGCGGCCCAGGGTGGTTTTGCCGGCCCCGTCCAGCCCCTCCAGCACGATGAACAGCGGCTTCATCCCATCACCTGTCCGTGGGGGGGCGCAGCGGATGTGCCGCGAAGAACGCCCACATCAGCCGTGAGGCGTCGATATCGCGGTTGACCTCACCGATGATGAAGCGCGGCTGCGGGCTGCCACCCGGCCAGGTGTGCCCCGCTCCTTCCGCCACGTAATAGATGACCTCGGCATCGTCAGCGCACCCGGTATAGCGGATGCCGGTGACCGCGCCGATCGGTTCCAGCGCGATCGGGTTGGACAGATCGCAGCCGTTGCGCTCCGCCCAGCCGTCCACCCAGTCGCGGATCGGGGGCAGCGCGCCGCCGCCCAGGCCTCCCTCCAGACCGTCGATCGGGACGATGCGATCCGCCGTGCCGTGGAAAGCGATCACCGGAACCGGGCGTTCCGGGGCGCACGTCAGCGGGGCGTAGGCCCCGGCCACGCCGCCGATCGCCGCGACAAGGTCGGACGCCTCGCAGGCCAGCCGATGAGACATGCCCGCCCCGTTGCTCAGGCCGTTGGCGTAGACGCGCGCCGGGTCGATGCACAGCGTCTCGCTCAGGTGGGCGACCAGCGCCCGCACGAAGCCGACATCGTCCTCCTGGGCGAACCCTTCGGCGAACAACTCGCCGCTGTTCCAGCGGGCCGGGATGCCCATCCCCTGCGGATAGACGACGATGAAGCCCGCTTCATCCGCCACGGCGTTCCATCCACTGAACGACTCCTGCTGGGCGGCGCTGGAGGCGAACCCGTGGAAGCTCATGACCAGCGCCGTCGGGCGGGCGGGATCGTAGCTGGCCGGGACGTAGAGACGGTAGTAGCGCTCGACGCCGTTCACGTCAAGTCCTTCGACGATCGTCTGGCCCGGCGCAGCCGCCGGGCGCGGCGGCGCGCAGTCGGGCGCGGGCGTTGGGTCGGTCTGGGCGGCGCTCAGCGATCCGGATCCTACGATGAAGAGAGCGAGCAGGGCGATCACCGATAACGAACGAAGCGGCACGAACATCACAAACCTCCCCCGCAGGATCCCGGATGACCGGCACTGCGGATAAACAAATGCGGGGTGACCCGGCTGGTCACCCCGACAGGGCGATCGACGATTCGGGCCGGATCAGTAGCCCGTCGGCGGGACGGCGGCCAGAAACAGCATCGCGATCAGGCCAACGATCACCGGCAGGGCCAGCGCCGCGGCGAAGATCTTGTTGTCTTCGCGCAGGTGCATGTAGAAATAGACCACCAGGATCGCCTTGAACAGCGAGAGCAGCACCAGCAGCAGCACGGTGATGAACAGCTCGTGCGGCAGGATCTCGGCGATCAGGACTTCCAGGATCGTGACGATGCCCAGCGTCAGGAAGACGGTCGAATACAGCGGGAAGGGCAAGCGGTACTTGCCAAGCATCGTGTAGGGCAGCAGGGTATCGCTGCGGGCATGCGTGTGATCGTCGCGGACGACGGGGGACGGAGCGTGGGCCGCCTCGGCAGGCGCTCCGGTGGTCTCGGTCAGCGTATGGGTGTCGCTCATGTCAGCAGTTCTCCGCCACTGCAATCAGATCAGGTAGATGACCGTGAACAGGATGATCCACACCACGTCCACGAAGTGCCAGTACAGCCCGAAGACCTCGACGCCGAGCAGGTTGGTCTTGTACGCGCCGCGCTGCGCCCGGTAGATGACCCAGAAGGCCCAGGCGACGCCGGCGATCACGTGCGCGCCGTGCAGGGCGGTCGGGGCGTAGAAGCGCATGCCGAATTCGCTGCTGTAGATCGTGATGCCCTCCGCCGCCAGGATCGAATACTCGACAGCCTGCAGGCTGACGAAGGCGATGCCCAGCAGCGCCGTCACCCAGATCCAGTTGATCAGCCCGCGCGTATTGCCCAGCAGGCCCTGGCGCAGGCCCATGACCATCGCCCAGCTCGACGTGAGCAGCAGGAAGGTGTTCAGGCTGACCAGCAGGATGCCGGAGGCCTCGTGCACCTGTTTGACGACGTCGGGGTTGTTGATGCGGAAGACCAGGTAGGCCGCGATCACCACGGTGAACAGGATCACCTCGGAGGCCAGGAACAGCCACATCGCGAACTTCATGTTCTCGGTGTGGAGCGCCTCGTCGTGCCCGTGGCCGTGATCGGCGGCGGCGTGACCGGTTTCGGTCAGCAGTTCGGTCGGGGTTTCCAGCCTTGCCTCGCTCATGTGCTCAATCCTTTTCCGCTCAGCTCCGGCAGATCACTGCAGTGCGTCCGGCACGGTGCGCAGGGCACGGGCCAGCATCCGGGCCACCATACCGTTGAATTGAAGGACATATTTCGGGCGCAGCAGCAGGAATGCGATCAGCAGCGCATTGATCGCGCTCAGCAGCGCCAGATTGGGAATGGTCGGGAAGATCAACCCGATCGCGACGTAGTAGAAGAACAGATACAGCACGATGAAGACGATGCCGAAGATCACCAGCGAGCGCACCCAGTTGATCGGCGTCGGATCGGCGGGGCGCACGAAGGTGATGAAGATCTTGATCGGGATCAGGATCAGCCAGAGGATCCAGGCGAGCAGGCCGCCCCGGCGCGGGTAGGGCGGGGTGATATCCCCGGCGCGCAGATCGGGCAGCTCTTTGCGGACGCGCCGGCCCGTCTCGGCGAGGCCGGACGGCAGTTCCCCGGCGATCTCAGCGGTGGCCAGCGCGGGCGCGGGTTTCGGTCTGGCTTTGGCGGTCGCCTCCGCTTCCTTGATGCTGCGGTTCAGCCAGGTGAACAGCCAGCCGAGGAAGCCGGCCACCAGCAGCAGCGAGACGATCATGATGATGACGAAGACGATGAAGACGACGAACTCGCCGACTTCGATCGTGCGCCCGCCGCCCAGATCGACGGTGAACGTGCCGAACGCGGTGCGCGAGGCCAGCGGGTCGCGCGTGATCGTCAGCGTCAGCCCGCCGGGGAGGAAGGCGAACGCACCGAGGACGAGCATGATCACGATCAGCAGCGTGGTGATCTGCCAGATGCTGCGCGACAGCGTCTCGGTGGGCGGCGGAGCCGCCGCTTCGGCTTCCTTGAGCGCTTCTTCCGCGGCTTCACCGTGCAGACTCAGCCTGGGGTTGAAGGCCCCGATGCCCCAGACGAAGAACCCGGCGCTGAAGAGAGCGCCGATCACCAGCCCGACGCCGGGATTCCAGACCGGATCAACCTGCTGGAGCGTGCGCATGACATAGACCAGCGCTGCACCCAGCAGAAATCCCAGGATCCCGGCGGGAACAGCGCGCGTCAATCCAGGTTGCTGCATCAAACTTTCTCCCTCAACGATGCGCCCGTCGCAACGGGCGGGCGGCCTGTGCGCCAGACCCGTACCGGTAGTACCGGCATACATATACCTGAAAAAAAGCAAAGGCGAAAGGCGGAACTTCGATCGGGATAGCCCGCGGCGCAGCGCACCCGCGCCGTCAGCATCCGCCCGCCTAGATCACATAGAGCACGATGTAAAACAGCACCCAGGCCACGACGACGAAATACCACAGCCGGGCCGACCCCTCCACGCCGAAGTAATCGCGCGGGCTGTAGCCGCCCGCCTGGGCCGTGCGCAGCACCCGCCACATGATCAGGCCGATCACGATCGCATGCAGCGCGTGGTAGCCGACCATGACGCGGAAGATGGCGCCGTACTGGTTGTCGATGTTGGCCGTCAGCCACTGGATGACCATGACGACCAGGAACAGAAAGCCGAGCAGCAGCGTCACCTGCCAGTAGGTGAAAAATGCCGGGCGCTGATCCTCGCGGATGGCGCGGACGCTGCGCCCCGCCGTCCACGCGCTGACGAGCAGGCCGACGGTGGCCAGCGTGGGCAGGATCTTGTCGAGCTGGGCGACGCCGTCCGGCGGCCAGGTTTCGAAGCGACCGCGGATGAGCAGGTTGATCGCCGCCAGGCAGACGAACACCATGATCCACGAGAACTGGAACACGGTGACGGCGGTGCGTTTGTTCTTGAGCGCGATCTCAAGTTCGCGCTGGGTGCGGCCTTCCGGCAGTCTGATCTGTTCGGCCATCGGGTTGTTTCCGGTTCAATGGGCTGGCGTGGAAGTGGACGCAGGGGCGCTCACCGATGAGCGCCCCTGCCGACGAGCGACGGTTCAATCGCCTGCTGCGGCGCTCGGCGCGAGGGCGGCGCTGCCCCAGCCAGCGGGTTGATCATCGTCCAGCAGCGGCGGGCCGAAGCGGGCTTCGATATCAGCCAGATACCGGTGCGCCGCTTCCGTGCCGTAGCCATACGGATCTTTGGCCGGCACCGGATCGCCGACGAAGTTGTGGGCGGGCGGCGGGCTGGTGGTGGCCCATTCCAGCGTCAGAGCGCGCCACGGGTTCGCGCCGACGCGCTTGCCAGCGCGGACGCTGACGAAGACGTTGATCAGGAAGATGAACGTCGACAGGCCGAGCACGAAGCTGGCGATGCTGATCAGCGTGTTGATCGCCTGGAATTCCGGCGCGTAGACGGCCACGCGGCGCGGCATGCCCAGCATCCCGGCCATGTGCATCGGGAAGAAGGTGAAGAAGAACGACACATACGTGACCCAGAAGTGGATCTTGCCCCAGCGCTCGTTCATCATGCGGCCCGTCATCTTGGGGAACCAGTGATAGAAGCCGGCGTAGATGCCGAACACCGAACCGCCGTAGAGCACGAAGTGCAGGTGGCTGACGACGAAGTAGGTGTCGTGGACGTGGATATCCCACGGGACGGCGGCCAGCATCACGCCGCTGATGCCGCCGATGACGAACTGTGACAGGAAGCCGAGCGCGAACAGCATCGGCGTGGTGAAGCGGATCTTGCCGCCCCACAGCGTGCCCAGCCAGCTAAACACCTTGATGCCGGTCGGCACGGCGATGATCATCGACGTGATCATGAACGGGATGCGGAATTCCGGCGTCAGGCTGGTGAACATGTGGTGCGCCCACACCGTGAAGCCGACCAGCGCGATCGCCATGCTCGACAGTGCGATGGCACGGTAGCCGAAGATCGACTTGCGCGCGTGCACCGCCAGCACTTCGCTGAGGATGCCGAACGCGGGCAGCACCATGATGTAGACCGCCGGGTGGCTGTAGAACCAGAAGACGTTCTGCCACAGCAGCACGTCACCGCCCTGCGCCGGGTTGAAGAACTGCGTCCCCGCCACACGGTCGAGGATGAGCAGCGTCAGGCCGCCGGCCAGGAACGGCGTCGCCAGCACGATGATGATGCTGGTGGCCAGCGTCGCCCAGACGAACAGCGGCATCTGGAACCAGCCCATCCCCTGCGGGCGCATGTTCTTGATCGTGACGATGAAGTTGATCGCGCCGAGGATCGACGCCAGGCCGAGGATGTGGATCGAGATCGCCCACAGCGTCTGGCCGTCACCGCTGTACAGGGTGGAGAGCGGCGGGTAGCTCGTCCAGCCGGCTTCCGCCTGGCCGACGAAGAAGCCGAGCAGCATCAGGATGCCCGCCGGCGGGATCAGCCAGAAGGCGAAGGCGTTCAGCCACGGGAAGGCCATATCCTTCGCGCCCAGCATCAGCGGGACGAGGTAGTTGCCGAAGCCGGCCAACATCGGGATGATCCACAGGAAGATCATGACCGTGCCGTGGATCGAGAACAACTGGTTGTACGCCTGGCCATCGCGCATCAGGTCGATGGTCGGGGTGAGCAGTTCCCAGCGGATGAGCATCGCCAGCGCCCCGCCGACGATGAAGAAGAACAGCGAACTGGCCATGTACTGGATGCCGATCACCTTGTGATCGACGCTCCAGCCGAGCAGGTCGGTCAGTTTCAGGCGCTTGGGTTCCTCACCTTCACGCAGACCGGGGAGAGGGACGGTTATCGATGCCATGTTTTTCCTCGCGCGTTACTCCACTCTTCAAGCGATGCGGTGTTCAGGTTCACTGCTGCGACAGCAAATAGGCGACGATGGCTTCCAGATCGGCTTCCGGCATGTAGTTGGGCTGATCCGGGTTCGGGTTGAACTGCGTCATCAGGTTGCCATAGCCGGGGACGAGATACGCGCCGGGCATCCGGATCGAGGTGTGGATGTAATCCGCCATATCCCGCGCGCCCGACGCCGCCACGCGCTGGGTGCGCGCGCCGATGCCGTTCAGCGACGGGCCGACGTTCCCCACCCAGCCCAGATCGGTCAGCGTGTGGCACGATGCGCACGGGTACTGGCCGCTGGCCAGGAGCTGCCGCCCGCGCTCGACCGGGTCTTCCGGCGGGAACAGGATCTTCATCATCTGCGGGATCAGGAATTCCTGACGATAGCTTTCCTCATCCGGGTGGACGATCAGCCACGAACCGACCAGCGAGCCGTCGGGCGCGACTTCACCGGCCATGACGCCGTGACCGGAGCCGCACAGTTCCGCGCAGACGATGCGGTAGACCCCCGCCTCGATCGGCGTGAAGCGGACGTAGGTGGTGCGGCCCACCAGCGCATCCTGTTTGACGCGCATGGCCGGAACCCAGAAGGCGTGGTTGACGTCCGCCGCCGTGATCACGGCATCGACGCGCTGGTTGACCCAGGTGTGCATCTGCTGGTGGCTGAAGGTGAAGACGTGTTCCGGATCGGCCAGCGCCGTCTGGATATCGACCGGCAGCGTGCTGATGTCGAGATCGGCGGGCAGGTCGTTGGCGGTGAAGGTGTAGTTGAACGTCCAGGCGTAGCGCGCCCCGTGCACGCCGATCTGCTGTTCCCCGCCGGTCACGATGCGCGTATCGGCGTAGACGACGTAGGCCAGCCCGGTCAGCACCAGGACGATGATGCCGGGGATGATCGTCCACACCAGCTCGAGCGTGGCATTGCCCCGGATCGGCGGGCCGTCAGCGCGATCGCCCGGTCTGGCGCGGAAGCGGATGATCGAATACACCAGCGCGCCCTGCACCAGCAGGAAGATCATGCCGCCGATGGCCAGCATGAACTGGAACAGCGCGTCCACCTGACGCGACTCCGCTGACGCCTGCGGGGGGAGAACGACTGGGGCGAATGTGCCGATGAGGATACCGCCAAAGATGATGGCCAGCGCCGCCGCTATCAACCAGATGAGCGTAGTGGCATTGACACCGGCCTGCGTTCCGGGTTGCTGCCTGGTCAGACTCATGATTCTTCCGATCAGTTTGTTCTGTTTTACACAAACGGTAGCTTAATTTTATCCCTTGTTGTAAATGTTGGCAAGCGGATGCATCAACGATTTTGCTCAAGGGACGCAGCACTCAGGCAGCGCTCATCCAGCGGTGCGCCCATGAGGGGTTTTCATGCCTGCGGGCGCAGCCGATCGAGCGCCTCCTGAGCGGCATGGCGGACGGCGGGATCGCTGTGGGCGCGCAGCGCTTCCAGCGCCGGGATGGCGCGGCGATCGCCGGCCTCCCCCAGGGCGCGGGCCGCGCTGGCCGCGATCGGCCCCTCCGGATGGTAGAGCAGGCGCACCAGCGGATCGACGATGCGCGGATCGCGGCTGGGCAGCAGTGACCAGGCCGCGCCCAGCCGGATCGCCGCATCCGGGTGGGTCAGATCGGCGATCAGCAGCGCGCGCGCGCCGCCGCTGTCTTCATTTAAATGGATCAGCATCTCCGCGGCGGACTGGCGCACCCCCCAGTCGGGGTCGGCCAGCGCCCGGCGCAGGGCGGCGATCAGGCCCGGATCGCGCAGCAGCGCGCCGATCTCGCCCAGTGACCGGGCGGCGGCTTCCCGCACCTGCGGATCGGGATCGGCGTCGAGCGCTTCGATCAGCGGCTGGACGGCGCGGGCGTCGCACAGGGGGGCCAGCGCATGCGCGGCGAACGTCCGCACGCCGGCATCCGGGTCGTCGGCCAGCCGGGCGATCAGCGCGGGGACGGCCAGCGGATCGCGGAAGCGCGCCAGCGTCAGCGCGGCCCCGCGGCGGATCGCCGGATCCGGCTGATCGGTCAGCGCATGGATCAGCGGGCGCACCGCGATCGTCCCGATGTTGACCAGCGCGCTGACGATCTCGGCCATGCTGCTGACGTCGTCGCGGAAGGCCTCGATCAGCGGCTGGACGGCCCGAACTGCGCGGATCTCGCCCAGGGCGTAGATCGCGCCCGCGCGCAGACCCCAGTGATCGGTGTGCAGCCCGGCGATCAGCGCGTCGATGATCGCCCCGGACTGGTGCAGCGCGTCGTCGAGGGCGCGGCGCACCAGCTCATCCTCGGCCCGGTGGAAGCGATCGCGTTCGGCATCGGGCGCGGCCTCGTAGGCATCGAGAGTGGGGAATATCCGCAGCGCATCGAGCAGGTCGTTCAGAGAGAAAGAGTCGCTGTCCATAGGATCTATCCTGATTGCCGCGCGGGGCATTCAGCCGATGGAACGCAGTGTCCCGCGCCGATCCGCCGCGAAATCGATCATGAGAGCCGATCATACCCCGTCGCCGTCTGGCTGTCGCCCTGCCTGCGCGGCGGGGTATACTGGAAGCATTTCGCCGGCATGTTTCTTCAGGAGCAGACTCATGAACGCTGATGCGGTCGTCCGCCACATTCAATCCGCGGCCATCGTCGCGACGATGCGCGGCCATTTCCCCCCGGAGATCGCGCTCGATGTCTGCGCGGTCATGCATGAAGTCGGCATCACCGCTTTCGAGATGACGACCAATTCCACCCGGGCCTTCGAGGCGATGCAGGCGGTCAAGGCGCGCTTCGGCGACGGCGTCGTCGTCGGCATGGGCACGGTGCTGGAAGCCGACATGGCCCGGCGCGCCCTCGATGCCGGGGCCGATTTCGTCGTCGGGCCATCGCTCAACCGCGGCATGGTCGAGACGGTGCAGGCGGCGGGCGTCCTGGCCGTCCCCGGCGTGATGACCCCGACCGAGATCGCCGATGCGACGCTGTTGGGGTGTCGGCTGCTCAAGATCTTCCCGATCGGCGCGCTCGGCCTGGAGTATTTCAAAGCGGTGCGCGGGCCGTTCGACGATGTCCTGTTCATGTGCAACGGCGGCATCACCGATGAGAACGCGGGCGCGTTCCTCAAGGCGGGCGCGGCGGCCTGCGGCGTGGCGGGCTGGCTGACCGGTGACGGAAGCTGGCCGCTGGACAAGATCCGCCAGCGCGCCGAAAGCCTGCGCCGCGCCGTCGAAGCGATCCGCCCCGGCGCGATCATCGCGTGAGCGCGCCGGTGTATCCCCTCGATCTGGAGGCGATCCGCGCGGCGCGGGCGCGGATCGCCGGCTACGTCCGCCGCACGCCGATCGCGCCGCTGCCGCATCTGACCGATGAACTGCCCGCCGGTGCGCGCCTCAAGCTGGAAAATCAGCAGGTCGTCGGTTCGTTCAAACCGCGCGGGGTGTTCAACACGCTGCTCCAGCTCACGCCGGAGGAGCGCCGGCGCGGGGTGATCTGCGCCTCCGGCGGCAATCACGGCGTGGCGCTGGCCTACGCGGCCTGGCGGCTGGGGATCCGCGCCACAGTCTACCTGCCCGCCACCGCCAGCGCCGATCGCGCGGCGCGCATCGGCATGTGGGGGGCGGCGCTGGTGCAGCACGGCCAGGGTTGGGACGATGCCCACGCCCGCGCCGTCGAACACGCTGAGGCGGAGGGGCTGTACTACGTCCACCCATTCGATGCCGATCGCACCCTGGCCGGCCAGGGGACGCTGGGGCTGGAACTGCTCGACGACGTGCCGGAGATGGACGCCGCCCTGATCGCCATCGGCGGGGGTGGGCTGATCGCGGGGGCCGCCGCGGCCATCAAACAGGTGCGCCCGGATGTTCGGGTCATCGGCGTCGAGCCGACCGGCGCGCCGACGATGACGCGCGCGATCGAGACCGGGCAGATCGACTCGCTGGCGCAGACGCGCACGATCGCCGACACGCTCGCGCCGCGCAGCGTCAGCCAGCGCACGCTCGATCTGACGCGCCAGTACGTCGATGCGCTCGTCCTGGTCGATGATCTCGCCCTGATCGCGGCCATGCGCTGGCTGTGGCTGCACACCAATCAGCTCGTCGAGCCATCCGGCGCGGCGGTCATCGCCGCCTGGCGTTCCGGGGCCGTCGATCTGTCCGCTTATCGGCAGCCGGTGTTCGTCATCTGCGGGGGCAACGCCGCGGCGGATCCCGTCTTCGAGCACTACGAGGCCGCCGCCCGCGCGAAAGCCGGCGCGTGAAGCGGCCTCAGGGTGACAGCGCTCAGAAGTTGATCATCTGACCTTCCAGGCCGTGCGCGGCCTCTTTGATGGCCTCGCTCAGCGTCGGATGGGCATGCACGTTGCGGGCGATCTCCTCCGGCGTCAGCTCGGCGCTGCGCGCCAGCGTCAGCTCGGGCAGCAGCTCGGTCACGTCCGGGCCGATCAGGTGCGCGCCGAGGATCTCCCCGTATTTCTTGTCGCTGATCAGCTTGACGAAGCCGGTGGCATCGCCCAGACCGTGGGCTTTGCCGTTGGCCTGGAACGGGAATTTGGCGACGTTGATGTCGTAGCCTTTTTCGCGCGCCTGTTTTTCGGTGTAGCCGAAGCTGGCGACCTGCGGCTGGCAGTAGGTGGCGCGCGGCATCATGTCGAAATCGAGTTCGATCGTGTGCACGTCGGTCGCCCCGTTGTCGATGGCGATGTTCTCCGCCGCGATCACGCCCATGGCCTCGGCCACGTGAGCCAGCATCAGCTTGGCGGTGACATCCCCGATGGCGTAGATATGCGGGACGCTGGTGCGCATCCGATTGTCGATCGCCACCGCGCCGCGCTCGGTCAGCCGGACGCCGGTGTTCTCCAACCCGTAGCCCTGGGTGCGCGGCTGGAAGCCGATCGCCTGCATCAGTTTGTCGGCCTCCAGCACCTGCTGAGTGCCGTCCGCCCCGGTGACGGTGACGCGGACGCCCGTGCCAGTATCTTCGACGGCATCGACGCGCGTCTTGACCATGACTTTGACGCCGAGGCGCTTGTACTGCTTCATCAATTCGGCGCTGACCTCTTCATCCTCCAGCGGCAGCAGCCGGTCGAGGAACTCGACGATCGTGACATCGACGCCGTAGTTCTTGTGCACGTAGGCGAATTCGACGCCGATCGCGCCGCCGCCCGCGATGATGATCGAGCCGGGCAGGCGCTCTTCCAGGATCTGCTCTTCGTAGGTGACGACGCGCTCGCTCAGCGTCGTGCCGGGGATCAGGCGGGTGGTCGCGCCGGTCGCCAGGATCAGGTATTTGAACGACAGCGTCTCTTCACCGCCCGCGTTGAGCGCGACGCGCGCCGTGTGCGGATCCAGCAGCGTGGCCCAGCCCTCGTATTCGTCGATCTTGTTCTTGCGCATCAGGAAGTGCACGCCCTTGACGCGCCCTTCGGCGACATCGCGGCTGCGTTTGAAGGCCGCGCTGTAGTCGAACGTGACGTCACCGTGGATCTGAATGCCGAATTTGGCCGCCTCGTGCTTCAGCAGATGGGCCAGCTCCGCATTGCGCAGCAGCGCTTTGGACGGGATGCAGCCGACGTTGAGGCACACGCCGCCCCAGTACTTTTTCTCGATGATCGCCGTCTTCAAGCCGAGCTGGCTGGCGCGGATGGCCGCGACATAGCCCCCCGGCCCGGCTCCGAGCACGACGACATCATATGACTTCGCCATCGATGCGATCTCCTGATTGAACACTGGATGGACACCCATTGTAATCCCGCCAGCGGATGCGGGCAATGACGGGCGCGGCCCAGGTACACAGCGCTGCCGAACGCCGGCTCACCCGGTCACCCGATTCGGATCGACGACGTATTCCCACCAGTTGTGGCTGATGCCGTCGGTCTGGCCGGTCGTGTGAGGCAGGCGTTCCAGCCACCAGCGGTGATGCAGGCGGATATCGCCATTTCCCCAGTCGGCGCAGGTCATCATGCGGCCCGGGCCGCTCAGATCGGGGAAGCGCAGCCAGGTATCCGCCCGCGACATGACCGGGCGCTTGTTGCCCCAGTCGTAATCTTTTTCGCTGTTGGGCGCGTAGTGCACCGTGCCGACTTCGGCCTGACCGGGGTATTTTTTGTCGAAACGGGTGAAGCGCTCCCACAGGTTGGCGTCGCCCGTCTTCTTCTCGTACACCCGGCGCAGGATCGACTCGGCGCGGTGGCCGAAATTCTCCAGCATTTCGCCCACGCCGCGTTCATAATTGAAGCCCATGATGACGAAGCGCCGCGCCGCCGTCTCCGTCCCCGCCAGCGGCGGGGCGTTGCACCAGAACGCCCCCGGCCCGGCCATGATCGACTCGTAATAGCCGCAGTAGGGGAAGCCCATGAGCCAGACTTCATCGACCGCGCCCGCGTTGACGCGCTCGATCAGCTCGAACTCGCGCACGATGGCCAGGTAATCGACCGCGTCGGGCTGGTGGAATTTGCGGCTGTTCCATGCCTGATGAAAGCTTTCCGGCGTGTAGCGGAAGCCGTCTTTTTTGAGGGGAAAGCCGTCCACCTCGATGCGTTCGACGATCCGGTAATTGACGCCGCCGCCGCTGCACTGCCGCAGATCGTCGATGTAGCCGCCGACCAGCTTGTCCGGATCCTGCCAGCCGTAGGCCTGCTGCGCTTTGAGGCCGCCCTTCTGCGGGATGATCGGGTTGTGCACGATCAGCAGCACGGACGGGCTGATCGGTTCCGGCTGACCGCCGGGGGCGGCGGGCTGCGGCCCGCGATCGAGCGGATGCGGATCGCGCGGGCCGAACAGCCAGCGCAGCAGATCGGCCATGCGCGTCAGTCCTTCCACTGGTAGACGATGCGCCCGCCGACGACCGTCAGCACGACATTGAAGTCGTCATCGATGACGACCAGATCGGCATCTTTGCCGGTCTCCAGGCTGCCCTTGCGATCGGCGATGCCGAGCAGGCGGGCCGGGGCCAGGCTGGCCGCCTGTGCGGCGGCGTGCAGGCCGCCGGCGTAAGCGGCGTAATGCCGCACGGCGCGATCCATCGTCAGCGCGCTGCCGGCCAGCGTGCCATCGGGCAGGCGCACCGCCCCGTCACGCAAGGCGATGACGCGCTCGTCGAAGGTGTAATCGCCATCGGGCATGCCCGCGGCGCGCACGGCGTCGGTGATCAGGATGACGCGATCGCGCTTGCAGGCGGCCAGCACCGCGACCGCCAGCGGGTGGACGTGGATGCCGTCGCAGATCAGTTCGGCGCTGATGCTCGGCGTGGCCAGCACCGCCCCGACCACGCCGGGCTGACGGTGGTGCAGCGGACTCTGCGCGTTGAAGGTGTGCGTGCTGTTGGCCAGCCCCAGCGCATGCGCGTGCAGAAGCTGTTCGGCGGTGGCGTCGGTGTGCGCGGCGCTGGTGACGACGCCGCGGCGCGCGCATTCGGCGATCAGCCAGTCCGCGCCGGCGATCTCCGGGGCGACGTCGAGCACGCGGATGACGTCGAGATCGAGCAGGGCCTGCACTTCGTCGGGTTGCGGCGGGCGGATGTACTGCGGGTTCTGCGCCCCCGCCTTGGCGCGGTTCAGGTAAGGGCCTTCCAGCCGCGCCCCCAGGATGGCCGCGCCATCGGGGACGGGGTCGGCCATGCGCGCTTTGATCGCGTTCAGGGCGGCCATGAGCGCCTCGTGCTCGTGGGTCAGCGTGGTCGGCAGCCAGCCGGTCACGCCGTGGGCGGCGAAGAAACGCGCCATGGCCGCCAGCCCGGCGGGATCGGCATCCATGACATCATGGCCGACCGCGCCATGGACGTGGATATCGATGAAGCCGGGCAGGACGAAACAGCCCGCCGCGTCGATGACCTCGGTGGGCGGCGTATCCGGTGGATCGCCCACGCCCAGACCGGTGATGCGCCCCTCGTCCCAGGCGATCCAGTGCGGCTCGTCCGCGGTGTCCGCGCTGATCGGGACGCCGACCAGCCGCGCATTGTGGATCAACATGATCGTCCCGCTTTCCTGTGTGCGTCCAGCCTGATACGATTGTACATCCAATGCGCCGCCGATCACGAACCATGACGCCGGGGCAGTGTATGTTATACTCAGGCTAATGATCCGATCGGCCCGCCGCAGTCCGCGCTGCGAGCGGGCATGAATTTTTGCTCGCTTGAGGACTGCTGCGATGATGGGATCGCCGGAACGACCGATGCGCCATGAGATCCTGACCTGGGACGATGTCGATAAGCTGATCGACGTGCTCGTGCCGCAGTTGCGCGGCGTGGGCGGCTTCACCGGCATGGTGATGATCACGCGCGGGGGCCTCATCCCTGGCGGCATGCTGGCCGAGATCCTCAAGATCGAGCATGTCCTCACCGCCTCGGTCGATTTCCCGGCCACCGCCGAAACGCGCACGGCGCTCATGGCCTGGCCGGAATTCTTGCAGTTCCCGGATGAGCGGCTGGTCAACGGGCGGCGCATCCTGATCGTCGATGACGTCTGGGGCAGCGGGCGCACCAGCATTGCCGTCCGCGAGCGCCTGATCAGCGCGCATGCCGAAGCCTTCAACTGCGTGCTGCACTTCAACCCGTATCGCTCGTTGTTCAGCAAACAGAAGCCGGATTTTTACGCCGCGGTGACCGATGCCTACATCGTCTATCCCTGGGAGATCGACCGCGGTCTGCGCGGCCTCGATATTCCAGCGCCGATCGTCGGATAAAATTTAACTAATAAAAGAATTATGGTCTAAATTTTCTCATAAATGCATTAGAACTCGTATAGTGTCAGGACTCACTGACCACAATTATCCCTATAATAAGTGTAGATAAGATCGCAGATAAGAACGGCGCTGCGCCCAGTTCGCTGTCATCGCACTGCCAATGAGCGCACCGGTGCACCGTGTCGTCTGTGTTCGGGTTCGTTCGGGGAAATCAGGGGTGATTTTCCGGAGTGTGGGTTTTAGCGTTATCCAATCTCGTAAGGTAGGTTAGTGATGGCAATGCCGATGATCGATCAGGAGAATGAGCAGACCCGCAGTGATTTCGCTGCGATGCTCGAAGAGTCGTTCAACACGTATGCGCCGCCGCAGCGCGGCGAAATTCGCAAGGCGATCATCCTGGAGATCGCCCCGCGCGAGGTCATCGTCGATCTGGGGGCGAAGCGTGACGGCATTGTCACCATTCAGGATCTGGATCGGCTGGATCCGGAAGTGCGCGCGCGCCTGAAAGTCGGCGAAGAAGTGCCCGTCTACGTCATCAACCCGCGCGACCAGGATGAAAACCTGATCGTGTCGATCAACATGGGCCTTCAGCAGTACGACTGGGAAGAGGCCAAGCGCCTGCTCGGCTCGGATCAGGCGGTCGAGGTGGTCGTCAAGGGCAACAACCGCGGCGGCATCCTGGTGCAGTGGAACCGGCTGGAGGGCTTCATCCCCAGCTCGCATCTGGTGTCTGTGGGCACGGGCGGGCGCGAGACCTGGGACAGCATGATCGGCATGAAGCTGGGCGTCAAGGTGATCGAGGTCGATCAGGCGCGGCGGCGGCTGATCTTCAGCGAGCGCGAGGCCCAGCGCGAGTGGCGCGCCCAGCAGAAGGCCCGTCTGCTGGCCGAACTCAAAGAGGGCGATGTCGTCAAAGGGACGGTCACCGGCCTGCGCGATTTCGGCGCGTTCGTCAACCTGGGCGGGGCGGATGGTCTGATCCACGTCAGCGAGCTGGCCTGGCATCGCGTCGATCACCCGCGCGACGTGCTCAAAGTGGGCGATGAGATCGAAGTCTACGTCCTCAGCCTGGATCGCCAGTCCAACCGCATCGCACTGAGCCGCAAACGCCTGCTGGAAGATCCGTGGCAGAAGGCCGGCGAGAAATATCACGAAGGGCAGGCGGTGGAAGGCACGGTCACCAATGTCGTCGATTTCGGCGCGTTCGTCGCCCTGGACGACGGCCTGGAAGGGCTGCTCCACCTGAGCGAAATGGGCGATGGCTCGCTCAAAGAGCCGTTCTCGTATGTCAAGAAGGGCGACCGGCTGACGCTGCGCATCAGCCACCTGGAGCCGGAGAAGCGCCGCGTCGGCTTCACCCAGCGCTGGGGCGTCAACGCGCCCGCGTCGGCGGATGCCGCCACCGCCGATGGCAGTCCGGCGGAAGCGAGCGAACCCTCACCCGCGGCGGACGAAGCCGCCAACAGCCTCTGAGCGCGCCGATCGGCACATGATCAGCGGGCATCTCCAGCCGGGGATGCCCGCTGTTTCATTCAGCCGCGCCGCGGATCGTCAGGTCGATGAGGAAGAACGAGGTCACGCCATCCGGCAGCAGCAGCCGCTGACCGGTCGTGTAGTCGTACAGCCCCAACGCCAGCGCGTAAGCGCCCGGTTCGAGATCGGCGGGCAGCCCGAACGCGATCGGATTGCCGAAGTACAGCTCAGCCGGGTCGGCCCACGTCAGCGGCGGACGGTGGGTGTTGTGCAGCGGTTCCGTATCGACCTGGGCCAGCACCGCCGGCGCGCCCGCAGCGAGATCGGCGCGGCGGTACAGGTGCACGAACAGCGACAGCGGCTGCGCGGGCGCTGGCCCGGCCAGCCGCCAGTACGGGCGCAGCGCCAGCGTCGCACCCGCCGGGACTGCGTCCCCCGGCGGAAGCCCGGCGGCATCGCGCAGATCGTACCCGACCAGCCGCAGGCTTCCGCCGAAGAGCGCATCCGCGCTGTGGTCGATCGGTTCGAGACGGTAGACGGCGATCGTCTCCCCCGTGGTCGTGATCTCGTCGGGGGTGAACGTCCTGACGGGCAGCAGCGCATCGATCCAGGCGTCCCAGCCGGGCGGCGTCCCGGCGCGCAGCGGGCGATCGCCGACGACGAACCAGGTCACGCCGCGCGCCCGCTGCGCATCGAGCGGGGTCGTCGCGATGACGTCGGGCGGCTCGATCAGATAGTCGAACGGCTTGCTGCCACCGTAAGCGCCCCAGATGCGGTTCCACAGATCGGAGGCGCGCGAATGCTCGACCATCAGCGCGGTGCCGTCGCGCGGTGGGCTGCCATCGAACCACGCCTGCGCCAGCGCGACGGTATGCGTCCGCTGGTACTGGCGCACCAGGTCGATCAGGCCGGGCAGCGATCCGACGACGATCCAGCCGATCGCGAGCAGCGGGACGATGACCGTCAGCGGGCGCAGCCGCGTCCAGCGCGCGCCGAGCGCCCGCGTCACGGTGACCAGCGCCGCCGCCCACAGCGGGATGAAGGCGACCACCGTGGGGAAGAGGTGGCGCATGCGCCCATCTTCATCGATGTTGACCCGGCTGATGACGGCGGTGAAGAGCCAGGCGATCAGGGTATAAGCGGCCAGGATGACGACCGGGATGGGATCGACCCGGCGGCGCAGCGCATACCAGGCCAGCCCGCCCCCGATCAGGATCGGCGCGACCAGCCAGCCGCTTCCGCCGCTGATCGGATAGTGCAGATGCCACAGGTTGTTGAGCTGGCGATCGACCGAGAGCAGATTGGCGAGCAGCCCCCCGTCAAAACTGCTGCTGATCTTCAGCGTGTTGGCGAACGGGTTGAGTACGACGAGGAAATGGACGGCGATCAGCGCGGTCAGCGCGTAAAGGATGCCGACGCGCCTCAGCCAGCGCCGCCGATCGCGCAGCAGCAGCAGGATGCTGACCAGGCCGAAGGGCACGAAGGCGATCACCGGCCAGAGTTTGAGATACAGGGCGGCGGCCCCGCACAACAGGCTGAGCAGCAGCCAGCCGAACGAGCCGCGCTGCCAGGCCCGGATCGCGGCGGCGACGGCCAGGATGGCGACGAAATACAGCGGCGGATCGGGGATGGCCAGGCTGTTGAGATCGACCACGATCGGGGAGAGCGCCCAGGCCAGCCCGGCGATCAGCGCGGCCCGACGCCCGGCGATCATCCCCGCTGTCCACGCGATCGTCAGCGCCGTCAGCGCGCCGAAAACGACAGCGACCAGCCTCAGGCTGTAGTAATATTCGACGTGCAGCCGCCACGGTGACGGGCTGAGGGCGTCGTGGACGGTCTGCACAATCGCGTTGACGATCACGTACAGCGGGGCGAGCAGGCCGTAGCTGGCGCGCAGCGCGGTCTGATCGGAGAAGCCGCGCATCTCGTCCGCCAGCGCGATGTACACGCTTTCGTCGGTGTAATCGGAAAACGGCAGATAGCGGTCATACGTCAGCAGGCGCGGGATGAGCGCCGCCGCGATCACGATCAGCCCGACGAAAATCGTCCAGCGGCGGTCGCGGTTCACCAGCGGTGTCGATGCGGTCATGATCTCATATCAGATCGGCTCGGTGCGGGCGGTGTGTCTGTCCATCGGCGGATCGTACCGGGGCGGCGGCGAAACGGCAATCCGCAGCCGCCTGTGAGATGCGCCTTTCGCGCCGGTCATACCACGAAAGATGCAAAAGGCGCTACAATCCAGACGTTTGAACGTCAGAAAAAACAGGATTATCTCCCCATGTCTGATTACCTTTTTCGTGGCGAGCTGGCGGAACTCGATCCGGATGTCGCGGAGCTGATCCGTCACGAGACAGCGCGGCAGCAGCGCTATCTGATTCTGATCCCGTCGGAAAGCACCGTCCCGCAGGCCGTGCGCGAGGCGCTGGCATCGCCCTTCCACAACCTCTACGCCGAGGGCTACCCGCTCGACGAGACGCGCACCATGACCCAGGCCGAAATCCTCGATTACGGCGCGCGCCTGCCCGAATACCGCCGCCTGGCCGACAAACGGTACTACAAGGGTACGGAGTACGCCGATATCGTCGAGGCGCTGGCCCGCCGCCGCGCCGCCGAGCTGTTCGCCACCGACAAGTACCCGCCGGAAAAGCTGTTCGTCAACGTGCAGCCGCTGAGCGGTGCGCCGGCCAACAACGCGATCTTCTCCGGTCTGCTGGCGATCGGCGATACGATCATGGGGCTGGATCTGCTTCAGGGCGGCCACCTGACGCACGGATCGCCGGTCAACCGCAGCGGCAAACAGTACAAGGCGGTTTCTTACGGCGTCGATCCGGTCACCGAGAAGCTCGATTACGACCAGATCCGCGCCCGCGCGCGGGAAGCCCGCCCGAAGATCATCATCGCGGGCTACACCAGCTACCCGTATGCGCCGGACTGGGCGGCCTTCCGCAGTATCGCCGATGAAGTCGGCGCGTACCTGATGGCCGACGTCTCGCACGTGGCTGGCCTGATCGCGGCGGGCGCGTATCCTTCGCCCGTCGGCATCGCCGATGTGGTCTCGTTCACGACCCACAAGACGCTGGCCGGGCCGCGCGGCGCGGTCATCATCACCCACCGGGCCGATGTCGCCAGCAAGGTTGACCGCGCCGTCTTCCCCGGTGAGCAGGGCGGCCCGCACGTCAACCAGATGGCGGCGCTGGCGGTCGCGCTGCGGCTGGCGCGCACCGAGCAGTTCCGCGAGCTTCAGCATCAAACCGTCAGGAACGCGGTCACCGTGGCCGAGGCGCTGACGCGGCGCGGGCTGCGCGTCGCCTACGGCGGCACGGATACGCACATGCTGCTCGTGGACTGCAAGACGATCGTCGGCTCGGATGGCACCCCCCTGAGCGGCGATATGGCGGCGCGCATCCTCGATCTGGCCGGGATCGTCGTCAACCGCAACACCATCCCCGGCGAT
Organism: Anaerolineae bacterium; assembly: GCA_034432395.1. Classification (GTDB taxonomy): domain Bacteria; phylum Chloroflexota; class Anaerolineae; order Aggregatilineales; family Phototrophicaceae; genus Flexifilum. The sequence goes on from DAOUBU010000005.1 coordinate 52,356, forward strand.
CCGTCGGCGCTGCGCGCGTCCGGCATTCGCATCGGCCTGCCCTGGGTGACGCAGCGCGGCTTCAAAGAAGCCGAGTCGATCCGGCTGGCCGATCTGATCGCCGATCTGCTGACGGCGGCGGTGCCGTTCAGCTACACCGGGCGCAAACGCGCCGAGCCGCGCGCCAAAGTCCCGTTCGACATCCTGATGCGCGTCAAATCGCAGGCGCGCGATCTGGCCGCGTCGGTCGGCATCGATACCGCCGTCACCGCCGATGATTACCCGCACTTCTTCTACTACGATGCGGGGACGCCGCCGACCTGGGGGACGCTGCGCATCCGCCCTATCGGCCACGCCGATCCGGCGGTCTTCCTCAATACCGCGCTGACCAGTGACGTGCTGGCGCTGGCCGACGGCGCGCAGCAGCCGACGCGCATCCTCGATGAGCGCGGCGGCGTCATCGCGCGGGGCGTCGTTCAGCGGGCCGGCGAGACCTATCTGCTGCACGTCGATGATCACGTCCGCGCGGCGCAGTGGCTGCGCGCGCTCTCCGACGGCTTCACGATCATCGACGCCGCCGATCCGTATGCCAAAGTCCCCGGCCCGGTGGACGTCCAGATCGTCGGCCCGGTCGATCCGTCCACGCTGATGGCGGACTGGCAGGACGAGACGGCGGCTATCGCGCTCAAACCGTACTTCATCGGCGCGCGCGGGCGGACGTTCGGCGATGCGCTGCCCGTCTTCACCTGGACGGAGCCGGCGGATGCCCCGCTCAAACGCACGCCTATCCACGCGCTGCATCTGGAACACAAAGCCAAAATGGCCCCGTTCGCCGGCTACGAGATGCCGCTGTGGTATTCCAGCGTGTCCGAGGAACATGCCGCGGTGCGCACGGGCGTCGGCGTCTTCGACGTGACGCACATGGGCGTCTTCGACGTCAGCGGCCCGGCTGCCGCCGCCTTCCTCGATGCGGTGACGACCAACGACGTGCACGGCCTGGCCGTGGGCGACTCGCATTACACCTATCTGCTCGATGTGGACGGCGTGCCGCTCGACGATCTGATGATCTACCGGCTGGGGACGGAGGAATTCCTCGTCGTCGTCAACGCCAGCAACAACGACAAGAACTGGGCCTGGCTCAATGCTGTGCTGGAAGGGCGCGTGCGCATCGACGCCGATCAGCCGGATCGGCGCGCCGTCTTCGGCGATCGCGTCCGCCTGCGCGACCTGCGCGCGGAGTCGTCCGGCAGAGATCAGCGCGTCGATATCGCGCTGCAGGGACCGGGGGCGAAGGCCGTGCTGCAAACGCTGCTCGTCGAGGCGGATAAGGCGCGCGTCGGCGGGCTGGCGTGGGCCGGCGTGACGCGCGCGACGCTGCGCGGCTCGCACGAGTATGACGTCATCATCAGCCGGACGGGCTACACCGGCGAACGCATCGCTTACGAGATCTTCGTCCACCCGGCGCATGCCGCCGAGCTGTTCCGCGATCTGATCAACGCCGGGGCGACACCGTGCGGGCTGGCCGCGCGCGACAGCCTGCGCACCGAGGCCGGTCTGCCGCTTTACGGCCATGAGCTGGGCGGGGAGCACCGGCTCAACCCGGCGGATGCCGGCTTTGGCGCGTATGTCAAACTGTGGAAGCCGTTTTTCGTCGGCAAGGCGGCCTTCATCGCGAAAGAGGCGCAGCGCCGCGCGGAGATCGTGCGCTTCCGCATGGAGCAGAAGGGCGTGCGTCCGCCGCACCCCGGCGATCCGGTGCTCGATCGCAAAGGCCGGGTGATCGGGTTCGTCACCTCGTGCAGTCTCGACAGCGACGGCTATCAGCTCGGCCAGGCGTATATCAATGAGGAGTACACCGCCGAGGGGTCACCGATCGCGGTGTTCTGCGGCGCGGCGCGGGCCAAAGCCGCCGATCCGTCGCGGCTGGCCACCGGGGATAAATACACCCTGCCGGAACCGGCGGTCGTGCTCTCCCGCTTCCCGAAGCGGGGGTAGCTGCAATCCGCGCAGAGAAACGCAGCGCCGGACGGTCGCAAGCCGTCCGGCGCTGTGTCAAAAAGTATGGTTGATGGAAAGGGTAAATCATCCGCTCGTTAAATGTGGTGCGGTACGATTGCTTTTAACTGATTTCAGGGATAGTGACATCATATTTTTGTGCGTGTTTGGCAAGTTCATAGCCGTTCAGAAATTTGATATTCGTTAAACGCATATATTGCTGACATGAATCAGTGAAATCGCTGCTAGTGATGAGTATGCCATGTTTGATACCCTCAGCTTGGAGCGCGCCATAGAAGTCACGCGCTGTATCGGGTTGAACAGGTTGAGACCAACGTTTACATTGAACAGCTACAACTTCATTGTCTGTCGTTCGCGCTCGAATATCGATGCCGCCATCCCCTGCACCACCCACTACGCGCACGTTCCGATAGTTCATTGCCTGAAGGATATCGGCTACGAACTCTTCAAAAAGCCTTGGAGGTAAGTTGTACAGGGCCATACGAATATCATGAATACTGAGCTGACCTGCTGGCTGGCCGCGCTTTGAGGTATGTCTCTTGGGTGAAAGATTCTTATCAGTGCTGCTAAGAATTTTAATCCATTCTTCAGGTGTGAACTGATTGACTATAGACATATTATTACCAAGCCCATCAATTACTAAATTAAAGAGTTCCTGTTTTTCTTTAAGTAGATTATATATATTTTCATCAATAGTCTGCGACATCCAATATGACATGACCGTGACCGCCCGTACTTGACCTCTGCGGTGAGCACGATCTTCTGCCTGTCTCATTGTGGAAGGATTCCACCAGTGATCGAAGTGAAACACATAATTGGCTTCCGTCAGATTGAGGCCTTCTCCGGCTGCTCTGACCGATGCGACGAGTACGTAAGTGTCTGGATTCCGTTTGAAGCGGGCGATCTGTCCCTGGCGCTCATTGTCACTTTGGCCACCCTTGATTACCGCGCAACTTTGCTCGCCAAGTGCTTCGCCAAGTGCTTTGACAATTTTGTCCACCCCTTCTTCAACAAATTGAGAGAAAACCAGAGCTTTCGAACCTGTATCGCGTATTTCTCTTAATCTTTCTAACAGATCGTCGATCTTAGGACTGATTAGCGTTTCGGGTTCAAAATTGCAGATCTGCTTCAATTTTTGTAACTTTGCAAACACAACATTTGTATATTCAAATTTTGAGGTATTTGGTGTAACTTGACGGAGATAATCTATAAACCCGTTACTTACTGCTATATATGCTTCATGCTGTCGTTTGCTCAGTTTCAACCAGAGATCTTGATGCGTCTTCTCAGGCAAATCCTTGAGAACTTCTGCTTTGGTTCGACGAAGGAAGAATGGGGCGATGTAGTCGCGCAGTTGTTCCGCGCTTTCAATCTTTTGTATGACTTTATGTTGGTCGGGGCGCAAAATCAGGCATAATGTTTGAAGTTCTGAGATTCGATTTTGGAGCGGCGTGCCCGTTAAAGCCCACCGATAACGGGCTGAGCGAGAGAGGCGTTCCACGGCATGGAACTTCTTTGTTTTGTGATTCTTGACTCGGTGTGCTTCGTCTAAAATGATCAGATCGTATTTGGGTAATTCGCTTAAGTCTGTGTCAGCTATGTCCCGGGAGAGCGTCTCATAATTCGTGATGAAAACGGCATTTCGAGAATGCCATAATTGATGCCGGCCTTTTCCTCGCACGACGACTGCATATTCGGAAATCTCGCTCGCCCAGGACTCCAGATGCTCTTGCCATTGAGTTATCACTGCAACTGGGCACACGATCAGAGCGCGACGGATTTGCCCAAGCTGAAATAATCTTCTCAGTGCGACGATCGACATGACTGTCTTTCCAGTACCCATATCATCGCCAAGAAGTGCACTGTTATGATTGAGTAAAAATTCAACTCCCTTTTTTTGGTAATCATAAAGTTGATGAGGGGTTGCGAGATCACGTGCATTCTGAATTAAAGTTGAAGGAGACAGGATGAAGAACAGCGCGTCAGTTATTGAGAATGACGAGTCTTTGGCATCATCCTGAGTCACTAGTCCGATGATGCCGCGCGATCTCCAGTTTGTTTCTGCTGAAGAGCCTGATTTTTTGCTCGGATCACTAAAAGGTGAACGGAGTTTTTTGAAGTAACGATGTTTGAAATCGTATTCCAAGTAAGACACAGTTGGAATTGAGAAATCATCGACGACATACGTCGATGATTTCAATCCAGTCTCATCGAGGACTGTAATCTCCGGTGAGACGGCAGCTTGAATGATATGAACGGAGTCTTTATCAGTTAAGACTGGCTGAAATGGAAATTTCAACGGCGTATAAACGCGAAGATCTTGCTCGGTAGCCCAAGTGTTATAGTTCAGCCTATCTCTTTTCACTTGGACATCTACTCCTTATTGAGTGAAGAATGAGGGTGTTTTCTCAACTCATTTAACGCAATCCGGATCCGATCAAATGGTTCAAGCACTTCATTCTGCAGAACGTTTCGGAGATGTTGATATACTTCGCGGCAATAATTTAAATCGTTCGGATACAAAGAATGTACTGTGATTGGTTCTTGACCATTTCCGGTTTCAGTCAAAGCTTCTTTGTTAATCCAACAAACCGGCATAGAAAGCACGCCTCTTAACTTAAGTAATGACTGATGTTGAACGAAAACAACGTCAATTGTCCCTTTATACGACTTGAAGAGTCTCGCTCCCAGCACCTCATCTCGAAGATAAGGCACAAACACCTTCCCATACAGAATCTGTTGAAAAATGGTTGGTCTGATGGGATCCGTTCCAATAAAACTTAAAGGCTGCGTCTTGTCATTTGTTACTAATAGTGCTCCATGATATTCCTGTCCATTATTCGCTTCTAACGTCACAACATCGAGAAAACCAAGATGAACTTCTTCGAAGTTGATAGGCATGGCGGACTAACCTTCAAAGTCAAAAACACGTGTAGAGTATAACTCTAAAGCTGGATGCTTGTGCATAAAAAGTAAAAGCACTTGCTGGATTTATGCCAGTTATCAAGAAGTCGCTGTCTCTCAACAACGACTCCTGCAAACTGCCACGGATTAGCAAACGTCCGGCACTCGTTAAAAGTGCCGGACGTTTTGCTGACCCGGTTTATCCGCGATCGATCGCTCACGACCCCGTTTCGCCGCCGCGGATGGCGGCCAGTTCGGCCTCGATCGCCTGCTGGAACACGCGCAGCGGCTGCGCGCCGATGATGCGCCGCCCGTTGAGGAAAAAGGTCGGCGTGCCGCCCACGTTCAGGCTCTGGCCGGCTTCGTAATCGGCCAGCACGGCGGCCTGATGCGGATTGTCGTCCAGGCAGGCGGTGAACGCCTCGACGTCGAGCGCGTGATCGCTGGCGAAGGTCAGGAAATTCTCCCGCGTCAGGTTGGCCTGGTTCTCGTAGGCCCAGTCGTGGAATTCCCAGAATTTGCCCTGATCATCGGCGCATTCCGAAGCCAGCGCCGCCGCCATCGAATCCGGCCCCAGGATCGGGTAATCGCGGAAGACGTAGCGCACCTCGTTCGGGTACTGCTCCAGCAGCACGTTGAGCGTCTCGTTGTTGAAGCGGCGGCAGAAGCCGCAGCGGAAATCGCCGAACTCGATCAGCGTGATCGGCGCGTCCGCCGGCCCGCGCGACGGATTGCCCGCATCCTCCACCTCGAAGCGCTGGTTGGGATCGGCGGTCGGGGCCGCGGCCACCCCGCGCGGCATGGCGGCGACAGCCGTCGCTACCGCGCGATCGATCAGGGCGCTGTTGCGCTGTTCGGTCGATACGGCCAGCCGATCGTAGCCGACCACGCCCAGCACGACGCCGATGACGAGAAACGTCACCGCGATCAGCACGTAATTCAGCGTGTGCCGGGGGATGGCGATCACATCGGGGTCACCGGGGGCTGGCGGTTCATTCAGGATGGCCTGCGCCCGCGCCAGGGCTTCGGGCGGTGCGTCCTGCGGGGTCTCCGGCGAGGCGGAATTGGGGGTGCGCTCGTTCAAGGTTCTGTCCTCGTTCACTTCACTCATCAGTATCCCTGATTATACGCTCAGACGCGCGATCCGGTCTGGATCTTGCCCGACGGTTTGCCTTTGTCGGAGAAGTGCGCTTTCACCGCGTTCTCATTTGCACCTTACGAAAGACTCTGCAATGATCCCTACTCTGGTAGATGAGAAAAAGTTCCTATGGAAGTCGCCATGAGCTACGTCATCGACCCCCAGTTTTCCGTTTACGAACTGGTTGAGCGCGTGCAGAAAACCAGCACCGTGATCAACCATCGGCGCACCATGTCGCTGATCAGTTACGAGATCGAGAATGCGATCCTGCTCGATGGGATGCGCGTCCGGCTGTTCTCGGCATTTCAGTACATGAGCAAATTCATGAAACAGCTCCCGCGTTATGAGCGGATGGCGAAAACCGCCGAGTCGGTCTACGTGTTCGGCGTGCCGGATATCACCCCGCCGGCGATCCCGAACATCCATTATGTCTATCTGTCACCGACGGATCGGCTGGCGCGGGAATGGTTCATCGTCGCCTACGGTGGGGATTGCTACAGCGCGCTGGCGACCGAAGAGCTGACGCAGATCACCGACCCCGATCACGAGCGGCGCTTCAAGGGGATCTGGACGTTCAACCAGAACATGGTCTCCATTCTGCATGACTGGCTGACCAGCGCGGTCGATGCGCCGCCTCTGCTGACGAATGCGCCGGTGCCGGGGCGTCAGCTCGATATGATGGCCGCGACGCTGCGCCGCATCACCCGCCGGCTGGATGAGCCGCGCGCCAGCCAGCCGGTCGCTGCCCAGCCAGAGGGGGAGCGCACGACAACCGAGGTGAAGACCGCCGTCGAGCAGGCGCGGGTATCGGTCGCGTAGCCGATCGCGCTCTGCCTGTTCCGCGCTGACCACCCGATCTCGGCGCTGGCCCGGGCCAGCGCGATGATGATCATCGATTCGACTTTTTCCTGTACAATCTAAAGTTGCCGCACAGCGCTGCATCGGGCAGCGCGCGGATACAGATGCGCTTCGGGGGATGGATTGCAGGAGCAGGTCGAGCCGGTGCAGACCGGTCTGGTTGTCAGAGAGATGAGCGGCTTCTTCTGGGTGGAGGCGGCGGACGGCAGGGTTTACATGTGCCGCCTGCGCGGGCGTCTGCTGGAGGAAGCGCAGTCGTCCGATATCGTCGCCATCGGCGATCGAGTCACGTTCGCGCCGCATGACGATGATAAGGGCATGATCGAGGCGGTCGAGCCGCGCAAAACCGTGATCTCCCGATCGGCGCGCACCGAGGGCAGCCGCGGCGCGGGCGCGCCAGAACGCGAACAGGTGATCATCGCCAACCCGGATCAGGCGCTGTTCGTCTTCGCCGCCGCGCACCCGTTCCCTTCTCCGCGCCTGCTCGATAAATTCCTCGTCATCGGCGAGAAGGCCGGCATCCCGCGCGATCACCTGCACATCATCGTCAACAAGATCGACCTGATCGAATCGCCCACCGATCTGCGCCTGATCAAACGGCGCTTCGCCATCTACGAAAAGATCGGCTACCCCGTACACTACACCTCCGCGGTCACCGGCCAGGGGGTGGAGACGCTGCGCGACTTGCTGCGCGGTCACCTCTCTGTATTCACCGGCCCGTCCGGCGTCGGCAAGACCAGCCTGCTCAACCAGATCCAGCCCGATCTGGGGCGGGCGGTGCGCGCGATCAGCGAATACTGGGATAAAGGCACGCATACCACGCGCGACAGCGAACTGGTGCGCCTGGCGGATGGCGGCTACATCGCCGATACGCCGGGGCTGCGCACGCTGGCGATCTGGGATGTGGAGCCGACCGAACTCGATGCCTATTTTCCGGAGATCGCCGCGCTCGTCCCGCAGTGCCGGTTCACCGACTGCGCCCACCGCGATGAACCGGGCTGCGCCGTCATCGCCGCGGTCGAGGCCAGGCAGATCTCCGAGACGCGCTACAACAGCTACCTCGCCCTGCGCGAGGAACTGGAAGCGCAGCGGGTGTATTGATGCGCCGTCTGCCCCTGTTTTTTCTCGTCCTTCTGCTCAGCGCCGCCTGCGGGCAGGGGCCGTCGGACGGCGGCGGAACCACGCCCGAGTCGTTCGTCCTGACGCGCATCCCGCCGACGCTGCAAGCCCCGCTCTTCAGCGAGGCGCGCGAGCCGATCACGCCGGACAACGTGCATCAGATCGCGTTCATCGGTCGGCTGGATCCGCCGCCGCCCGCCGCGACGGTGTTCGCCTCCGCGCTTTCGCCCGATGAGACGCGCCTGGTCGGCCTGACGACGGACTGGCTGACCGCCTGGGATCTGCTCACCGGTCAGCGCGTCTGGCAGACCTCGCGCTACGAAGCGCTCACGGTGCATTATTCGCCGGACAAGACGGAGATCTATCTCCCGGCGCGCGTGAACGACGCGCTGATCGTCACCGTGATCGACGCCGAAACCGGCGCTGAGATCACGACGCTGACGGCGCACAGCGCGCCTGCCACCTGGACGTTCGCGGTCGATGCGGGCTGGTTCGCCGTCGGCGGCCAGGACGGCTCGATCCGCGTCTGGGATCTGGCGGAGCGCACCGCCCTGGTGACGATCCCCGGCGGCGGCCTGCCCATCGCGGCGCTGGCCTTCTCCCCCGATGGCGAACGCCTGATCAGCGCCGATGGGGCGGCGGCCCGGCTGTGGGACTGGCGCGCGCGCACCGCAGCGGCGGAGCTGACGCTGGATGGCGGCGATGTCCTGGTGCTGGCCCCCGATCCCGATGCCGCGCGCATCGCGCTGGGCACGACCAGCGAGGCCCGCATCTGGAACCTCAGCGAGGGTGGCGAACGCCGGCTCGATACGGGCGGCCCGGCGGAGATCGTCCGCTTTTCGCCCGATGGCCGGCTCATCCTGGCCGGCGGGGCGGCCAACGGCCTCAACGTCTGGGACAGCGCTTCGCTGGCGCTGGCGGGCCGGCTGCCCGACGTGGTCGGGTCGCGCGTGTCCGCCGCATTCACCGCCGACGATCTGCTCATCACCACGGCGCTGGCCGCCGATCTGACCGCCGTGCGCGGCCATGTCTCGCTGTGGAACGCGAGCGCGATCAGCGAGCAGACCATCCCCCGCGCCGATCTGCCGGTCGATGCCCCGATCGTGCGCGCGGAGTGGACGCTCGATCAGCGTCTGCTGCTGCTGTACAGCACCGCCGGCCCGATCTACCTGTGGGGGATCCCGCCGGGCACGGCATCGCCCTGATCGCCCTGGCGGACGGATGCATCCGACGCGATCCGATCGGCCAGTCGGTGCGCCAGCCGGGAGACCAACCGGGAAGGATGCCGGGTCGCCGCTGTCAGCAGCTCCGCGCTCTGCGGGCTGTCGATGTTCAGCAGCGCATAGAGCACGGCGCGCAGCAGGTAATAATCGCGTTCGGTCTCGATGATGCGCCTGAACTCCGGAAGCGCGATCGCGGCGCCGCGCTGGCCGAGGATGCGCGCCGCTGTGACCCGGTACTCGGTCACCGAGTGCCGCAGCGCCAGCACCAGCCGTTCCTCGTAAGACAGGGAAGCCGCAGCGCTGAGCGCGTATCCGCAGTGCGGGCACTGGGCGGCGTCCTCGGCGATCCGGTTCCAGCAGTTGGGGCAGAAAAAAGTGAGCATCGGGTTGATGACATCGGCGGTCTTGTCCCCCTCATCATAACTCAGTCGCCCTCAATCGGGTACAGCCAGTGTTTGCCTTAAGTTTGTCTTGACGGCACCCCGGTTGGCTGTGGGTAATCACAAGGCTTCAACGGTTCATAATCCCATGATATCCCAAACTTGGGATAAGTTTGTGATATTTGCCAAATATCGATTGAGCGCCGGGCGGATGAAGCGGCGTATAATCGATCGCAGCCGGTGAAGCGCCGGCCAGCCTTCCGGAATAGATCGTTTCTGTTTTATGAAAGAAGGAGTTGTTTGTTTTGAACAATCCAGTGGATAACCGCCCGTCCGCGCAGTTGAGCCGGGACGCGCTGGTGGACATGTACACGCTCATGGTGCGCAGCCGTCGGCTGGACGAGCGCGCCTGGGCGCTGCACCGTCAGGGCCGGATCGTCTTTCACGTCAGCGCGATGGGGCACGAAGCGGCCCAGGTCGGGGCCGCGTTCGCCATTCAGCGCGGCATCGATTACGTTCATCCGTACTACCGCGATCTCACGCTGATGCTGGCGCTGGGCTACACCCCGCGCGAGCATCTGGCGTCCTTGATGGGCCGCGCCAGCGATCCCAGCAGCGCCGGGCGGCAGATGCCGTATCATTTCAGCCTGCGCGATCGCAACGTGATCAGTGGCAGCGCCGTGGTGGCCACGCAGGTTCCCGAAGCCGCCGGGCTGGCCTTCGCCATCCAGTACAAACAGCGCCTCGGCCTGGTCGATCCGGCAGATCCGACGCACCCGCGGCTGGCGCTGACCTGCCTGGGCGAGGGGTCAACCAGCCAGGGGGAATGGCACGAGGGGATGAACTGGGCCGGCGTCCACCGGCTGCCGTTCATCTGCCTGGTGCAGAACAACACCTACGCCATTTCCGTCCCCGTCCAGCGGCAGATGGCCGTGCCCAGCGTCGCCGATCGCGCGGCGGCTTACGGCGTGGCCGGGGTGAGCGTGGACGGGCTGGATCCGCTGGCGGTGTATGATGCGATGCACGCCGCCGTCCAACGGGCCTACGCGGGCGAAGGCGCGACGCTGATCGAGGCGCGCGTCTACCGGCTGACGCCGCACTCCTCCGATGATGACGACCGCTCGTACCGCAGCCGGGATGAGGTCGAAGCGTGGAAGGCGCGCGATCCGATCGTCACCTTCGGCGCGCGCCTGATCGCCGACGGCGTCCTGAACGAGGCGCAGGCCGCCGAGATCGACGCGCGCGCCCGCGCCGAAGTCGATGAGGCGCAGGCCAGCGTCGAGGCCGAGCCGCTGCCGCCGGGCGAAGCCGCCCTGTTCCCCGTCTACGCGCCGCTGGAGGACTGACATGGCCCAGATGACCCTGATCGATGCCATCCGGCTGGCCATGGATGAAGAACTGGCCCGCGATCCCCGCGTCTTCCTGGCCGGGGAGGACGTCGGCCCGCGCGGCGGCGTCTTCCGGGCCTCGCAGGGGCTGTACGAGAAGTACGGCCCGGATCGCGTCATCGATACGCCGCTGGCGGAACTCTCGATCGTGGCCGTCGGCATCGGCTGCGCGCTGACCGACCTGCGCCCGATCTGCGAGATCCAGTTCGCCGATTTCATCCACCCCGCTTTCAACCAGATCGTCAACGAGGCGGCCAAACTGTACTACCGCTCTGCCGGGGCGTGGCGCGTCCCGCTGACGATCCGCGCGCCTTACGGCGGCGGGGTGGGCGGCGGGCTGTATCACAGCCAGAGCGTGGAGGCGTTCTTCGCTCATGTGCCCGGCCTCAAGATCGTCATCCCCTCCACGCCGGAGGACGCGCGCGGCCTGCTCAAGAGCGCGGTGCGCGACCCGAACCCGGTGCTCTTTTTCGAGCCGAAGAAGGGCTACCGGGCGATCAAGGGCGAGGTGACCGACGATCCGAATTTCCTGATCCCGATCGGCCCGGCGCGCATCGCCCGCCAGGGACGGGATCTGTCCGTGTTCGCTTACGGCATGATGGCGCACTACGCCGCGATCGCCGCCGAACAGGTGGCCGCGGAGGGCATCGACGTCGAGGTGATCGACCTGCGCACCCTGCTGCCGCTGGATACCGAGACGATCCTGACCTCGATCCGCAAGACCGGCAAGGCGCTGATCGTCCATGAGGATACGCGCACGCTGGGCTACGGCGCGGAGATCGCTGCCGTCATCGCCGATCTGGGGTTTGAGGCGCTCGATGGCCCGGTGCGCCGGCTGACCGGCCCGGACATCCCCGGCGTGCCGTTCAGCCACGACATGCAGGAATTCTACCTGCCCAACCCGACCACGATCGCCGCCGCGATCCGCGACCTGGCCGCTTACTGATGCTGCGCAGAGGGAATTGACGATGCCCACCGAAGTGATCATGCCGCAGTTGGGCGAGAGCGTGGTCGAAGGCACGGTCAGCCGCTGGCTGAAGCGGGTCGGCGATACGGTGGCCGCCTTCGAGCCGCTGCTGGAAGTGTCAACCGACAAAGTCGAAACCGAGATCCCGTCCCCGGCGTCTGGCGTGCTGACGGCGATCCTCGTTCAGGCCGGGCAGACCGTCGCCAGGGGGACGACGCTGGCGATCATCACCGGCGCGGATGAGCCGCCGGTCGCGCCTCCCGACCCGGCGTCCGCGACCGGCTCGCGCCCGCACGTGACGCCCGTCGTGGCGCGCATGGCCGCCGAGCACAACCTCGACCTGTCGCAGATCGCCGGGACGGGGCAGGGCGGTCGGGTGACCAAAAAGGACGTGGAGGCGTATCTGGCGCGGCGCGCGCCGTCCGCCGCGTCCAGCGCCGACGTGCCGCCGTGGGAGCGCCCCGGAAGCGGCGATCTGTTCAAACCATCCGAAGAGTACGCCCCGCCTCCCGTCCCAACACCCGCGCCGCCCCCCGTTCCGACGCCCGCGCCGCCCACCCCGTCCGAACCGCCGACCGGGGAGGTTGAGCCGCTGACCGCCATCCGCCGCGCCATCGCCGATCACATGGTGCGGTCGAAGCACACTTCGCCCCATGTGACGACCGTCTTCGAGATCGACATGAGCGCGGTGCTGGCGCATCAGCGCGCGCACGAGGCCGCGTTCGCCGCCGAGGGCGTCCGCCTGACGCTGACAGCCTATTTCGCCGCCGCCGCTGTCGAGGCGCTGCGAGCGGAGCCGATCTTCAACGCGACATGGACGGACGCGGGCATCCGCCGCAACCGCGCCATCCACCTGGGGATCGCCGTGGCCGTGCCGGACGGGCTGATCGTCCCGGTGATCCGGGATGCGGGCGATCGCAATCTGATCGGGCTGGCGCGGGCGCTCAACGATCTCACTGCGCGGGCGCGCAGCCGGGCGCTTCAGCCGGGCGAGACGACGGGCGGCACGTTCACGATCACCAATCACGGGGTGAGCGGCAGCCTGCTGGCGACGCCGATCATCAACCAGCCGCAGGCGGGGATCCTGGGCGTCGGCGCGCTGGAGAAGCGCGTCCGGGTCGTGACCGATGCCGCTGGAAACGATGCGATCGCCATCCGACCGTGCCTGTATGTGACGCTGACGTTCGATCACCGGCTGGCGGACGGCGCGGCGGCGGATCGCTTCCTGGCCGCCCTCAAGACCCATCTGGAGACCTGGCGCTGAACGTCGGTTCAGCGCCAGTTTTTTTGAATCCCGGATCATCCGGCGATTTACGGAGATTCTATTGAGATTTTTGTAGATTTGTGGAGAATAGTGCCATCGTTTCGAACACAGATCGACTGGGATCAAACTGCCTATGCTGTCGTCCGCATCACCGCGCCGGATCGGCGTGGTCGTCGCCCAACTGGGCACGCCGGATGAGCCGACCCCGCGCGCGCTCCGCCGGTATTTGCAGCAGTTCCTTTCCGATATGCGCGTCATCGATTATCACCCGCTCGTCTGGCAGCCGATCCTGCGCGGCATCATCCTGACCTTCAGACCGCGCCGGTCGGCCCGGCTGTACCGGCGCATCTGGCTGCCGGAGGGATCGCCGCTGCTGGTCTACTCGCAGCGTCAGGCGGACGGGCTGCAAGCCAGGCTGGGCGACGCTTACCGCGTCGTGCTCGGCATGACCTACGGCGAGCCGAGCATGCGCAGCGCGATCGCGACGCTGGAGGCCGAGGGGATCGACCGGATCGTCGTCCTGCCGATGTTCCCGCAGTACTCCTCGACGACGACAGCGTCGGTGTACGATGCGGCCTACCGCGCTGCGGCGGGGCGGCGCTGCCCGCTGTTCCACGGGCGCAAACGCGACATCCCGACGCTGCGCTTCGTCGAGCCGTATTACGATGCGCCCGGCTATATCGCCGCAATGGCCGATCATCTGCAGGCGCTGATCGAGCAGCACGATCCGCCGCCCGATCACTACGTGCTCAGCTTCCACGGCATCCCGCAGCGCTACGTCCGCACCGGCGATCCGTATCGCGCGCAGTGCGAGCGCACGGCGGCGCTGCTGGCCGAACGCCTGGGCTGGCGCGCCGATCAGTGGACGCTGAGCTTTCAATCGCGCTTCGGGCCAGAGCCGTGGCTTCAGCCGTACACCGATCAGGTGCTGGAAGGGCTGCACGAGCGCGGCGTCCGGCGGCCGCTGGTCTTCTCGCCCGGTTTCGTCACCGACTGCCTGGAGACGCTCGACGAGCTGGGCAACGAGGGGCGCAATCAGTTCGCCGATGGCGGCGGCTGCCCGGAGGATTTCCTCTTCGCGCCCTGTCTGAACGATCACCCCGGCTGGCTGGATTTTCTGGCCGAGCAGGTGCGCTGCAGCGCGGCGGGCTGGCTGCCGACGCCGTGCGAGCGGCTGCGCCTTGCTGAAAACGGCGCAGTCCCGCTATACTTGAGTCCATAAGGCTGTGACGGAGACCGTGTGCGGGCACGCGCCGCCAGAGAGTCGCAGGCCGCAGGCTGCAAGCCGCGATCGGAACTGCGCCCGCAGAATTCGCTCCTGAGCCGCTGAGGTGAACGGCATCCGCCGATCGGTGGGGTGCAGTCAGTAGCTTCAGCCGTCCGCCGGACGTGACCCGGCTTCGAGGTGGGCGGCGATCCCGGCGGGATCGTCCGTCAACAGGGGTGGTACCGCGTGGGCGATCGCTGCGCCCGCGTCCCTTGAGCGATGGGGATGCGGGCGCTTTTTTATTGGACAGCATGGAGGGCAATCCGTGGAGACGCTGGAGATACTGCTGCAAGAGGCGCTGGCCGCGCTCGACGAGGTGAATTCATCGCAGGCGCTGCACGACTGGGAGAGCCGGTTCACCGGCAAAAAAGGCCGGCTGACGGAACTGCTGCGCGGGGTCGGCGCGCTCCCCAAAGAGGAACGCGCCGCCTTCGGCAAGCGGGCCAATGAGATCAAAGAGGCGCTGCTCAGCGCGTATGCCGAGCGCGAGGCGCTGGTGCAGGCGCAGGAGCTGGCCGCCGATCTGGCGGGCGGCGCGATCGATATCACCCTGCCGGGGCGAGCGCGGGCGCGGGGCGGGCTGCATCCTTCAACGCAGACGCTGCGCGAGTTCTACGCCATCTGGGCGCGCATGGGCTTCCAGGTCTACCGCAGCCGCGATGTCGAGGACGACGACACCAACTTCACGCTGCTCAACATCCCGCCGCATCACCCGGCGCGCGATATGCAGGACACCTTCCACACCACGCGCCCGAACATCATCCTGCGCACGCACACTTCACCGGGGCAGATCCGCGCCATGCGCGAGCTGGGACAGAACGGGACGCAGCCGATCCGCGTCATCCTGCCCGGCATGTGCTACCGCTACGAGCAGATCACGACGCGCTCGGAGATCCAGTTCCATCAGGTCGAGGGGTTGGCGATCGGGCGTCACATCCACATGAGCGATCTGAAAGGCACGATCGCCGAGTTCGCCCGGGCGATGTTCGGCCAGCAGGTCAGCGTGCGCTTCCGCGCCTCGTACTTCCCCTTCACGGAACCGAGCATGGAGATCGACGTCGAGTGCTTCCTGTGCGGCGGCAAGGGCTGTCGGTTGTGCAAATACACTGGCTGGCTGGAGATCGCGGGCAGCGGCATGGTGCACCCGACCGTGCTGCGCAACGGCGGCTACGACCCGGCGGAGTGGTCGGGCTTCGCCTTCGGCATGGGGCCGGAGCGTATCACCATGCTCAAACACGGCATCGAGGACATCCGCTACTTCTGGGGCAACGACCTGCGTTTTCTGGAGCAGTTCTGAAGCAACAAAGTGGAGAGGGCGGATGCAATGTCAATATCGATGGCCAAGATCGAAATTGTTCCGCTGCGCACTGCATTTCCTCATGAAGCGAACAATTTCACCAAATGGCTTGCCGAGAACATCGATGCATTGACCGATCGTCTGGGGTTCACGCTGACTGTCCTTGAACGCGAGAAACAGGTTGGAAGTTTCATCGTCGATCTGGTCTGTCAGGATGACAATGGCAATCGCGTGATCATCGAGAACCAGCTTGAACGGACAGATCACGATCATCTCGGTAAGCTGCTGACGTATATGGTCAATCTGGAAGCGAAAACTGCCATCTGGATCGTCGGTGAGGTACGGGTTGAGCACGAGCGTGTCATCGACTGGCTGAATGAGGTCACCGGTCAGGAATACGGTTTCTACCTGGTCACGCTGCAGGCGATCCGGATCGGCGACTCTCCCTATGCTCCCTTATTTACACTTCGCGCTGGCCCGGAACAGTCACTGCGCGAACTGGGTGCGGCGAAGAAGGAGATCCAAGCCGGTGAGCTGAAGGAACGACACAGACTGCGAGTCGAATTCTGGGAGCAGTTATTGGAGCGCAGCAAAGAGCGGACTAAGTTAGGGATGAATCGCTCACCTTCAACCGATCACTTTCTGTCGATCAGCACTGGCGTCAGCGGGATCGTCTACAATTACCTGATCTGGAAAGACTCGGCCGCTGTCGAGGTTTACATTGATGTGGGCGACAAACAACAGAATAAGCACTACTTTGACCGTCTGTACAGTCAGAGGGAACAGATTGAGCGTGAATTCGGTGATGCACTGGAATGGCGGCGCCTTGACGAGAAACGCGCTAGAGCGTGTTAGGCACTTTAAAGACAAAAAGCGAACGTATGGACAAAGCGATGCAGCATAATCATGGCAAAAGCCAGGAAATGCAGC
>DAOUBU010000006.1:0-69818 GCA_034432395.1 Anaerolineae bacterium
AACAGAGCCTGAAACGGAAACGTTTCCGTGCCGCACTCGATGATACTTTCTTGTTGGAGTTGCTCTGCCCAATTTGATGCGATAGCCCTGCCCGCCCGGATCCACCCGCTTGACTTTCTGATCCGATCTGAACTATGCTGACAGCAGTTATCGATCATTACAGTATACGGCGGCCGGGTCGCTGCAACCTGTAGACGGCCTTCTGCCAGTCTATCGCGCCAGCCGGTCAGTTGAGTGAAGGTTGAGATCACGATGAGTGCAGTTCTGAATGTTTTGATTCCACGTCGCATCTGGATCGAACTGTATGATGATGGGGAGTCGGACGCCTGCGATGTCATCGTCGAGATGGAAAACGGCGTCTATTACACAGCCATGTTCTGCACCCCGCCCTACCTGATGCGCCAGATGGATCTGACGTTCGAGGTCAGCAAAACGCTGAACGATGTGCCGCCGGCGCGCTACGCCGCGTTCGAAACCCCGCACGTCGTCGTCCCCAGCCTCGATCGCGACATCATCGAAGATACGATCGACAACCTGCTCGCCCTCGACACCTTCGGCACGATCTTCACCCAGGTGACCGATGAGGAAGGCGTCGAAGAGCAGCCCGGCTCGACTTACAGCCAGACGAGCAAGCGCGCCACCGCCGAAGTCGCCGCGGTCGTGCTGACTGAAGTCCTCCGGGTCGATACCGTCTAGCCGCAGCATCGATCAGCGCTTACTCCCTCAGGGCGCGGCAGCAGCGGCGCCTTTGTTGGTTTACCTGTCCGGCGAATTCGGTATACTGGTCGCCGTGATCTGAAACCTGGAGCACCCATTCTCATGCCCGAACGCTACGAAGAGACCCACCTGTACCGGATCCGCCACTCGACGGCGCATATCCTGGCTCAGGCGATGCTGGAGCGCTTCCCGAACGCGCACATCGCCATCGGCCCGCCGATCGAAGACGGCTTCTACTACGACTTCGAACTGCCGCGCCCGATCAACGAGGACGATCTGGCGTGGGTGGAAAACCGGATGAAAGCGATCATCCGCGGTGAACACGATTTCATCCTGCGCGAGGTGACGCCCGCCGAGGCGATGGAACAGTTCAAAGACCAGCCGTTCAAGCTGGAGCTGATCCGTGACCTGGCCAACGGGCGCGTCGATGAAAACGGCAACCCGATCGCCGCCCCCGCCGAGCGGATCACCTTCTACACCCAGGACACGTTCACCGATCTGTGCCGCGGGCCGCACGTCGCCAACACGCGCGAGATCAACCCGGATGCGATCAGCGTGACCTTCAAACCGCCCGCCGGGGCCTACTGGCGCGGCGATGAGAAAAACCCCCAGCTCACCCGCATCTACGGCACCGCGTTCGAGACGCCGGAAGAACTGCGCGAATACCTGCACAATCTGGAAGAAGCGAAAAAGCGCGATCACCGCGTGCTGGGCGAAAAGCTCAATCTGTTCACCTTCAGCCCGCTGGTGGGCAAGGGGCTGCCGCTGTGGAAGCCCGCCGGCACGGTCGTCCGCGATACGCTGGAACGCTGGCTGCGCGGCCTGCAGGTGGAAAGCGGCTACCAGCCGATCGTCACGCCGCACATCGCCAATCTGAACCTGTACAAGACCAGCGGCCACTACCCGTATTACAAGGCCAGCCAGTACGCGCCGATCCAGGTGGATGACGAGGAGTTCATGCTCAAGCCGATGAACTGCCCGCATCACATCATGATCTACAAGAGCGAGATGCATTCCTACCGCGATCTGCCGATCCGCTATGCCGAATTCGGCACGGTCTACCGTTACGAGAAATCGGGCGAGCTGGGCGGCCTGACGCGCGTGCGCGGCTTCACCCAGGACGATGCCCATCTGTTCGTCACGCCGGATCAACTGCTGACGGAATTCAAGGATGTCGTCCGCCTGTTCCAGCACGTCGTCGGCATCCTCGGCCTGACGGAGTTCCGCGCCCGCGTCGGCGTGCGCGATCCGGAAAGCGACAAGTACGTCGGCGATGATGCGCTGTGGGAACGCGCGACGGGCGCGATCATCCAGGCCTGCCAGGAACTCAACCTGCCGCACACCGTCGAAGCCGGGGAAGCGGCCTTCTACGGCCCCAAACTCGACTTCGTCATCCGCGATGTGCTCAAGCGCGAATGGCAGCTCGGCACGGTGCAGGTCGATTACAACCTGCCCAACCGCTTCGAACTGGAATACGTCGCCGAAGATGGCAGCCGCCAGCGCCCGGTGATGATCCACCGCGCGCTGTTCGGCAGCATCGAGCGCTTCGTCGGCATCCTGATCGAGCACTTCGGCGGCGATTTTCCGCTCTGGCTGTCCCCGGTGCAGGCGCTGCTGATCCCGATCACGGATCGCAACATCCCGTATGCGCAGCAGGTGGCGGCCCGCCTCAAGACCCTCGGCATGCGCGTCGAGATCGATGCCAGCAAGGCGCGCATGGGGGCCAAGATCGCCGTCGGACGCGAGCGGCGCATCCCCTACCTGCTGATCATGGGCGACCGCGATGAGGCGGCGGGCACGGTCAGCGTGCGCCTGCGCACCGATGACGACCTGGGAGCCATGTCGCTCGATGATTTCGCCGCGCTGGCCGCCGATCGGATCGCGACCAAGAGCCTGTCGCTGCGTTAGGCCCGCTCCGTCTCCGCCACGCTTCAGCCGGGTGGATCCGCCCATCCGGCTGAAGCGGACGATGCGCCGGCAGCGAGCGGCGATCGAGGCGGCGGCGAACTGCCGTAATAGATCTTGTAATGCTTTTGCGTTAGAATGGCAGTATCTTGATGTTTTTACCCTGCCGACCTACAAGCGCGCTGGCCGCTGGCCGCGCGGACTGTAAGTCGTTTTTTGGTTAAAAGGCCAGTCGATGAATTACCCGTTCAAGCAGTTGATCAACGGCGAGTGGGTGGATGCTGCCGACGGTGGAACCTGGGATCTGATCAACCCGGCGACAGAAGCGGTCATCGGCGTGCTGCCCTTCGGCAATGCGCGCGATGCCCGCGCCGCCGTCGATGCCGCGGCGTCCGCGTTCCCGCCGTGGTCGCGCAAGACGCCTTACGAGCGCGCCGAGATCCTGATCCGCGCCGCCACCTGGATCCGCGCCCGGATTGAAGAGCTGGCCCGGATCACGGTGGAAGAATCGGGCAAGCCGCTGCGGGAAGCCCGCGGTGAGTGGAACACCGGAGCCAATTTCCTCGAATACTTCGCTGAAGAAAGCAAACGCGCCTACGGGCGCATCATCCCCTCCAGAAACCCCGCCAAACGCATTCACACCCTGTACCAGCCGATGGGCGTCATCGGCGTGATCACGGCGTGGAATTTCCCGGTCTACAACCCGGCCCGCGCCTGGGCCGCCGCGCTGGCAGCGGGCAACACCGTCGTGGGCCGCCCCTCGGAATACACGCCGCGTTCAGCCATGCTGTACGCCTACGCGCTGATGGAGGCCGGCCTGCCCCCCGGCGTGCTCAACGTCATCAACGGGGAACCGGAACCGATGGGCCAGGTCATGCTCGACGATCCGCGCGTGCGCAAGATCTCGTTCACCGGCAGCACCCGCGTCGGCAAGCTGCTCATGGACGGCGCCTCGCGCACGGTGACGCGGCTGGCGCTGGAACTGGGTGGCAATGCCCCGACGATCATCTTCCCGGATGTCGATGTCGAACGGGCCGCGCGCGAGTCGATCCAGTTCAAATTCCGCAACAACGGGCAGGTGTGCATCGCGCCGCAGCGTTTCTTCGTCCACTCGCAGATCGTCGAGGAGTACACCGACCGCGTGGCCACGCTGGCGAAAGCGATGAAAGTCGGCAGCGGGCTGGACGAGAGCACGGACGTCGGCCCGCTGATCAACGCCCGCCAGCGCGACCGCGTCGAGGCGCTGGTGGCCGAGGCCGCGCAGGCCGGCGTCGAGGTGCTGACGGGCGGCGCGCGCGCCGCTCATCCGCGCGGTTACTTCTACCAGCCCACCGTCCTGATGGGCGTGCAGCCGGGAATGCGCATTTACGGGGAGGAGATCTTCGGGCCGGTGCTGCCCGTCATCCCCTTTAGCGACGTAGAGGAGGTGCTGTCGATGGCCAATTCGCTGGAGTACGGGCTGGCTGCCTACGTGCAGACCAGCAATATCAACATCATGACGCGCATGGTTGAAGGGCTGGAGGTCGGTATGGTCGCGGTCAATGACTGGCTGCCGAGCGCGCCGGAAGCGCCGTTCGGGGGGATCAAAATGTCCGGGCTGGGCCGCGAATGCGGTTCGGAGGGCCTGCTGGAGTACATGGAGTTGAAAACGGTCTTCACGGGGGTGTTCGTATGATACCGCACGCGCTTGACCCTGCACATGTCCATGTGACGGTCACCAACACCCAGGAAAAGCATATCGAAGCGCTGGCACGCCTGCAGCGCCTCGTCTTCCCCACGCTGGACGACTCGGAACTGTTCACCGAAGCCAAATACCGCAAACACCTCGAATTATTCCCGGAAGGGCAGTTCGTCGCCATTCTGCACACCGAAGGGCGCGATATCGTGATCGGTGCGACGAGCACCTTCCGCACCAACTTTGATTTTGAACATACGCAGCATCGTTTTATCGAGGCGATCGCGCACGGCTGGCTGACCAACCACGATCCGA
This sequence comes from Anaerolineae bacterium, assembly GCA_034432395.1. Lineage (GTDB taxonomy): Bacteria > Chloroflexota > Anaerolineae > Aggregatilineales > Phototrophicaceae > Flexifilum. The sequence goes on from DAOUBU010000006.1 coordinate 4,613, forward strand.
ACGGTGAGTGGCTGTACGGTGCGGATGTCAGCGTTCATCCCAATTATCGCGGCCTGCGCATCGGTCGGCGGCTGTACGATGCGCGTCATCGCCTGGTGCGCCAGCTCAACCTGCGCGGCGAAATCGCCGGCGCGCTGATGCCCAACTACGTACACAACACGCACCTCACGATCGCGCAGTACGTGCTGCACGTCTGGCAGGGCAAAATCCACGATCCGACGCTGAGCATGCAGATCCGCAACGGGTTCAAGCCGCGCGGCATCCTGTACGATCACATCAGCGATCCGCGCTCGAACAACGCCGCCGCGCTGATCGTGCGCGAGAATCCTCACTACCGTCCGGTGGCGGTCGCAACCACGGGCGATTGACGAACACGCGACATCGGGGTGACGGGGCGTTCCGTCACCCTGTTCTGTGCGCCGCGCTGAATCCCCCCGACCCCCGCACCCGCCCCATCCCCCCTCGCGGTGAGACGAACACGCTCAGGAAGGCTGAGAACGCCGTGACCCCTTCCGCGTCGTCGCCCAAACGGGATCGAGCCGTCGTCAACCCGCCGCCTTATCGTCACCCGGAGATGGCCGATCGGCTGACGCAAACGGGCGGATCTCGTCTACACTGGAACTACCCGCCCACGGAGGGTTCACCGGCATCGCACCAGGAGGATCGAACGATGCATCGCAGCGCGGTCAACCGGATCAGCCGCCCATTGATCGGATTCGCTGTGTTTATCCTGCTCACCGTCGGCCTGCTGCCCGCGCAGGCCCAGCCCGATTTTTCCGCCTCAGTGCCGCCCACCGAACTGCCTTCCGACCTGGCTTTTGAGTGGATCGAGACGATCTACGCGCGCGTGCGCGATGAACGCCTGAATCCGACGGAGGCCGCGCGCATCTACGGCTACATGGGCGTCACGCTCTACGAGTCGGTCGTCCCCGGCTGGCCGGAAAACCGCTCGCTCAGCGGACAGCTCAACGGGCTGGGGGTACTGCCCGCGCCGGAAAATGCCCCCTACGACTGGCTGACGGTCATGAACGCGGCGCTGCGCACGGTGATGGTCGATCTGATGCTGGAGCGCGGCCCGGACAATACCGCGATCTTCAACGCGCTGTACGACTCGCAGCTCGCGCAGCGGGCCAGCGCGGTCGCGGCGGACGTCCTGGCGCGCTCGGCTGACTATGGCGAGGAGATCGGCAAGGCGATCACCCGCTGGGCCAGTCAGGACGGCTACGCCGAACTCCCCCCGGTTGAGGACTACATCATCCCCGATTACGGCCCGCAGTCCTGGGTGCTGACGACCCCGAACACCCAGCCCGTCGAGCCGTACTGGGGCGGCCTGCGCACCTTCCTGCTCGATTACTCCCGCCAGTGCCACATCTACAGCACGATGCTGTTCGATACCGATCCTGACTCCACGTTTTACCAGCAGGCGTTAGAAGTGATGCGCACGGTGGACACGCTGACGCCGGAGCAGCGCGACATCGCCCTGTGGTGGATGGACGATCCGGGCGATACCGGCCTGCCATCCGGGCACTGGGTGCTGATCGCGACTTACGTCCTGCGGGATACGATCGATCGCGACCGGCCCGATCTCGGCGCGCCTCTGCTGCTCACCGCCGAGGTCATGGGTATGCTGGGGCCGGTGGTGGCGGATACGTTCATCGCGGTGTGGGATCTGAAATACGAGATCATCCTGCTGCGCCCGGTCACGTACATCAACCGCTACATCAATTCCCGCTGGCAGCCGCTGATCGAGACGCCGTATTTTCCGGAGTATCCGTCCGCCCATTCGGCGGTCTCCGCCGCCGCCGCCGAGATCCTGGAATTCTTCTTCGGGACGCGCCACTTCACCGATCGCGCCAACGAGTCGCGCCAGATGGGCGTGCGCAGCTACCTGTCGTTCGAGCACGCCGCGCGCGAGGCCGGCTTCTCGCGGTTGTACGGCGGCATCCACTACCGGGAAGGCATCGAGCAGGGCCTGGCGATGGGCGAGTGCATCGGCCAGCGGGCGCTCAACGAGACGATCATGCGCCCGTATCAGCAGGGGTAGCGCCGGCTCCGCTCAGGATGCTGCCGCACGATCCCCGCTTGATCCGCGTCAAAAAAGCCCCTCAACCGCCGGGTTGAGGGGCACGATGTGACCGGGAATGCGCGGGCGCGCGGGTGAAAGGCGGATCAGACCAGCGCCAGCGCGCGCGTCGGGCCGCCGCCGCTGGCCTCCCAGCGCGGGATGCCGGCGATGATCGTCGCGCCGACGGGCGGGAGCTGATCGAGATTGGTCAGGTTTTCGTAGCCGTACAGCCCCGCGCCCAGGCAGGCATAATGGACATCGAACGTGGTCGAGATGCCCGGATCGAGGCTGAGCGTATCGACGCCGATGCCGTTGATGGCGCGGTTCTCCAGCAGCCAGTTCATCGCCTCGGCGCTGAAGCCGGGGAAGTGCATGACGCCGTCAGCGTCGGCGTTGCGGAAGTCCTCCACCGATGACCAGCGGGTCGCCCAGCCGGAATTCATGATCACGACCGCGCCGTCCGGGATCGGGCCGTGTTCGGCCTCGAACGCCTCGAGATCGGCGACATCGAGCGCGGCATCGGGATCGGCTTCGGCTTTGGCGCGGATGTCGATCACCACTGCCGGGCTGACCAGCGGCGCGACCGCGTAGACATCGACCGTCTGGCCGTCAGCGATGAAGTGCGCCGGGAAGTCCATGTGCGTGCCGGCATGTTCGGAGAAGTGCCAGCGCTGGATGAAGAAACCGTCGCGCTCCACGGTGACGAAGTCTTCACGGGTCGGCGTCTCGCCCGGCACATACGTCGGCATGACTTCGCCGAACACATGCGACAGATCGATCACGCTCGCCATGCCCCCCTCGGACGCGCGGGCGAGCCGCTGTGGCAGCGCGATCTGCGCGACAGCCAGCCCCGCCGCCGCCGCGGCCCCCGTCTTGAGGAAATTGCGCCGGGCGGCCGATTTCGGCAGCCCCTCGCGGGCGATCCGCTCCCGTACCAGTCGGGCGATCCACGGTGAACACATGATATCCTCTCCCTGAAATGATCGTTTTTTCATCAATCCACTTGTGCTTAGCTTTCCAGTTTGTAAGAAACCGAGATCGGAGTCAATGCGGTGACGAAAAATGGGATTTCGTCTCAATTTTTCGCAATGGTCTTATTGGATCTATCGCTGTAAATCGTTTCACGATCCAGAATGAAAAACGTGTTCACGTCCCCGGAGTAAGCATCTCATGACCCTGTCTCAGCCGCCCCGGCGCTGGCTCATCATCGCCGCCTTCGCCGCGATCTATCTGATCTGGGGTTCGAGCTATATCGCCATCCGCTTCGCCGTCGAAACCCTCCCCCCGTTTCTCATGTCCGGAACGCGCTTCGTCGGCGCGGGCCTGCTGCTGATCGGGATCGCGCGCCTGTCCGGCGCGCCGCTGCCGCGGCGGGTGGAGTGGCGCAGCAGTGCGATCGCCGCGCTGCTGATGTTCGCCCTCAACAACGGTTCACTGGTCTGGTCGCAGGCGCACGGCCTGCCCAGCAGCGTGGTGGCGCTGCTGCTGGCGACCACGCCGTTCTGGATCGTCATCGTCGGCTGGATCCAGACGCGGCGCAGCCCGGGCTGGGCCGTGCTGGCCGGCGTGGTCATCGGTTTCGGCGGGCTGGCGCTGCTGATCAACCCCGGCGCGTCCGGCACGACCATCGATCCGCTGCTGGCGGGCCTGGTCGTCGGCGGGGCGCTCTTCTGGGCGCTCGGTTCGCTGTACGCAAAAGGCGCGCCCACCCCGGCCAACCCGCAGATGGCGACCGGGACGCAGCTCCTGCTGGGCGGCGTCATGCTGCTGATCGTGTCGCTGGTCAGCGGCGAATTCGCCGCAGCGGACTGGTCGTCCGTCCGCGCCGGATCGGTCGCCGCGATGATCTACCTGGGGCTGTTCAATTCCTGCCTGGGCTTCAGCGCCTTCGTCTGGCTGATGCGCGTCGTCCCGCCGGCCCGGGTGGCGACGTATGCCTACGTCAACCCGGTCATCGCCCTGTTCCTGGGATGGCTGCTGGCCGGGGAAACGCTCGATGCGCGCTCGCTGCTGGCCGCCGCGATCATCCTCGGCAGCGTCGTCATGATCACCCGGGCGCGCGACGGGTCAGGGTCGCGGCGCACCGCCCCGGCCCACGCGCCGGTCGATCCCGCGCGCACCGCAGCGGAGCTTCCCGCGATCGCACCGTCCTCCGCCGGGCGTTGAAGGCGCACAGCCCGGGCGGCCCGCCCCCGAAAAATCGGGATATTGCGCTGCGCGGAATTGCCCTATAATGATTGCTGTCAGTTGAACGGGTCGATCTCGCTGGCAATCCCATTTGCCCCTCATCTTTTGGGCGCGCTGAGCTGAACGCGCTCCGGTGGATGAGGGGTAAATCTTTGCCCGCGATCGGCCAGCTTGCAGCCTCAAAAGGAGACGATAGAGTCAAGCGATGAACATTCGTGTGGACGCAGTGCTGCACGACGCGCAACTTTCGACACCGACGCTCGTCCTGGATTTTCATCACATCAGCGCCACCTACGACCGCTTCACCGACGCCTTCCCCGGCGGCGTGATCGACTACGCGGTCAAAGCCAACGCCAATCCCGATATTCTGCGCCTGGTCGTCAACCGCGGCGGCGGGCTGGAGATCGCCTCGCTGGCCGAACTCGAACTGGCCCTCGATGCCGGGGCGGACGGCGCGCAGATCATCTGTTCCAACCCGATCAAAAATCCGACCTTCCTGCGCCGTATGGCCGAGGTCGGCGTCTACGCGATGGTGATCGACTCGATCTGGGAGATCGAGAAAATCGCGCAGCACGCGCCGGGCAGCCGCGTCTATGTGCGGCTGGCGGTCGATAACACCGGCAGCGTACTACCGCTGGCGGGCAAGTTCGGCGTCGATGCCGCGCTCGCCCTGGAGCTGATCGACCGGGCCGCGGCGCACGGCTTGCAGCCGATCGGCCTGTCGTTCCACGTCGGCAGCCAGTGCCTGAACCCGGCCAACTGGGCGAATGCCATCCGCGCCTGCGGGGACGTGTGGCGCGCGGCGGAAGCGCGCGGCCATCACCTGTACTTCCTCGATATCGGCGGCGGCTTCCCGGCGGGGCATCATCACACCCCGTCGATCCCGACCATCGAGGCGATCGGCGCGGTCACGATGCAGGCCGTGCGCGATTTCATCCCGTTCAACCGCGACCTGATGCTCGTCCTCGAGCCGGGGCGCGGGCTGGTCGGCGAAGCGGGGACGCTGCTCGTCAGCGTCGTCGGCAAGGCCGTGCGCGGCGCCGAGACGTGGCTGTATCTGGACGCGGGCGTCTTCAACGGCCTGATGGAAACGTTCGAGGGCTTCCCGCCGGTCGTACACCCGCTCAAAGCCGCCGATCGTCCGCTTCGTCAGTACACGCTGGCCGGGCCATCGTGCGATTCGTGCGATGTGATCGCGCGCGACATCTGGCTGCCGGAAGTCGAGATCGGCGATCGACTGGTGTTCCTCGATGCCGGCGCCTACACCAATGAATACGCCGCCGCTTTCAACGGCTTCCCGATCCCGGCGGTGTGCCCCGTCAACGCGCAGGCCATCGGCGCGCCGCAGTTCGAAAGCGCGATCGCCTGAGCGGCGCGCGTCCGGCTGGATCGGCCAGCCTCACGGCCCGGCTGTGGGGCTGGCCGCCGGTTTCAGGGTAGAAGCTGTAGATGTTCGCAGTGCGCGGGGCGGAAGATGGTGAAATCGCGGCGGTCGAACGTGTACACCTGCGTGATGCCCAGGCGCTCGGCCAGCGCCATGATGGCGGCATCGGTGTAGTCAAATTCAGCGCTGGCATACTGGAGCATGATCGTCTGCATGCGCTCATAATCCACTGTCGTGAGCGAGACGATCTCAAACGAGACGCGCACCACCCTGTGAAATTCGACCGCCCGGGTGTAATTCAAGCGGGTGGCGACCATGTAAAACAGCTCGTGGAGCACATCAGCCGGGACGAGCAAGTCATCCGCCGCTGCGCGCCTGATGGCTTCCCGTGCTTCAGCTTCAGCATGATGACTGTCGCGTGCGAGGAAGTAAGCGAGCAGACAGCTCGTATCAACGAGGGCTGTCATTTCGCCGTCCGGTATAGTAGTCCGCCATCGTCTCGCGCACTGTGGTGGACAAATCGGTGACATCGTCGTCAAAGATGCCAGCCAGCGCCTCACGGATCTCGACACGATTGGAGTGCTGCTCGAGCAGATCTTTGATCACAGCTTCAACTGATTTGTTCTCATGTTCGGCGCGCTGCAGCAGCAGGCGCACCAGAACGGGATCCTCGATCGTCAGCGTCATCATGAGCTGTCACCCGATCTATACTGATAGGTTCACCTGTAAATTATAGTACAGCTTGAGGCGGGATCGCTCCACCATTCACCCCACCGGCACGATGTAGCCGTCGCGGTACCAGGCCGTGACGCGCCCGCCCGCCTGCGCCGCGGTGAAGCCGTCCGGGTAGTCCCGCGCCAGCGCGATCAGCGCCGGGTCGTCCAGATAATCGGCCCGGTAATCGTGATAGATGCCCCGCCGCTGCGAGAGATAGCACCACGGCCCCAGCTTCCAGCGCGTCGCCTCGGTGATCGGCGTGAAGCGGTATTCCAGCGGCGGCGCGATCTCGGCGTTGAGGATGATCTCGGCGTAGCGGCTCAACTGCTGCCCGACGTCGAAGTGTTCGTGCAGGTAGGCGATCGTCTCCGCTTTCGGTTTGCGCCCGGTGGTGATGATCTCCGCCGCCAGCGCCGCCGCCGTGTCGTGATCGTTGAAATCGACCCGGTCGGCCAGCCCTTCGGGCAGCAGTTCGCGGTGACTGCTGATGCGCGCGGCGATCGACGGCGTGCCACATCCCAGCGACTCGTAGACGGTGTTGCCGAACGACTCGACAAACGACCCCAGCGCCAGCGTCACGCGCCCGGCGCTGTAATATTCCGGCATCAGCTCGACCGGGATCCAGTCATGGAAGACGAAATGCTCCGTCAGGCCGCGCTCGGCAATGGCGGCGCGCACCCGGTCATAAAAAGCGCTGACGCCGGGATCGTACTGCACCCCCAGCCAGATCGGCACGCACACGCGCAGGTTGGCGATCCCGTACTGCCTGACCAGCCGATCGGCCACTTCGATCGTCTGCCAGATGCCCTTGGTCGGCTCCGGGCGGTGGGGATGCAGCACGACGGCATGGCGATCGGGATCGACGTTGAGGATCTCCAGGACGCGCCCCGGCGTCGTCGGCTTGAAGCGCGACCAGTCCACCGCGTTGCGGATGACGGTCATCCGGGAGGCCATCTCGGGGAAGAAGCGCCCGGCGGTGTGCAGGAAGAACTGCCGCGCGTATTCCGAGATCACGATCAGCCGGTGGGCCTGGAAGAAGAACGCGCCCTGGGTCGTCTCCGGGTAGACGTTGTCGCGCAGGCCGACCACCGTCGGGATCTGCCGGTGGACGTAGGTGAAGATGAATTCGCCGTCGTGGATGTAGAAGCGATCGGCGCCGACCAGATGTTCGGCGACATCCTGCACCACCATGGCGATGTTGTAAGCGGGAGTGTCATACGGGCCGGGGAACGGCTGCTTGAATGCCAGGATCGGTTTGACCTCAACCCGCTCGTGCCAGCGGAACGTCTCCGGGGTATCGGCGCGCCGGGTGCACAGGATGGTGATGTCGTGGCCGAGTTCGGCCAGGTGCAGGGCGATGGTGCGCAGATGCTTCTGCCCGCCCCCCATATCGTGTGCGGGGAAGAGCGGCGTGATCGAGAACATGACGATCCGCATCCGATAGTCCTTTCCTGTACAGACGGATGGACTTTGCATGGTATAACCGGAAGTGAAGCACGAGGTGAGAAATGGAGCAGGAACGATGATCAAACGACTGATTCTGTTGGCGATCGCCAGCGCCGGCGCGCTGCTGATCTTCCTGCCGTCCGCCGCGCAGTCCACCGGGCCGGCGGTCGTCCCGTTCGCGCAGCTCACGCCCGCGCCCACCGTTCAGCCCGCCGCCGATGATGGCCGGCTGGCGCAGTGCAGCGCGCCGACGCGCGCCGATTTTCGCCCGTACCTGGTGCGCCCCGGTGACGCGCTGATCGATCTGCTCATCGGCCACAGCGCGTTCAGCCCGGCGCAGATCGCCGCGCTCAACTGCCTGCCCGATCCGGACGATCTGCCCGTCGGCGCGGTCATCTGGCTGCCGCAGGACGCGCTCGCGGTGACGGATGCGGCGGTCGTGACGGCGGAGCGCACCGCCGAACCGCACAGGGGCGAGCCGGAGATCCGCACGTTCACGCCGCCGCCCCCCCAGGTCATCAACGATCAGCCCTTCACCGTGACGTGGGACGCCATCGGCGATCAGGCGGGCGTTTACCTGTGCGTGCTCGATCAGGCCGACCCGGCGGACTGCCGCCCGCCCGACCTGAGCGCGCGCCTGCCCGTCAGCGGGTCGCTGACGATCGGCCCGTTCGCTGCGCCGGGGCTGTATCAGCTCGTCCTCGAAGTCCGCGATCGGCAGGGCCGCACGACGTCCGCGGCACAGCCGTTCGTCGTCACCTGCGCGCACCCGAGTCTGGCCGGGGATGCGGCGGCACGCCGCTGCCCGGATGAACCGGCGCGCACGGTCTTCGCGGCGTATCAGCCGTTCGAGCGCGGCCTGATGCTCTACTTTTCCGACAGCGGCCAGATCTACGCCCTGACCGACGATCACCGCTTCACCGTCTTCACGGATGTCTACGTCGAGGGGATGCCCGACCCGACCGATCCCGCGCCGTCCGGTCGGATCACGCCGGTGCGCGGCTTCGGCCAGATCTGGCGCACGCTGGGCGGCCCGGAGGCGGCGATCGGCTTCGGCCTGACATACGAACAGGGCTACGACGCGCAGCGCCAGCCCGCCGCGCGCGGCTCGTTCACCACTTACGTGACCACGCCGGATGGCGTGCTCGCTCTGACGAGCATCCCCGGTCAGCCGGGCGGCTGGTGGGCGCGGGTGCGCTGACCGGACGCCGCCCCGCTCAGAACGGGAACAGGACGGGCAGCAGCAGCAGCGCCAGCACGAACGTGATGGCGATCATCGGCAGGCCCGCCCGCGCATAGTCGGCAAAGCGGTAGTGGCCGGCGGTCATGACCAGCGTGTTGACCGGCGTCGCGATCGGGGTGGCGAACGCCATCGACGCCGCGATCGCGACGCCCAGCACCATGGCGGTCGGGTTGACGCCCAGGTTCTGCGCCGAACTCAACGCGATCGGCGCGATCAGCACCGTGGTCGCGGTGTTGGAGATGACCTGCGTCAGCAGCACGGTGAAGAAGAACAGGCTGGCCAGCACCGCCAGCGGGCCGTAAGCGCCGAAGGCATCGGTCAGCGCGCGGGCAGCCGCATCGACCAGGCCGACATTGACCAGCGCCGTGCTCATCGGCAGCATCCCGGCGATCAGGAACAGGCTCTTCCAGTCGATCGCGTCGTAGGCCTCGTCCATCGTCAGACAGCCGGTCAGGACGACGGCCAGCGCCGCCAGCAGCGCCGCCGGGGCCAGTTCGAGGACGTTGAGCGCGATCAACGCGACCATGCCGATCAGGATGAGCAGCGCGATCGGCGCGCGGTCGCGGCGGCGGAACGCGCCGATCTCGATCGCCTCGCGCTCGCCCATGACGATGAAATCATGGCGCTGACGCTTGAGGGCGAAGATGTCCTTCCATTCCCCCTGCACCAGCAGCATATCGCCGAATTTGAGGCGCACATCCTTGATCTGCGGCAGGCTGTCCGCGCCCGGACGGCGGATATCGAGCACGGTCAGATGGTACTTGCTGCCGAAGCACACCTCGCTGATCGTCCTGTCGATCAGCGACGACCGCGGGCGGATGATCACCTCGGCGATGCCGACCTCGTTGGTGATGACATCATCCTCGACGGCTGGCTCCGCCGCCATGATCGCCAGCTTCCAGCGGCCGGCGGCCTGGCTGATCGCATCGGCGCTGCCCTGCACCAGCAGCAGATCATCGGCGCGGAACACGCTGTCCGGGGTCGGGTGATGGGCGTCCTCATCGTGCCGGGCCGCCGTCGGGCGCGGCAGCGAGAGCGCGATGCGCGCCAGATTGGGCCGGCCCTCGCCAGTTCCGTTCGCCGTGTGCCGCAGCGAGATGACATTGATGCCGAAATCCTCGCGCAGGCGGCTTTCGCCCAGCCGGACGCCGATCAGCGGCGAACCGTCCTGTACGCGCAGGCGAAACAGGTTATCGGGCAGGCGGTAGAGCGCGAACAGCTCGCCCGGCGTCGAGGCCTTCTGCACGACCTGTTCCGGTTTGCGATCGGGCAGCAGACGCCGCCCGATCGTGAGCATGAAGATCACCCCCGCCGTGAGCAGCACCAGCCCCGGCGGCGTGAAGGCAAAAAAATCGAGCGGCGGGTAGCCGGCATTGCGCAGCGTGTCCGACGCGAGCAGGTTGGGCGGCGTCCCGATCAGCGTGAGCGCCCCGCCCAGCAGCGCGCTGTAGGCCAGCGGGATCATCAATTTCGATGTGCTGATCTTGAGGCTGCTGGCCAGGCTGACGACGGCGGGCAGCATCAGCGCGACCACGCCGGTGCTGCTGATGAAACCGGACATGATGGCGATGGCGATCATCAGCACCGCCAGCAGGCGCGTCTCGCTGCCCCCCGCCGCGCGCAGGATCCAGTTGCTGATCATCGCGGCCAGCCCGGTCTGGAACACCGCCCCACCGACGATGAACAGCGCGCCGATGGCGACCACGGTGGCATTCGAGAACCCGGCCAGCCCCTGCTGGGTGGTCACCAGCCCGGTCAGCATCAGCGTGATGAGCACGCCCAGCGCGACGATATCCAGCCGCACCCATTCCGTGATGAAGAGGACGATGGCGATCAGCAGGATCGCCAGCGTCAGGATCATGTCCGGGGTCATCGGTCATCCTGTATGTGTCCGCCAATCCGCATCGATCATAGGCCTGTGACTTTTTTCACAAACAGCGCGATCTGTGACCTTTTCCCCGTGCTGAACGTCACCCGCTGCGGACGGCGATCATCAGGCGCGGAACAGACTGCGGGCGAAAAACCAGAGATTGGCCGGGCGCTCCGCCAGCCGCCGCATGAAGTAGGGATACCAGGCTTCGCCGAACGGCAGGTAGATGCGCACCGGGTAGCCCGCCGCCGCCAGTTCGAGCTGGCGGGGTGTGCGAATGCCGTAGAGCATCTGAAATTCGTAGCGATCTGTGCTCAGGTTGAGCGCTCTGATCTGGCGTTCGGCTTCCTGGATGATGCGCTCGTCGTGCGTGGCGATCTGCAAACACGACGGCCCCGGCGCGGCCAGATAGTCGCGCATGATCTCGATGAACTGGCGATCGACGTCGGCCTTGTCCGGGAAGGCGACCTCGGCTGGCTCCAGATAGGCCCCTTTGCACAGGCGGATCGTCGCGCCTTCGGCGGCCAGCGCGCGCATATCGTCGCGGCTGCGGTACAGGTAGGCCTGGATGACCGTGCCCAGGTTGGTGAAATCGTATTCGTCGCGCAGCGTGCGGTAGATGCGCAGCGTGGTCTCGGTGTAGGCGCTGCTCTCCATGTCGATCGTGACCGGGATCTGGTGCGCTCGCGCGTCGGTCAGGATCTGGCGCAGGTTGGTCACGCACAGCTCTTCGCTGATATCGAGGCCGAGATGCGTCAGCTTGAGCGAGACGCCCGCCCGCAGCCCGTCCGCGCCGATGCGGGCGATCAGATCGCGATAGGTGCGAACGACCTGTTCCGTATCGGCGGCGCTGGCCACGCTCTCCCCCAGATAATCGAGCGAGACGAGCATCCCCTGATCGTTGATGGCGCGCGCCGCCCGCAGCGCATCGCCGATCGACTCGCCAGCGATGAAGCGCCGGGCCACGCGCCGCGCCAGGAAGAAGTGCGACATGATCGCCCGCGCCCATGCCGCCGTCGAAAGATAGAGCAGAATCCGCCGTAACATGATCGAAACCCTCATCTGACATCACGATCAGCGGAAATTGTACCCGCGATCGGGACGACGGGATGAGGGCCTGTTTTCCACGCGCGGCCAATCGAGCGCGCGCCGCTCCCCCCCCCCAACGCAGGGCGGACGTCGGGGCGCGATCGCCGATCTGTGCTAAGATCAACCCGGTGACTTCGATAACCGCTGGATCTGCCCGATGCCGACTCGCCGTGTGCTGCTGCTCGCCCTTCCGTTCATCCTGCTGACGACCGCCGCCCTGCTCGCCCAGCCCGCCGCGCCTGACTGCACGGCGCTGCCCCCGCGCCTGATCGCCGGGGAAAGCGGGCGCACGTCGCTCGATATCACCCTTAATCTGCGCGCGGCTCCGTCTCGGGGCGGGGCGATCGTGGCTCAACTGCGCCCGATGGAGACCTTCACCGTGACTGGCGATCCCGTATGCGCTGATGGCTACCGCTGGTGGCCGGTGACGGCGCACGGACGCCAGCCCGCCGACGGCTGGATCGCAGAAGGGGACAGCGCCGCCGGGATCTACTGGACGGAGCCGCGCGGTCGGCGCTTCCAGACCGCGGGCGCATTCGATCAGCCGCGCTGGTGGGTGACCACCGCCGACGGGGTGACCGAGGCCGAAGGCTGCCTGCCCCCGCCCGACGATTACACCCGTCAGACGGTGCGCGGCGGCATCCTCAACGGGCGCACGCTGGCGATGCTCGATCAGGCGCAGCGCCTGTACGCTGCGCGCGGCGGGACGGTGCAGTTCCGCCAGTCGATCACCCAGGGGAGCTATACCGGCGGGGCGCTGGCCGCCAGCTTCGGCACACACGACGGTGGCGGCGCGGTCGATCTGCGCATCACCCGGCTGGCCGATGGCCGCGTCCACTACGCCGATATCGGGCGCATGATCGAGGCGCTGCGCGCCGCCGGTTTCGCCGCCTGGCTGCGCGAGACCGACCAGTTGTACCCCGGCTCTCCGATCCACATCCACGCCATCGCCATCGGCGACGCCGAACTCGCGCCGGCGGCCCGGGAACAGGTCTACGGTGAACGCGGCTATCTGGCCGGGTGGGACGGCCTGCCACCGGATTGGGGCGGGCCAGCGCCCGATCCGCACGGCGGGCCGGTCACCTGCGGCTGGATGGGGGTGCGCTGATGTTCTCCGCGCCGCCGTCCAGCCCGTTCCCGGATGAGGGGCGCCGCCCGCCGGGCCGCCTGATCGCCGTGGCGATCGTCGGGGTGATCCTGTTCAGTCTGCTGTACATGCAGGATCCGACTCGCTTCGCGCCCACGCCGACCCCGCCGCTGACGCCGCCTCGGTCGGCCTCTCCGGAGATAACGCTCACGCCGGTCTCTCCAGACATGGGGCCCGCGCCGGCCTCGCTCAGCGCGCTGGCCACGTCCCGCGCTGAAACGGCGCGCAGCAGCGGCCCGGAAGCCACCCCCGCCTGCGCGCGCCCGATCGAAAGCGACAGCTCCGCCGCCGTCTACGACGAGCGCGCGATCGCCTACGGGGTGACGGTCACCAGTCAGCTCGATGACTGCGGGCAGGCCTGGTTCACGTTCACCGGCGCATCGGGCGATCGGGTGCTCATCGTGCTCGGCATCCCCGGCGGCGCGACCTCCCTGGCCGTGCACGATGCGGCGCAGCGGCGGCTGATCGCCGCGCCAGAGGACGCCCAGCTCGAACTGGTGGAGATCCGCGATTACGCGCTGCCCGCCGACGGGCGCTACTTCATCCTGGCGAGCGATCGCCTCGGTCGTCCGCTGGCGTACACCCTGGCGCTGCACCGGCTGCCCTGATCCGGGTACAATCAGAGGTAGATACTGCGCACTTCCGGGGGGCCTGTGATGCGCATCGCCCGTGATCTGCTACCGATTGTGTTCGCCATCGTGTGTGCCTTCGGCCTGACGGCCTGCGCGGGTGCATCGGCGGCGCTGACCGGCGATCCGCTGCCCCCCCCGACGGACACCCCGCAGGTCGCGCTCGCGACGGGCAACCCGCTGACCGGCCTGGCCGTCCCGGCGGATGCCCTGACGCGCCGCCCGCTGATCGTCAAGATCAGCAATGCGCCGGCGGCCGTCCGCCCGCAGACCGCGCTCAGCCTGGCCGACCACGTCTACGAGCACTACACGGAAGGCGGGCTGACGCGCTTCTCCGCCATCTACCTGACCCACGCGCCGACGCGCATCGGCTCGATCCGCTCGGCGCGCCTGATCGATCTCGAGCTGCTGGCGATCTACGACGGCCTGCTCGTCTACGCCGGGGCCAGCGACGGCGTGCTCGCCCGCCTGCTCGCGTCGGACTTCTTCCCGCGCACCTATCATGAGGCGACCGCCGTCGCCAACCCGATCTTCAGCCGCGATCCGGCGATCAGCCCGCCGCACAACCTGTTCGCCGATGCGGCAGCGGCCTGGGCGGAGGCCGAGGGCGACGGCCACGCCGCGGCGGCGCGCGATCTCGATCTGCGCTTCAGCGTCGCAGCGCCGCCCAGCGCGGAGCCGGGGCGCTTCCTCAGCCTGCGCTACCGGGGGACGCAGGTCGAGTGGATCTACGACGAGGCCCATACCGTCTATCAGCGGCTGGTCGATGGGCAGCCGCACCGGGACGCGCTCACATCCGCGCCGATCGCGTCCGCCAACGTGGTCGTGCTGTTCGCCCCGCACCGCGAGACGGACATCGTCGAGAGCGTCGGGGCTGACGGCACGATCTTCTACAGCCTGGCGATCGATCTGCTCGGTGAAGGCGAGGCGCTGCTGCTGCGCGACGGCGGGGCCTACCCGCTGACGTGGCGGCGGGACGATCCCGCCGCGGCGCTGCGCTTCACCGCCGCGGACGGCGATCCGGCGGTCTTCCGCCCGGGAGCGATCTGGTTTCAGGTCTTCCCCCCGCCGGAGGCCTGGCTGCCCGGCATCGAACAGATCCGCTTCGGTTGAGGTGACGATCATGTCCGCGAAGATCCTCGACATGGGTATCCGCGCCCTGCAGGCGGGCAGCCGCGCGGAGGGCATCCGCCTGATCCGCATCGCGCTCAAGCAGAACGCCCTGCCCGCCGAACTGCGCGCCATCGCCTATCTGTGGCTGGCCGAGACGAGCGGCGACGCCGCCGAGCGCGTCCGTTATCTGGGGCTGGCCGTCAGCGCTGACCCGAACAACGCCGATGCCCGCGCCCGGCTGGCGCAGGCGCTGACCCCTGACCCCACCCCCCCGCCGGTCACGCTGCCGGAGACCGGCCCGCTCTCCCCGCCGCATGGGACGCCGCAGCCCGGGCCAGCCGCCGCCGCAGCCCCGCCCGGGCCAGCCAGCCGTGTCAACGCAGCCGATTACGTCGCCCGGATCATCGGCGGGCCAGCCGGCGCGGGCACGGGCGTCCTGCTCGACGATGGCTTCGTCGCCACGACGCGGCACATCGTCGGCTCGCTGGAGCGCCTGACGGTCGAGTTTCACGGTGTGGGCCAGATGCCCGCCGTCGTCGTGCGGTCGTCCCCAGAACTGGATCTGGCGCTGCTGCGCGTCGATCACCGCGTCCCCACCTTGATTCCGATCACCCCGCTGGCGCGCGTCCCGGACGATGCGCCGCTGACCGCGGTCAGCTTCACTGGGGCGATGATCGAGGGCCGCCAGCGTCCCACGCGGCGGGCGATGGCCGCGCACTGGATCCCGACCACGATCACCCGTCTGCCCGATGCCGGCGGCGATCTGCTGTTCGATGAGCAGTTGTATCTGGTCGGCCTGCTGACCGATAATACCAGCCGCACCAGCGAACACCGCTTCGGGCTGCACATCAGCGCGATCCGTCACGCGCTGGACGCGCTGCGCAGCGAAACGCGCGAACGCCGCCGCTACTGCTCGGCCTGTGGATCGGCCAGCCGGGCCGGCGGGGCCGGGCTGTACTACTGCGAGATCTGCGGCGCGACTCTGCCGGAGGCGGTCGCGCTCCAGCGCCAGCCGATCGCCGGGGCGGAGGCGTATTATCCGCGCGGGGCGCGCTGCGCCCGCTGCGGCGGCGAAGCCGGCTTCTACGGCGGGCACTGTCTGCGCTGCGGCGCGGACAAAAGCTGACGGACGGCATCAGGGGGAAGATCATGCTTTCAGCACGGGGACGACGGGGAGCGAACACCGGACAGTACGCCGGCATGGTCGAGCAGATCCTGCTCAGCATCGGGGTCGATCCGGCGCTGGCGCGCATGAACGTCGAGTCGGGTTTCGGCTGGAATTTCAAACGCGGCTCGGCCCTGATCGAGATCTACATCGCCCAGGCCGAGGATACCGCCTACTTTCAGGTGCTTTCGCCGCTGCTGCATCTGCCGCTGACCAATCTGCTGCCGCTGTACCGGCGGCTGCTGGAGGTCAACCTCCAGATCACCAATGCCGCGTTCGGCGTGTATCAGGATATCGTCTATATCTTCAGCGAGCGGCGGCTGGAGGGCATGGACGCGCAGGAAGCCAACACGATCATCAACATGGTGGCGCAGTACGCCGATGAATTCGACGACCGGCTGCTCAGCGAATTCGGCGGGCGGCTGTACAACCGCATCTGAAGGCACGCAGCGATGACGATCCCCTACCGCTATATCCTGGCCAGCGGCAGCCCGCGCCGCCGCGAACTCCTGGCCGAGCTGGGCATCCCGTTCACTGTGGTCAAATCGGATATCGACGAGACGCAGCGCCCCGGCGAAGATCCGATCGCCTACGCCCGGCGTCTCAGCCAGGAAAAAGCCGCCGCCGTCCACGCTCAGATCGCATCCACGGGCGACCCGCTGATCGTGATCGCGGCGGATACCGTCGTCATCGACGCGGACGGCATGGTGCTGGGCAAGCCCGCCGACGCCGGGGAAGCGCGCGCTATGCTCACGCGGCTGCGCGGGCGCGCGCACACGGTCTGCACCGGCCTGACGGTGCTGCGCCAGATCGATGGGCGGAGCGACCTGGAAACGCGGGACGTGCGCACGCGGGTGTGGATGCGCGCCTACACCGACGCCGAGATCGAGGCGTACATCGCCAGCGGCGATCCCTTCGACAAAGCCGGGGGCTATGCCATTCAGCACCCCGGCTTCCATCCGGTGGAGCGCATCGAGGGCAGCTACAGCAATGTCGTCGGGCTGCCTGTCGAAACCCTGCGCGATCTGCTGGCAGCGCTCAGCGGGACGGGCTTCGACGACATGCCGTAACTGATCTCAAGATGTTTGCGCGGCCCGGGCCGCTGTCAGCCGGATCTTCTGACTCTGGCGTTCAGCCAGGAAGTAGCTGCCAATGACAAACCCTGCCGCTGCGAATTGCAGCACGATCCCCTGCCAGGTGGGGAACAGACCGAACCACTGGCCCAGCCAGAATGGCAGATAGATCCCCTGAATCGGCGTGATCGGCAGCCAGCCGACGGATTGCAGCGTATGCACGGTATGCCCGACCATGACCAGCAGCACCGCGCCGATCATGACCCCGGTCACGATGAGCATCTTCTTATAAGGTAGGCGCACCTGGAGCGCAAAGGTCACCACCCCGACGATGCTCACCCCGATCAAGCCCAGGCCGACGCCCTGCTGCACCGTCACCATGCCAGCCTCAAGCACCAGCGACTGCAAAAAGAGGACGGTTTCAAACCCCTCCCGGTAAATGCTGGTGAAACCGAGCAGGATCAGCCCTACCGTCTGGCCGACGCTGACGGCGATCGCTCCGGAAGTCAGGCGGCGCTTGTGCTGGTGGAAGCGCGCCATCCAGTCCGTCCAGTACACTTTATGGAAAAACCAGTTCATGATCAGCAGCAGGACGCCGATGGCGATGAGGGAGACGACCGCTTCCAGCCGTTCCCCGAACGGCAGCAGCACAGTGAGCAGTTGGTGAGCCAGCAGCCAGGTGACGACCGTCGCGGCCAGCGCCAACCCTGCCCCCGCGATCAGGGGGCGGCGGAAACGGCGGCCTTCTGCCGCTCGCAGGCTCGCCAGCAGCGAGGCCAGGATGAGCACCGCTTCCAGTCCCTCGCGGAAGACGATGATCGCGGCGTTGCCGATCACGGCGGCGGGGGCCGTCTCCCCACTGACGATCTGCTGCGCGTCGTTCAGCGCGATCTCCAGCGCGTTCAGGTTCATCTGCACCGTTTCCAGCGGGGCTTGTTCGGCTAACAGCGCGGCCAGCCCGGTCTGATCGGGCGTCCCCTGCCAGAACAAACTCTCGATGCGGATCGCGAGTTCAGGGGCGAAACCGTTCAGGCGCTGTTCTAACCCCAGTTCGAGCAGGGCATACGCCTCTAACCGGGCGGACTCCGCCAGTGCGTAATTCCCCTGCCGGACGGCGGCCTGAACCTGATCGAGCACCGACAGGATGACATCGATATCGGAACTGGAACCGCCCTGCAGCCACTCCGCCGGCAGGACGGCGGTCAGATCTGCGCTGATCCGATCTACGGTCGCTTTCAGATCGGAAGGCGCGGCCACCGTGCGAATCTGTTCCTGTGCAGTTTGCAGCAGCGCACTCGTCCGGCGGGCGACCTCAGCATCGAGACTGGCAACCGTCGACTGGAGATCGGCGTAAGCGCTGCTCGCCCCCTGCAGGAAGGTGATCGCCTCCTGGATTTCGATATCGGCGGTGATCACGCCGCCTTCCGGGCGCACCCCACGGCTGTACTCGATCGCCACCAGCGCCAGAAAGCGCAGCATCTGACCGGCGCGCCGGGCCAGCTCCGCTTCAGAGAGCGGGGCGGCGCGGAAGCCCGCCATCAGCGCGTCGATCTGCGTCCGTGCCGTCTCATAGGCGGCTCCATCATCCGCCAGCGCCGCTGCGATCAGCGCCCGGTAAGCGGCAGTGGCTTCCTCGGCGGCGGCGCTGCCGCGCTGGTCGCGATAAGCGGGTTCGAGGATGGTGAAGTAGCCCGCCGCCAGCCCGACCTCTTCGGCCCGGCGCAGGCTGAAGCCGCGCGCATGGGCCGCATCAGCGCTGTTCAAGCTGGCGGAGAGCTGTGCCTGATAGGTATCGAGCAGGTCGGCGGTGACGGCGCTGGCCGCATCTTCGGCGCTGCCACGTCCCTGGCGCAGCGCCTCGACCGCCAGCATGGCATCCGCGCCCGGACGGGAAAAGCGGGTGGACGGGCGAAAATCGCGCAGCGGCAGCCAGCGCGCGGCGGTTTCTGCGTCTCCCTGTTCGATGGCGTGCAGCACGATGCGGTACGCGCTGTCCAGCAGTGCTGCCCGGATCTGGCCGCGTGCGGCGGCCAGATCGGTGGCGTTTTCCGTCGTGCGGGCGGTCTGGAACGCAGCCACGATCCGGGCATCATTCGCCTGAACTATCCGGCGAATGACGGGGCGCAGCTCGCGCTCGTACAGGCCGGACGCATCAGCGACGGCGGCATGTGCGTCGTCCCGATCGCCGCGCATCAGAGCGACCTGTGCGTCGAACAGCCTCTGCCGGATCATCTCGGCAGTCTGCGGCGGGCTGGCGCTGTCAGCCTGCGCCCACGCCGGCAGCCATACCGGGGCGAGCAGCGCGGTCACCAACGTGATGAGCAGGAGTCGTCTGAACATGAGGCCCATCCTGTTTCACGCGCTCACTGTGGCAGGTTTACGCTTAACAGCGCGGCGATCTGCGCGATCTGACCGGTGATCGCCTGAGCGCGATCCTGCGCCTCTGTGCCGAACAGATCCGCCTCTTCCGGCGTGAACACGCTGCCGCTCTGTTCCTGCGCGTACAGATCGCTGACGTAGGTCAGCAGATCATCCAGTGCACGGCGGATCTGCGCATCCTGCGCGGCATCGACGCCCGCGATCAGGGGGCTGACGCTGTTATAAATGACCTGCAAGCCGCCCAGGATGTCCTCAATATCGGCCAGACGGGAGATGACGACGAAATCGGCCTGGGTCGATCGATCGCCGAGCACGAAGCGGCTGTCGCGCCAGGCCCCGAAGTATTCGCTCATCGTTGGCAGCATGACGACCAGCGCAGTGAACGCATCATCGACGGTGGGATCCCAGGCCTGCGCCTGCTCGATCAACGCCTGGACGTAGTGCTGCATGAGCCGCGCCGCCGCCAGCAGCACGCCGGCATCGGGCAGCACGTCGCCGAAATCGATCGTGCTGTTCAAATTGAGATCGGCGGGGACACCGGACGAGAACTCGGCGCGCGTCCCCCACAGCGCTGACTCCAGCACGCCGAACAGATTACCGGGGCGCTCGAAGACCCGCCCATCGGGCAGGGCGAGATCGAACGGGACACCCCCCTCCGGGTCTTCCGCGCCGCTCGCGCCGGCATCCAGAATGACATCGTACTCGCTGAGCGCCGGGACGCCGGCGACGATGCCCTCCACCTGTTCATACAGTGGACTCATGATCAGCCAGGCATCGCGGGCGCGCAGCAGCGCACTGCCAGCATCGACGCGGCTGAGCGCCCACAGCGCGGCATAGTCAAAGGACGCAGCCCCGGCGAGATCGGAGTACGCTTGAGCGGCCTCAACCAGCCGCGCGGTGTGCACGTCCAGCGCACTGATATTTTCCAGCAAATAAGTTTTAACCTGACTCAGATCGACCGTGGTCTGTTGAGCGCTGACGGGCATCAGATTGAACACGACGATCAGCCAAGCGACTGCGAGGAAGGCATACGGCTTCATGGATATCATCCCTGGATTCACGATGCAACAGCGATATGACGTCACCACGATACAGCCGTTCGGCGCAGCATTCCACGCCCTGCGTTAACCCGGGCGGATATCCATGCTTGCATCTGAATTTGATCGCAGTCAGCGGGGAACACAAAGCGATCAAGTTTCGGCGTAACTGCAAACAAGCGATCCGTTGCGCCCGGTTAAATTCAAAAGCATGATCGGGGGTCGCCCCGTCCACGGGGCGCGATCACGACTCCGATCCCAGATCGTGTTCGCGGAAGTGGGACAGGCGTTCTTCGCCGCGCCGGGTCAGCTCGACCTGGCCATCGCTGAAGCGGATCGCCCGCGACGCCAGCAGCCGCGTCAGCACGCGCGCCATGCGCAGGCGCGACCAGTGGAAGTGCTCGTGCAGCGTCTCGCGCGCGAGTTCCTGCGCCGCGCTGGCCGTGTGCTGATGATGGTGGATGTGGCCGAGCACGACCTGATTGTCGAAGCGGCGGCGCTGATCGATGCGGCGCACCACCGCGGCGATCAGGCCGTACTGCGGCGAAAAAATCCACGCCGCGACGAAGAACAGGAACAGCATCAGCACGATCGACGCCGAGATCGAACTGTTCCAGCGCTCCGCCCGGTCGAGGCCGAACGTCCGGTTGAGCAGGGCGATGCCGTCCGCCAGCGGGATCAGCCCGAACAGGCTGCCGCGCGCCAGATCGTAGCCGAAGTAGGCCCCGGCCCCGCCGATGAGCGCGCTCAGCGTCAGCATGACCCACAGCCGGTTGGTCAGCAGATAGGCGGCGGCGGGCGGGATGATGAAGAACGCGATCACCAGGATCGAGCCGACGGCGCTGAACGCGCCCACTGCCACCAGGCTGACGAGCACCATGAGCGCATAGTGCAGCATGCCGGGGCGCAGTCCGAGCGCCCGCGCCAGCGCCGGATCGAACGCCGCCAGTTTGAGTTCCTTATAGAAGAGCACGACGAAACCGGTCGTGAGCAGCGTCAGCACGATCATCACGGTGAGCGCGCGCGGCCAGAAGACCAGCTCCGGCTCGTGCGCGATCAGCCCGGCGCGCCAGGCCTGTGCCGGGGTGTACGTGCCGCAGTTGACGCAGATCGAGCGGAACTGCGCACCCGGATCGCGCGGGCTGATGCCCAGTTCGCGGCAGTTGACGCACTGACGGCTGAGCGCCGCGCGCGGGTCGTCTGGCGCGATCGTCACGCTGTCGCAGCCGGACAGGCAGTGGCTGTTGGCATCCGCCCAGGCCAGGCCGATTTCACCGACCATGACCGAATCCTCGTCCAGATGGATATCCTCGGCGAAACGCGAGACCAGGATGACGGCCAGCGCGAACAGCAGCGGGAAGGCCAGCCCCAGCGCGGCATCCTGTTTGACCAGCCCGGAGCGGTAGATCAGCTCGGTCAGGACGACGGTGGCGACGCCGGCCCCCGCCGCGCCCAGGATCAGCCACGGTGACGACAGATCGGGCTGCTGGCCGAAGACCCCGGTCATGACCAGAAAGGCGACGACGATGCCCAGCAGCACCGTGTGGCTGATGGCGTCGCTCGTCAGCGCCATGCCGCGCAGCAGCAGGAACGTCCCCAGCAGCGCGCCGGAGATGGCGATCAGCGCGCCGAGCAGGATGGCGACCGTGCGCGGATCGCCCAGTGCGGCGTTGAGATCGGCCCGCGGGACGACGCGCAGCAGCAGATCGATCAGCAGCGATTCCAGCGGATACATCAGATCTTCTGCTCCTCAAGCCGATCTTCCAGCGCCGCAATGCCGGCGGCGGGCAGCACCTCGCGGATATCGCGCCCGCGATCTTCAGCGACGACCGGCAGCGCGAGCTGATCGCCGTATTCCCGGTAAGCATCCCACAGCCGCTGATTGTGCTGATCGCGCCGGGCCGCCGCGATGCCCGCCTCGGTCAGGATCCACGTCCCCTGGCCCGGCTGGATGAGCCGCTGACGCGCGAGCTGATCGAGCGCAGTGCGCACGCCCGGCCCGCCGATGCCGCGGATGAAGGCGGCTGGAACCGGGTGATCGGGGCCGCCATGCGCCAGCGCATAGCGGTACAGGTCGCGCAGCGTGGTATACGCGGCCAGACGGCGGCGCTCCGCCCGCTGACGCAGCAGCACCCCGATCAGCCCGCGCCCCGGCGCCAGCATCATCGACAGCGCGACGATGACGGACGCCGCGACGATGATCATCGGGCCGGTGGGCACATCGGCATCGACCGCGCTGAGCACAGCGCCCGTCCCCCCGGCGAAGGCGCCGAAGATGGCCGCCAGGATGATCATCTGATCGAGCCGGTGCGTCCACTGGCGCGCGGCGATCCCCGGCGCGATCAGCAGGCCGACCATCAGCACGACCCCCGCAAGCTGCAGCCCGAGCACGATCGTGATCACGATCAGCGTGGAGAGCAGGCCGTTGATCAGGCCGACGCGGAAACCATTGGCCCCGGCAAATTCCGGGTCGAAGGTGACGAGCTTGAACTCTTTCCAGAACGCAACGATGATCGCCGCGCCGATCAGCCCGATCAGGCTGATCAACTCCACATCGCGATCGACGATGGCCGCCGCCTGGCCGAAGATGAACGTCTTCAAACCGGCCTGGCCGGCATCGGGCAGGCTCTGGATGTACGTCAGCAGGGCGATGCCAGCCCCGAACCAGCCCGCCAGCACGATGCCCAGCGCGGCATCCTGCTTGAGGCGCGTCGTCCTGAGCACCAGCCGGATGAAGACCACCCCCAGCCAGCTCGCGATCCCCGCGCCCAGCAGCAGCGCCCCCAGGTCGCGCCCGGCCAGCAGAAAGGCGATCCCGACGCCGGGCAGCGCCGCGTGCGACAGCGCATCGCCCATCAGGCTTTCGCGGCGCAGCACGGCGAAACTGCCCACCACCCCGCTGATCGCGCCGAGCAGCGCCCCGCCCAGCGCCACCGTGCGCACGGTGTAGCTGTACTCGATCCCCAGCAGGCGCTGGCTGAGCGGGATGAACGCCAGCGCGACCAGCGCGATCAGGCCGATGAGCGGCCAAACGCGGCGATCGTCACGGTTGAGCCAGCCCATGCGTCAATCCCCCGTGCGCGCCAGCGGCGGATCGCCGGTCAGGATGGCGACGCGCCCGCCGTATGTTCTGCGCAGATTGTCCGGCGTAAACGTGACCGCCGTCGGCCCGCTGGCGATCACCTCAACGTTGATCAGCGTCACCCAGTCGAAGTAATCGGTCACCGTTTGCAGGTCGTGATGGACGACGATCACGGTCTTGCCGCGGGCGCGCAGCTCGCGCAGGATGGCGACGATGGCGCGCTCGGTGACGGCATCGACGGCAGCGAACGGCTCATCCATGAAGTAGATCCGGGCGTCCTGCACCAGCGCCCGCGCCAGAAACGTCCGCTGCTGCTGCCCGCCGGAAAGCTGGCTGATCTGCCGCTCGGCGAATTCAGCCATGCCGACCTGTTCCAGCGCGCGCAGCGCCGCCGCCCGTTCGCGGCGGCCCGGACGTTTGAACCAGCCGAGCTGGCCATACAGCCCCATCGTCACCACATCGAGGACGCTGGTCGGGAAGTCCCAGTCCACGCTGCCGCGCTGCGGCACGTAGCCGATCAAGCCGCGCGCCTGCTCGTATGGCTTGCCGTAAAACCGCACCGTGCCCGCCGACCGCGGGATCAGGTTGAGGATGGCTTTGATCAACGTGCTCTTGCCCGCCCCGTTCGGGCCGACGATGGCCATGAGCACGCCTTCCGGCACGGCGAGATCGACGTCCCAGATCGCCGGGCGCGTGTTGTAGGTGACGGTCAGATCATCGACCGTCAGGGCGAACGGGCGTTCAGCGGGCGGTTCCGATCCATTGGCGCGGGACATCGGGGTCATCTCCGGGCAGCTATCCATTCACAGCGCGCAGTCCACCGCGAGCAGTTCCGCCGGTGGAGCCGGCTCCAGACCCGCCGGCCAGGGCGGGATCGTCACCGGGACGCCCGCGCACTGGTACGACTGCAAGATCGTGTAGATGTTGTGGGCGAACATGCCGATGTACGTACCGCCGAACGTCCCCGGCACGCCCATCGCATCCGAAAAGAGATCGCGCACGCCGATGCGCACCGCACCGCCATCCGCGTTGACCGCCGCGATCACGGCCTGAATGGTGGCGGGCGGGATGCTGCTCTCGACGAACAGCACCGGCACGCTGTGCTCGCGGACGAAAGCGGCGATCGCCTGAATATCGCCCACGCCGGCCTCGTCGCGGGTGCTCAGCCCCTGCACCGCCGCGGTGCGCCAGCCGAACGCCGCGCTGAAATAATAGAAGGCATCGTGCGAGGTGACCAGATAGCGCTGCCCCGCGGCGACGCTGCGCATCCCGGCATCGGCCCAGGCGAACAGCGCCTCCAGATCGGCGGCGTAGGCATCCGCATTGGCGGCGTAGATCCCGGCGTGATCCGGGTCGAGCCGGGCCAGCTCAGCGGCCAGCGCCCGCGCAGCGATCGCCCAGTTGCGCGGGTCGAACCAGAAATGCGGATCATCGACATCGACGTATTCCGCGCCCAGCGTGAAACCGCCGACGATGAAGCCCGCCGCTTTGACCGGCTGGCCCAGCGCGAAAACGTGCCTGCCGCGCTCGGCCAGCGCGCGGAACACGGCCTCGAACTGCCCTTCCAGCCGCAGGCCGCTGTAGACGATCAGATCGGCACGGCTCATGGCGAGGATATCGGCCTCGGTCGGCTGGTACAGGTGCGGATCGATCCCGGCTCCCATCAGGGCGATGACGTCGATGCCGGGCGCGCCGGCGGTCAGGATGCGCGTCAGATCGGCGGCCTGCGTGGTGGTCGCGACGATCGTCAGCCGCGCGCCATCCGCCCAGATCGGGCTGACGGACAGCGGCCCGAGCAGCAGGGCGAACGCCAGCCGGACGAGCAGGGTGCGGAACGGGGTGAGCACGATTCAGGATACTTTCATCCTGCGATCGAGAGGGATAACGCAGGCTGAGCCATGCCGGACGAAACTGTTTTTATTTTTAGCCTGATCTAAATTTCTGTCAAGGTGGCACAATCCTGAACGTGACCGCAATCTGCCTGAAATTTACCCTCGCCTAAATTCATCCGATCGACCGGCATCGATGCGGTGCGCCGTCCGTCACTGGGGAAAGCGGGCCGCGCATGGTAGAATGCCGCTCACAAACTCCCGTCTGACGATCCGTTGCAGGGTCAGGGGCGGGGTGTTATACTTAGCGCCGTTATTCACAAATAACCTGAAGCGCAGAGTTTATCCGGTTTTTGCCCGGTTTTTACCGCAATTTCACCGGGCGGGGTGAAGCTGCCCGATCGGCGCAGCCGCCCGGAAATCCATAACCAGCAGCAGCGCTGTCGGCAGTTCGTCGTGTGTCTGGAGGAGTGGCTCTCCGATGAATCTGGTCAATGAATGGGCATTTATCGGCGTCTTCATGGCCGTGGCCTGGATCCTGCCGGCGGCCCCGCTGGTGGTCGCCGCCATCTTCAGCCCGCGCAAACCCAACGCCATCAAGATGCAGACCTACGAGTGCGGCGTGGAGACGGTGGGCGATACCTGGGTGCAGTTCCGCGTGCAGTACTACCTATACGGGCTGGTCTTCCTGGTCTTCGATGTCGAGCTGATCTTCCTCTTCCCGTGGGCGCTGGCCTACAATCAGCTCGATTTCTTCGCGTTCGGCGCCGGTCTGCTCTTCATCTTCCTGCTGGCGGACGCGCTGATCTATGCACTGCGTAAGAACGCGCTCGAATGGGCCTAGCGTTGAGGGGCGACTTTCATGGTGGAATGTAAGAACGTCATCGAAACAATGGCCGCCTGCTTCATCGCCGGCGGCTGGAACCCGGATCTGGCCAATTTCGTGCAGATCCTGATCGGCGTGCTGCTGGTCACGCTGTTCCCGCTGGTGAGCGTGATCCTGCTCATCTGGTTCGAGCGCAAGGTCGCCGCGCGCGTGCAGGATCGCATCGGCCCCAACCGCGTCGGCCCGTTCGGCCTGCTGCAAAACATCGCCGACGCCCTCAAGCTGATCCTCAAAGAAGATATCACCCCGGCTGGCGCTGACAGGCTGGTCTACAACCTGGCCCCGATCATCGCCATCCTGTCCGTCATCCTGATGTGGGCGGTCGTGCCGTTCACGCCGGTGCACATCGGCGCGGATCTGGATATCGGCGTGCTCTACTTCACCGCGATCGGCTCCGTCGGCACGCTGGCGATCATGATGGCCGGCTGGAGCAGCAACAACAAGTACGCGCTGCTGGGCGCGTTCCGCGTGGTGGCGCAGCTCGTCAGCTATGAAGTGCCGATGGTGCTGGCGCTGCTGGTTCCGGTGCTGCTGGTCGGCTCGATGTCGATGATGGACATCGTCCGGGCGCAGATCGGCATGTGGTTCCTCTTCGTCATGCCGGTGACGGCGCTGATCTTCTACATCAGCAACCTGGCGGAGACGGGCCGCGCGCCCTTCGACCTGATCGAAGCCGAGTCGGAACTGGTGGCCGGGTACAACATCGAGTACAGCGGCATGAAGTTCGGCCTGTTCATGGCCAACGAGTTCATCCACGCCTTCACCGCCAACCTGCTGTTCGCCATCCTGTTCCTGGGCGGCTGGTCTGGCCCGCTGGCGGAAGAGATCCCCTTCCTCGGCTTCGTCTGGCTGATCCTCAAGACCGGCGTCGTCTACATCCCATCGCTGATCCTGCGCGCTACCGTGCCGCGCGTGCGCATCGACCAGATGATGGCCTTCAACTGGAAGTTCCTGGTCCCGGTCAGCATCGTCAATGTGCTGGTGATGGCCTTCCTGATCCGGGTGACGCAGGATCTGGGGCTGGCCCCCACCGGCGAAGCGGCCACCGACCTGCTGGCCAACCTGCCGCGGACGCTGATCCTGCTCGGCGGCAATGTCCTGATCATCCTGGGCGTGCTGAGCTGGCTGCGCGCGCAGGGCCGGCGGATGCGCACCGCCGAGCGCGCGCTGGCCGCCCACAGCACGGAACGGGCTATCGTCCCGGCCAGCCCGGCGGAACTGGCCCACAGTTAACCGCAGTTGAGTGAAGTCACCGAGGGGCGCATCGATGCGCCCCTTCGCCTGCACAGCGGCAGAACTCCGCAGCCGGGCTGCGGACGGTAACGTAAGGACAAGATCGGAATGTTGGAGTTAAACGCGCAGTCAATAGCCTTCTTCATCTTCAGCATCCTGGGGATCGGCGGCGCGCTGGGGGTGGTGCTCAGCCGCAACCTCATCCACGGCGCGCTGTTCCTGATCGTCAGCCTGTTCGGCGGGGCGGGCCTGTTCGTGCTGCTCAGCGCGCCGTTTCTGGCGGCGGTGCAGGTGCTGGTCTACATCGGCGCGATCGCCATTTTGATCATCTTCGCGGTCATGCTCACGCGCAGCATGACCAGCATGCGCGAGGTGTTCAACAGCCAGTGGTGGCTGAGCGCCGTCGTCGGCGCGCTGCTCTTCGCCCTGCTGCTGATCGGCGTCATCGTGCCGGTGTTCGGCCCTGGCTCGGCGGTCGCGGCGCAGACGCCGTCGGAGCTGACCGCGACCACCGTCGATCTGGGCGTGGCGCTGGTGAGCGGGAACGGCTACGTGCTGCCGTTCGAGGTGGCGTCCCTGCTGCTGACGGCGGCGATGATCGGCGCGATCGTGATTGCGCGGGACAGCGATTAGGCGCGGCCCGGAGGGAATGACGACGATGATACCCCTGTGGATGTACCTGGTCGTTGCGGCGGCCATCTTCTCGATCGGTGTGTACGGCGTGCTGGCGCGGCGCAACGCCGTGGCCATTCTGATGAGCGTCGAACTGATGCTCAGCGCTGTCAATATCAACCTGGTCGCCTTCTGGCGCTACATGACGCCGGAACACATGGCGGGCCAGGCGTTCGCCGCGTTCGTGTTCGTCGTCGCGGCGGCGGAAGCGGCGGTCGGTCTGGCGATTATCATCTCCATCTACCGCAGCAAGCGTTCGGTGATCGTCGAAGACGTGAACGTCCTGCGCGGTTAGGAGGGTAAGATACGGTGATAGATCTCAACGCACTTCTGAACGATCCCAATTTTCTCCCCTGGCTGATCCCGGTCGGCCCGCTGCTGGCGTTCCTGATCATCACGCTGGCCACCAACCGCAGCCGGCTCGTCCCGGCGGCGGGGCACGACTACGCCGATCACAATCACCCGGCCTACCCCGGGCTGATCGTGCCGGTCGATACCCCTCGCGGGCGCGTGCTCAGCATCATCGTCGGCATGTCCGGCGCGGTCATGGCCTGGCTGATCAGCCTGTCCGTCGTCTTCCAGGCCACCAGCCTGCCCGATCTGGGCAAGAAGGTGCTGGAAAGCGCGGTGACCTGGATGAGCACCGGCACGTTCAGTTTCGAGATGGGCGTGCTGGTCGATCCGTTCACGGTCACGATGCTGATCATGGTGCCGATCGCGGTGCTGTGCATCTTCATCTACTCGATCGGCTACATGGCGCACGATCCGCGCCAGGCGCGCTTCTTCAGCCTGATCTCGCTGTTCGCCGGGGCGATGCTGACGCTGGTGGTGGCCGATAACCTGCTGCTGCTGTTCGTCGGCTGGGAAGTGATGGGCCTGTGCTCGTACATGCTCATCGGCTTCTGGTACGAAAAGCCGAGCGCGTACAAAGCGGCGATCAAGGCTTTCACCACCACGCGCGTCGCTGATGTGATCATGCTGCTGGGCATCGCCTACCTGTACGTCTCGACCGGGACGCTCAGCTTCCGCGAGATCCTGTACAACGAAGAGGTGCTGGCCGGGCTGGCCGCCCAGCCGGCGATCCTGATCCCCGGCCTGAGCGCGGCCTCGCTGATCGGCATCTTCCTGATCGTCGGCACGGTCGGCAAATCGGCGCAGTTCCCGCTGCACGTGTGGCTGCCCGACGCGATGGAAGGCCCGACGCCCGTCAGCGCGATGATCCACGCCGCCGCGATGGTGTCCGCCGGCGTGTACGCCATCATCCGCATGTACCCGCTGCTGGAAGCGGGCGGTCACCCGCACCACGGCGATTTCAGCCCGCCGCTGCTCTTCATGGCCATCATCGGCGCGGTGACGGCCATCTTCGCCGCGACGATCGCGGTGGCGCAGAACGACGTCAAGAAAGTGCTGGCCTACTCGACGATCTCGCAGCTCGGCTTCATGGTGGCCGCGCTGGGGATCGGCGCGTACATCGCCGCGGCCTTCCACCTGATCACGCACGCCTTCTTCAAGGCGCTGCTGTTCATGGCCTCCGGCGCGGTCATCCACGGCATGGAGCACGGTCAGCATCATGTGGAGCACAAGCGCCACGCCGCGCACGGCCACGACGATCACGGCGTGACGGTCAGCGTCCCGGCGCTGACGAGCGGCGAGCACGGTCACGAGGAACATGCCGGGCACGACCACGATACACATGCCGGGCATGACGCCCATGACACGCATGGCCATGACGCACATGGCCATTTCGACCCGCAGGACATGATGAACATGGGCGGCCTGCGGCGTAAGATGCCGGTCACGTTCGTCACCTTCCTGATCGGCGGGCTGTCGCTGGCCGGCTTCCCGCTGATCACCGCCGGTTTCTGGTCGAAGGACGAGATCCTGGCCGACGCCTGGTACGGCCTCAGCCACGGCTACGGCCCGCACGCGCTGGTGTTCGTACTGCTGGCGCTGGCCGCCTTCCTGACCGCCTTCTACACCATGCGCCAACTCGGCCTGACGTTCTGGGGCGAGCCGCGCACGGAAGAGGCCAAATACGCCAATCTGGGCCGCGGCGTCGTCAGCGCGACGATGACGCTGCCGCTCATCATCCTGGCCGTCTTCGCGCTGTTCGCCGGCTACGTCGGCGTCCACCCGGATTTCCCGGTCTTCGGATCCCTCTTCAGCGCGGATGGCAATCCGTTCTTCAATTTCGTCTCCGCCACGCTGGTCGTCAAGCCGGAGAAGATCGGCTTCCAGCCGATCGCGGTGCTGACGTCGTTCGGGGTGGCGCTGGGCGGCATCGCCCTCGGCTGGCTGATGTACTGGCGCAAACCGCTGCAGGCCGGCCAGCCCGACCCGCTGATCGCCATCCTGGGCGAGCCGATCCACAACACGCTGAAGAACAAGTACTACTTCGACGAGCTGTACATCGCCGTGTTCGTCAAACCGTCGCAGTGGTTCAGCAAGAATGTGGCGTATGAGTTCCTCGATCGCGGGGTCATCGACGGCTTCCTGCATCTGCTGGGGCGGCTCGCGACGTTCATCGGCGATCTGATCAAGAACCTCAACCAGTGGCTGATCGACGGGGTCGGCGACGGCATTCCGGAGCTGATCGCCCGCTTCGGCATCTGGGCCAAACGGATGCAGACCGGGCGCGTGCAGCAGTACATGCTGCTGATCCTGATCGCCGCGCTGGTCATCGGTATCATCTTCGCCCTGTCGTCGGGCGTCTTACAGGCTGCGCCGTAGAAGGGGGCACAGGGAAGCGTTATGTTCGTCCTCGGTATTGATGTCCTGTTGTTTCTGATCGTGGCCCCGGTCGTATCCGGTGTCATCCTGCTGCTGCTGCCGCAGAACAAGGCGCTGGCGCGCTGGACGGCGCTGGCGCTGGGCACGGCCATCGGCGGCGTGGCCATCGCCACCTTCTTCGCCTATAACAGCGCGGCCTCCGGCTATCAGCTTGTCATGAATGTGCCGTGGTTCGAGGTGATCGGCGCGTCATGGCATCTGGGGATCGACGGCATCAGCGCGCCGATGCTGCTGCTGACCGGTCTGCTGCTGCCGCTGGCCATCCTGATCAGCTTCGAGGTGGAGGATCGCGTCAACACACACATGGCGCTGATCCTGTTCTTCGCCACCGGGTGCTTCGGCACGTTCGTCGCGCTCGACCTGATGGTGTTCTTCCTCTTCTACGAGGTCTCGCTGGTGCCGATGTACTTCCTGATCAACCAGTGGGGCGGCCCGAACCGCAAGTACGCCTCGACCAAGTTCTTCGTCTACTCGCTCGGCGGTTCGCTGGGCATGCTGCTGGCGACCCAGCTTCTGGGCATCACCGCCGGCACGTTCGACATCCCGCAGCTCACCGCCATCTGGCCGACGTTCACCGGCGCCAATGGCACCTTCCTCGGCATCGACGTCAACACGGTCAAGGCGCTGGCGTTCCTGGGCTTCTTCATCGCCTTCTGCATCAAAGTGCCGGTGTGGCCGTTCCACACCTGGCTGCCCGATGCCCACTCGGAAGCGCCGACCGCCGGTTCGATGCTGCTGGCCGGCGTCATGCTCAAGCTGGGGGCTTACGGTTTCCTGCGCATCGTCATCCCGATCTTCCCGGATGTGTGGGTGGCCGAGCTGAACATCCTCGGTTTCACGACCACCTTCGCGCACATCTTCGCCGTGCTGGCGATGCTCGGCATCGTGCTGGGGGCGTTCGCCGCCTTCGGCCAGAACGACATCAAGCGGCTGGTGGCCTACAGCTCGGTCAATCACATGGGCTTTGTGGCCATGGGGATCGCCGTGGGCGCGCTGGCCTACGGGGAGCAGTTCCGCACCGGGGCCTACGCGCTGACGCAGAACGCCATCCTGGCGACCAACGGCGCGGTGCTGCAGATGTTCAATCACGGGCTGTCGTCGGCGGGCATGTTCCTTCTGGCCGGGGCGATCTACCACAAGACGCACACCCGCGACCTGTCGCAGTACGGCGGTCTGTGGGTCAAAGCGCCGATCTACGGCGGCATCTTCATCTTCACCAGCATGGCCAGCCTGGGCCTGCCCGGCCTGAACGGGTTCGTCGGCGAGTTCCTGGTGGTCAGCGGGTCGTGGTCGGTGTTCACCACACTGACGGCGCTGTCGATGATCGGCCTGCTCTTCACCGGCGGCTACATCCTGAAAGGCATCCGCGCCGTGCTGCACGGGCCGTTCAACCTGCACTGGAAGGACTACAACCTGGAGATCGAAGTGCGCGAGGTGGTGGCGATCGCGCCGCTGATGGCGCTGATGCTGATCACGGGCATCGCGCCGAACTGGATACTGTCCGTGATCAATGCCAGCGTCACACGGCTGCTGGGCGCGTGAAAAGGCAGGATGGGTGACCGATTATGATCCAATCTTCGTTTCCGGTGCTGAGTCTGATCGTCTTCATCCCGATCGTCGCGGCGGTGATCATCCTGCTGCTCAAGGAAGAGCAGCGCGATCTCGTCCGCGGCATCGCCATCACGGCGGCGGCGGTGGTCTTCGGCCTCAGCCTGTTCGTCTACCTCAATTACAACGCAGCCGTCGGTGAGCTGAACACCGTCCAGACGCAGATCCTCGAAGAAGCCGGCTCGGCGACGGCGGTCTTCGAGCGCACGCTGGCCTTTGAAGAGCGCGTCGAGTGGATCCCCAGCCTGGGCATCGCCTACCACCTGGGCGTGGACGGCCTGAGCGCGCCGATGGTGCTGCTCACCGGCATGGTGGCGGTGACGGGCGTGCTCATCTCGTGGCGCATCGACGACCGCACGCGCGAATTCATGGCCTTCTTCCTGTTCCTGGTGGCCGGCGTGTTCGGGGTGTTCGTCGCGCTGGATCTGTTCGTGCTCTTCTTCTTCTACGAACTGGCCATCTTCCCGATGTACCTGCTGATCGCCACGTGGGGCTGGGTCAAGCTGCGCGAATACGCCGCGATGAAGCTGACGCTCTACATCCTGATCGGTTCGGTGGTGGCGCTGGTCGGCGTGATCGCGATGTACTTCACGGCGGCGGATTTCTTCCAGAACGCCGGGGCCGGCCTGCTGCCGGATGGGGTCAGCCCGTATTCATTCAGCATCACGCAGATGATGCTGGCGGCGGAAAACGGCGCGTTCGACGTGCCTGGCTACGCCGGCATCGATACGCTGACGTTCGCCCGGCTGTGGTTCCCCTTCATCTTCATCGGTTTCGGGGTGCTGGCGGGCATCTTCCCCTTCCACAACTGGTCGCCCGATGGTCACGTGGCCGCGCCGACGGCCGTCTCGATGATCCACGCGGGCGTGCTGATGAAGCTGGGCGCGTATGCAGCGCTGCGCGTCGGCGTGCAGCTTCTGCCGGAAGGGGCGCATGTCCATCTGCCGTGGATCGTCTTCCTGACGTTGATCAACGTCGTCTACGGGGCGTTCATCGCCTTCCGCCAGCGCGACTTCAAGTACGTCATCGGCTTCTCGTCGGTCAGCCATATGGGCCTGGTGAGCATGGGCTTCGCCACCATGAACATGACCGGCATGGTGGGCGCGGGCCTGCAGATGTTCAGCCACGGCGCGATGACGGCCCTCTTCTTCGGCTGCGTCGGCATGGTCTATGACCGGGCGCACACGCGCGACATCCCGTCGCTGGGCGGCTTCATCAAAGTCATGCCGTGGGTCGGGTTCGCCTTCATCATCGGCGGTCTGACCAGCATGGGCATGCCCGGCTTCAGCGGGTTCATCGCTGAATTCCCGATCTTCGCCGGCATGTGGAACGCCTCGGAACACGTGACGCTGCAGATCGGCAGCTTCACGCTGTCCAATTATTACAGCGTGCTGGTGATCATCGCCGCGATCGGCATCGTGGTGACGGCGGCTTACGTGCTGCGCGTCACGGCGCAGGTGTTCATGGGTGAATTCAGGCGCGATCGCTACCCGGACGTCGGTGATATCACCGTGCGCGAGAAGTTCATCCTCGTCTTCCTGGGCACGCCGCTGATCCTGCTGGGCGTGCTGCCCGGCATCATGGCGCCGATGCTGGAAGTGGGCATGCGGCCTGTGCTGGCTATCCTCGGTGGAGGGGCGTAAATGTTTGGAGCTGAGTTCGACCTTCTGGCCAGTTTGCCCGCCATCGCGCCGGAGATCGGCCTGACGGTGCTGGCGGTGGTGGTGCTGGCGCTGGATCTGACGCTGCCGGAAAGCCAGCGCAAGCAGATCGCCTTCGTCGCCGGCATCGGCATGATCGGGCTGGCCCTGTTCAGCCTGGCGCTGTGGTCGCCGACGCCGGAGACCGAGGGGCTGTACTGGGGCGGCATGGTGCGCTACGACCTGCTGGCGCTGATCTTCAAGGTCATGGTGTGCATCGCCGGCGGCATCACCGCGCTGATGACCATCGATGTGCGCAACCTGGGGCGGCGCGGCGAGTTCTACCTGATCATCATCGTCTCGACGCTGGGCGCCTGCCTGATCGCGGCGGCTGCCGACCTGATCATGATCTTCCTGGCGCTGGAGACGCTGACCATCCCGCTGTACGTGCTGGCGGCCTTTAAGCGCGAAGACGGGCGCTCGGTCGAAAGCGGGATGAAATACTTCCTGTTCGGCTCGTTCGCTTCGGCCATGCTGCTGTACGGCCTCAGCCTGCTGTACGGCTTCACCGGCCAGACGAACATCTACGCCATCGCCGCGTATCTGGGGAGCGAGGCCTTCGCCAGCACGCCGCTGCCGGTGCTGGGCGCGCTGACGCTGATCGTGGTCGGCTTCGGCTTCAAGATCAGCGCCGCGCCGTTCCACTTCTGGACGCCGGACGTCTACGAGGGCGCGCCGACGCCGGTCACCGCCTACCTGAGCGTGGCGAGCAAGGCGGCCAGCTTCGCCCTGCTGCTGCGCTTCTTCCTGGCGGTCTTCCCGGCGGGGCTGGTGGTCGGCGGGCAGGAGATCAACCAGTTCTGGGTCAACCTGGCGGCGGCCATCGCGGTCATCTCGATGACGCTGGGCAACGTGCTCGCGCTGGGTCAGAAGAACCTGAAACGCCTGCTGGCCTACTCGTCGATCGCGCAGGCGGGCTACACGCTGATCGGTGTGGCGGCGCTGGGCGCGGCCCCGGCGCAGGATATCGCTGTGGCCGGCGTCACGTTCTACATGTTCATGTACATCTTCACCAACCTGCTGGCCTTCATCGTCATCGTCCTGTTCGGCGAGGCGACGGGCAGCGAGGAGATCAAGGACATCGGCGGGCTGAGCCGGCGCAACCCGTGGCTGGCCCTGTTCATGACGGTGGCGCTGCTCTCGCTGGGCGGCGTGCCGCCGGCGGCGGGCTTCTTCGGCAAGTTCTTCCTGTTCCAGGCGGCGGTTGAGGCCGGGCTGGTGTGGCTGGCGATCGTCGGCGTGCTCAACAGCATCGTGGCGCTGTACTACTACCTGGTCATCGTCAAGGTGATGTACGTCGATCACGGCAAGTACGAGGAGCAGACGATCCCGACGCCGCGGTCGTATATCTGGGTCATGGCGGTGACGACGGTGATCGTCATTCTGATCGGCAGCATCGCTGTCCAGCCGATCTTCGAATGGGCGGCTGCCGGGGCGCGCGCGCTGCTCGGCTCGGTATGAGCGGATGGTCAGCGGGGGCGCTTGCGGGGCGCAGCGCCCCGGAAGCGATCATTGTGATTTTTGGAATTTATGCCCCCGCTGTGATAGAATGCGCGCCGATTTGCGCGCACCTTTGTCCATGAACCTGACGGGAGATCCGCCCCGGCGCCCACAGCGGGTACGCAACCTGGCGCTGGCGGCGATTGCGGCGCAGGCGGGCTGCTTCACCCTGGTGATCGTGACCGCTGCGCTGCTGGCTGGATTATGGTTGGATGCACAGGCCGGTCAGCGCGGGCCGTTCACCATCGGCCTGCTGATCGCCAGCATCCCGATCAGCCTGTTCGGTATGCTGCGGATTGCGCTGGGGGCCGTCCGGCGGATTGGCCCGCCTGACCCCCGGCAGATGAGGCGCGAGGACGCTGACGACGAGGAGGATGAGTGTTGAGATCGATGTTTGAGGTAGAGTACTGGAAAGGAGCGCAGCAGTGAACCGCAATCCGGTTTTGAATGGATGCCTGGTGCTGCTGGTCATCATCGCGTTCCTGGCCGCGTGCGTGTTCTTCACGTTCGTCGTGCTGCCCGGCTGGGGGACGTCGGTGGCGCTGCCGGTCATCATGGTTCCCGGCGAACCGTATGATCCGACGCTGCCGGTCGAGTCGTTCCGCTGGACGAATACGCTGACCGCGACCGTCCTGGCGACGCTGGCGGTGCTGGCATTCGCCTTTTTCGCCTGGCGCAACTCGAAGGGCTGGACGCGGCAGGTTCCGGGCCGCTTCCAGAGCTGGGTCGAGCTGCTGGGCGGGTTCATTTACAATTTCAGCAAGCAGATGGCCGGGGAGAACGCCCGCGTGATCTTCCCGCTGGTGGCGACGATCTTCGTCTTCCTGCTGGCCGTCAACTGGATGAAACTGCTGCCGGGCATCGAGTCCGTCGGCGTGCTGCACTGCGCCGAGGCCGGGTTCTCCGGCTATCCGGCGATCAGCGTCGGCAGTGGTGCGTACCAACTGTACGTCGATCAGCCGCTGTATGCCGGTGAAACGGCCACGCACGAAGATTACAACAACTGCCATCACTGGAAGGACAGCGGCAGCCCCAAACCGGCATACGATGTCAAACACACGGTTGCTGAGGAGCTGCGCACGGCTGAAGAACAGGCCATCGCCGAGCTGACGGCGGCGGGCGCGACTCAGCAGGAGATCGACGCGCGCATCCGCGAGCTGCGGCTGGAAGCGACGGATCGGCTTTACCCGCATCCGTTCTTCGCCCTCAGCCCGGATCAGATCGAGCGCGGCGTGATCCCGTACAACTTCGTCATCACGCCCTACGTGCGCGGCGCTTCGACCGACCTCAACCTGACCATCGGTCTGGCGCTGATCTCGGTCGTGGCCATTCAGGTGTTCGGCGTCATGGCGCTGGGGCCGGCGTACTTCCTCAAGTTCGTCAACCTGACTGCGCTGGGCAACCTGGGCAAGAAGCCGCTGGGCGCGATCGACTTCATCGTCGGTCTGATCGAGATCATCTCCGAGATCGGCAAGATCATCAGTCTGGCCTTCCGTCTTTTCGGCAACATGTTCGCCGGCGGCATCCTGCTGGCGGTCATGAGCTTCCTGGTGGCGGCCTTCCTGCCGATGATCTTCATCGGTCTGGAATTGATCGTGACCACCATTCAGGCGCTGGTGTTCGCCGTGCTGACGCTGGTCTTCAGCGCGCAGGCGATGACGGCGCATCACGGAGACGAGCACGGCGAGCATGGTCACGACGAGCACGGCCATGCGGAGCACGGCGAGGAAGCGGCCGCGGCGGCCCACTCGTGATCGCGGGATCGACACGATGAGCGCGCAGCGAGGCTCATCGCATCGGGTATCGGCAATTCACTTGCATGCGTTGCATTGAGAGTACACACACAACTGAGGGAGACTGCACATGGAATTGGAAATCGGTCTGAAGGCAATCGGCGCGGGTCTGGCGATGGTGGCGGGCATCGGCCCCGGCATCGGCATCGGTATGCTGGTGCAGGGCGCGATGCAGGGTATCGGTCGGAACCCGGACGCCGCCGGTACGATCCAGACGAACATGATTCTCGGTATCGTGTTCGCGGAAGCTATCGCCATTTACGCGCTGGTGGTCGCCCTGATCATCCTGTTCGTGCTTTAAGCGCACCCCAGAGGAGGATGATCGGATGACACGCCCGAATCAACACTGGATGCGCCTGCTGCTGGCCGCTCTGCTCGTGCTGGCGCTGGGCCTGATGGCCACCGCCGCGTTCGCCCAGGAAGGCGGCCACGGCGAGACCGCCCCGGCAGCCGATGCCCAGGGCGCGGCCCCCGAAGCCCCGGCTGAAGCCGCCCCATCGACCAACCCGCTGGTTCCGCTGGGCATCAACACCGGCTTCCTGCTGGCGCAGATCATCAACTTCGGCATCATTTTCGTGCTGCTGTCCGTCTTTCTGTGGCCGCGCCTGACCAAGATGCTCGATAACCGCGCCGCGACCATCCAGAAAGGCCTGGAGGATGCCGCCGCCGCCGCCGCCGCCCGTAAGAACGCGGAAGCGGATGCCGAGAAGGTGCTGGCCGATGCGCGCGCTCAGGCCGCCAAGATCATCGAAGAGGCCCGCGCCCGCGGTGAAGAGGTGGCCAAAGCGGTCGAGACCGAAGCCCGCACCGCCGCCGAGAAGATCCGCGCGGATGAGCTGGTCAAGGTCGAGGCCGAACGCAACAAGCAGCTCGCCGATCTGCGCGGTCAGGTGGCGGCGATCGCCATCGCCATGTCGCAGAAGCTGATCGGCGAGACGCTCGATGAGCAGCGGCAGCAGGCCCTGATCAAGGATTTCTTCGCCAAAGTGCCGGCGGAGGCCAAATCGCTCAGCGGTGCGGTGGAAGTCATCAGCGCGATGCCGCTGACCGACGACGAGATCGCCAACGTCAAGGCGCAGACCGGGGCCAGCGAGGTCACCAACATCGTTGACCCGAACATCCTCGGCGGCCTGATCATCCGCTCCGCCGACCGCGTGGTCGATGGCTCGGTGCGCAGCAGCCTGAACGATCTGGCGGCGCGCCTGCGCTAACCGCACACCCAAAGCGCATACGCACGCGCTCAGAGGCGATCTCCACCGGGGGTCGCCTCTGTTCATTGACGCATCCAGCGCGATTGACTACGGGAGCAGCGTGACCGTCGGCGCGGGTTCGATGCCGGGCAGCGCGATCAGGCCCTGGCTGTTGAGCAGCGCCAGGATGATCGCCGCGACGATCACGCCCAGCACCGTCCCGATGCCCAGGATCAGGCCGATCGGGACGCGGCGTTCGTCCGCCGGGGCGAGGCCCCCCTGCCCGTCAGCGGGTTCAGCTTCGCGCGGGGGCGCTGGCTGCGGCGGACGGGCCGTCGATCCGCTGCCCCGCACCGGATCCCGGTCGGCATTCTGGCGCAGCCAGAGCTGAAACAACCCGCTGGTGAGCACCACGCCGCCTTTGACCGGGCGCAGGATCTCGCGGTATTCCAGCGCGCGGAAGGCCGAGCCGATGGCGATCGCATCCAGCGGGTGATCGCTCTCGATCAGCCAGGCGGCGATCGCGTCGGCGCTGACGGGCTTGAGCGGGTCGTGCGCCAGCAGCGCGCTCATCGCGGTCAGCGTCAGGCGCTCCGCCGCGTTCAGGCGCATCCACGTGCTGCGGTAGTCCTCCTCGGCGTACTTGAGGATGACCGGCGTCAGCGCGCGGATATCGTCCAGCGTGACGACGTTGAGTTCGGGCACGCGCTCCCAGCGCTGGAACAACTGGAAGCCGAACTGCTGCACCAGCGCCGGATGGCCGCCGGTGGCGCGCTGCACCGCCGCCGCGCAGTCATCGGGGACGGTGTAGCAGCCGCGCGCCGGCTCGGTCAGCAGCCAACGAGTCTCATCCGCGGAGAGCAGTTCCAGGCGCATCACCGCGGTGGGATCGGCCAGCGGAGCGAGGATCGGCAGGTCGTCTTCGAAATCGGCATCGATGGTGAGCGCGCAGCCGAGCGCGGTCGGCGGTTCGAGCAGCCCGGCCAGCCAGGCGGGCAGATCGCGCGGCAGACGGTCGGTGCGCAGCGCATGAGCCAGCCGGTCAGCATCGTCGAGCAGCAGCACGAAGCGCCGTCCGGCCCGCGCCGGGCCATGCGCGGCGGGCAGGAACTGCTCGCGGAACCAGCCGCGCGGATCGTCTCCGGGCGGATCGAGCGTCGCCAGGCGCGTCACCGGGAGCTGCTGTGCGATCAGGCCTGCGGTGATCGCCTGCGCCAGCGCCAGGACGAAATCGGTCTCCGTGCCCGTCTCCTGCCGCAGCGGCACATACGCCCCCAGAAAGTCAGCGCCGAACGCACCGTCGAAGGCGCGCAGCAGCGCCGTTTTCCCCAGCCGCCGCCGCCCGATGATGGTCAGCGCGGTGGGTCGGCCCGGCCCGGTCAGCAGGTGATGCAGCCGTCCCAGAACGGCGCGCCGACCGGCGAACGGGACGCCGGGGAGCGCATCCTCATCCGCGTAGTCGGCGTGATACGGGTTGGCGATCGGGGGCGCGTTCGTTTCCATGATGTTCGATTATAACACCCCCCATCCCATCATTCCGTAGGGGCGCAGGCATAATTCATGGATTCGGGTATGATAGGCTCAGCGAGCGGATCTGTCCGGCGCAGTCTATATATGCGTCGTTCACAGTTGAGATGTTCGCCGACCAGACTGAGCAGCAAAGCGGAGCGTAAGAAACTGCTCTTTAACAGATGGACTGACGGCGCTATCGGGTTCAATGAGCAGCCGTCTCTGGTAAGCGTCGAGAAATTCAGTGCGTAGATGTGAAAATAGATGAAGAAAATGGCGCAGCACGTCGATACATTCAAGTACAACCACTTCCACACCGCCAGTTATCGGATAGATTGACCTGCAATAAGCGCTGATTTCAGGGGCAACTGGATGTGTGGTGATAAAAATATAATTTGACGGTCGAAGACCGGTGCGCTTGAGCTTTTCAAGAGCGATTGTGATATCAGAAAGTGTTACTGGTCTAAGTTTCATTTCGTAAACGGTAACGATGTTGTCATCATCACGTAAAGCGATTTCCAGATCGCCTAGCGATCCGGTTTGTCGATCGGCTGCATTATGCGATTGTAAATCAAGGATACGCTCTCCCAGATGATCGGCAATGGTATCATAAACAGCCGCGATCATGAGCACGGGAAGCCGGCTTGCCCCTTTGCTGTTCAGGTGCTGTTCCATGAGCTGAATGATATCTTCAACAGCAAGCGGCAGATCAGCCTGATCAACCTGTAATTGAGTCAACAGCGTATTCAAGCGTGAGCGATTTTCGTCGCGCACGGCGATCAGAATGCGCATCATTTCGGTTAGAAGTGCTTCAGCTTCAAGCACACCGGCTTCAACCCGATCGAACAGCAACTGCGCTGCCCGATAGATCTCGCGCGGGCGACCTTCCAGCATCACATCCAGCGTGAGCGGATGAGTGATGTTGCGTAAAGCCGGAGTTAAAAAAGCGGTGGTCGGATTGCAGGGAAGTTGATAGCGCAGGATAAAATCTGTTATATAGCGTTCATCATATGATCGACCGGAAAAACGATCGGTTTCCTCCAATTTCCGTGTAGGGTTGACGAATATCGATTTGAGGATCGACTGCTTTTGCCAGTGCACAGGCCAGCACCAGACGTGCTGCGGCACGGTTTCGGAGATTGCGTCCGATCTGTTCAATAAGTGCAGCACTGTTCTCATCTGCGATGAGGGAGTCGGATGCAGAGCGGGCACGCTCATAGCAAATTTCGAGAATATGCTGAGGGGATTTTGATCTGTTCGAGTTCATAGTTGATCCACAAAATTTCTGTGCGCAGTTGTTTGATGGAATGGGCTGTTCTGGGCTGACTCTCAATTCGTCGCCAGTCTCCATAAAGGCGGTTCATCAACGGCGAGTCATACCCTGAAATTGCGACTTTTCCGCGCACTTGATGCAAAACTTCTGCCAGTTGTATGTGATCGTCATCATTCATTTCATAGCCATAAGCCCTTTTATCCCCACGGGAGTCATGCGGGTAAGGGGGATCACAGTAAAAAAGCGTTTCCGGGCTGTCATAACGGTAGATCACGTTCACCGCACTATCGTGCTCAATCTGGACGCGCAACAAACGCTGAGCGATCTCCGCCAGACCATCCACACTACCCAGCCAGCGAGAAATGGCACCTGCCATTCCCGCCCGACTCGTCAGCACACAGTTCGCCCACCGTCCACTGCTGGCCGTCTGTGCAAGACCGGTTCGCACCTGGCGTGCTCTCACAAAAAAGCGACGCGCGCGTTCAAGATCGCTGATTACGTGTGCTGGTGGGCTGATTGAGTCTTCGAACTCTTGCCGTGAGAAAGGTGTCAGACCGATCGCTTCGATCAGAGCCTCCTTTTGATCGCGCAGCACCCGGAAAAAATTGACAACTTCACCGTCGATGTCGTTATAGGTTTCAACGGGAGCTGGCTCGCGATTGAGCAAAACTGCTGCTGATCCGCCAAATGGCTCACAGTAATGGGTCGCAGGAGGAAGCAGCGGAAGCAGCCACTCCAAGTGGCTGTATTTTCCCCCATACCATCCAAATGCGATCTGCTTTTTCATTTGAATGTTCTCCGTTGAATTCTGGGTGAACAGAAGACATCCAAAATCACCCGTGGGCGAACTCTTGTGCCGCCGACCAGAGTAGCGGAAAATCGACGGGGTAGCAACGCCGGCTTCCGGGTGAAGCCGGCCCATCCACAGACGGAATCGAGAGACACCGATGACGCACATCCTGGCGATTGAAACCTCATGCGACGAGACGGCGGCGGCGATCGTCGTCGATGGCAGCGCGATCCTGTCCAACGTCGTCGCCTCGCAGATCGATCTGCACGCGCAGTACGGCGGCGTCTTCCCGGAGATCGCCTCGCGCGCGCACACCGAAGCGATCGGCTACGTGGTCGATCAGGCCATGCGCGACGCCGGCCTCAGCTACGACGCGATCGACGCGATCGCCGTCACGCGCGGGCCGGGGCTGGTCGGATCGCTGCTGGTCGGCATCAACTATGCCAAAGGGCTGGCGCTGGCCACCGGTAAACCGCTGATCGGCATCAATCATCTGGAGGGGCACGTCTACTCGCTCTGGCTAACCGAGCCGCGCACCCCGATCGAATTCCCGGTGGTCGTGCTGATCGTCAGCGGCGGGCATACCGAGCTGCTGCTCATGCGCGGCCACGGTCAGTACGAGCGGCTGGGCGGCACGCTGGACGATGCGGCGGGCGAAGCATTCGACAAAGTGGGCCGGCTGCTCGGGCTGCCGTTCCCCGGCGGGCCGAATATCGAGCGCGCGGCGCTCAACGGCAACCCGGACGCTTTCGAGTTCCCGCGCGCCCGGCTGGACAATCCGTATGATTTCAGCTTCAGCGGCCTCAAGACGGCGGTCATGCGCGCGGCGGTGGTCGCACCGACGGGGCGCAAGCATGAGCCGGGAGCGGAGCGGACGATCCGGCTGCGCGCGGATCTCTCGATCAAGGATGTGGCGGCCAGCTTCCAGAAAGCGGTGGTCACCGCGCTGGTGGAAAAGACCGCCCGCGCCGCGAAAGAGCACGGCGCCACCGAGATCCTGCTGGCCGGCGGCGTCAGCGCCAACCAGGCGCTGCGCCAGCTCATGCGCCAGGCGACTGATCTGCCCGTCCGCTACCCGCCGCTGGCGCTGTGCACCGACAATGCCGCGATGATCGGCGCGGCGGCGTTTTACCGGCTGAAAGCCGGCCCATACGACGATCTGGCGCTCGACGTGCGCCCGATGTGGCCGCTCACCGGTGATGCCTACAGCGGCGGCCCCGCCCGCTGACTCATGAAGCGGGGCGCTGCGCGTCCGCCCCGCCGGGCGGATCGCCCGACTTTTCGAGGAACGCCGATAGATCGACACCGGAGGCGTAGGTATTGCCCGGTTTGACCAGCGGGAACGGATCGATCGGGCTGGAGCTGGCCCCCATCATCCGCTGGATGGCCTGCATCTCCAGTGTCGTGATCGAACTCATGACGCCGAACTCGTTGTCATGTTCGGGCCGGCCAAAAGCGCGGTGGAAGGCGATGCGCTGGAACTGAATGCTGGCCATGTCGCTCACCAGCAGGCGGTTGAAGTTGATGTGCACCGGCGTGAGATCGCGCG
Source organism: Anaerolineae bacterium (assembly GCA_034432395.1). Taxonomy (GTDB): domain Bacteria; phylum Chloroflexota; class Anaerolineae; order Aggregatilineales; family Phototrophicaceae; genus Flexifilum. The sequence goes on from DAOUBU010000006.1 coordinate 48,561, forward strand.
CCCGCACCAGCAGGATCGACAGGCCCAGCAGCACCACGCCGACGGTCTGCGTCGGCGTCAGCCGGTCGCCCAGGAAGACGAAGGCCAGCGCCAGCGCCACCCCGATCTCGCCGACCGCGATGACGGCGGTGCGCAGACTGCCCAGCACGCGGACGCTGGCGAACATCGCCAGCCGCGAGAGCGCCGTCGAGACGCCCAGCAGGGTGATCGCCGGCAGCGCGGCGACGAATTCGTCCCCCGTCGTCGTGCCGCCGACCGCGCCCCACACCGCCAGCACCACCACCGCCATCGTCGTCAGGATGTACAGCGTCGCAGTGGGCGAGGGCATCTCGTACAGCACCTGCTGACTGAGGATCATCGTGCCGGCGAACATGAGCGCGCTGCCCAGCATCAGCCCGACGCCGAGCCAGTTGATCGCGGTGGCCCCCGTCCCGGTGATGAGCACGATCGCGGCCACGGCCAGCAGCACGCGCACCGTCGTGCGCCGGTCGATGCGTTCGCCGCCCAGGTGCGCCAGCAGCATGGCGATGGCGATGTACATGCCGTTGATCAACTGCACCAGCGAGGCATCGAGCAGCCCCAGCCCGCCGTAGTAGAACAGCGAGCCGATGCCGTTGATTGCCCCGACGATCACGCAGCCGAGCAGGCCAGCCGGGTAGATGTAGATGAAGCGCCGGGCGAACAGCAGATAGCCGATCCACAGCAGGACGACCGCGATCAGCGTGCGCACAGCGGCCACGGTGAACGAATCCGCCCCGGCATGGATGGCGAACTTGCCGAAGATCGGGGCCAGCCCCAGCAGCACCGGCGTCATGAAGGCGGCGGTCAGCGCCTGCGCGCTGAAGCGTTCACCGGACATGGCTACGCGCTCCTCGCCTGGATGCCCGCCACCGGCAGGCGCACGTGAAATGTGCTGCCCGGCAGGCGCTGCTCATCGCAGCCTTCGCTCTCCACCCAGATCGCACCGCCGTGCGCCTGGACGATGCCCTTGCAGATCGCCAGGCCCAGCCCGATGCCGCCGCCGCGGAAGGCGGTCTTGCTCGTCGAGTGCAGATCGGTGGCGTGCAGGGTGGCGAAGCGGTCGAAGATGCGGACTTGATCGGCCTTGTTGATGCCGATGCCGGTGTCTTTCACGGTGAATTCGAACTGGTTCTCATCGACGAACTGGCCGTCGATCGTGATCGAACCGCCGTCCGGCGTGTACTTGATGGCGTTGCTGAGCAGGTTGCTGACCAGCGTCTCCAGCAGCTCCCAATCGCCCAGGATGCGCTCCGGGAAGTGGGCGCGCTGGTAGTTCACGGTCAGTTGGCGTTTCTTGAGCGCGTCGGCATACGTGCCGATCGCGCGGGAGACGATCTCGGCCAGGTTGACCGGGTTCATGCTCACGCTGATCTGATTGGTGATGATCCGGCTGACGGTCAGGATCTCGTTGATGATCGCCTGCATGCGCAGCCCGGCATGGCCCAGGCCGTCGATCAGCATCTTGACCGACGGATCGTCGCGCATCAGCAGCTTGAGGTGGCCGTTCTCCGCCAGCAGCCGGTTGTAGCCGTGGATCAACGTCAGCGGGGTGCGCAGCTCGTGCGCGGTGATCTGGATGAAGGTGTCCTTCATCCGGTCGAGGCGCATCAGTTCATCGTTGCGCGCCTCCAGCTCGCGGATGCGCGCTTCCAGCCGGGCGACCACTTCCTGCGTGTAGCGCGCCTGGGCGCTGGCCAGCGCCGCCGCGTCGAGCGTGTCGCGCCCGCCGGAGAGGTAGTGCTCGATCTGCCCCGGAAGCGCTTCGATATCGAGCGGTTTGGTCAGGTAGCCGGTGATGCCGGCGGCCATCGTCATCTCGCGCTGTTCGCGCAGCGTCTGCGCGGTCAGCGCGACGATCGGCGTGGCGGTGAAGCGTTCATCGCGCCGCAGCGTGGTGGTGATCTCGCGCCCGGTCAGGTCGGGCAGGTTGATATCGGTCAGGATCAGATCGGGCAGCTCGCGCCGCGCCAGATCGATGCCTTCCAGCCCACGCGCCGCGGTCAGCACCCGGTATCCGGCAAACGTGAGCGTGCGTTCGACCAGCAGCCGGCTGGCATCATCATCTTCGATGTACAGGATCGTCTTCGGAGTCGGTGACGGTGCAGCCATACCCGGATCAGCGGTCATCAGCGTTTAGTGCCTCGTATCGTCGGGGTTTCACTGGTGGCATGGATGAGCGTATCGACCAGTTCATCGTCGATCGACGAACCTTTTTGCAGCAGCAGATCGACCTGCTGCTGGAGCTTGGCGCGCTCGCGGGCGGTCAGTTCTTTGGCGGTGATGACCACGATCGGGATGGCGTTGAGGCCGGGATCGGCCTTGATCGTGTCGATCATGGCGAAGCCGTCCATATCCGGCATCATCAGATCGGTGATGATCAGATCGGGGCGCATCTCCCGGATCAGCGCCAGCCCTTCTACGCCATCATGGGCCATGCGCACATCGTCCAGCCCGCGCGCCTGCAGCAGCCGGCGGATCAGCCGCGCGGCATCGATGTTATCCTCGATGATGGCGACGCGGCGCACGCGGCCCCCCATGTTCTCCAGCGCGCTGACGATGCCCTCCTGCGGCATCTCCGGCGCGTGGGCATGGCTGCCGATATCGACCTGGCGCTGCCACTGCTCGTCCAGGATCTCCAGTTCGACCGGCAGCGTATGGCCGGAGCAGTTGACGACGACGACGTCATCCGGCTTGATCACGCCCTCGCGCACCAGCTTGAACAGCCCGGCGAAGGTCACGCCGGTGGCCGGCTCCACGCTGATGCCGTCGTTGCGCGCCACGATGCGCGTGGCGTTGAACGCCTCTTCATCCGTCGCGCTGACGAAATGGCCGCCGTACTGCTGCACGTAATCGTAGAGCAGTTCGTAGGCCCGCCCGGGGTTGCCGGTCGCCAGCGTGGCGATCACCGTGGTGATCGCGCTGTCTTCCACCGGGGTGGCGATGCGCTGGCCGCGCTGGTAGGCCTCGACCATCGGCGCGCACCCGGCGGACTGGACGATGCCCATCTTCGGCATGCGATCGACCAGGCCGAAATCGTACAGCTCGCGGAAGCCCTTGCCGACGCCGATCGGCCCCATGCCGCCGCTCACGCCCTGGATGAACCAGTCGGGCGCGCGCCAGCGCTGGCCATCATGAAGGAGATAGCCGAGCTGCTCGGCGATCTCGTAGCTCATCGTCTTCATCGCCTCGATCGCCGCGACCGACTTGATGCCGCGATCGAGGAAGATCCCCTGCCGCCGGGCGAAGCGCGCGGCCAGCTCTTTGGTCTGATCGTAAGTCCCGCTGATCTTGATCACTTCGGCGCCGTACAGGGCCGCCTCGCGCATCTTTTCGTTCGGCGTCAGCGAGGGGAAGAACGCCCAGACTTTGATCCCGGCGCGCGCGCTGTACGCCCCATAGGCGATGGCGACGTTGCCGGTGCTGGCCACGCACACCGCATCGACGCCGATCTCGCGCAGGGCCGAGATGGCCACCGTGGCCTGGCGATCCTTGAAGCTGGCGGTCGGCCCCTGGCGTTCGTCTTTGATGTACAGATGCTTCAGGCCCAGGCTGGCGGCCAGCGCGCGCGATTTGATCAGCGGCGTGCCGCCTTCGCCCAGGCTGATGATGTTGTCTCGGTTCAGGATCGGCAGCACTTCGAAGTAGCGCCACAGCTCGAACGGGCGCGTTTTGAGTTCGTCCAGCCAGCGCCCGACGTCCAGACCGCCCAGATCGTAGCGCGCTTCCAGGATGTTCTCGCCGCATACCGGGCAGCCGGTGACGTGCTTGTCCAGGGCGACCCGCGCTTTACAATTGATGCACTCCAGTTCAACCCGCTTGCTGTACGCTGTGACCACGCTCGTTTGCCTGTGTCTGTACGCTGTTTTCGTCTGACGATGAGACGCGATCGTAACCGCAAATCGGGCCGGATTCCAGCACCAATCGCGCCGTGGCGCAGCGCACCGCGCGCATCGTCCGATCGCTCTGATCATAAACGGTCTGTGCCGCGGCGATGGCGTAAGAATTGCCAGGGCCGCCGTGCACGCGGCGGCCCTGCACGCTCACAGGCGCTCGACGATCGTCCCCGTGCCCATGCCGCCGCCGCAGCACATCGTTTGCAGGCCGTAGCGTTTATCGTGCGTCTCCAGCGCGTGGACGAGCGTCGTCATCAGGCGCGCCCCGCTGGCCCCCAGCGGGTGACCGAGCGCGATCGCCCCGCCGTGGACGTTGACGCGGCTCATGTCCGCGCCGATCTCGCGCGCCCACAGGCCAATGACGGAGGCGAAAGCCTCGTTGACTTCGAACAGATCGATCTGTTCCAGCGTCAGGCCGGCTTTCGCCAGCGCCTTGCGCGTGGCCGGCACGGGGCCGGTCAGCATCAGGTGCGGATCGCTGCCGACCGTGACCATGCTCACCAGCCGGGCGCGCGGCTTCAGCCCCAGTTCGGCGGCCCGCGCCGCGGTCATGAGCAGCACCGCCGCCGCCCCGTCGCTGATCTGCGAGCTGTTGCCCGCCGTAGTCACGCCGTCGGCGGTGAAGGCGGGCTGCAGCGTCGCCATTTTCTCCAGCGAGGCGTTGGCGCGGAAGCCCTGATCGCGCTCCACGGTGAACGGGTGGCCCTCGTCGTCTACCCCCTCGATCGGGACGATCTCGCGCGTCAGCCAGCCCTGTTCGTGGGCATGCGCGGCCTTGCGGTGGCTGTCATAGCCGATCTGATCGACTTCCTCCCGGCTGATGCCCCAGCGCCGGGCGATCTCATCGGCGGCGATGCCCTGCGACACCAGGTTGTATTCATCCATCATGCGCGGCGTGAACGGCGAGCCGCCCGTCCCCAGGCTCGACCCCATCGGCACGCGCGTCATCGATTCGACCCCGCCGGCGATGGCGATGTCGATCTGCCCGCTGGCGATCAGGCCGGCGGCCAGATGGATCGCCTGCTGGCCCGATCCACACTGGAAATCGACCGTCGTCGCCGGGATGGCGATCGGCAGGCCGGCATCGAGCACGACGTTGCGCGCCAGGTTGAAGGTCTGCTCCCCGGTCTGGCTGACGCAGCCCATGATCACATGATCGATCAGCGCCGGATCCAGGCCGGTGCGCGCCAGCAGCTCGCACACCGTCAGCGATCCCAGGCGCACGGGATGGATCTCGCGCAGCCAGCCATTGCGTTTGCCCACCGGGGTGCGCACGGCATCGACAATCACGACATCAGACATGAGCCTCACCTTTCTCAAAAAACAGACGTCCTTTTGTGAATTTCATGATAGCCGATCGTCCGGGCGCTGGCATCAGTCCGCTGACCGCGCCGGCATACAGACGCGGCTGAAGGCGGGGCGCAGCGAACGCCGCGCCCGCGCCGCTCATTTCAGGCCGGTGTTGGCGATCCCCTCGACGAAGTACTTCTGCGCCAGCACGAACAGGATCAGCGGCGGCAGAATGGCGATCGCCGCGCCCGTCAGCACCAGGTTGGGCTGGCTGGTATAGGCGGTGCGGAGCTGGATCAGCGACAGCGTCAGCACATGATTGCTGATCGGGCTGTCGCCGATGATGACCAGCGGCCAGAGGAAGCTGTTCCAGGCGTACAGGAACGTGATGATCGCCTGCGTGGCGATCGCCGGGCCGGAGAGCGGCACGAACACCCGCCACAGGATGCCGAAACGGCTCAGGCCGTCCAGGAAGGCCGCCTCCTCCAGCTCTTTCGGGATCGAGATGAAGAACTGACGCATCAGGAACGTGCCGTAAGCGGTGAAGATCCACGGGATGATCAGCGATGCCAGCCGATCCTGCCAGCCGATGACGACCATGACCTGGTAGAGCGGGATGATCAGCACCACGAACGGGATCATGATCGTGCCGAGGTAGACGAGGAAGACCGCATCCTTGCCGCGGAACGACATGCGCGAGAAGGCGTAGCCGCCCAGCAGCGATGTCGATACCTGGCCGAGCGTCACCCCCAGCGTGACGATCGCGGTGTTGATCAGCGAGCGGTTGAGGTTGTTCAGCGTCAGCACGGCGTTGTAATTTTCCCAGCGGAAGTCGATACGCTCGACGCGCGGGGTGGTGCGGGCGTTGGCGAACGCCTCGATGCTCGGATCGTCCGGATCGACGAACCGGCCCAGCGCGCCGCGGTAGGCCAGCGCCAGCTCGGTCGGCGTCCCGTTCACATCGACTTCGTAGAGATCATACGCGCGGTCGCCCACGGTGACGGTCGTGCCCAGCGGGCGGGCTTCGGCCAGCGGGACCTGCGTCACCAGCGGAGACGTCCGTTCATTACCTGGCACGATCCGATCGGGCGTGGTGAAGAAGCCGAACGGCACGTTCTGCTCGACCTGCACCATCGCGCGCGTGCCGCCGTCATAGGGCACGGCGTACAGGACGGCTTCCTGCCCGTTGTACGTCACCGTGACCGGGGAGTACGGCAGCAGGCGCGGCGGCGAGGTGAACACGTCCGCCGATGTCTTGAGCGAGGTGAACATCATGTAAAGGAACGGGAACAGCATCAGCAGCGCGACGACGCCGAGCACGAGGTACACGATCAGGTTGCGCGCCCAGGTGCGCAGCAGTCGGGCGCGTTCGCGGGCGCTCAGACCGCCGCGCGCGGCGGTGGCGGCGATCGGTTGGGTGAGAGCGGTCATCGGGTCGATCCTCCCCTCATCAGTCCTGGTAGGCTTTGCTGCGCGAGGACAGCCGGAACTGGATCAGCGTGACCGCGAAGATGACGACGAAGAGCACCCAGGCCGTCGCTGACGCATAGCCCATGTTGAAGTTGACGAAACCCTGTTGATACAGGTAGAAGACCACGGTCAGGCGGGCGTTCGACGTCGAGTTGCCGAACAGGGCGAACATCTCGGAGAAGGCCTGCAGCCCGCTGATGAGCGTGGTCACGGTGACGAAGAACGTCGTCGGGGCCAGCAGCGGCAGGATGATGCGGCGGAAGCGCGTCCACGGCCCGGCTCCGTCCACGGTGGCCGCCTCGACCAGATCGCGGGGGACGCCCTGCAGCCCGGCCAGCAGAATGACGGTGTTGAAGCCGATCACCTGCCAGGCGGCCATGATGACGACCGAGTAGAGCATGATCTGCTCATCCGTCAGCCACAGGATGCGCACCGGCCCGCCGCCGAACAGGGCGGCCAGGCGGCTCAGCCCTTCGTTGATCATGCCGATGACCGGGTCGTACAGCCACTGCCAGATCAGCGCCACGCCCACCACCGCCGCGATCGACGGCAGGAAGTAGACCGCGCGGAAGAACGTCATGCCGGGGATTTTCGAATTGAGCAGCAGCGCCAGCCCCAGCGCCGGGAGGATCGACAGCAGCAGCAGCAGGACGCAGTAGCGGATCGTCGTCCACAGCGACTGCCAGAACAGCGGGTCGCGCGCGGCGATCACCAGCGTCGTCCCGCCGAACGTCACGCGGCCGGTCTCCTGGTAGAACTGGCGGAACGTCGGCGTGACGCTGCCATCCGCCGGGATGGTGACGAGGTCGATGCCGAGGATCTGGCCGTAGTTATCCAGCCCGACCCAGCGCGCCTCGCTCAGGCCGCTGTAGTTGTTGAAGCTCAGGTAGAACGAGAGGATGAGCGGCAGCGCGAAGAAGAGCATGAAGTTGACGAAGTTGGGCAGCAGGAACAGCCAGCCCTGCCACGCCTCGCGCTGATTGAGCGTCTCGCCGAAGCGTTCGCCCGCGCGGATGAGGACGATGCCCGCCGCCAGGAACGCGACCAGCAGGCCGAGCGCGGCCAGCGTATCCGGGCGCAGCAGCGCGCGCGCGAACGCGCCCAGCGTCAGATCGAAATTCGGGCTGCCGACGCGCGATCCATCCGCGGCCACGGCCTGCGAGTTGGTGACGATCGTCGCACTCAGCAGGGCGATCAGCGTCAGCATCATCAGCCCCAGGCCGATCTTCTGCACCGCTTCAGCGTCGAGGCGGCGGCCCAGGGCGACGATCGCATAGCCGATCGGGAAGCCGAGCAGCAGGACAGCATTGCGGAACACCCCTTCAGCCAGCGCATCGATGCCGATGAAGGCCCCCAGCAGGTGCAGCGTCAGCAGCACCATCAGGCCGAAGCCGAAGAAGTGGATGAAGATGCCGATCAGCCGCCCGCCGTTCTTGAAGCGCGCGATCTGAAACGCGGCGTAGAGCAGCGCGAGGCCCACCCCCGCCGCCAGCACGCCGATCAGGCGCGGCGCGAACGTCCCCAGGTTGAAGAAGCTTTCCACCTGAAATAACTGGATTGCGCCGACGAAGCACAGCAGCGCGACGATGCCGTGCCAGATCAGCACCCCGATCAGGCCGGGGGTGAGCTGGCGGGCGGGGGCGCCGCCGCTGGAATACGCCACAGGCTGCGACAGTGACGCCATGGCAGAACTGCCTTTCTCCAGAACAAAATTTGTCAAAAAAAGAGGGGTGAGCCTGCCTTCAGGCTCCCCCCTCCCACTCTACCCCGGACTGCGTTTAGCTGCCAGACGTGAAGTACTGCTCGATCTGGCCGCAGATCGTGCTGGTGAACTCCGCCGGCGTGATCTCGCCCGTCAGGACGCGGGTGATGGCCGGTTCGACGGTGTTCCAGTTGATGCTGCCGAAGTCACCCTTCCACAGCGGCGCTTCCGCCACGGCGTAGTTGGCGATCGCGTTAAGGAAGGCGGCGTTGTTCAACTGCGGGAAGGCGGCGTTGACCGCTTCGAGGACTTCCTCACCGGTGCGGCTGGGGAAGTTCGCGCCCAGTTCCGCCACCTGAAGCTGAACGTCCAGGCTGGTCAGCGCTTTGACCAGCTCCCAGGCGGCTTCGGGGTTCTCGGTGTTGGCGTTGATGACATACGCGCCCCAGAAGAGGAAGTTGCTCTGGCCAGCCGGGCCGGCGGGCACTTCGGCCACGTTCCAGTTGAAGCGGGCGTTGGCCAGCATGTTCGGGGTCGCCCAGCGCCCGTTGAGGAACATGCCGACATTGCCGGCCAGGAACGGCGGTTCGCTGTCCGTGCCGTAGGGGACGGCGATATCGTTGGCGTAGAACGAGCGCATGAAGGTCAGCGCGTTCTCGACTTCCGGCGAATTCAGCGCGCAGCCGTCACGATTTTCGGTGAAGTACGAGCCGCCCGCTTCGTTGATGAACAGTTCCCAGTTGCCCCACCAGGCGTTCATGCCCCAGCCGTAGATCTCCGGGCCGAGCGCGCGGATGGCCGCGGCGGTGTCGTAGAAGGTCTCCCACGTCCACGTGCCGTTGGCAAGCTGGACATCCGGCGTATCGACGCCGGCCTCGGCGAACAGGTCGGCATTGTAGTAGATCGCCATGGCCGAAGCGTCGCGCGGCAGACCCCACAGCGCGCCTTCCATGCTGTCGGTCTCCGGGTTGTACATCAACTGTTCCATCTGGGCGGGATAGAAGACCGACGGATCGAACGTCTCGTCGGCGGCGGCCAGATCGTGCAGGTTGAGCAGCACGCCCGCGCCAGCGAAGTTGGCCAGGTCAGCGCCGGGGATCCAGAAGACGTCCGGGGCTGTGCCCGCGGCCAGTTCCGTCAGCAGGGTCGCCTGGTAACCCGCGGTTTCCGTCCCACCGGCCTGATATTCCAGCGTCACCCCCTCCAGGAGTTCATCGACCTGCGCGCTGATCGCAGTGTACACGTCGATTTCCGCCTGGTTGTCCGGGCGGGTGCGCCAGGTCAGTGTGACATCCTGAGCGGACACCAGCGAGACGCCGAAGCCGATCATCAAGACGCACAGCAACCCAAAAGCCAGCATTCGTTTTGTCATCGTAAGCTCCCTTGAGGATTCTATCTTCAACAGGCCGGAGAACCCCCCCGGTCATCCGTTAACTATAGCACGTTTGTTAACCCGGACAATACAGCGCTGCGCAATGTCGTACAGCCTGCACAAACAGGGGAACGCCGTCCGATCGGGACGCGCGGAGGGCCTCGCATTCCGCCGCCGAACCCGCGATAATCGCCCCGGTCGAAACCAGGAGAAAACTGCTCACCATGACGGAACCGCTCAAACCCCAGACTGTGTATGAGATGCTGGTCGAACTGGCGCATACGCTGAACGATATGCAGATCGAAGGCGCCGCGCCGGAGAAGGATGAGGCTTACCTGGAGGCGCGCCGCGAGATCCTCAAGCGCATCGGGCGCAAGATCCTGCAGGAGAACAACGGTCATATCGATATGCAGGTCAACATGCAGGGCGATACCGCCGGGGCGCTGGTGCTGCTCATCAGCGTCGATGCGCTGTACGTGCCCTACAACCTGGCCTGAGCTGACCTCAGGCCGGTTCGACGCGCACGAACGGATCGCCGCGCCGCGCCGTGATCCGGTACTGCCCCCAGATCACCGTCGACTCGCCGCTGGCGGCCAGGCGCGTTTCCAGCGCCGCCTGCGCCGCCGCGATCAGCCTGTCCGCCAGGGCGACGGCCGCCGCGTAAGCCGGATCGCGCGCCATCAGCCGGCGCTGAGCGCGATCCGGCGGCAGCAGCAGGCCGCTGCCCCCGTGCAGCGCGTAATGCAGATGCCGCTCGATGCCCCGGTAGAGATCGGCTTCGGTGAACACCGGCGGATGCAGCCGGTACACCGCCGGATCGCCGATCCACAGGCTGACGGCGGGGTGGCCGAGCGCGTTCAGCGTCCGGTCGATGACCATGTCGTCTTCCCAGATCCGGTGCTCGTCCTGCACGGCGGCGCGCAGCCCGGCGCACAGCGCCGTCGGCAGCAGGCCGAGCTTGCCCCAGAACTGCTGGGTTTCGCCGCGCAGCAGCCGCCGCCGGAAGGTGCGATCGCGGTTGAACGCGGCGTTCATGGCTGCTGCGATCGGGCCGTCCCCCGCGTGATGACAGGGCGTCCACGCGCTGACCGGCGCGCGCCCGCCGCTCCGATCGATCAGCCAGTCGATCAGCCGCCGCGTGTAGACGGCATCCAGCGCGGGCATGAGCAGCGCGTCGAAGCGATCGGCATCCTCGGCGGCCCAGGCCAGGGCCGTGTCGATGCGCGCCCAGCGATCGGTCTGAGCGAAGGCGGCGCTCCCCGGTAGCCGCTGCGGGGTCACGATCCGGGCGAAGTGCGTCACCCCCGGCGGCGGCTTCACCGGTTGGACAGCGTCCAGCGCCGCCGCCGATCCGGCCAGGATGAGCACGCCGTCACCGGGGCGCAGCGCGTCGAGCCGCGCGCGCAGATTGGTCAGGATGCGGGTGCGGTACGGCTCCGCCGTCGGGACAGCGTAGACGAATTCCGCGGACAGCACGCGCATGGGTGTTCACCGCCGCTGACGCAGCACGCCGTAGTAGACCGCCGCGCCGAGCAGCGCGATGGCGATCGCCGCCCAGAGGATCGCCCAGAACCAGGCCGGGACGAGCGGCGCGAATTCGGCGCTGAAGGCGGCGGCATCGTTGCGCAGGCCCCCCATGCCGCTGTCGCTGAACCGGATCAGCCCGATCAGATCGTAGACCGCGTTGAGCGCGGTGATGATCGCCAGCAGGTTGAGCACGAACAGATTCAGGCCGTCACCGCCTTTGGAACCGAGCGCGATCAGCACCGCGCCCATCCCCACACCGACCAGCCAGGCCGTGCTGAACCAGGGGGTGTAGAGCAGCGCGATGAGCGCGACCAGCCCCCCCAGCACACCGCTGACGATGCGGCTGTGCGGGACGCGGTGGGCGATGTAGAACAGTGCCGCCCCGAACGCCGCCGCGCCGATGTACCCCGCGGGCAGGATCAGCCAGCGCGCCCCGCCCGCCGTCGTGGCGATGCCGGAGCCGTTCGGGTAGACCTGAAGCTGGCCGATCTGACCGCCGGTCGCCAGCGCGGCGATGCCGTGCCCGGCCTCGTGAATGAACGTGACGAACAGGCGCAGCGGATAGAGCAGAAAATCGAACGCGCTGACGTTCCACAGCAGGTACGTCAGCACGCCAGCGGCGATGAAGATCAGCAGTGAGCGGCGCTGGGCGCGCGAGCGCGTGGTCAGCATCGGTCGATCTCCCCGGAAACCGGATCAGGTTGTCACAGACGATCTACGCAAAAACGGGCCGGAACGCTCACAGGGGGCGCATCCTCCGCCGGTGCCAGGGCAGGCCCGCCCTATCTTCATGCATCAGGCCTGCCGCTCTGTCACTTTACTTGACAAGTTCGCTAATTACTGTATCCTAACGTGTATAGAAAGGCTCGTAAAGCAGCACAATCGCCATCTGGCCGGTTGAAGCAGGACGCGCCGTTCTATTCAAGGTTTCCGCCCTTCAGGGCTTGCACGATGTTTCAGGAGTTGTACGGCGATGTCCAGCGAACGGATTCAGGGCACGGTCAAGTGGTTCAACGGCACCAAAGGGTATGGTTTCATCGCCCGTCAGGGCGGCCCCGACGTGTTCGTGCATTATTCGGCGATCAATGCCAAAGGCTACCGCACCCTCAACGAAGGTCAGAAGGTTGAATTCACGCTGGAACAGGGGCCGAAGGGGCCGCAGGCCAGCAACGTCAGCATTCTGGAATAGCTTTTCGCCTCAGCGTTCACCGCAGCCGCGCATTCACGAACGGGTCTGGAAATTCCAGACCCGTTTTTTTGGGCCTGAGATGCCCACCGTCCGCTATGAACCGGACGCCCCCAGCTCGCGGATGAACGCCAGCGTCCCCAGCAGTTCTTCCTCGCTGAGGATGTTCCCCCAGGCCGGCATGGCCGCGTTGTTGACGCCGCTGCGCACGATCGTCAGGATCTGCTCATCGGTGTAACCGCGCACCTGATCGGTGACCAGACCGGGGATGCCGGGCATCCCCTCGCCATACGAACCGTGGCAGCCGGAGCAGTTGCGCGCGAACACATTCCGCCCGATCTCCACCGGCGTCAGGGGCTGGCTGGCCGCGCGGATCAGCATCTCGGTCAGCTCCGCGTCGTAGGCGACGACGAATTCGCCGCGCAGCGGTTCGGCCAGCGTCACCGGCCCGAAATATCGAACCGTGCATTCGCTCACATCGACCGCGATGCGCGCCACCACGCGGCTGATCAGGTGGACGGAGAACGGGCTGTCCGCCTCCGGCGTCAGCGTGTTCAGTTCGACGTTGCAGCCGTTCTGCTGGATCAGCGTCCGCCCGGACTGCGGGATCGCCGGATCATCCGGATAGATCGAGAGCACACCGTGGGCAGCGCCGCCCGCTGCGACATCCAGCCATAACTGCGCCGGGGGATGGGCGGCGGCGTCGGTGTGGAAGCTGCGCCACTGCCAGTGCCCCGGCTGCACGCTGGCCGGATCGACGACGCGCTGGATGCTGACGTTGGAGACAGTCGGGCGCGGCCCGGACGTCGGCGTCAGGCGCAGCGCCCACGCCGGCGGGCCGGACTCCAGACAGGCGGACAGGCTGAAAGCGATCAGGGGCAGCAGCAGGATCAGCGGGAACAGACGACGGATGAACGGGGTCGTGATCGTCTCACTCATCGGTCTCGATCCGGTCTCTTTGAGCGCAGAAGTGGACGGAGAGCGGCCAGGACGTGAGATCGCCTGGCCGCTCCCGTCAGATCAAGCGGGTTCCGGTTCTAGCGGTCGAGTTCGCGGATGGCGGCCAGGATTTCATCGTTGGTCGCCGTGCCCAGTTCGATCCATTCGAGCTGGAAGTAGTGATCGGCCCCGGTGCCGCCCATCTGCGTCACGCGGGCGGCGTACAGCGTCGCGGCGGACAGATCGCCGGCCTCAGCCGCAACCGAGCGGAACAGCATCGTGCCGCCGCCATCGTCACCGTGATAGACGGTGCGGCCATCGCCAGCGACAAAGGCCATCTCGTGGCTGAAGCGGCCCAGCGCGTAGTGTTTGGCCACGCGGTCGAACAGGCCGTCGGGCGCGACTTCGACCAGCCAGCCGTAATCATACGGGTTGGCGGGCGCGCCCAGGTAGTCGCTCATGCTGGCGACGTTGGCGAAATCGGCGGCGTTCGGCTCGTACTCTTCACCGCTCAGGCCGGTTCCCCACGGCGTGACCGAAGCGCCGCAGTTCGTCCACACGCCGTTGACGCTGCTGAAATCGACCATCGAGCCATCGGTCACGTCGTAGCCGGCATCCGTGCCGTGCAGGAAGATGCGCCCGATCGCGCCGGGGCGTTCCTCGTAGTTGATGTACAGCCAGCCGCTGCGGCCATCGCCGACGGGCAGCCACATCAGACCATCGGGGTCGTTGCTGACGTACTGGAGCGAGCCATCCGGGCGGTAGATGCCGCCGAAGACCTGCCCGGCGATGCTGTTCGGGATCGGGTCGCCAGAGCGGGCGAGCACCTGAAGCTCACCGGCGGCCACGCCGACGACGAGCTGCGCATCGCCTTCCGGGACGGCGATCGGCTCGAAATCATCGGTATTGGCGTTGAAGCCGGTCACCGCCACGACCGTGCCGGCGTTGTACGGGTACAGGTTGGTGGCATCCGGGTGCTGGTTGCTGAAGAACAGCGTGCCGTTCGAGGCGATGTACGCGCCGGTGATCTCCGCGCCCAGCGGCACATAGCCGAAGCGCTTGAGCGAGCCGTCCGCCGGGTCGTACACCCAGATCATGTTGTTGAGGTGGTTGCCGGTATCCTCCAGGATCCACAGACGACCGCGCGCGTCGAGCGCCAGACCGTCCGGGTTGGAGATGTTGTTGACATCGCAGCGGTTCGCGCCGCCATCCGGGTTGTACGGCCCGCCGATGATCAGCGGACGCAGTTCGGTCATGACGTAGTTCTCGTCCAGTTCAGCCGTGTAGACGATGCCGCAGCGGTTCTCATCGACGGAGATATCGCCCTGGCCGTCCGACATCGTGCGGGTGACATCGCTCATCGACATGTACAGACGCATCGCGTTGTTATCGACGACGACCCATTCCATCTTGGTGAATTCGGCGGTTGCGCCCACCGACGCGCCATAAGCGCGGCTTTCCAGGAAGGCAGCATACGGATGATCGAGCGGGATCTGATTGCCGGCCGCATCTTGAGCGCCGATCGGGGCGGCGAACGACAGCGCGATCACGGCTGTCACCAGGACGAACGCCATAAACGAGAGACGACGATCCATCGGGGTACATCCTTTGCTAAAAAACACCTGCAAGCTCCGGCGCATGCGTGGGCCCTCCGCAGCGCCTGCAATCAGGGTAGTTCTGCACGGTTATCAGCAATGTGAGTTTCGGTTAAATCAGTTTAATCATGCGGGTAATCCTGATTTTGATCAGGGTTGATCCATGACAGTCATCAGCGGAGCGCGGCCATGTTCCGATCGGGCCGCGCGCGTTATGATCGGCGCGTGCAGCGGGTTTTGCCCCGACTCCGGAGGGACATCATGCTCACCCTGCCCCATGCCGTCCTGTATGCCGCCTGGGCCGTCCTGTTGATCGGGGGGTTCCTGTTTCACCCCGCGCCGGTGGACGGCGGTCACCGCATTCCACGCGCGGCGCGGATGCTCTCATCGTTGATGCTGGTGCTGGCGGCGCTGCTCAGCGCGCTGGCAGCCTCCCCCGGAATGCCCTTCGAGCGGGCCGGGTACGATCCGATCTTCGTGCTGGTGGCGGTGGGCATGGCGTTCGGCCTGCTGGGCGATCTGTTCATGGCGCGGCTGATTATACGGGGCGATCGCTATGTCCTGTTCGGCATGGGTGCGTTCGGGCTGGGGCACGTCGCCTATATCGCCGCCGGGCTGACGGCGCTGACGCTGCTGGCGGGGGATGCCAGCCCATGGCCCTACCTGATCGGAGCCTGGGCGGCGGCGCTGGCGCTGTGGTACGTCGTCGTCGCCCGGCCAGCGCGTCCGTTCGGCCTGCTGCACGGCGCGGCACTGCCGTATGCGCTGCTGCTGGCGGCGACGGCGGGCGTCTTCCTGGCCGTGACGGTCAGCGCGGGGGATGCGGTGCGCGCCCCGTTCGCGCTGATGACGATCGGGGCGCTGCTCTTCCTGCTCAGCGATCTCATCCTGGCGGCGCAGTTGTTCAACGGCCTGCGCTTCCGCGGCATCGACGATCTGATCTGGCTGACCTACGGGCCGGGGCAGATGGCGATCACGCTGGGGCCGGCGCTGCTGCTGACCTTAGTCTGAACAGCGGGCGATGCCGTTCAGGCGGATGTCGCTTCCAGCAGCACCGGCTGCCCGTTGATCACCGCGTACCAGTGCGGCACCCAGCCCACGCCGAAGACATCGATGCTGATGTCCTTCTTGAACGGCGTGATGATGTAGTCCTGCACCGCCGTGGCGGCCTTGGCCCATTTCTCGTTGATCTGATCCAGCGCTTTCTGGAACTCGTCCTGCAGCCGATCGATCTCCGTCTCGATCTGGCGCATTTCGAGCTGGGCCATCTCCGCCTGACCTTTGGAGCGCTCTTTGAAGCCGCTCACGCGGCTCATGCGCGACAGGGTGAACGACGTGCGCCCCTGCAGCAGGCCGAGCACAGCTTCGCCGGTGGTGAACAGTTCCTCGCGCTTGAGATCGGCCAGCTCGCGCTTTTCCGCTTCCAGCCGCTGCGCCTTGCGTTCGAGCTGCACGCGCAGCCGCTCGACGGCGGTGCTGTAGCGGGCGGTCAGCTTTTCGACCTCGGCGTCGCGCTGCTCGCGCGCCATCTGCACGGCCCGGGCGTGGAACTGGCTGTAATCCTCGTCGGGCGATCCGTACAGATCGAGCGTCGGGTTGAAAGGCACTTTGATGGCGGCGGTGGTGTAAAGCAGATCGGTCAGCTCGCGCTTCAGACCGGTCAGCCGGCGCGCGTCGGTCAGGCCGGGCGGCAGATCGCCGAACAGCGCCTCATCCGTCTCCGGCGCGCTGGCCAGCGCGCGCAGATCGAGCGGCGGGCGCAGGTGATCCTCCCAGTGGACGACGCCGGCGCGGTCGATATCCGGGATCAGGTAAGCGTACAGGCGGGTGCTGTACAACTGCGTCTTTTTATCCTGGAAGCGCACCGAGGCCTGCGCCAGCAGCATCGGCCTGTAGGCCGGGCGCAGATCCTGCGTCTGTGCGGCGGCCAGACGGGTGCGGCGCGCCCATTCCGCGACGGCGGCCTGTGCGTTCACCCCGACGGGCAGGAAATACTCCGCCAGCGTGGAAGGCAGGGCCGGCTTGATCTCGCTGAAGCCCGCCGGGGCATTCACCCGGCGGACGGGGGCGGGTTCCGGCGCGGCGGGCGCGGATGAAACAGACAGCGGCGCGGCGGGCGGCGGGGTGTAGGCCGGGACGGATGGCGCGCTGGCCGCGGACGCCGTGGGCGCAGGTGCGGACGGGAATTCCGGCAGCGTGGGCGGCATCTCCGGCAGATCGAGCGGCGGGGGCGGCACGTAGCCGGCGGGTGCGCTGTAGCCGACCGCGCGGGCGGGCTGCGGCGCGCTGTAGGCGGCGTACTGCTGATCGATCTGCTGCGACGCCTGCACGCCGAAGCCGCGCGCGCTGGTCAGCGCCGGCGCAGGGACTGCCGGGGCGGAAGCGACCTGCGCTTTCTGATCGCGCATCAGTATGGCGATCTGCTGGCGCGTCAGCGGGCCGCGCAGGTAGCTCATCGCCCAGCGCGTGTGTACGATCGTCGGCCCTTCCGGGTCGTGGACGTTGTGCATCAGGAAGGTGCGCGGGGCCAGGTCGGAGATCAGCCGGTCGACCTGTTTGAGGTCGAGGTTCTGATTGAGCGAGGCCAGCGCCTCCAGCCCGGTGAGCACGCGGCGCTTGTCATTTTCCGCCTGCAGGCGTCCGATGAACCACGTCCCGGCGTTGGTCAGCCCTTTGTAATCGAGATCGCCGGGGTTCTGCGTCGCCAGGATCAGGCCGAGGCCGAAGGCCCGCGCCTGTTTGAGCAGGCGCAGGATCGGCTCTTTGGTCGGTGGGTTGCGCGGGTAGGGCGGGAAGACGCCGAACATCTCATCGATGTAGAGCAGCGCGCGCAGGCTGGTCGTGCCCTGCTGCGTGCGCATCCAGCCGAGCATATTCTCCAGCAGCAGCGTCAGCACGAACTGGCGTTCGGCATCGCTGAGGTGGGCGGTGTAGAAGATCGACACGCGCGGGCGGCCCTGCGGGGTGTAGAGCAGGCTGTGGATATCGAGCGGCTGACCGGTCATCCACGACTGGAAGGACGGGGCCGCGATGATGCTGTTGAGATCCATCGCCAGTTTGGCGCGCGCCCGTTCGCTGATGTAATCGTCGATGGCGAACACGCCCAGTTTGTCGAACGGGGGGCGCTGCACCTGGACGATGATCTGCTCCAGCGTCAGATCGATGCCGCGCTGCCAGTTCCACTCGAAGATGTTGGCGACCAGCACATGCTCCTTGTCCTGCACCGGCTGGGCATTGCGCCCGGCCAGGCCGAGCAGCGCCGTGGTGACGGCGTTGATCTGCTCGCGCAGGAATTCCTCATTGCCGGCGAACCCCTCGCGCGGGGCGCGCAGCGAACTCAGGATGCTGATCGGCAGCCCGGCATCCGATCCCGGCGTGAAGATGCTGAACTGGGCGGAGGCGCGCAGCCACTGGATGCGTTCCGGCACGATGCCCCAGCTCGCCAGACCCTCGCGCCAGCGGTGCGCCTCATCCGCGGCGAACTGGCGCGCATCCAGCCCTTTGCGCGCGGCATCATCCGGGTTGATCCACGGCTCAAAATCCTGCGGCGACAGGCCGGGGAAAGTCAGCATCAGGTTGGTGATGTCGCCCTTCGGATCGACGACGATGGCCGGGATGCCGTCGAGCACGGCCTCTTCCAGCAGCGAGATGCACAGGCCGGTCTTGCCGCTGCCCGTCATGCCGACGACGATGGCGTGCGTGGTCAGATCGCGCGAGTCGTAGTACACCACTTCGTCGGTGATCGCTCGCGTGGCGGGATCGTAGCGGCGTCCCAGGTAAAACGTCGTCGGCGCTTCGATAAATGGCATGGTCATCCTCGAATGTGCACTCATCCAGCATCCCGCGGCGCGCGGGCTGATCCCGCCGCATGCACGCGGGTGCATCTGATTATCGCACACAATCCTTCATTTGCGGGCCTCCGTGCAAACCTGTTGGGTGCGGGGCGCTGCCGGGCGCAGGATGCTGCGCCCCTACAGGGGGGATGTCGGGTGGGCGGGCCGGGCGCGGGGGATATTACGGCGGGCGCAGCACGCTGCGCCCCTACGGCAATTTATGATACACTGAAGGCACTGGCCGATCGTCATCCGCCCAATGCGATGGAATGAAGGAATGAAGCGTCATGTCCGCAACCGTTACGACGCCCGAACTGCCCCTTGCCCCGGCCAGCGCCCGCGCGGGCGCGGCAACTGGTGCGCGCCGTTTCGCCTGGCTGATCCCCCTCAGCCTGTTCGTGCTGGCCGTGGCGCTGTACGCCAATACCGCCTCGTTCGCCCTGATGTACAGTTGGGACGACAACCGCTACGTGACGGATAACCCGCTGCTGCGCGACCCGAGCATCAACGGCGTGATCGCCATCTTCACCCAGGAATACTTCGCCGCCTACATCCCGGTCACGATCTTCACCTACTGGATCGAATGGCAGTTGTGGGGCAACTGGGCCGCCGGCTACCACATCGTCAACATCCTGCTCAACGCCGTCAACGCTGTGCTGGTGTTCTACTTCATCCGCCGGCTGCTCAAAAAACAGTGGGTGGCGGTGCTGGCCGCCGTGCTCTGGATCGTGCACCCGCTCCAGGTGGAAACGGTCGCCTGGGTCAGCCAGCACAAGAACACCGTTTCGGCCTTCTTCACGCTGTGCGCCTTCCTGCTCCACATGCGCTCCAGCGCCGAGGATCGCAAAAACGGCGATCTGATCTGGGCGTACCTGGCCTATCTGGCCGCCGCGCTCTCCAAACCCGCCGTCGTCGGCGTGCCGGTGCTGTTCGTGCTCTACGATCTCTTCTGGATGAAGATGCCGCTGCGCCGGGCCGTGCTGCGCAACCTGATCCCGCTGGCCATCGGCGCGTTCGCCGCTGTGCTGATCGTGATCACGCATGACCGCGGCGGCGGCATCAAGCCCTACCGCGGCAACAGCATCGTCACCACCGCCCAGTTGATGCTGATCGTCTACTGGGATTACCTGGTCAACATCCTGTGGCCGTTCGATCTCAACAACCGCTACTGGTATCCGCCCAACCTGATCCAGGAGGCCGCGCTCTCGATGTGGCTGGGGCTGGGGCTGATCCTGGCCACGCTGTGGTTCGTCTGGAAGCAGCCGCTGGGCCGCCCGTTCAGCGCTTACGCCGCCGCCTGGGTCTGGTTGTTCCTGCTGCCGGTCAGCAACATCGTGCCGATCAACATCGAGCGGGCCGACCGCTACATGTACTTCCCGCTGATCATCGTCTTCGCCGGGGTCGCCCTCGGCGTCGAGCGGATCTGGGACTGGGCCGGGCGGCGCATCCAGGCCGCGCGCGACCGCGGCGAGACCGGCGACGAGCATCAGGTCATCCGCTATGCGACGCTGGCCGCCCTCGGCGTCGTGCTCGGCATGTGGGCGCTGGCCACCGTCAACCGGAGCTGGGTCTGGCGCGATGAAGGCGCGCTGTGGAGCGACCACCTGATCGACTACCCCTTCTCCGAGACCGGCCTGCTCAACCTGGGCGTGTTCTACTTCAACGAACAGCGCTACGAAGAGGCGGAAGCGACCTTCCGCACCATGCTGGACGAGTACTACCCCAACCACTGGAAGGCCAACCGCTTCCTCGGCCATGTGATGATGAACACCGGCCGCGCGGCGGAGGCCGTCGGCTACTACTCGGCGGCGGCGCAGGTCGCCCCGGAAGAGCCGAGCAACCACTACTACCTGGCCCAGGCGCTGTACGAGGCGCGCAACTTCCCGGCGGCGGTCGAAAGCTACCGGACGGCCTACAACGCCAACCCCGATCTGCCCGTGCAGGGCCTGCTCAACCTGGGGCAGGCCGCGCTGCAGATCAGCGACTACCCGACGGCGCTGGCCGCCTACACCTCCGCCGAGGCGCGCGTCGGCAACAACCCGGCGCTGCAGGCGCAGATCGCCTCCAGCCAGTGCGCTGCCCAGGCCGAGCTGGGCGATCTGCCCGGCGCGCTGGTCAACTGCCAGGAGTCGATCCAGCTTGACCCAGCCAACGGCATGTATTACGGACGGCTGGCGCATGTGCTGATGCAGGCGGGCCGACCGGGCGATGCCCTGACCGCCGCCCAGAACGGCATCCGCGCCCAGCCCAACCTGTCGGTCAACTACCGCGTGGCCGGCGATGCCTATCTGGCGCTGGGCGACCCGGCCAGCGCGCGCACCGCCTACGAGACCGCGCTCCAGCTTGACCCGAACAACCGCCGCGCCCGCGAAGGGCTGGCGGCGCTGAACGGCACCCCCGCGACCGGGACGAGCGCCGCCGCCCCGCCGA
>DAOUBU010000007.1:0-6401 GCA_034432395.1 Anaerolineae bacterium
CGCGGCGGCCACCCCAGCCCGCCGCCCGGCGATCGCCCTGGCGATCCCGGCCAGCAGGCCGATCGTGGCGACCGAGAGCGCGATCTGCCCCAGCCGCGCCGCCGTCACCGCCGCGGCGGACTGGAAGCCGAAGATCCCCTGCAGCGCGCCGAGCAGATACAGATAGAGCGGCGGCGTCGGCAGCCGGCGCACGTCGGTGAGCGTGCAGGTGTACGGCAGGCCGTCCGGGTGGTGATAGGCCAGCGCGCGCATCGCTTCGGCCAGACGGGGAAAGCGGAACGCATCCGGGCACGGGACGATCCCGGTGGCCAGCGCGTAGCCGTTGGCCAGATACCAGCCGGAGTCGCCGCCGGTTCCCGCATACGGGCGGATCGGATCGAGGCCGGCGGACGCCGCCAGCCGCAGCGCCAGCCCGACGATCAGCCAGAGGATCAGCCAGCGCTGGGCGGTCACTGCACCCGCCAGAATTCGTACTGCGTGCCCGGCAGATCGCCGACGAAGACGAACGAGTCCGCCGCCGCCTGGCGCAGATAGAGCGGATCGAGTGCCGGGCGTGCGGCGGGCATGAGCAGGTAATCGACGCCGTAGCGCCGCGCCACCTCATGGATCACCGTCAGCGGCTCGGACGGATACATGATCGTGCGCAGCCCGACGTAAGCCAGGATGTATGGATCCTGCGTCATCAGGATGATCTCGCCATCGCCATTGGTATCGGGCAGGGCGCGGGCCGCGGCGGCAACGCGCTCGATATCGGCCAGATAGGCCAGCGCCGCCCGCTGATCGGTGCGCACCAGTTGAAAAGCGTTCAGGCTGAGCAGCGCGGCGATCACCGCCGCCGCCCCGAAGCGCAGCCGACGGTCGGCGATGACCGCCTGCAGCGCGTAAGCCGCGATCGGGAGGAGCGCGGGCAGGGCCATCAGCCAGCCTTTTTTGAGGCTGCCCGCCTGCGCCTTGTAGGGGATGAAAACGGCATAGGCGACCGTCACGCCCAGGGCCAGGATCAGCGCCGGGGCCAGCCCCAGCAGATGCGCCCGCGCGTCAGCATCGCGGCGGGCGGCGCGGACGAGCAGCAGGATCGTCCCGCCGATCAGCGGGGCGGACAGCGCATCGCTGGTGGCGATCATCATCTGCCCGCCCGCCGCCAGCTCGAACAGGCGCTTGCCGATGATCTGCCCCCACGTCTGCGCTTCGAGCAGCGTGCTCAGCGTGAAAGCGCGCCCGTATGCGTAGTGATCGAGGTGATCGGTGAAGAAGAACATGTCATCGGTCTCGGCGGAGCCGAGCGCGCCGAACGTCGTCAGGTTGCGGATCAGCCAGGGCAGGACGGTGACGACGAACGCCGCCAGCGCCGCGATCAGGCCGACCGCGCGCGCGCGCATCCGGCCATCCCCACGCCCGGCCAGCGCATCGACGACCGCGCCGGCGAACATCATCGGCAGCAGCAGCGCGCCGTCGCTGCGCGTCAGGTAGGTCAGGCCCGCCGCCGCGCCCGCCAGCCCGTACCAGGCGATCCGACCGCTGCGCAGCCCCCGGTTGAACGCGAACAGGCACAGGCCGACCAGCGCCGCCGCCGCGATCGTCGTATCGGTGCGGACGCTGTTGAGGACGAATTCGGGCAGGGCGGCGCTGAAGGCCGCCGCGATCAGGCTCGTTCCAGGTTTCAGGCCGATCTGCCGGGCGAGCGCGTAGCTGATCAACGGCACGAGCGCCCCGATCGCGGCGAAACCGAGCAGCGCCGCATCGACCCCTGACCCACCCAGCATCAGCGGCAGCGCGGCGATCGCGCTCGTCAGCGGCATCCAGTGATCTTCCGGGTGGGTGATCGCCGCCGGCGGGCGGCTGTACTGCCAGATGTAATCGATGACGAAGCCGCGCCCGGCGGCCACGTTGAGCGCCATGTTGTAGTAATGGTTGGGATCGGCCACGCCGGGAAATTCGACGACGAATGCGATCAGGGCCAGCCGCGCGATCAGCGCCGCGCCGACGATGCCCGCCAGCACGACGCGCGGACGCGCCCCTAGATCGCTCAGCACCGCCCCGATCCGCCGCATCAGCTCACCAGCCGCCAGATGGCATTCAGCATTTGCAGCGCGGTCAGGTTGCGCACGACGTAGCCGTAAGACAGCATATCCGGGCGGAAGATCGCCGTGCCGTCCGCGCCCAGCGGCCCCTCGGACGGGTGGACGCCGTCGAACGTCAGGCCGGAATTGGGCAGGTTGATCGTCGCACTGTAGTAATCCCACAGCGGGATGCGGTGTTCGCGCGCCACCGCCCGCACGATGCCGTTGAAGCGCTGCACCGCCCCTTCGTAGCCGATGCGGTTGGGGATCGTGCTCACCACCGGGATGATCCCCTGCGCCAGCGTCCGCCGGACGATCGCATCCATGTTGGCATGATAGGCCGCCTCCCCCATAAAACCGACATCGTTCGTGCCGAACATGATCAGCGCGACCGCGGGCCGGGCGATGCGGTATTCGCAGTCGAGCGGGGTTTCCCCGCTCAGACAGACCCCGGGCGGGGCCAGCGCCGGGTTGAGCGCGGCGGACGCCGTCCAGCCGACTTCCGCCGCCACCGAGTCGCGGGTGAAGGGATCATCGAGGCCGATGCGCCCGCTGCGATACCAGGCGATGACGGGCTGCAGATCGCTGAACGCGCCCAGATCGTACCGCCCCAGCCCGATCGGGTGCAGGAAGTTGGCGCTCACGGTGATGCTGTCGCCGACTTTGGCGAAGACATTGGCCTGCAGGCTGTTCTGCTGGCCGCGCCGGAACGTTTCGACCACCGTGATCGCGACGTCGGCATCGAGATCGGCGCACGCCGCCAGGATCGAGGTCGCATCGACGACGCACACCCCGGCCAGATCGATGTTGACGGTCAGGTACTGCGCCCACACCCAGCCGACGCGCCCCACCGGCGTGCGCACCGCCAGCCAGAACGAGTCCGGCGTGCGCCCGATGATATCGAGCGGCGTGCCCGGTTCGAGCAGATCGAGGATGGTCGAGTCGGTTGACGGCGCGGCGCGCAGGCGCAGCACCGCCTCCATGGCGATCACCTGCGCTTCCGGCGATCCCGTCTGGGCGGCCAGCGGCCCCCCCGGCGCGATCGTCAGCAGCGCCGCAGTCAGCAGCATGATCGGACGCAGCAGCGGCATTTGCGCTCTTCTCCACAGGCAACTGTACCGCGATTGTACGCGGAGAGGCGTCAGTTTGGACAGGGTGATCCGCCGGCGGTGGGCCGCCGCCTTCCAGCCGCCCGGTGTTCGTCACCCCCCAGATCCTGAGGGGATGCAGCCGTCCGGCGGGCAACATTTATCTGCGACTTACGTAGATCTGGAATAGTGGCGGGTATACTACCGGTCACATTCGCGTCACCTTCGCGGAAGGAACCGCACGGAGGAAAAACAGCATGGGGATCAGTTCGATTTTGAGTTTTCTGGCACTGGGCGGTTTCGTCCTGTTCATCATCGGCATCGGCATGGCCGTGCTCAACGCCTCGCAGGGCAAACGCGCCGGCAGCGGCGTGGCCCTGGGGGCGATCGGCCTGATCGCCGGCCTGCTCTTCAGCGTGATCAGCCAGGGCATCCTGATCGTGCAGCCTAACCAGATCGCCGTGGTCTTCAACACGCTCAGCGGCAATCTGGAGCAGCCGCGCCGCGCCGGGACGCACATCATCATCCCGGTCATCCAGCAGGCCACGATCTACCCGCTGGAACAGATGCAGTACACGATGAGCGGCCGGGAGACTGAAGGCGCGCTGCCCGGTGACGACGCCGTGCGCGCGCGCACCACGGACGGCCAGGAAGTGCGCATGGACGTGACGGTCATCTTCGGCCTCGATCCGGATCAGGTCAACCTGGTGCACCAGCGCTGGCAGAACCGCTACATCGCCGATTTCATCCGCCCGACCGCGCGCGGCATCGTGCGCGATGTCGTCTCACAGTTCACCGCAGCCGGCATCTACGGGCAGGATCGCGGGCGGATGGAAAATGACATTCAGGCGGCCATGGAGACGCGCATGATCGAAGAAGGGCTGCTGCTCAACGACCTGCTGGTGCGCGATATCAACTTCTCCGACCAGTTCACCCAGGCCATCGAGCAGGCGCAGATCGCCGCGCAGGAAGCCGAGCGCGCCCGTCTGCGCGTGCAGCAGATCCAGCAGGAGGCCGAACAGGCCCGCGCCCAGGCGGCCGGTCAGCGCGATGCCGCCATCGCCCGGGCGGAAGGGGAAGCGCAGGCGATCATCCTGCGCGCCCAGGCCGAGGCCGAGGCGCTGCGCCTGGTGAGCGAGCAGATCGCCGCCAACCCGCTGCTCGTCCAGTACCAGTACATCCAGAACCTGAGCGACAACGTCAGCCTGATGATGGTTCCATCGACCAGTCCGTTCCTGTTCAACCTGAACGATCTGATGGCGCAGGCGAACGCCGACTTCACCGCCCCGCCCGTCCCGCAGGCCCAGGGACTGACCGGTGCGGCGGGGGTGACGCCGACGCCGGCCCCGGGCAGCGGCAACTGAGCGGTGACCGGGGGTTGACCTGAACGCAGCCCGTCACGGACGCGGTGGACGGAGTGCCGTTCCCGCGTCCGTCCCTTCGTGCAGCATGACATCCGGGGCCGCGCTGACCCCGTGGAGGTGAGGTGATGATGCGGCGTCCTCTGCTCGTGATCGCGATCGTGCTCATGGCGGCGCTGGCCGGCGCCGCCCACACCCAGCCAGAAATTTCCCTGCCGCCGGAACTCAACGCGCAGATGGATCGCCTGGTCAGCATCACCGAAAGCCTGCGCGGCCTGCCCACGCGCACCCCGGTGAGCCGTGCCTTCCCCACCCGCGAAGAGACGATCGCCTTTCTGACCAATCTGTATCAGGTCGAGCTGCCCGATGACGAGGCCGACCGACAGCTTCGGCTGTACGTCGCGCTCGGCCTGCTGCCGCGCGATCTCGATCTGCGCGCCGTCTACCTGGAACTGCTCGGTCAGCAGGTGGCCGGGTTCTACGACACGACCACGCAGGTGATGAACGTCATCCCGCTGCGCGGCGCCGCGGTTGGCGCATCCCTGTCGCTGCTGGAGGAGACGATCTTCGTCCACGAGTACACCCACGCGCTCCAGGATCAGCACTTCGGCCTCAACGCGCTGATCGACGGGGCGGGCGGCGAATCGCCGGATGCCGCGCTGGCCCGGCTCTCGCTGATCGAAGGCGATGCCACCGCCGTGATGCAGGTCTATCTGCAGCAGGTCATCGAGCGCAGCCCGCTGGCCGCGCTCGCCCTGCTGGCGGAAGGCGCGCAGGTCGGCGCGCTGGCGCTGCCGCCGGGCATCCCCGAGATCCTGGCGACCGAACTGCTCTTCCCCTATGAAGCCGGCCTGAACTTTGTGGTAACGCTGTTCGAGACGGGCGGCTGGGACGCCGTCAACGCCGCGTATGCCAGTCCGCCGGCCACGACTGAGCAGATCCTGCAGCCGCGCAAGTATCTGACCGGGGAGGGCGCGCTCCCGGTGACGCTGCCCGATTACCTGCCCGCCCTCGGCCCGGACTGGACGCCGCGCTGGGATACGACGCTGGGGCAGTTCTACATCCGCGAATTCCTGGCCGCTCACCTGCCCGCGAATCAGGCTGCCGCCGCGGCGCAGGGCTGGGGCGGCGATCGCTTCGCGCTCTATTCGCGCGGGGCGGATTCAGCGTGGGCGCTGCGTCTGCGCTGGGACACGCCGTCCGAGCAGGCGGAGTTCACCGCCGCGCTGCAGGAGTATCTGCAAGCGCGCTTCGGCAGCCCGTCCGCGCCGGGATGCTGGTCATCGGTCGAGGAGACGCTGTGCGTCGATGGCGGCGAGGCGATCGGCACGCTGATCGTCGGCGCGCCCGACCGGGCGCTGGCGCAGGCGCTGATCGCCGTGCGCTGAGACCGGGCGCTGTCCGAAGAGGCCCGATGCTGTTGCCAGTTGGACAAGAATGTGTTATCGTCCTTCACAATTCCTTCACAGGAGCGTGCGCGTATGATCACCGGCCTCCGCCCCCCGTCGCTGTGTCGTTGTTCTTCAGCCTGCCCCCGGCGCCCTGCGGCATGGTGACGCGCGTTCGTCCTCCGGTCATGACGTCGTGCAGTTCAAGTCCCGCCGCCCCAGGCGCGGGGCTTTTTGTTTACTGATGGATAGAGAAAGGCACTCGATCGATGAAACATCGTCTGACGCTTCTGTTCGCTCTGCTGGCCAGCCTGCTGCTGACGCTCACCGGCGTCGCGGCGCTGGAAGGCGATCCGGTCTACGGGGAACTGCCCGATCTGGGTGGACGGGAGATCGTGTTCGCCGTCGAAAATCTGTACCCGCCGTTCCAGTTCGAGGGGCCGGACGGCACGCCGATCGGCTATGAGTACGACATGATCGCCGAACTGGCGCGCCGCCTCAATT
>DAOUBU010000008.1:0-7635 GCA_034432395.1 Anaerolineae bacterium
CCCGTTATGACAAACGGGCAACGACTTATCTGGCGACCGTATTGCTCGCCTCTATCGTTCTATGTTTATAGTTTGCAGACAGACCCTAGTATGGGATCGCCGTTCGGTTTCCAGACAAAGCGATTCGTACTTTTGAACAGATTCTCTTCAGACATACCCTCATGAGGATGTATCGTACTGATGAAATTGACCTGTTCACCCGTCCACGCATTCCAGAGGTATATCACCACAAACGGGATATCCTGTACGTTGTAAAGTGCACTATCCCGCAGTTCGACACCTACCGCCGCCAGATACTGGCCGTTTGGACTCCAGAGCGCAACCCGCAGCGGGTGCTGTGTGGTCAGCGTGCGTTCCGGCACGATCTGCTGCGCGCTCTCGTCCCACCGATAGACGACGGCGGTTGACCCCTGCGCCGTGACGAAGCGCGGCTCATGCGGGTTCCATGAGACCGACTCCACATTCTGTGCGGTCAGCAGCGAGGCCAGCAGCGTGAAGGTGTTGTCATATATCCGGACGCCCGCTGCGGTTGCTGCGGCGATCCAGGTGCCGGTGCCATCCCACTCCACATTGTTGATGACGACATCCGCCTGATACTGCGCGATGAACTCATCATAGTTCGGCGGCATCTGCGCCCGCGCGGGCAGTGCCAGCGCCTGCAAGCTGAAAGCGATGATGAGAATCTCGATACGGAAGCGCGTTCTGATCCTGATCCACATCTCATGCTGCTCCGGGTGCAGATACTCGAATGCTGCGGCAAAGTTTTGATCTGCTGACAGTATCGATCGCCTGGCTGCTCCCTGTCCAATACGGCTGGTTTTCGCTACACTGACGGTTTATATGGCTCGATCTGGAAAGGATCAGCTTCCATGTCCAGAATTCCTTATCTGATCGTCCTGGCCGGCGGCGCATCATCCCGCATGTGGCCGCTGCGCGAGAAATCGCTCATCCGCTTCGGCACAGAGCCGCTGCTCGTGGCGCAGCTGCGCCGGTTTCAGGCCCTCGGCTTCACCGAGGCGGTGATCGTCGCCAACCCGGATAACTACAATGACATCGTCCCGCTGGCTCAGCGTCTGGCTCCGATGCGCGTCGGCGTCGTCATTCAGCCAGAGCCGAAGGGCATGGGCGATGCCATCCTGCGCGCCGCCCCGCAGATCCCTCCGCGTCAGCCGATCTACATCACCCAGGTGCACGACGTGGTCGATGACACGCTGCACATCGACATGCTGCGCGCCCATCAGGCTGAACCGGGAGCGTCGCATATTGCTGGGGCGGAACTGGCCGAATACTTCCCCGGCGGTTATCTGGTGCTGGGGGCCAGCGGACGCCTGCTCGATATCATCGAGAAACCGGGGCCGGATCGCCGCCCATCCAATCTGGTCAACATCGTCGCCCACGTCCACGCCGATTCATCCATGCTCTTCAACGCGCTGGAGGCCGAGTACCGATCGGAAGTTCAGACCGATGATCACTACGAGCGGGCGATGGCGCGGCTGATGCGCGAACTGGTCTACCGCGTCGTGCCGTACCGCGGGCCGTGGAAAGCGCTCAAATACCCGTGGCACGTGCTCGATGTCATGGATTACTTCCTGTCCAAAATTCAGGGGCAGATGATCGCTGAAAGCGCGTTCATCGCGCCGACGGCTTCGATCCGGGGCGATGTTTACATCGGCGAGCGGGCGAAAGTGTTCCCCGGCGCGGCGATCGTCGGCCCGGCTTTCATCGGGGCGGATACGATCGTCGGCAACAACGCGCTCGTCCGCAGTTCGATGGTCATGAACCACTGTGAGGTCGGTTTCACCACCGAGATCGCGCGCAGCTATGTCTCCGATCACGTCGGGATGCATGCCTGCCGTGTGCTCGACTCGGTGTTCGCCTCCGGCGTCAACTTCAGCGCGGGCTGTACGACGGCCAACCTGCGCATCGACAAAAAGCCGGTCAGCACGATGGTCAAAGGCCAGAAGATCGCCACCGGGCGCGACAAACTCGGCGCGATCATCGGCAAGGATGCTTTCCTGGCCGTCGATGTCATGACCATGCCCGGCGTCAAGATCGGCGAACGGGCGCAGATCGGCCCCGGCACGCACGTCCATCACGATGTGCGCGACGGCGCGCGCGTATACGTCAAGCAGGAACTCGTGATCGTCGATGAGGATGCCGACGAACCATGATCGAGCGCGGTCTGTTCAAGAAGTACGACATTCGTGGGCGGGCGGAAGGGGACGGCGCGCCGCTCACGCCTCAGGCCGCTCACCTGATCGGACGGGCCTTCGGGGCGCATCTGCGCGCGGCGGGCCGGACGGAAGCGATCGTCGGGCAGGATAACCGGCGCACCTCCCCCGCGCTGGCCGGGGCTGTCAGCGCCGGGCTGAGCGAGGCCGGAATCGCCGTGCAGGATATCGGCCTGACCTCGACGCCGGTCGTGTACTGGTATGCCATGCAGCAGGATGAGGCGGGCGCGGTCATGGTGACGGGCAGTCACCTGGCCCCGGAGCAGAACGGTTTCAAACTCGCGATCGGCGTCCGCAATCTGTATGGCGATGCGATCGCGGCGCTGCATGCGCGCATTGCAGCGGGCGATCTGCCGACCGGAGACGGCTCGATCATGCATCTGCCCGCGGAAGCGATCCGCGAGCGCTATCAGGCCGATCTGCTGCGGCGGGTGTGGATGGCGCGCCCGCTGACGGTCGTCGTCGATGCGGGCAGCGGCACGGCGGGCCTGATCGCGCCCGATCTGTTCGAGGGATGGGGCCACACCGTCATCCGCCTGTACTGCGAGCCGGATGCGGCCTATCCGCATCATCATCCCGATCCGCAGGAGCCGAGGAACCTGGCCGATCTGGCGGCGAAGGTCGTCGAAGTCGGGGCGGATATCGGCATCGCGTTCGACGGGGACGCGGATCGCATGGGCGCGGTCGATGAGACCGGCCAGATCATCCCGGCGGATCGGCTTCTGACCCTGCTGGCGCTCGACCTGCTCCAGCGTCAGCCGGGGGCGGCGATCGTCGCCGATGTGCTCACCAGTCAGACGTTTTTTGACGCCGTGGCCGGGGCCGGGGGCAGGCCGGAGCTGTGGGCCAGCGGACACTCGCTCGTCAAGGCGCACATGGCCGAGATCGGCGCGCCGCTGGGCGGTGAGATGTCCGGCCACATCTTCCTGGGTGAGGATTACTACGGCTGCGACGATGCCTATCTGGCCGCCGGACGGCTGCTCAACCTGATCGGCGCGGCGGATCGACCGCTGTCGGTGCTCAATGCCGCGCTTCCGGCATACGTCAGCACGCCGGAATATCGCCCGCGCTGCCCCGATGAAGACAAAGCGTCGGTGATCGCCGGGGTGCGCGCCGCCCTGGCGGACGATCCGGCGGTGCGCGCCATCACCGAAGTCGATGGCATCCGCATTCAATATGATGCCGGCTGGGGGCTGCTGCGCGCCAGCAATACCGAACCCGTCCTCAGCCTGCGTTTTGAAGGCCGGACGGAGGCGGATGCGCTGGCGATCCGGCGGCGCTTTTTTGACGTACTGCGCACGTATCCCGTCGTGACGGGACTGCCCGACTGAGGAGACCATGACCGACCCGAAGACCCTTCCGCTGGAGACCCCACCCTGCGCCCCCTTTCGCATCCTGTGCATCGCCGCGCACCCGGATGATATCGAATTCGGCGTATCCGGCAGCGTCGCTGTCTGGACGGATGCCGGCGCAGAGGTCACTTACTGCATCGTCACCGATGGATCGGCGGGCGGCAACGCGATCGATGTCAACACGGCGGCGCTCGTCACGCAGCGTCAGGAGGAACAGCGCCAGTCAGCCGCGCGGGTCGGCGTGCGCGATATCATCTTCCTGGGCTACCGCGATGGCATGCTCCAGCCGACGCTGGAGCTGCGCCGCGATCTGACGCGCGTGATCCGCCGCGTCCGCCCGGATCGCGTCGTGATCATGGATCCGACGACGGTGCTGATCAGCGGGGAAGGGTTCGATTACATCAACCATCCCGATCACCGGGCGGCGGGCGAAGCGGCGCTGTACGCCATCTTCCCCAGCGCGGAAACGCGCCCGATCTTCCCGGAACTGCTGCTGGAAGGTCTGGAGCCGCACCACGTCAATGAGGTCTACCTGATGACGACCGACAAGGCCAATCTGGCCGTCGATATCACGACTTCGATCGAGCGCAAGGTGCAGGCGCTGCTCGCCCACCGGTCGCAGGTCGATGACAGTGCCGGAGAAATGGTGCGCGGCTGGGCGGCGGAGACGGGCCGGCGCTGCGGCGTGCCCTTCGCTGAGGAATTCCGCGTCATGCGCTTTTATCGCGGTACGGTCGGCCTGCCGCAGTCGGAGACGGCGGCGGCGGTTCCAGCGGACTCGTGATCAGCCCATCTGCGCCCATGCCAGGATGCTGTGCAGCAGCACATTGGCCCCGGCGACGACGTGCTCCCATTCGGTGTACTCGTCCGGGTGATGGCCGATACCCCCTCTTGAGGGGATGAAGATCATCCCGGACGGGGTGAAGTGGGCGAGAAACTGGGCAGCGTGACCGGCGTAGCTGACAAGCGGCAAGTACGCATAGCCCAGCCGATCGCTGCTGCGCGCGATCACGTCCATCCACCGGGGATCCATATCCGCGGCGGGCATCTGAACGATCTTCTCAGTCGTGACGTCGAGGTCGTATGCGGCGGCGCTCTCGCGGGCGATGCTGAGGATGGTCGTCTCCATTTCGGCTAGCAGCGCGGCGTTCACATGCCGGCATTCGATGGTCAGCCGGGCCAGCGCCGGGATGATGTTGAAGGCCCCGGGCTTGACGGTCACATCGCCGCAGTTGAAAATCCCGTCACCGTAGCGGGCGCGCACCGCCTCATGAGCGCGCACAATGAACAGGGCCGCGCCGCGCAGCGCATCGCGGCGTTTGTACATGTCGGTCGTGCCGGAATGCCCGGCCTGCCCGATGAACGTGATGTGATGGGTGCTGCGTCCCACGATATTGGTGACGATACCGATCGGCACGCCCGCCCGTTCCAGCCGCGTGCCGTGTTCCACATGCAGCTCAAGGTAACCGGCGATCCGGTTCGGATCGCGGCGGGCGCGCAGCAGATCGCGCGGTTCGATGCCGGCGCGAATGAGCGCGGCCCGCAGCGGTGCATTCTCCGGGCGCAGTTCCGAGATGTCGTCGTCCTTGAGCGCGCCGACCAGCGCCCGGCAACCCAGCAGTGAGCGCCAGTTCCCCTCATCGTCGGTGAAATTGATCGCCTCCAGATGCATCGGCAGGCGAATATCATTTTCGTGGATGACGCGCAGACACTCCAGCGCGGCCAGCACCCCGATCGCGCCGTCATAGCGCCCGGCATTCGGCACGGTGTCCAGGTGTGAGCCGATCAGCAGGGTGCGCGCATCGGCGCGATCGCTGCGCAGGACGGCGCTGATATTGCCCGCATCATCATCGCGCACGATCAATCCCGCATCGTCGATGCGATTGGCGAACCAACTGCGCGCAGCAAGGTCTTCCGGCGACAGCGCCAGACGGTTGATACCCCCGCTGGGAGCCGCGCCGATGAGCGAGAGCCGGTCGAAATCAGCGCGCATACGCTCGCTGTTGATAGTGAGTTTGTCGGTGATGAGTCTGGTTGTGGGCAAAGTGATGATATCCGTTGAGCGACAGGAAACAGGCGGATCGCCAGTTTAGATGATTTTGCTGCGATGTTAATCTGCAATTGTAATCCAAATTCAGATTTCTTCCACCGATCGGGTGAGCGGCGACTGCGCTGGGCCGCCCGTGCCTGTGTCCATGCGCCCTCCCCCAATAACTGGCGCGTTTTCGCAGCGTGGATTGCACTATAATGCAGCATGTAACGTGTTTGTAGCGGGAGGTGGGATGTTTGACTGGCTGCTCGACCCGAACGTTGCGTACCTTGTTCTGATAGCCGGGATCTGGGTGAGCATCACAGCAGCATACATGCCCGGGAGTGGGATTCTGGAGGCGATCGCCGCGGGGATCGTCATCGGCGGCGTCGCGCTGCTGGCGATGCTGCCGACGAACTGGATCGGCGCGGTCATTCTGCTGATCGGCGCGGTGATCTTTTTCGTGCTGCCATTTTTGAAACCGCGCGCCGCTCTGCTGGCGCTCAGCGGGTTGGTGCTTCAGGGGATCGGCAGCCTGACCCTGTTTCCCACCCAACCCGTCTCGCCAGTTCTGATCGCGATCATTACGCTGATCTCGCTGGGGTATTTTTACTACCTGCTGCTGCCCGCCCTGAACACGCGCTGGCGTAAAGGGGAGATGCTGGACGACGAGACCATGGTTGGGGAGATCGGCGAGGTCGTCAGGCGGCTCGACCCGGTGGGGGTGGTGCGCCTGCGCGGTGAAACCTGGACGGCGCGGGCCGTCCCCGGGGAGAGCGCCATCGAAGTCGGGCAGTTCGTGCGCGTGGTTGAGCAGCAAACGCTGACTCTGTACGTCGAGCCGGTGAAACAGAAACGCATTGAGACGAGCGAAGCGCAGGATCCGGAGGTCATTGCGAATGGGAATTGAAGCCATCCTCATCATCATCGTCATCCTGGTTCTTCTGTATGTCCTGCTGAGCACCATCCGTATCCTGCCGGAGTTCCAGCGGCTGGTTGTGCTGCGGCTGGGGCGCTACGCAGGGACGCGCGGGCCGGGGCTGACCATCGTCATCCCGATCATCGAACAGGCGAAGCTGGTCGATCTGCGCGAACGCTTCCTGGAGATCCCGCGCCAGACGGCCATCTCCAAAGACAATACCAGCATCGATATCGACTTCCTGATCTACTACCGGATCGTCAATCCCAAACTGTCGGTGCTGGAAGTTGAAAACGTGGTCGCCGCTTCGCTCAACATTGCGGCGACGACGCTGCGCGCCGTGATCGGCGATATCGAACTGGATGACGTGCTGGCCAAACGCGAACAGATCAACGACGTGCTGCGCGTCAAGCTGGATGAGGTCACCGAGCGCTGGGGCGTGAAGATCACCCGCGTGGAGATCCGCGAGATCGAGCCGCCCGCCGCCATTCGCGAGGCGATGAACCGGCAGATGGCTTCGGAGCGCGAGCGCCGCGCGATGGTCACCCGCGCTGAAGGCGAGCGGCAGGCGGCGATCATGGTCGCCGAGGGCGAGAAGCAGTCGGCCATTCTGCGCGCGGAAGGTGAGAAGCAGTCGGCCATCCTGCGCGCGGAAGGTGAGCGCGAAGCCCAGTTCCTGACGGCGCAGGGACGTGCCGCAGCGCTCGATGCGCTGTACCGCGAAGCCAGAGATGTCGATGAGAAGACGATGACGCTGCAATACCTGGATGCGCTGCGCGCGCTGGGGGCCAGCCCGGCCACCAAGTACGTCATCCCGCTGGAACTGGTCGCCATGCTGCAGCGGGCCATGAGCAGCATCAGCGCTGCCGGAAACGGCAGCGGCGAACAGACCTCGAACTCCTGACGTCGGACGACAGCCCGATGCGCACAGCGAACGCCGGAGGCACGCCCTCCGGCGTTTTGATTTTCCCGCGCTGGCCAGTAGGGGGGCGTCGATCCGGACTGCTGCCGATCCAGGGCTATCGCATCAAATTGGGCAGAGCAACTCCAACAAGAAAGTATCATCGAGTGCGGCACGGAAACGTTTCCGTTTCAGGCTCTGTT
>DAOUBU010000009.1:0-72414 GCA_034432395.1 Anaerolineae bacterium
ACCCGTTATGACAAACGGGCAACGACTTATCTGGCGACCGTATTGCTCGCCTCTATCGTTCTATGTTTATAGTTTGCAGACAGACCCTAATCTCGCGGCTGGTGGCGGAAGATGATGGGCTGTGGGCAACCGTCGAGACCACCATGAACGCCCTGCTCACGCCAGCGCTGTCGGTCATCACCGAAATCTTCGCCTGCTATGCCCCAGTTCCATTCGGGCTGAATATCGACGAATTCAGCGCCTATGCCGCCATGCAGTACCAGAAACGCTATGAACGGCTGCTGGCTGCACGCGGATCGCGCAGCGCGGCGGAAGCCCTGACTCACGCCGCGATCGATGCTGACGACATCTGATCCGGAGGGGTATTCAAAGAACCTGAATCCCCCTCTCTCATCACAGACTCAAACGACGAATGCGCCGTTGCGGTAGAACAGCTCACCGTCCACCCGGATCTCGCTGTCCTGGCGCATGTCGCAGATCATATCCCAGTGGACGCTGCTGCGGTTTTTGCTGCCCGTGTCCGGATAGCCGGCGCCGATCGCCATATGGATCGTACCGCCGATCTTCTCGTCAAACAGGATACTTCCGGTGAAGCGGTCGATGCCAAAATTCGTGCCGATGGCAAATTCACCCAGATAGCGCGATCCGGCATCGGCATCGAGCTGAGCGCACAGCAGATCTTCGTTTTCCCTCGCGCTGGCTTCGACCACCCGTCCATCGACGAACTTGAGTTCGATCCCGCTGACTGCCCGTCCCTGCACGATGCTGGGATAAGTGAAACGCACCCAGCCATTGACCGACTCTTCGACCGGGCCGGTGAAGATCTCCCCGTCGGGCATGTTGCGCTCACCGGCGGCATTGATGAAAACGCGATCTGCGATCGACAGCTCAAGATCGATATTCGGGCCGGTCAGCTTGACCTGCCGCTTGCCGCGCAGCCAGTCGATCTTCTGCTGCTGCATCGCCCCCATCTTACGCCATTCACCGACCGGGTCTTCACGATCGGCGAAGCAGGCACGGAAGACGAAATCACTGTACTCTTCCAGGCTCATCCCGGCTTCCTGCGCCAGCCCCTCAGTCGGGTACAGCGTGCCGACCCATTTCATCTTGCCCTCTGCAGCGCGGCGCATGCGCGTATCCAGCCACGGACGGCGCGCGCTCTGGATGTGCTGCAGCCGTTTTGCGTCGATGCTGGTGTTGGCGCGCGTGTTGCTGATCGCGCCGCAGCGGATGTACACGTCTGCATTGTCGTAGTACGTCGTCAGCGATGGATCGAGCCAGTCGATCTGAGCATCGCTGGCGAGCCGGGCGAACTGGCGGGCCAGATATTCATCGGAGAGGATCAGCGACGGATTGCCGCCAGCGAGCAGCACCTGCTCATATACCGCCCGAACGAGCGGAAGCGCCGAGACGTCTCCCAGAACGCCGACCCACTCCCCCGGCTGCACATTCGTCGAGTAGTGAACCAGGATCTCCGCCAGTTTATGAATACGAGGATCGATCATTTTTTCCCATCCACCAATCACAGGCAGGCGCGCGCCGCATTGAGCGCCGCTTCAAAATCGACTTCATCCGCGATCACCGGGACATACTGCGCCAGACGCACGATATCCCCCTGATCGACGACGAAAACAGCACGCTGCGTGATGCGTAGATCGACCACGTGAACCCCGTAGGCATCGGCGAAGTTCATATCCTTGTGATCGCTCAACGTCACCACGCGATCGACTCCCTCGGCCCCGCACCAGCGCCGCTGAGCGTAAGGCAGATCGGCGCTGACCGTCAGGATCACGATCTGATCGCTGAGCGAGGCCGCCTCCTGGTTGAAACGATGCGTCTGAGCCGAGCAGACGCGCGTATCCAGCGAGGGAACCACGCTGATGATCTTGACTTTGCCGGCGTAATCCGCCAGGGTTCGGGTCTCCCAGCCGGTATCTGTGAGTCGGAAATCAGGTGCGCGGTCGCCCGGACTCAACATCGCTCCCTGTACCGCAAATTCTTTCGAACCGATAAACATTCCAGGGCGGGACATCCAGTTCACTCCTGCGGCATTCTTCACTATCAAGATCCATTTCAATCGAAACGCTGCAAGCGCCACTGCCCATCCACCATGACGCCAAGCACCTGCGTACCCAGAATTTCATCGGGCGTTCCGGTATACCAGTCGCGATCGAGCACAACCAGATCGGCCAGCATCCCCGGCCTCAACCGTCCGACGCGATCTTCCATCCCGGCGCAGAAGGCCGGCGCGCTGATATGGGCGTGCAGCGCTTCATCCAGGCTCACCCGGGCCTGTGGATACCAACCATCCGGGCCGGGCGAACCATCGGCCCGCCGGCGCGTCACCGCAGCATGAACAGCCGGGATCGGGCCGAGAAGGTCATACGGCGAGTCCGATCCGAAAACAACCGGCACGCCCCGATCGAGCTGCAGACGCGGATTATAACTGAAGGCGGCGCGCGCTCCCCAGAAGCGATCTGCGATCAGGTAATCCGATGTCGCATGGATCGGCTGCATCGAGGCGATCAGCTTCAGCTCAGCCAGGCGGCCCACATCATCGGGATGAATGAGCTGAACATGTTCGATGCGATGCCGCCGCTGCATGGGCGGGATGCCCAGATCGGCCTCCAGCGCGCGCACCCGCTGAAAAACATTCAGCACCATGCGCACGGCCCGATCTCCGATCGCATGAACCGTCGAGGCGATGCCGACCCGGGTTGCCCGGCTGATGAGATCGAACATTTCCGCTTCATCAGTCACGACGATACCGATGTTATCCGGTTCATGATCGTACGGTTCAAGCATGGCGGCTGTATGCGCGCCCAGCGCGCCATCGGCGAAGATCTTCAGCGCGCCCAGCCGGATCCAATCGTCACCGAAACCGGTGCGCAGCCTCATCGCCAGTGCGGACGGCAAGTACTGCTTGTTGAACTGTTTCAGGACGCGCAGATGAAGCTGACCGCGCTCGCGCAGGATCTGCAGCGCGAGCAAACACTCCTGATTGTCAAAATCATGAATACCGGTGATTCCCAGCGCCAGTGCAGCATCCTGAGTGCGCAGCATTCGCTCCGCCAGGTCTTCAGCGGACAGCGGCGGAATCCAGCGGGAGACCAAATCCATCGCGCTCCATTCCAGCAGGACACCCGTGGGCGCTCCGTCAGCGTCGCGCACGATCTGGCCATCCGGAGGATCGGGGGTTTCAGCAGTGATCCCGCAGCGCTCCAGAGCCAGTGTATTCACCCAGGCGGCATGACCGCTGCGCGCGCGCAGATAGACCGGGTGTGCCGCCACCACAGCGTCCAGATCGAGTCGCGTTGGGAACTGGTTATCGGGCCAGGCATCCTGCGACCAGCCGTAGCCCAGGATCCACTGCCCCGGCTCCACTGTCTGCGCAAATTGGGCGACGCGCTGCGCGGCATCATGACGGTCAGCAGCATCATCCAATTGAACACTGTACAGCGCCTCGGTCGTCCCCATCCAGTGAATGTGGGCATCGACGAAGCCGGGCAGCACAACTTTTCCGTTCAGATCGATCCGGCGCGTCGCCCGGCCCGCCAGCGGGAGGACATCGCTCTCGGCGCCAACCGCCGTGATGCGGTTTCCATGAACTGCGAGCGCCGTCACGCGCGGTTGGCGCGGATCCAGGGTGATGATCCGTCCGTTATGCAGGATCAGATCGGGAGAGCACTGCCTGTCCGGCGCTGTATCGGGATGGATCATGCGTTTTTGCCCGCTCGCCGCTGGTACTCGCGGGCCTCCTCAAGCGCCGCCGTCACTTCCTCCGCTGTCGGCGTGCCATCCAGCCCGTAACGAGTGACGCAGATCGCGCCCAGCCGCGCCGCACAGACGACCGCCGCGTCATAGTCATAATTCAGCAGCGGCAGGCTGGCTAGCAGCGAGGCCGCGAACACATCACCGGCCCCGGTCGGATTGACCAGTTCCACCCTGGGAGTTGTATAGGGGTGAGGCTGACCGTTGATGTAGTGCGTCCCGCCTTTTTCAGCGCGTGTCACGAACAGGTGGTTGGTGACCGCGGCGTATTCCTGCTCCATCTCCGGCGCGGAGACGATGTCCTCTTCGCTGAATACGACGATATCGAGCGCGCTCAGGATTTCCGGGTCGTACCAGCGGCGGAATTCGACGAAGCCGTCGGAACGCCACTGGCGCAGCCATCCCTGAAGCGTCAGCAGGAGCGTTGAGTCGGGGAACAGATGGACAAGCCGGGGGTCGCCTTCGCCCGCAATCGGAGCGAAGTGCACCAGCGGGATATCCTTGAACTCATCCGGCACATCCTCGATCCCGAGCGGCGCAGCAAAGCCACGGACGTACTGCTTGCGCCCGTCGGGTTCATAGATGTTCTCGAAGGTCGTCGTCTGATCGGCTGGCAGCGAGATCAGCCGTGCTGCATACGGCATCAGATCGTTGAGCAGCGGATCGTGCGGCTGCGAACTGGTGAGCACCGCAACGCGCAGCCCGAAGGCCGCCGCCGTTTTCAGAGCGTACGACACCGTTCCACCGGGGATCCGCCCGGTTGGCGTCAGATCGGCTGTGAAATGGCCGACGAGCAGATAGTCGAATGCAGACACCGAACTATTCCTGAGTTGCTTCAGTGCGAGGGACGATGGTGACCTTGCGCGCCGCCCCTTCGCCGATGCTTCTGGTGAGCACATCGGAGCGACCGCGCAGCGCCAGGTGGATGATGCGCCGCTCATGGGGCGGCATCGGTTCGAGGGCGACGGTGCGCTGGCGCTGAACGGCCTCATCCGCCATGCGCAGCGCCAGGTTTTGCAGCGTGCGCGCGCGCTTGACTTTGTAGCCGTTGACATCGACGATCACTTCCGAGCGTTTCTGCATTTCCCGGCTCGTGATCAGGCGCGTGATGTACTGCAGCGCGGCCAGCGTATCGCCGCGGCGTCCGATCAAAACAGGATGATCGCCGGCGATATCCAGAATCCACGGCGAGTGCTCAGATTTTTCATCGGGCTGGGCACGACGCACGTGGATCCGCGCATGGATATCCATCCGCTCCAGCAGCTCATTCAACACCACACGCCCGATCTGTGCCTCTTCCCCCCATTCCGCTTCAGGAACCTCAATCGACTCGGACAGGAGCGGAGCCGCAGCATTTTCGTCTTCATCGATCGGCACATCGAGATACTCTGGCAGATCGTCGTGCAAAACCTGAGCGCGCGCCACTGTTTCTGCGTCCTGCACCGCCTCGTTCTGCCGTGCCGGACGCCTGGGCCGCTCACGACGCTCTGGACGTGGTGGACGGTCGCTTCGCTGTTGCGACTCCGCGTGTGCCGTTTGCGCGCGCGCGCCGCGTTCGCGTTGTTCATGCTCGCGGCGCGGTTTCTGTCTCTGCCGCTGCCGATCAGCAGCATCACGGGTTTTCACGGATGTGTCAGAAACAGGCATCGGCGGCGCTGCAGGTGGCGTCGGCAGCGTAATCGGCGTGGCTTCGAGATACGGTTTTGAAATCTGTGTGAGCGTGGTGCTGGC
Organism: Anaerolineae bacterium; assembly: GCA_034432395.1. GTDB lineage: Bacteria > Chloroflexota > Anaerolineae > Aggregatilineales > Phototrophicaceae > Flexifilum. The sequence continues at coordinate 5,503 of DAOUBU010000009.1, forward strand.
AGGGGGCGCAGCCCGCGTGATCCGCGTCAGCCGAACGCGCGCGGGGCGCGCGCCTAAACCGAAAACTCCCGGACTGCCTTCATCGAGCACATCAACCAGAACTTCCGCCGGACTGGCGCTCAACTGTTCCAGCCCGAGTTTGATCGCTTCCTCTACACTATCGCCAGTGATCTCCACTATCTGGTCGTTCATGTCATGTAACTCCGTTGGTTCTTCAGCTCAACCTGGCTGGGATCCAGATCGTCAGGCTCTTGAAGAACACCGCTGCAATCGATTGATCCATCAACAAACAGGGGATGTGGAGGACACCCCCTGTGTCATCTTTATAACATTACTTCGATTTTTGAGCGGCCTTGCCGCTTCCGGCTGATCGGGATCTGGCGGTAGTTCCACCCGAACTTGCTCTGGAGGAGGCAGCGGCAGGGGCTGGCTGCGGTCGTGCAAACAGGTTGCGCCAGTTGGCCCTGCCCATCAGCGAATACTGGAGAATACCGGCGAGATTCGAGACGATGAAATAGATCGACAGGCCGATGCTGAATGACAGCGCAAAGAAGGCATACATGACCGGCATGATCGTCCCCATCGACTGCGATACCTGCTGAGCCTGATCGGGCTTGCCGTCCGCAGAGGGCGTTGTTTGCGGCATCGTCACCTTGAACTGCACCCAGGTCGTGATGAACGTCAAAAACACTAGCAGGCCGCCCACGATCATCGGCAGACCGCCCGCATTGAAATTCGGCGGCTGCGTCAGGTTCATCCCCAGCCAGATGTTGTTCAGCGGGATGGTCTGATCCATGCCGGGGATGAGAAGCCGACCGGATAGATCGAGGAGCTGGGTCGGCGTCGAGGCAAGGGCGTGCAGGATCGCCTGATACAGCGCGATGAAGATCGGGAACTGGATCAGCAGCGGCAGACAGCCCCCCAGCGGGTTGATGCCCGCTTCCCGGTACAGCTTCATCTGTTCCTGGGCCAGCGCCTCGCGATCGTTTTTGTACTTCTCCTGGAGTTTTTTCAGCTCAGGCTGCAATTTCTGCATGGCCGCCGACGAACGCATCTGCTGCGCAGTCAGCGGATACGTCAGCAGTCGGATCAGGATCGTGAAGACTGCGATCGCCAGCACCATATCGTTGAAGATCGAGTACAGGAAGACCAGCAGTGTTGTGAAGGGATTGACGATAAAATCCATGCCAGCGACGCTCCCTACAGGCCGCTTCGTCAGCGGCCATAACTCCAACGTGAAATACCTTCGTTCAAGGTAAAGGCCGTCAGCAGTTGATCGGGCGCCATTGTGCTGACCAGCACCAAGGGTTCGCCGATGCGCAGCCGCTCACTCGGCTCCAGTAAGAGCAGATCAGCCAGCACCTCTCCACGCACTTCACGGCGCAGGATCTCCTGCCCGTCTGCACGGTTGAGCCAGTAAACATTGCGGTCACGCGAACCGATGATGATGCGCGAGTCCGTCACCAGCGGCGTGGCACGAATGCCGCGGCTGGCCACCTGACGCGGCTCCCACATCGGACTGAGTGTATTCCCCTCAATCGACAGCGCGTAAACGTATCCGCCGAGATCGGCAGCATACACAACGCCGTCGAAAACGGTCGGCGATCCCCAGACCCAGTCCTGCGCCACGTACTCGGCTGCAATTTCTCCCTGCTGCGAGATCGCGTAGATGCGTCGCCCCAGCGTGCCGACGTACAACATGCCGTCATATACCGCCGGAGCCGACGCGATCGCCCCGTTGAGGCGCAGGCGCCAGCGCTCGCTCCCAGTGGCCGGATCAACCGCATACAGCGTGTGATCGAGCGAAGCGATATACAGCGTCCCGTCAACCAGAAGGGGCTTCGCGTAAACCCCGTGCTCCGTATCGAAACGCCAGACTTCGACCCACGAACCGTTGGGCTGACGACGAAGCGCCGTGACATCGCCCTCGCTCATCGGTATGTACAGCAGATCATCCGTCAGGAGCGCCGGGCCGACGACATGCCCCGGAAGCGTAGTGGTGGATAGCACAGTGCCTGTCTGCGCGCGCACCTCAAAAAGCGTTTTTTCATAGGCGGCGGCCAGCAGCGTGTTCGCATCCAGGGTCAGCACCGGGCTGTAGAAATGCAGCGGCGTGTTGGACGATGGACGGATTTCCCAGGGCGGTATCTGCCCCTGCGGATTGACAACCAGCGTCGGCTCCGGTGTCGGCTCACCCGGATTTGACCCGGATGAATCAGCGGCGGCGGCATCGGGGGCAGATGTCGATAGATCCAGTGAACGGGCCTGATCGAGATTGAGAGGGTTCCCGTTCAGGGGATCGAGCATGACGACGCGGTTATTGAAAGCGAGCAGCAAACGAGCCGGAGACCCGACAACCGTGATCCCCGCCCAGGAAGTCTCAGGGATGGCTGTGCATGCCGCTGCCAGACTAAGCACGAGCAGCATGCCAGCGCCGATAACAGTGCGCCGAAACGCATTGACGAACGCAGGCGTCAAAATCGCGACTCCTCACTTCAGGGTACAGGATCGTAACCACCGGGATGGAAGGGGTGACAGCGGCTGATGCGCTTGATCCCCAGCCACCCCCCTTTCAAGACGCCATACTTTTCGATGGCCTGATAGGTATAGACTGAACATGTCGGCTCAAACCGGCAGGACGATGGGAGCAGCGGCGATATGAAGCGTTTGTAAAAACGCAGCAGCTTCAGCGCCAGAAACTTCATGATTATGACCCCTGAACCAGATCGACCAACCTTGTTATCATTCACTGCTGATTACTGGAGCAGACCAGCGCGCCCAAGCAGTTCATCGATGATACGCACCAGTTCAGCGTAGGGTTTCGCGGCAGCTTCCGGTCGCGCGATGAGGACGATATCGTACCCTGTTTTGATCGCTGCGCGCTTCAGACGGATGATCTCACGCAGACGACGCCGCAGTTGATTGCGGACGACCGCCCCACCGATCTGCTTGCTGATGATGAACCCGTATCGATTGTGTTCCAGATTGTTCGCTCGGAAACTGAGATGGAGCATCGGGTGGCGTATCACGCGACCATCGCGGCGGAGGGCACGGAAGTCATCGTGTCGCCGCAAATGGTCGCGCGCTGGAAACCGCCACAGTCGATCGCGCATCTGGGTGAATATCAGGCTTTCCAGTTCACCTTTTTGACGTGAACGGGTGTGACCGTCAACTGATGACGTCCCTTCAGACGACGACGTTTGAGGACATTGCGACCATTTTTCGTCAGCATCCGCTGACGAAACCCATGCACCCGCTGACGGCGGCGGATCTTCGGCTGATAAGTGCGCTTGGTAGCCATACTCGCATTCAATCCTGCTTGCGTTAGTCGATGTTCGTAAGGGTGAAGTATACTGGACTGGCAGATTAGGGTCAACCCGTTCGATGCAGTCCGGACGGGACGCCCGGAAACCGGTTCAGGTCACGCTTGAACAAGCCGATCCACCCGACTATAATGATCGAAAGGGATCACCAAACCTTTACATTGCAAATTGAGTTTGCTGCATCCATGACAGCAAATCGAGGAGGCTCGCTTTGATACCGACCCATCATTGGGCACGTAGCTTCGTTGTGACCGAGGATGACGTCGAAACCATAGTCGGGCATCTTCTCGACACCGAAACGCCTCTCAACATCCACGATCTCGCCCGTGTCGTGGTTCAACGCCGCCTGGAACTGGATCGGCAGCAGTTCGAACAGCGTTACAAAGACGTCGTGCCTTTCTCCCCCAGTGCTGCCTATGCTCAGGGACAGCGCCTCATCTTCCCCGCCCTCAAGTTCGCCACCGGCGTCGTCATCTCCACCCGTCCGGGCAACAATCCGGAGTACGGTGATTTTGAGGTCATTGAGGTCGAATTCGACAGCATTCTGACCGGGCGGCGCAAATTCGCCTCTCAGCTCACTGTGCCCCATAAGCTGACGCAGTCGGATTTCGATGGCGGCGCCGCCTTCCCCGGTCAGCAGCAGGTATCAGCGGATGACGTCCTGGCGGAGTATGGTACCGAGATCGAGGCCAAACTGGAGGCGGAACTGCGGCAGCATGCCGATCTCGTATCGATCGCAGGACTGTGGTTCCCGAAGAGCCTGATCGCTGAAGTCAACCTCGGCCATCTGCACCTGACCGAAGCGGTGCTCGATATCAATGGCGGAGGCCCCCTCTCCCCTGAGGAAATTCTGGAACAGATCGGGGGTCTGGGCGATATGCCGCTGCCGCTGCAGGTGCTGTCTTTGAATTATGCCCTGAATAAGGATGAGCGTTTCGACGAGGTAGGGCCAGCGGGCAAGGTGCTCTGGTATCTTCGTCGGCTGGAGCCGCCCGAGGTGCTCAACACCCCGCCGATGCTCAAATACCACCCGATCGATTATGATCCGGCGCTGTTGACCCCCGAAATGCGCGCGCTGGAAGTTGAGATCGGGGATGAGTGGTCTGATCTGCCGGAGGTTGAAGAAACCCCGCATGAGCTGCAGTTGGTGCTCAATTATCCGCATCGGCGGCAGGGAACCTTACCCTTGAATGCTGGCATGCGCCAGATCTTCCCCACGGCGCGCCGCACCCAGCGTATCGCTGTGACCCTGGTCGATGGGCAGGATGGAGAAGAGTTCCCAGGATGGGTCGTGCGCGGCGATCGCTATGTCGTCGGGCTGAACAAGCTCTATCGCAAACACCGGCTTCCGGTTGGCGCGATCGTGATCATCAGACCGGGAACCGAACAGGGGAAAATCATTATCGATTTTCGCCCGCACAACGCGCGCACAGAATACGTCCGGCTCGTCGTCAACCGCGATGGCAATCTCGTGTTTGACGAACAGAAGCGCGCCATCGCCGCCGATTACGATGAGCTGATGATCCTCGGCGCTGATGATCTGCAGGCGGTCGATGCCCTGCACCAGTCTGTTTCCGGAAAACGGGTGCAGCTCCACGCGCTTCTGAAGCATCTGCTGAATGAATTGAGCCGTAACAACACCCAGGGCACAGTTCACGGTAAAACGCTGTACAGCGCAGTGAATGTTGTCCGCCGCTGTCCACCGGGGCCAATTTTTGCCACCCTGGCGGCCAGCCCGGACTTCGACTACATGGGGAACAACGTCTGGAAACTGAGCGGCGCTTCAAGCTGAGCCGCTGATCACGTCTGGAAAACACATCTATGGTGAAATCTGCACAGGCTAAACCGAGCGCACTCATCAAGCCAACGCTGGACACCCAGTTCCATATCGATTACTCGTGGTGGGAGCGCAATACCGAAGAGGATCTGCGCACCTATAAACTCAGTCAGCTCCCCCCCGATCTGGTTGATCGCTTGACGGGTGTTGATGAAACCCGGATCGTCGATTACATCGATCCCGAAACCGCTGAGGTGCGCGAGCTGGACGCAATCGGTCTCGCAGTTCAGGAAGCGGCGGCTCGCCCGGACTTCATCGGTCAGCATGTATCTATGGTGGACTGCATCTTTCGGGTTTTTCTGGCGAATGGGAATCAGCCGCTCACGCCGATCGAGCTGAGCGCGATCACCGACCGCCCGGCGCAGCAGATCCTGCGCACGCTCGGTGGAACGCGCGTCTACAAAGGCATTCGTCCAGTACAGCCCTGAACACCCCGAAAATCGACCTATCGATCACGTTTGCCGAACACATCGACCAACCAGGGAGAATCGCATCGCTCATGGGACGTGTCATCAATCCGGACAGCGCGGGCAAACAGCGGACGCAGTTGATGCGCACCGTTGCCGAAGTCATCCGTCATCTGGGCCAGAAACAGGTGATCGATGATGAAGCCAAAGATATGGTCAGCCTGCTTGTTTACTGCTTCCGTGAAATCGACGAGGGAATCGAAGCTTCCGCCCAGGCGTGGGAAAAGCGAGATTACTACCTGAAAGCGGAAGAGCTGCGGGCGCGGTGGGGATGGGCTGGCCGCATGGCTGAAGAACTGCAGCAGCTCGTATTTGCGGAAAACTGGGACGCCCTGCCCGGATATCTCCTGAAGATCGTCCCATACATCAGCGACATCAAAGTCACCAAAATGACCCGCGGCCCGGAAGAGTGGTTCGGGCGTTACAATCAGCTTCTGGCCGAGCGCCCCGCCCTGTAGCGCGCTGCCGAACAACGGTTTGCAGTCCTCAGCCGAAGACGATCCCAAGATCCCGGGCCATCTGAACCATCTCCCCTTCTGGATCGACAAATTTCTGCTGAAGGGCGGACAGCATCGGGACATCGACGATCCGGGTTCCGTGCAAAGCCACCATGCTGCCCCATTTTCGCTGTGCAGCCAGATGCACGGCTGCCGATCCGAAGCGCGTGGCCAGCCAGCGATCGCGCGGCGTGGGCTGGCCGCCGCGCTGTAAATGACCGAGCACAGTGACGCGAACTTCCGCGTTGACGCAGTCGGCTAGCAGATTGCCGACGAGATGCCCTATACTGCCGAGACGCCCCGCACCGGTTTCACCGGCCACCATGCGCCCATCGATCTGCACCGGCGATGCTCCCTCCGCCACGACAACCAGACTGTAGCGCCGGCCTTCATGCCGGATCGCCTCGATACGCTCGCAAACGACGCGAATGTCAAACGGGATCTCCGGGATCAGGATCGCATCCGCCCCACCGGCAACGCCCGCGAGAAGCGCGATCCAACCGGCATTGCGCCCCATGACCTCCAACACCATCACCCGATGATGACTTTCAGCCGTCGTGCGCAGCTTGTCGAGGGCATCGGTCGCCGTCACGATCGCCGTGTCGAACCCGAAGGTGACGTCCGTTTGCGCCAGATCGTTGTCGATGGTCTTGGGCACTCCCACGATCGGAGCGCCCAGGCTGACCAGTCTGGACGCGATGGCCATCGTGCCGTCACCGCCGGCTACGATCAGCGCGTGCAGGCCGAACTCGCGGATCCGATCGACCCCGCGCTGCGCCAGATCGATGTAATCGATCGATCCATCGCTCCGCTCCACCGCCTGAATGAACGGGTTGCCGCGATTCACGGCCCCCAGAATGGTGCCGCCGCGCGATAAGATGTCGCGCACGCGCTCTTCAGTCAGCGGGACAGGCGGGGTGCCAGCCAGAAGGCCGTCGAAGCCCTCACGAATGCCGACGACATTCCAGCCGAAGCGATACCTGGCTGTCAGCACGACGGCGCGAATGACACTATTGAGACCGGGAGCATCACCGCCACCCGTTAAAACTCCGATCGTAGTTGCCATCTGTGTCATGCGGAGCACTCTCTCACGCGCTGAGTCCAGGCCGCGGTCTATTATAGCAGTGAACATCAGGCGTACCGGGGGAAAGTAAAAGCGAGACGGACTGCATCATCCCGCGATGATTGCACCGGTTAACCCCTTACAAGCCGTTGACAATTGGCCCAAAATAAGCTATTCACTAACTCATGACTTGTGCACTTTGTCTGAAATCCGCGACTCAGGGAGACCATGTTGGACGCCGCCCCCCGTTTGACTGTTGAAGATGTCCGCAAACTGGCTCTCCCTCTCGGCACGCGGGTTGCAGCAGGGGATGGGCTGCTGCATCGGATCGTGACCTGGTCAACGGTGATCCACCCCGACGACAATCTGGGTGGGAAATCGCTTCAGCCCGGTGAACTCATTCTGCTGGGTGCAGAGACAACTGATGGGAATACGCGCATGGCGGACGTCGATATCATCCGCTGGGCGCACGATCACGAAGCGTCCGCTGTTGTCCTCACCTATGCTCCGTCGCCGTCCGCGCTGGCCGAGGCGAATGCCTGCGGTGTGCCTCTGCTCGTTCTCCCCCCCGGAAATCGGATCCGCCTGGTGGAGAAACAGATCATCAGCCTGCTGGTCGATCATAAAGGCGCGCTGGAGCGGCGCGGCACCCAGATCTACCGCCAGCTCACCCAGATCATCTCGCGCAACGAGGGGATGCCTGAGCTGATCAACGCAATGGCGCGCCTGACCAACAAGTCCGTCATCATTCAGGATAAACGCCTGCAAGTTCTCTACAGCAGTGTGCAGCCCCAGTTTGTCGCGCACTGGGAAGATGTCGAGACTTTCCTGAAAAAAGTGGATAACCTCCCCGTCGAGATTCAGGATCGCCACCGCGTCACTGAAATCGAAAACCCGGTGCTGATGCAGTCCCTGCCCACGCCCGGCCTGGCCCGCCTGGTATCCCCAATCGTCACCAAGGATATCGGTCGGGGCTATCTGTCGATCATCGGGCGCGATATCGAACTGGATGACATCGACATGCTGGTTGCCGAACACGGGGCGGCGGCCTGCGCCCTGGAAATGGCCAAAGCCAAAGCGATCAGCGATACCGAGAAACGGCTGCGCGGCACGTTTCTCGACCGGCTGCTGCTCGGCGATGTCAGCCAGCAGGAGGCCATCCGCCAGGGCGAACGCTTCGAGCACGACATGACTCTCCCCCATGTCGCGATCGTGCTGGCCTGGCAGACGGATAACAAACCGCCATCTCTGCGCCGTCTGGAAACGATCGTGAACGGCGTGGTGCAAACTCAGCGGGCCAACGCGCTCGTGTGGCAGCGCGAAAAAGAAGATGAGGTGCTGGTGTTTCTGGCGGCGGACGATCGCGATCCGGTGGCCACCAGCCAGAAATTGGCTCGCGCTTTCACTGCCGAAATTCAGCGCCAGCTTCCCCATGCTCATGTGGCCATCGGCATCGGCCAGGCAGCGCGCGATATCAGCGCGTGGCGCACCAGCTACCGCGATGCCGTGCAGGCCCTGGAACTGGCGATCCGCTTGCAGACGGACACGCCCCTTTACATCGGCGATCTGGGGGTGTACCAGCTCATCCTGAGCCTGAACGACCGGGAAAAACTGATCCAGTTTTACGAGAAGACCCTCGGCCCGCTGCTGGAATACGATATGCGCCAGCATGCCGATCTGATCAAAACTCTGGAGGCGTTTTTTGCCTGTCACGGCAATCTCAGCCAGACCGCCGAAACGCTGATCGTCCACCGCAATACCCTGCTCTACCGCATGAACCGGATCAACGAGATCGCGCAGGTCGATCTCGAACGCCCGGAGATCCGCCTCGCGCTGCATCTGGCGCTGACGATTCGCCGCCTCCTCGCATTGAACTAAAAAACTCGCGCAATCTTTGTTGATTGTGCAACATGCAAAAGATAATATCGCGTATTCTGCATGTAGACGCGATACCTATCCGCCAGTATTGTATACAAACTACAAAGCGCGGCTGTCTTTCGTTCGTATGACTTCTCTGATCATGCGATCGAAGCGGTTATGCCGCCTGGATCGTTTTCCTGCAGGCATCGCGGCCCATGAGTCCGGAGGCAGACTGAATGAAACCATCTCGTGGAAACACCCCCACGTTGACCGGCGTTGACGATCAAACCCGTCGCGCAGTGGATATTCCCCTGCATACAGAAGACACCCGCGAACATGATGCCTGCGCCCTGATCTGCGCCGTTCGCAAGGGTGGCCAGGCGACACACGGTAACGTCAAACGCACGATCGAGGCGCTGGCCCGTATGGGCCATCGCACAGGCATCATTGACGGCGAAGGGGACGGCGTCGGTATCATGACCGACATCCCGCGGCAGATGTGGGCCAAGAATTTGGCCCTGAAAGGCATGCGTTCATCCCTGGCGACCGATGCCAGTTTCTGGGTCGCCCATCTGATGATCCCCGCCCGGGAGCGCGCCAATGCCGAACATATCGCCGGGCGCATCTGCGATGATATCTCGGCCAGCGGCCTGCAAATTCTGATCGAACAATCGGGCAAGGTGAGCCGCCGTGTTCTGGGGCGCAATGCGGAAGCCAACGAGCCCGTCTTCTGGCAGATCGCGGGGATCAACGGGCGTGTACCCGCCGATCGTCTTGAGATGACCATTTTCAACCTTCAGACGCAGCTTGAGCGCGATTATCACGTGCATTTTGCGTCGTTTTCATCGCGCAGCGTCGTTTACAAAGTCCAGGGAACGGTTGAAATTCTGCGGCGTTACTACCCCGAGCTGCGCGACCCCGAATACGCTTCCACCGTCACCCTGGGACACGCTCGATACAGCACGAACACCAATCCGATCTTCGAGCGAGTGCAGCCGTTCAACGTGATCGGTCATAACGGGGAGTTCAATACGATCTCACGCTTCCGTCTGGAAGCCGCGATGATCGGCATCGATCTCGACCCAGCCAATTCCGACTCGCAGGATGTCGATCGCGTGATCGATGCGCTGTGCATGAAGCACGGCCTCGATCTGGTGGAGGCGATGGAATACATCTTTCCGCCTTTCCGCCACGATCTCATCGAGCATGATCCGGAAATCCATGCCATGTACGAGGAAATGCGCCGCGCCTTTGGGCCTTTCGCTCAAGGGCCAGCCGCAGTTGCCGCGCGCATGGGCGATCAATGTGTCTTCAGTGTCGATGCGCTCGGACTGCGCCCGCTCTGGTTCGGCGAGACGGAAAAAGAGTACTTCGCCGCCTCGGAACGCGGCGTTTACCCGCTCGACACAATGTCAACCGATCCCAAGCCGCTTGCTCCCGGCGAAAAGATCGCGTTGATCATTCGTCCCGGACGCTCGATCGAGGTGCTGGACTATCCGGCGATTCAGCGCCATGTCGCTGCTCGGTGGCGCGAACGCACCGCCCGGATGCGCAGTCTGCACCACAGCAACGGCGGTGTGGACAGCCATGACCCGCTCCTGCCGACTAGCCCCTCCCCACTGAGCGGAGCGCGATTCGGAAACGGTGGATCGCCGGTCATTCAAGGCACTCAGCTTCAGGCGGAACCAGTGGCCGTGGCTGTCGCGGTGTCAGAAGCTGAATGCCCGCCCCCTGCCCTCCGTCAGTTACCCGCCGCCGGCGTCAATACACAGGTCATGGCGGCGCTGGGGTGGGAACGGTATCACGTCAGCGTTGTCGAAACGCTGGCGGAGACGAACAAGGAACAGGTGGGTTCTCTTGGCTGGGATGGCCCGCTCGCCGCGATCAGCCATACGCGCGTGAATGTCGCCGACTACTTCAAAGAAACGGTCGCCGTGGTCACGAACCCGGCCATCGACAGAGAACGGGAGCGCGCTCAGTTTTCCACGACCGTCTACATCGGCCCCCGCCCCGAGATCGGCGCGGGCGCTGGCGATCTGAGTATGACCATCGCCCTCGAAACGCCGCTGATCGTCGGCGGCTACGCCGATCTGGGCGATGAGCTGGTGCTGCAAACGGTCGCTGCGCGCCACGGCACCCTGACGCTGAACGAAGTCTGCGACCGGCTCGGATCGCGCCTGACCGTTTTAGCGACCGCGGCCTCGGCGAATGAGACGATCCAGGAAGCGCTGGCGCGCATCGCCGATCAGGCGGTCGATGCGGTGCTGTCCGGTGCCCACGCGCTGCTGCTCGATGATGTCGAAGCGCTGGATGGATCTCGCATCTGGATCGACCCGCTGCTGGTCGTGGCCACGGTCGATCGGGCGCTGCGCGAATACGCTCACACCCCCAATCTGCGCCGTCAGGTGGGCATCATTCTGCGATCGGGCGCGATCCGCGATCTGCACGATGTCGTCCTCGCTATCGGACTGGGAGCCAATGCGCTTGTGCCTTATGCGCTGTATGCAGTGGGACTCGGCATCGCTCCCCGCGCCCCGCGGGAGCCGATCGGCATGGATGAGCAGATCCAGCGGCTTTCCAACACGATCGGAGCGCTGACGATCGGCATCCAGAAAGTGACCTCAACGATCGGCTGCCACGAGTTGAGGGGCTACGGGCAGTCGTTCAGCTCGATCGGCCTGGCGACTGAAACGGCCGCCGTCTTCGGAACGCCGAACTACCTGGGATCGGATACGATCGGCCTGACCTTCGCCGTGCTTCAACAGGATGCGCTGGAGCGCGCCCGCGAGCTGCGCGGCGAAAAACCGGCCAAACTGGACAATCCCGATCGTCTGTATCCCAAAATGTGGAAGAAGGTCGAGGACGTCGCGCACGGTGAACTCACGCTGGATGAATACACCGAGGTCATGACAAAACTTGAGCGAGAGATGCCGGTCGCACCGCGCCATCTGCTCGACTTCAAGCCTGCGGCTCAACCCGTTCCCGTCGACCAGGTCGATACTTCAATTGGCGAACACGCCATGCCCGTGCTGATCGGGGCGATGTCATTCGGATCGCAGGGCGAGCTGGCCTACAAGGCTTATGCCGAGGCGGCCTACCGCCTTAACATCATCTGCATGAACGGTGAAGGCGGGGAACTTCCTGAGGTGCTGGGTGCCTACCCGCGTCACCGTGGTAACCAGATCGCTTCAGCCCGGTTCGGGGTCAACATCAGCTTCCTGAATTCGTGCCAGTATTTAGAGATCAAAATTGGCCAGGGCGCCAAACCGGGTGAAGGCGGTCAGCTTCCCGGTTACAAAGTGACAGAACAGGTGGCGCTGGCGCGCAGCACACAACCCTGGGTCGATCTGATCTCCCCATCCAATAATCATGACCTGTATTCGATCGAGGATCTGGCTCAGCTCATCGATGAGCTGAAGACCGCCAACCCGCACGCCAGGATCTCGGTCAAGATCCCGGTCGTCCCCGGCGTCGGGATCATTGCGGTCGGGGTCGCCAAAGCCGGGGCCGATATCATCAATATCACAGGTTATGAAGGCGGCACGGGCGCTGCCCGCGCGCATTCGCTGCGCCATGTCGGTCTTCCCGCTGAAATTGGCGTCTGGCTCGCCCATTCTGCCTTGATCGACAGCGGCCTGCGCGATGACGTGGAGATCTGGGCGGATGGAGGCATGAAATCCGGACGGGACGTCATCAAATTGATGTGTCTGGGCGCAAATCGCGTCGGTTTTGGCACGCTGGCGATGGTCGCGGTGGGATGCACGATCTGTCGCAAGTGTCATGAGGGGACGTGTCACGTCGGCATTACGACCCATATTCGCACCGTCGAGGAAGCGCTCTCCAAAGGCATCAAGCACTTTGAGCCGCGTGAGTATGATCAGGCGGTTCAGGGCATCGTGAACGTGTTCACCATGCTGAGCGAAGATATCCGCCGCTGGACAGCGCAGCTCGGCTTCACCCGCACGCAGGATCTGGTCGGGCGCGCCGACCTGCTGGAACAGATCGGGATGCATGATCGCATCGATCTTTCCCCATTCACACGTCCAGTGCCGTACAAAGGCAAACGTCCGCTTCAGCCCGGCATCGGCAAGCGCCTCGCCCGTCCCCGCAACACGCTGAGCAAGCAGATCACGGCGTTGATCGCGGAACGTCTCGCCCATGGCGATTACGAGCTGACCTACGACGATGAGCAGGTCATGGCGATGGATCGCGCGCTTGGGACGCACCTCAGCGGCGCGATCAAACGGAATGATCTGCCCAATCACGACAAACTCCAGGCGGTGCACCTCAGCTTCAGCAATTCCGCCATCCCCGGCAATGGTCTGGCCGCCTTCATCGACAGCCCGATCGATGTCCTGGTGGAAGGCGGCGCCCAGGACGGCGTCGGTAAGTGCGCGCGCGGCGGCACTGTCGCTATTTTGAAAGGCCTGAACCACAACGGTGAACGTCTGGATGGTTCGGTCGGCAAAAGTTTCGCGTATGGTGCGCAGGGCGGTCGCTTCATCGTTCAGGGGAATGCCGACACGCGCGCCTGTATCCGGCTGAGCGGCGCAGATGTCATTTTCGGCGGTGAGGTCACAACGCCGCTGCGCGATGAACTGGGTGCGCTGGCCACGCGCGCCAATTTGAAAGGTTACGCCTGCGAGTACATGACCAGTGGGCGCGTCCTGATCATGGGCGATCCCGGCCCGTGGATGTGCGCGGGCATGTCCGGCGGCGTTGTCTATCAGCGCATTCAGCCGGAGATGCGCCTCACGGTTGATGCCATTCGCCGGCGCATCGCCAAAGGAGCGATGGTCGATATCTTCGAACTGGATGAAACCGGGATCGCCGACGTGCGCGACCTGCTGGGCTTTTTCATCCAGACTCTGGAGCAGAACAACCAGCCCGAAGCGACCGCCCACCTCATCCCACTGCTCAACCGCCCCAGAGAGCATTTCGTCAAGATCGCTGTGCCCGGTCGCAGTAACTGAGCGGCTTTATCTTAAAAAAACAACCGCCCTCAACAGATCTGAGGGCGGTTGTCCCCATACAGCAGACTGAGCACTATTTCTTCTTGCTCTTCTTCTCTTCCGGGTAGCTCATCGAGTCCCAGTCAGCCTTGCTGACGAACTTGGTCAGCATACGGCCGTCGTACTTGCCACGAACGCCGTAGCGAACCTGCCCGTTCTTAGTGGTGAAGGTCGTCTTCATGACATCCTTGTCCTCGATCTTCACCTTCTTGCGGGTCTTGACATCGTAGAATTCAACAGCCATTTTGTTTCCCCTTTGCGTGAGCAGCTAACAGAAAGCAAAAGACTTCACTCACTTCTCTCACATTGTAGCACAAACTGAGAAATGTAAAGGGGGGATTTCCCGTATTTCCGCTCAATTTTCGCGACAGTCGTGCGAGTCTTCAGCCGGGAAGCGTCGCAAGTACCCGCTGAACCTTCAGTGCGAGGTTTAAAATGAGGCGATTATCGGGGTCATCCAGGTTCAACCCCGTCAATTCGGCGATGCGCTCCAGTCGATAAACCAGCGTGTTGCGGTGAACGGCCAGATCGGCAGCCGCTTTGGCGAGGTTGCCGTTGGCGTCGAAATAACCGTTCAGCGTGCGGATCAGTTCGCCCTGCTTGCGTTCGTCGTGTTCGATGAGCGGCCCCAGGGTTTCGCCACAGAACCGACGCATGGTATCGAGATTGCGCTCCTTCAACGCCAGCAAAAACTGGAACAGCTTGAGATCGCCGTAGTAGGTCGTCGCTTCTCTGTTGCCAAGTTCAGCGGCAATACTGACTGCGTCTTTGGCCTCTCGATAGGCATCGCGTAAACCGGCCAATCCGTGGGTCAGCCGGCTGATCCCTGCGCCAACCACGCCGCTCGGTGAGCGCTGCGCTAACTGGCGGCGCACTTCTTCGATAGTCACTCGCAGGCGCACCAGCGCCCCCGGCGCTTCAAGGGGATACAGTGCCACAATAACATCGACATACTGCCCGACAGCGCCAGCGATCTGCCGGCGTGCCATATCATCGCGCACTAACGAAAGCAGCGCGTCCAGAGGTGAGGCCGTTCCCAGGGGCGCAGCCGCACGAAAGACCACGACGACATAGGGGGATGTCGGGTCGAAACCGGCCTGCTGGGCGCGGGTGGTCATCAGGTCATCATCAGCCGGCGTTCCCGAAAGCCACATCTGGATCCAATCGCCACGCGCCTGCTCAACTGCAGACGCGATCGCACGAATTTTGGCCAGCTCGATGGCGCAAACGTCGGCCCCATACGTGAGCACAAGCCGATCGAAATCATCCAGCGTTTCCTGCGAACCGACCAGAGACATGTACCCGGCCACCCGCTTCTCGACCTTCAACGGCGTGGTGTACCCCAGCGGACTGGATACGATCGCGCCTTCCGCCGTGGGCGCTTCATGGTTGAGCCATGTCTGGAACGCGCCATAAGGCAAACTCTGGAGCAGGGTTCGCCCGCCTCCCCCGCCGGGGGCGCGGCGCGTCAGGGTGGGATACACCTGCGCCAGCAATACGCCGGCATCATCGTGGACGATAACCCCTTTTCCGGTCGCCCGGGCGATGATCTGTAGCAAGCTGCTGAAATCGCGGTTCTCCGCCGCCAGCCGCGTGAGCTGGCGCTGAATTTCGATCGCGCGCTGCTGCATCTGCGCCTTCTGGTTGATCACCAGAGTATTCACCGAACGTTCAATACGAGATAGATTGCAGTCCTCAGGCAGGGCGATCAGGGCCATCCCCAGTTCCGCCGCGGAGTCGATCGCCGCACTGGAGATCTCATCCCGTGTGGCGACAGCGCTCACTCCAGCGGCGGCCAGGCCGGTGATGACGTCGGTTAAACTGATCCGGCTGTCCAGGCTGCGCACCACATCCATCGCCACCAATGCGAGTTCTCCGCCGTAGACATCGGGAAATGCTGGCGGTTGCGCCCGCACGGTGATCGCATACGTGATCGGTTTCTCAGGGCTGCCAGTGACTAAAACTGCCCCCAGCGGCAGCGCATACTGAAGCACAGCCTTCAACGAGATGCTGTTATTGTCTGTCATCTGCGGCGGTTCCATGGACTTTCACACGATATCAGTCCGGATCGTATCACCGGTCTATTCGGTCAATATACCATTAATTAACAAACCGTTTACAGAGAAATTGGCTGAAATCGCTAAATTGAACTGTTCTGCGAATCAAAAAGCTGGAAGTCACTCAGGACACAGCCGGAGTGTCTCCCAGCTTTTCGTGCACTTTGACCGAAATCAGGCTGATGGCTGGGCCTGCACCTGTTTTACCCCCAACCGCAGCACTTCCCCGTCGATCGAGGTGTCTTTCCGGGGATCGCCATCCGCCGCCGGGCCGAACTCCGCCCGGAAGCTGCCATCCGCAGGCTCCTGTGCCAGCAGCGCTTCCGCCAGCGTCTCAGATTGGATATAGTCACCAAACTTCTGGAAAGCAGCAAGGACGCGCTCGCTCCCCGCATAGCTGACGATGATTTTGTCGCTGATATTGAAATCAGCATCCTTACGCAGGGTCTGAATACGACGCACGATCTCGCGCGCCAGACCTTCGAGCTTCAGCTCCTCGGTCAGATGGGTATCCAACGCCACCAGATACCCGGCATCCTCCGCCACCGCGTACCCTTGCAGCGCCGTGCTGCGCACTTCACATTCCTCTGGCAGCACTTCGAAAGCGCGCCCGTCGAGCGTGACAGTGACCGATTGCCCCTCCAGAAGCTGCTGCGCCCACTGGCGAACCTGTGCCGGATCCCCTTCTTTCATCGCTTTTTGGACGCGCGGAAAATCCTTGCCGAACTTCTTGCCCAGCAAGGATGGCAGCGGGCTGAGCCGATACTCAACAACCCCACCGGCATCGGTGATCAGCGAAACTTGCTTGACATTCAGCTCACTGGCGATCAGATCGCTCAGGCGCTCGACGATCTCGCGCTCTTCACGCCTGCGCGTGACGAAACGGGCTTCGGCCAGCGGCTGGCGCACGCCGATGTTGACGGTTTCTCGGGCTGACCGTCCCAGACTGACCAATTTCTGCACCAGGCGCATCTCGTCGATCAGGGTCTGATCGATCAGCGCTTCGTTCACCTCCGGCCACTGCGCCAGATGAACGCTGATCGGGGTCGTCTCCGGCGCGCCGACGGGCAGCGCTGCGACGCCGGTCAGATTGCGATAGATCACTTCGCTGACGAACGGCATCGTCGGAGCCAGCAGTTTCGACACCGTCAGCAAACACTCATACAGGGTCGCGTAGGCGGCTGCTTTATCCTGATCGCTCTCGCTCTTCCAGAAGCGCCGACGGCTGAGGCGAACGTACCAGTTGCTCAGGCTGTCAACAAACTGCTGAATGGGTCGCGTGGCGTTCGGGACATCATAAGAGTCAAAGGCGGCTGTGACCTGCTTCACCAGCGCATTCAGTTCGGCCAGCACCCAGCGATCGAGCGGATCCCGCTCGGACACCGGCGGCTGTGGGCTATCCGGCTGCCAGCCATCCAGCAGCGCGTAGGTGACGAAGAAGCTGTAGGTGTTCCACAGCGTCAGCCAGAAATTGGATACGACCTTGCCCACCAGATCTTTGGAGAAGCGGCGCGGCTCCCCGGGCGATCCCGCAGTGAACAGATACCAGCGGAAGGCATCGGCCCCGTGAGCGTTCATCACCTCCCAGGGATCGACAATGTTGCCCAGGCGTTTCGACATCTTCCGCCCCTTCTCATCGAGGATGAGGCCGAGGCAGATGACATTCTTGAATGCGATGTCCTCATTGACCATCGCACTGATGGCGTGAAGCGTGTAGAACCAGCCGCGCGTCTGATCGACCGCCTCGCAGATGTAATCGGCGGGGTGCTGCTGTTCGTAAAGATCGAGATTGTGATGCGGTGCACCCCACTGAGCGAACGGCATCGCACCGCTGTCAAACCAGACGTCGATCACGTCCGGCACGCGGCGCATCATCCCGCCTGTCCCCTTCGGATTCGGGAAGACGATCTCATCGACGTAGGGACGATGCAGATCGAGATCGGAAAGATCGCGTCCGGCCAACTGGCTCAGTTCGGCGACGCTGCCCACGCACAGCATATCCCCTGTGGTGTCGTCCACCCAGATCGGCAGCGTCGTGCCCCAGTAGCGCTCGCGTCCCAGCGCCCAATCCTTGAGTTCATTCAACCAGTTACCGAAGCGCCCATCCCGGATATGTTCCGGAACCCAGTTGATCTGCTGGTTGAGCGCGATCATTTTGTCGCGATACTCGGTCGACCGGATGAACCAGCTATCGCGGGCGAAATACAGCAGCGGGGTATCGCAGCGCCAGCAGAACGGATAGGTGTGATGATAGCGCTCCGACTTGTACATCAGGCCGCGCTTCTTCAGATCGCGGATGATCTCCGGATCGGCATCTTTGACCCATTTACCGCGAAACTCCGTCACGGCATCAATGAACTTGCCGTCCGGGGCCACCGTTTGAATGACCGGCAGATTGTGCTGGCGGCCCAGAGCCATGTCATCCACACCGTAGGCCGGGGCGATATGAACGATACCGGTACCGTCTTCGATGCTGACAAAATCACCGGTCACAACGTAGGCATAGGGCTTATCGACCGGCAGGAAGGTATACAGTGGGTTGTACTGCTGCCCGACCAGATCGCGCCCTTTGAACCGTTTGACGACTCGGTACTCATCGGGTTTGGTCAGCGTCCGCTGCAGCAGCGCCTCGGCGAGGATGAGCTGTTCAGTCCCCTCACCGTCGGGTGATGGCCCCTCAACCTGGACGTAATCGACATCAGCGCCGACGGCCAGCGCGACATTGGCCGGCAGCGTCCAGGGCGTCGTCGTCCACACCAGGAAGTAAACTCCCGGTCGATCCTTCAGCGGGAAGCGGACGTAAACGCTGGGATCATCCACTTCGTCATAGCCGAGGGCGACTTCATGACTGCTCAGCGGGGTGCCGCAGCGGGTGCAGTACGGGACGACTTTCAGGCTTTTGTAGATCAGGCCTTTGTCCCACATCTGCTTGAGCACCCACCACACACTTTCGATGTAGTCGTTGGTGAAAGTGACGTAAGCGTTGTCGAGATCCGTCCAGTAGGCCATCCGCTCGGTAAAGCGCTCCCAGACGGCGATATTGCGCAGCACGCTGTCGCGGCATTTCTTGTTGAATTCCGCGATTCCATATTCCTCGATCTGGCGTTTGTGGGTGAAGCCCAGCTCTTTTTCGATCGCCAGCTCCACTGGCAGGCCGTGTGTATCCCACCCGCCCTTGCGCAGCGCATAGTAGCCGCGCATGGTCTTATAGCGCGGAAAGATATCTTTGAACGCGCGCGCCAGCACATGATGCACCCCCGGCGTGCCATTGACCGTGGGCGGCCCTTCATAGGTCACATAAGGCGGATTTCCCTCGCGTTCCTCCATCGACCGCTGAAAGATGCGGTGTGAACGCCAGAAATCCAGCACTTCTCGCTCAAGTTTGGGGATATCCACACGCGGATTGACTGGTTTGAATGTCATCGGCTGTCTCGCTTTGCTCTCCATGGACGGCTGGGAAGGTTGATCAGAAGCACACCAGGGTGTTTACAAGATCCCGACGCGCATGAAGAACACAATCAACCGCGGAGTGAGCATCGACCTCACGTCCACGATTTCACCTCCTGGAATACGGTCTGTTATGTCATTGGCTGGTGAGCGGCTGGCGTCGGCTGGTGACGCGCTCAGCCGCCAGCAGCAACGCTCAATGCCCCCATTATAACTGATCGGTAATGCTTTCCCTACTCTTGACCGCGGCAATCGACGAGCGGCCCGTCGATGTCATCCCTCAGTCTGATCGGAGGTCGTTGTCGGCGTCTGCCCCCCGCCCGTCCAGTCCACGGCCCGATGAACGACGAGATCGGTTCCCATTACCTGCGCACGCCAGACCATACGAAAGATCGAGAACCGGATAGTTCCGCTGCATGTGAAATCGAAGACAGGCTCTGACCGATCATCTGCGGCAGCATCAGCACACTGCGCCTGGCCAGAGGTGATCGTGCAGACCCCGCCCTGGCCCTCATAATGTCTGTAGGCGGAGCAGGTATCACCGGTCAGGGTATACGTCCACTCATCCACGCCATAAGCCGGATTTGTATGCGTTCGCAGCACCGCGGACGCGGGAGGAGGTATCGTCGGTGGGAACAGCACCCCTGCCAGAATCGGCACGGCGGTGATGCCGATCGCGATCGAGCCGCTGACCACTATCGCCAGTCCCAGCCACAGCCACGGAAGACGGGGGCGGCTTTCATTCACGGCTGCCATTCTTGTTCGTATTCGATGACCGTTGAACCTGCCGCATTGTAGAACGGATCCGGGTTAAAGACCCCCGGATAAATCACGACGCGCGTGAACTGGGTCGCCCCCATCCCGGAGTTATCGAACATGCAGATATACTGATACGGGATCGAATTCGGATTGTTGGGATCGATCGGGGCATTCCCGGTCGGCGGAATGCGGACGCACTGTTCTCCGCTGCCCCCGTAATGCTGGGCCATACGTTCCTGATAGTACGGAACGACATCTTCCGGCACGGAATTGGGGACGCGGAAGAAAACGCTGCGCGCAGTCGGCGCGGTCACACGCGGCGATCCCCACGGCTCCGCCCCCGGCGGAGGATCGATATTCAAAGGAGCGCGGCGGGAATTCTGATCCGTGAAAAAGGCGACCACCCCGACGCCGATCAGCAGCAGGCCGATCAGTCCCGCGATTAACCCGATTCGGATCACGGAAATACCACCTCTGCGGTTCAGCATGCTCCAAATCCTTTCCGATTACGTGCGGCGCTCATTCATGATAGCAGAAAAGAATGCGATATCCTGCATCAGAGCCTGACTGTACGGCGAGTCTGCGAAGCGATCCCTGGCGGCTTCCCAGAATGGCAGCCCCGCCGCCACCAACTCCGGTGAGGGAACGGGAGCGCCCAACAGGCGATGACGCAGCAGCGCCGCCATCAACAGCCGATGCGGTTCCGCTCCTTCGGACAGCGTTCGATCCTGTTCCAGGGTGCGCAGCAGATGCGCCCCCTCATCGAAACGTCCGGCTCGGTACAGGGCCTCCACCACGTCGAGCTGCACCACAGGGGGCGCGCCAGCCTGCACAGCGCGGGCGAGGACATCAAATGCCTCCGCATAATCGCCCTGTGAAAGCAGTGTACGGCCCAATCCGTACAACGGGAAATGGTGATTCTGGCCCCTGTCTACCGCTTCAGCCAGAACGTCACGGCTTTTTGCCAGAAGCCCCAACTGACGGTAGGTGTTCCCGAGCAGGGTGAGCGACCGCATATCCGCGCGCCCTGTCTCGCGCTCCGCCTCCAGGATCCGCCGTGTCTCGTCGAAATCCCCGCGTAAATACGCGCGCTGCGCCTGCGTGTATGGCGTGACCATCCGCCGGTTCGCCCACAGGACTGCGATCTCCATCACGATCACCGTCAGACCGGCTCCGATCGCCGCGTAGATCCGAAATTCCGGGGCGCCAAAAAATAAGGCCAGCAGCAGGATGATCAGCAGACCGAGGCCGACCACCAGCGCATAGCGCGCCGCTGGATCATACGTCGGGAAATCGCGCCAGATGCGGCGGATGATCCAGAACATCAGCCATCACCTCACGCTGCCCGCATCGGCATCGGCGATCTGGGCCTCGATCGCGGCGATTTCGTAGCGCAGAGCCTGACCGTAAGCGGTGCCTTCCAGGGCGCGGAGACCGGCCTTCCAGGTGACCAGCCCATCGCGCGCGCTCATCATCTTGGCAGTGGAACGAACCGCCTGCTCGACAGCGCCCTGCGCCATGTATGCCTGACGCAGATGGTAATGGACGCGCACAGCGTATGGCGCCGGCAGTGGATGCTCGGCAGCCCGCGCCAGCGCCTCGAATGCGCCTTTATCATCGCCCGCCAGGCGGCGGGCAAACCCCAGTTCAGCCCAGATGATCGGACGATCCGGCGCCAGTTCAGCCGCGATCGCCAGCGCCCGCGCGGACTCATCATACAGCGCCTGCAGACGGTATCCGTTCGCCAGCGTGATATAGGCATCGGCGTCATCGGGGTAAAGCTGCACTGCGCGATCGGCTGTGGACTGGGCTTTGGCGAACTGACCGGTATACGCATACGCGCTGGTCAGCAGCATCAGGATCTGCACCGACTCTTTTCCTTCACGGATCGAGCGCTCCAGCAGTGGGATGGCATCCCGAAATCGAAACTGCTCGATCAGCCGGTAAGCATCGCCATACCCCGAACCGAGGACGCGGGTCTGACGCGCCAGCATGAAGCCGATCACGGCAAACCAGATCAGGAACATCACTGCAATGATGAACAGGCCGCCCAGCGCCACAAGAACAGCGGCTGAAGTCTCCCCGGTGTCGGTGCGCCCGGACGAGATTTCGACCACGATCCCGCCGACGAAGCCGAGTAATCCCAGGAAGGCCAGTACAAAGGTGAGATACACCCCTATCAGAGCAGTGCGCCGCTGGATCACGACCGTCGTTTCCCCTCCCCTTGCGGATCCCCTGCACGGCTCACCCCTTGCTCGATCAACAGGGCACTGTCATGGCCGCTTTTGAGCAGCCGATCGATGGCTTCAATATCGGCGCCCAGCACGCGCCGCAGGGTCTCAGCCTGTTCGCTGGCGAGCAGCTTGTGCCATTCCTGCAAACCACGACTGAGGCGTTTGAGCGCCGCAACCTGCTCTTCAGCAGCATCCGCCTGCCCCAAACGGGCATAAGCCCGCGCCAGGTAGAAATGGATCAGCAGGCGGTGACGTGCATCGGATACGCGCAGATCGAGCGCTTTCTTGAGGCTGATGATCACCGCATCTGACTGACCGAGGCGATCCTGGATCATGCCTAGATTGTAGAAAGCCACCCAGTCGTTCGGGGCGAGTTCGGCGGCTTTCACCGCCGCCGCCAGCGCTTCAGGATAACGACCGGACTGAAGTTCAACTTCGGCCAAACCGTTGAAACCGAGCGCGGAGTCGGGATCCATCTCGGTGACGCGCGCGTAATCCCGCCGCGCCCGATCCAGCTTGCCCCACACGCGCAGCAGTTCAGCGCGAAAGCGATAGTGCTGTGGATCGGCTGGATCGGCGCGGATGACGGCATCCATCGTTTTGACGGCGCGCTCCAGCTCATTCCGTCGCAGGTGACGGACAGCTTCACGGTAGGCTGTCGGCGTTTTGGTACGGAAGAGCAGCAGTCCAGCCACAATCCAGCCTACAGCGCCGCCCAGAAGCGGCAGTTGAAACTGAGGCAGCACAGTGAACGCCAGGATCGCAGCGCCGAGCGCAGGCGCAAGGATCGCCCCCCAGCGCCGCCGCTCGATCGGGTCGAGCCGCAGCAGGACGATGACCGCAGCGCCAACGATCGCGGCCAGCGCCAGCAGCGTTTGAACCGGACGCACCCAGTCATACTGATCGACGATGACGTTGAGGATGAGACTGGCCAGCCCCGTAAAGGCCAGCAGCAGGAAAAGCGCACGCGCCCCGCCCGGCCCCAGAAACGAGAGGACTCGTTTGATCATCACGCACCCGGTTCCAGTTCAACGTAAATGCGTTTGTTGATCCCGCCCTTACTCTTGTAATCGGTGATGCGCAGACGACCGACCTCGCGCGTATTGGCGACATGCGTCCCCCCATCTGCCTGGAGATCCAGACCGACGATCTCCACGGTGCGCACCTCCGTGATCCCCTCTGGAAGCAGGTTGATCTTGGTGCGGATCAGATCCGGGATCTGAAATGCTTCTTCACGGGGCAGGATACGGACGACGATATCGCGTGCGGCAGCGACCTCAAGGTTGATCTTGGCCTCAATTTCACCGACCAGATCTTTCTGCAGTCGCTCAAACTCAAAATCCATGCGGCCAGCCAGAGGTTCCATATTGCCACCGGTCACGCTCGCGCCATAGTCACGCCACACCACACCGCAGAGAATGTGCATGGCAGTATGCGTGCGCATGAGCTGATACCGCCGCTCCCAGTCGATCTGACCGACCAGCGGCGTCCCCACTTCGGGGAGCGGAAGGTCACCGCCCAGGATATGCACCCCACCTTTCATGAATCCGGTCACCGGCCACGTCCGGTCAGCATCCCGGAGAATCCCGGCATCCTGCGGCTGTCCACCGCCGCCGGGGAAGAAGGCCGTCCGGCTCAATTTGACGCCGTGCACATCCGGCAGGACTTCGGTGACGACAGCCTCAAATTCGCGGATGTAGCTGTCGTGTTGATACAGCAGCTCGGTCATCTCGTTCCATCCTTTGCATCCGTCAGGTCTGCACGCATGCGCAGCATGACCGGTCGCCCCCCCAGCGCTTCCCAGAAAGCGATCCCGTCGAGGTTGCGCGCCGCTGCATGCCACTCGAAGTATCGCAGCCCCTGCGCCCGAAACCAGTCCCCAAGCGCCGCGACCAGCGCTTTACCCAGTCCATACCGACGATAACGCTCATCGACGAAGATATCGGCCAGAAAACCGCTGGCTTCCTGTTCAAACATCTCCGGGGCCAGATCGACGACAACGCCGATCGTGTAGCCCACAACCTGCCCGTCCACTTCAGCCACCAGCACGTGTGCGGATGGGTCATCGAGGTGATCGATCAGGCGCCGGGCATAGCGCAGCGCGCCGTTGGGCGCCGCCGGCGGAAGCTCGACATCGATCGAGCGATGAAATGCGACCAGTTTTTCCCACAAATGAGCGATCGTATCGATATCTGTTGGACGCGCAGGCCGGATGATGGCACGGCTCAAAATGTCAGACAATATGTTTCCAATCCTTGCTCTGGTGAATTGATTCTATGCGCGCCTGAAGCGATCCAGAAAGCCCGCTCGACAGCGGTGGGGCGCTCAAGCCGCGCGATCAGACATCGGTAATTGCGCTCGATCGCCCGGGCGATCACGGCGTTGACGAGCAGCCGGCCCGCTTCTGGGCTGCGCCGATGCAGATCAAGCGTGAGATCATCCACGATCGCGGTCTCAGCGAAATCGGCTGAAATATATCCGACGATCTCGGCGTCTTCACGCGCCAGAAGCAGTAAGGCCGACTGCGGCTTTGCCAGCAGCGCTGTCATATGCGCCATTTTCGACTTACAATTGACGGCGCGCGTGGGATCGGCCAGCAGCATTTTGTCCCGCCACAACGATGCCAGCGTATTCAGATCGGCCTCTTGTGCGGCTTCAATGTGGATCGCCATCGGGGATATCGCTTTTGTACATATTACAAGCATAGCTCAGGCTGAGCGGACATTCAACCGAGTTTCAAACGATGTCATCGATCGAAAGAGCGGCTGGAGGGAGTGCTTTCGCCCTGAGTCCCGCAGATTTACCCCACTGGATGCAGCGGGCGCAGCGGGGAACAGACTGGGGCGTCATCATCGTCATCCTGATCTGCCTGACCGCGGGGTGGCCATTTCTGTTCCGGGGAGATGTATCCGATCTGAATGCCCAGGCCGCATTTGCCACGCGATCGGCAGATTACGCGGAGAGCATCCGTGAAGGCCGTCTGTATCCCCGCTGGTCGGCGCACAGTGTGCTGGGATTTGGCAGCCCCTTTCCCAATTTTGCACCCCCACTCGCCCCCTATGCCTCGGCGCTGCTTCAACTCGTGATCACGAACAATCCGGTGACTGCTGTGCGCGTGCTGTTCCTCATCAGCCTGCTGGGCGCTGGAACCAGTGTTTACGCGCTGGTTCAGCGGCGCAGCGGTTCACCGCGGGCAGTGATCGCAGCCGCGCTTTATGTTTTGTCGCCGATGATCTTCATCACCACGCCGCACATCATCGGCGATTTGAGCTGGAGCATCGCGTTCGCGCTGATCCCGACTCTGCTGTGGAGCATTGATCGGCTGTCGATCACCAGGGCGCCGCTGGATTATGCCCTGGTGGTGTTTGTCCAGTGCGGCCTGCTCTTGACGCATCCCCCGATCGCGCTGATCAGCACCGCGCTGGGAGCTGTTTACTGGCTGTACCTCTGTCTCGACGGTCGGGCGCAGTGGCACACAGTTCCCGTTATCGGCAGTGCGCTCATCCTCGGCCTGCTGCTCGGCAGTTTTTTCTGGCTGCCAGCGCTCGGCGAACAGCGGAGCGTATCGTGGTTAGAGATGCGAGCGGACGATCAGCCCGACAGGATGGCGATCGTTGCCGTGACCGGCGGGCTTGACCCGGCAGCAGCACAGCCCGTCCCGCAGTTATCCCCCGGAACAGCGCTGTGGGTATCCGCTTTCATCGTCCTTATCATTAACCTGGGTGCTGTCCTGACGGGCAGAAGGGTGCACGCGCTGGATTTTTTCTGGGTATTCGTCAGTCTGATCATCCTCGCAGCCTGGTTGATTCTTGCGCATCCGCCGCTGTGGCTTCCGGGATTGCTCAGCCTGAGCATGGCACTTGCCTCCCCACAGATGTTCGCGCTCACGCGACCGAGTCCCGCGCAGCGCGAGCGGCTGTGGTTCGCCATCACCCTGACCTTGATCCTTGCGGCTGCATTACCGGGCAGTCTGTTCCCGCGACCGGGGCGTTCGCTCTCCCCGGAACAGACTCAGCCGGTCGAGCGGATTCGCTATGAAGTCAGCGGCCTCGGTAATCGCCTGGCGACGACTGAGCAGGCGATCCCGATCAGCCTGCGCATGCCGATTCTGGCCGATAACCGCCTCATCAATGCCTATCCGGATCGGATGGGCACAGTCTTCACCCTGAGTCGCCCCGTCGATGCCCTGATCACACCATTGATCTGGACCGGGCATTACCGTCGCTACCAGATCCAGGCGCGTGATGCTGTGCAGTTAACGCTGCCGCTCGCCTTCTTTCCCGGCTGGTATGCCGAATTGAACGGCATGTATGTCGAGTTGAAGCGCGATCCCGAGACGGGGCTGGTCATCATCGATCTGCCGGCGCTGACATTTGGGGAACTCTCGATTTACTTTGGAACCACGCCCCTGCGCACCCTGTCATGGGCCATCTCCTGGCTCAGCCTGGGAGTGCTGCTGGTGATCACGTCTCGGCGTCTGCGCCACCGTTCCAACACAAAGGAGTTGATCGTCACCGGGCAGGAATGGCAGCTCACCCGGCTCATGGCGCTGGCAGCATCGGTATGGCTGCTGCTTGTACTGGTAGGAGGGCCGATCCTGGGCCTTTCCATCCGCCCGGAGTCAGGACTGTCAGATTATCGGCGTCTCGCGGTGACGACCCGCCCCGGACTGGAGTTCCTCGGTTACGCGCTGCCGGATGCAGCGGTAGTCGTCCCGGGCAGCGCGCTCAGGGTGCATCTGGCATGGCGCGCTGAGCGCCCGCTGTCGGTGGATTACGTCGCCCACGCATTTCTGTTGAGTCTGGAGGATGGCCGCCGCTGGGCTTTCACTGCCCCCGAAGCGCCAGGTGACATTGCAGCCCGCCGCTGGCCGGTCGGATACTACCTGATCGACCCGCGCGTACTCCATCTGCCGGAGAACCTTCCCGCCGGCGAATATGCGGTCGGCGTGGAAGTTTTCACCTGTCAACCCGTTTGTGACCCGGCCCAACGCCTTGAATTCTTCCAGGGCGAGACGTCACTGGGGCGGACACTCGTTCTCCCACAGATACTGGCGATCATCGAGCGGTGATCCGGGTGGGAAATCCGCCCGGTTCGCCGTTGGTTTTTCGCTCGATGACGGATAAACTCTCTGGCATATTTTATCGTTCGAGAAACACAGAGGAGCACGCCGAGATGGAACAGAAATCGACCGATCGCACTGCCGAGTTGAGCAGGATCTGGCCTCTGCAAGGCAGTGGCAACACGGCGGACTCTCTGGCCAAACTTGAGAAACTGGCGGCTCAGTCCGACGATCTCGATGTCCTGTATGGTCTGGCGCTGGCTCAGAAAAAAGCGGGACTGCGCGAGAGTGCGCTCAACACCTTCAGTAAACTGGCGGAAATGATCGAACAGCAGCGCAGCCAGAACGCCGGCAGCAACCGCCTGCAGATCCTGGCCCGGATGGTGCAGCAGCGGTTGAGCGAACTGAACCGTTAACCCCACCTGCCTCTGCAATGTCCACTGTCAGCTTCACCCGGCAGGAACGGCTGCTGCGGACGATCGCTGGCGAGTCCACTGATCGTCTGCCATGCGCCCTCTGGCGACGCTTTCCCGGCGATGATCAGCGCTCAGCCGATTTCGCAGCATCCTGCATCCAGTTCCAGCGCGACTACGACTGGGATCTGCTGAATATCTATCCGGCTGACTCAGCCTGTGTGGCTGACTACCCACTTCAAGAGGAGTGGCGCGGCGCCCCGGATGGCAAGCTGACGCCGATCAAATACGCTGTTGACCGCTCGATCGACTGGACAATGCTGCGCCCCCTCGATCCGACGCGCGGCGCTCTGCGTCGTCTGATCGATGCGGTGACGCTGATCAGTCAGGCGCTCAGCGACACAGTGCCGCTCGTGCTGACCATCCTCAGCCCACTGACTCAGGCGAGCATCCTTTCCGGCAGTGAGCAGATGTTTCTCGATATGCGTACCAACCCAGACCGGCTGCACTCCGGATTGAACACGTTGACCGAGAATACGCTGCGCCTGATCGATGCGCTGCGCCGCCTCCCGGTTGCGGGCATTGCCCTGTCCACCCGCTTCGCCAGCCATCTGCTGATGAGCGAGCAGGAATACCGCGAGTTCGGACTGCCGTACGATCGCAAAATCGTCGATGCAGCGCCGGCCCAGTGGTGGCTGAATCTGCTCCACTTCAGTGAACCCCAGCCGATGCTGCGCCTGGTCGGTGAATTGCGCCCGGCTGTCGTGTGCTATCGCGATCAGGATGGTGAACCGGATCTGTCTCAGGGGAAACTCGTCGTGGGCGGGGCTGTGTGCGGCGGCTGGAGCGCGCAGACTCATCTGCTGCTGGGCAACCCCGGCACGATCATCGATGCCGCGCGTGAAGCGGCGATCAAAACCAATCGGCGGCGGCTGATCCTGTCAGCGGCGGCCCCGGTTCCTGTGACAGCGCCTTTATCCAATTTACGCGCAGCACGGCGCAGTGTCGATCAGATTTAGTATGGCGATCCGCGTGATTGCAGGTAAAGCAAAAGGGAAAATCCTGCGTCCGGTTCCGGGGGATATCACCCGCCCGATCATGGATCGCGTGAAGGAAGCGCTGTTCAACATCATCGGGACAGATATCTGGGACGCTGTCTTTGTCGATCTCTTCGCCGGCACGGGCAGCGTGGGCATCGAAGCGCTCAGTCGGGGGGCCGCGCGGGCTTATTTCTACGATCTGGAACGGCCCGCCATCAAGACGATCCTGCACAATCTGGAGTTGACCCGGTTAAGCCCACAGGCGATCGTGCAGCAAGCTGACGCGCTGGGCGTCCTGCAGGCCCCCCCGCCTGAGCCGGTTGATTACATCTACATTGCTCCGCCGCAGTACCGGGGCCTGTGGCTGCGCACGCTGCAGAGGCTGGACGCCGCGCCGACGTGGCTGGTCAAACAGCCCACTGTCATCGTTCAGATCGACCCGACGGAACAACTCCCCGTTGCGCTGCACTCGCTCCAGCCGTATGATGAACGCCGGTATGGCAATACACTGCTCTGGTTCTTTGAAACAAAACCATTTCTGCCAGACGACAACATGATTGTTCAGAACGACCAGTAAGGATTTCCTCGAAGTGACTGACTGGGATTACCTCGAGGGGCTTATCCGCAGCCTGCTCGAACTATACGAAATTACAGCGCCGCCAATTCCTCTCGAAAAAATGCTGCAAACAGCGCGCCCCGGGCTGTGGGAGACGTTCGACCTCTCCGAAGTATCGGTCGGGTTCTTCTCTCCGACGAATTTTACCAATCCTTACGCGCCGCGCGTCTCGCTGGCGCGCATGATCGGGCGCAAGCTGCTGGAGAGCGACTGGGGCAAAGAACGCGCCCTTCCCGATCGGATCCGCGATGACGGGGATATCCACAAACTGGCTCGCATCCTGATGATGCCCCGGCACATGATCGAAGCCCTGCCGCTGGCTAACCGCACCCCGGAGGTGCTCAGCGATTATTTCGAAGTCCCGAAGAGCGATGTCGAGCTGCGCCTGACCGATCTGGCTCAGTACTCATCGAGGTAGATCGGCCTGAGTTCGTAAGTAGCGCTGAGCGGCCTCCAGGGCGTCTTCAACCGTCCGGATCGTGCCGATGACCTGCCCCTCACGGATATGTTCGAGCAGTGTGCGAATGATCGGGCCGGGGCGCAGACCGAACTGCTGCATTAAGACCGTCCCGTCCACAAGGGCGGGGGGATCGACAGCCTGTTCGCGGTGAAGCAGATAGGCTTCCAGGATCAGGCGCGCCCGGTCGATCTGCTGCAGCCAGCGATCCTGATCGTTCTGCGCGGTGCTGGCCAGCGACGCAGCGAGCGCCAGAAGCAGCCCATCGACGCCCGCATCACCAGCGTCGCGCCAGTAGCGGTAGATCGAGAGCGGCTCCGTCTCGAACTTCACCGCCCGCTGGAAAGCCTGCACGGCCTTGCAGATGCGATCTTTTTCCTGGTTAGACAGACGCAGGCGGTCGCTCCAATCATCGCAGACATCCCGCCGGAGCAACAGCGCCTCAAAAATCAACAGCGCTCGCTGACTGCGCTCCGCGCCGTAACTGCGCGCGAGCAGCTCGATCAGCCGCGTGCGCACCCCGCCGATCTGGATGGCCAGCATGCCATAGGCGAACTGAGCGACGGTATTGTCGTCGCGCTGTGGACTGATCACATTCCAGATCGCGCCCAGGTGGTCGATCAGCCTGAAGATGAAATCGCGCTCGTCCGAGGATGGCAACAAGTCCGGGAGCAGATCGAGCGCACCGAGGATGCGCAGGGCAGCGACTGGCCTGGCGAGATCCAGCAGTTTGAAAACCTCATCCCGCACCCGCTCGGGAGAAACGTTCATCAGACGATCGCGCGTGTTACGAATGGCTGCGAGCGTTTGGGCATCAAGGCGCAGGCCGAACTGGATACTCTGGCGCACCGCCCGCAAACTGCGGATCGGATCGGTCTCCAGAGAACTGTCGGTGCAGAGACGGAGCAGATGGGCGCGCAGATCGGCCAGACCGTGCAGCGGATCGATGATCGCGTTCAAATCGGAGCGCAGATCGACCGCCATCGCGTTCATCGTAAAGTCACGATCGCTCAGATCCGCTTCCAGCGTGCCGCCGCGCAGTCGGGCGGCATCGATGATGAACCGTCCATCCGGCGTATTTAAGATCGCCCGACCGACGTCACGCTCTGCGTCAAGCGGGTAAAAATCCCCTTTGAAAGCATTTGCGATCGTCCGGGCCAGTCTGATCCCACTCCCCGGAGTGGCCAGATCGAGGTCTTTGATCGGTCGGCGCAAGTAAGCATCCCGCACCGCCCCTCCGACGATGTATACCGCCTGCGGAAAATCGGACAGAGAGTCCTGCAGGTCGTAGAGGATATCCGGCCAGGCAAGGACGACCGCGGCGCGATCGCCAGAACTGATCTCGCTCATGACAGGGGTGAATGCTCCGCCAGAGCATCGAGATCGACCACGCCGACGAAGGGCAGATTGCGGTACAGTTCGTCCAGATCGAGGCCGTACCCGAAGACGAACTTATCCTCGATGTCGAAACCGATGAAATCGATCGCGATATCGACCTGCCGCCGTGCAGGCTTGTTGAGCAGGGCGCACAGACGAATGCTGGCGGGCTGGCGCGCTTTGAGCACATCCATGACGAAGCGCAGCGTGATACCGCTGTCGATGATGTCCTCGACGATCAGCACATGTTTGCCCGCGATCTCTGTGCTCAAATCCATGTCAATGCGGACATTGCCTGAGGTCGCGCGGGCGCCGCGCCCATAGCTGGACACCGCAAGAAAGTCGATCTCGTGTGGAACCGTGATGTGCCGCATCAGATCGGTCAAGAACATCACCCCGCCCTTGAGAATGCAGATCAGGATCAGACCGCTCTGACCTTCATAAGCCGCGGATACGGCAGCCCCCAGCTCGCGCACGCGCGCCTGAATGCGATCGGCATCGATGAGAACTTCTTTTAGCAAATGCTCGTATGGCTGCGTCATGCGACTGCCTCAGACGGTTGGTGCATCAACCTTAGAGTCGTAGATTATACTTGCACAGCGCCGTGTATCAATCGAGATCAGGTACAATCTGCTGCGGAACTTATCTCCGATCGCCGGAGCGTATCGACAGCGAACAAACTCATGGAAGCAGTCACCCTTTCTCTCCCTCGTTCATCCGTATGTGTCACCCTGCCCGATGAGACGGTTTATGAAGGCCCGGTTGGAACCCCACTGGAAACCTTCATGCTGCGCGCCCGGGCCGATCATCCGGAGCTGTATCCCACTCCGATCATCGCAGCGGTTGTCGATGGCAAACTGCGCGAGCTGACCTATCCGCTGCAGCGCGACTGCTCGGTCGTGCCGGTGATGCTGAACTCGCCGGATGGCTCGCGGATTTATCGTCGTTCACTGGTGCTGCTGCTGGTGGCCGCAGTGGAAAGTCAGTTCCCCGGTGTGCGCGTCAGCGTCAGCTATGCGGTGCCTGAAGGCGGCGTCTACTGCTCGATCAGCGGTCGAGCGCCGTTCAGCGATGCGGAACTGCACCAGATCGAAACCGAAATGCGCCGCCTGGTCGAGGATAACGTCCCGATCGAGAAACGCATCGTGCCGCTGGAAGAGGCGGCGGCGCTCTTCAAGGCGCGCGGCGAAGCGGACAAAGTGCTGCTGCTGGAACAGCGGACGCGCTCGGAACTCAACCTGTACACCCTGGGCAAGCGTGAAGATTACTACTACGGGTATATGGTTCCCTCAACGGGATACCTCGATCGCTTCTGTCTCACGCGCGTCGATGGCGGGTTCATCCTTCAGTATCCCAGTGCGGACTCCCCCGCGACGATCACCGCGCTCACCGGCACAGCGACCAAGATCAGCCGGGTTTTCCGCGAGGAAGAAACCTGGCTGCGCCGGATCGGCGTGGAAAACATCGGCACACTCAACCGGATGATCCGGGAAAATGAAATCCAGGAGCTGATCCTGGTCGCGGAGGCGCGCCATGAGCAGCAGATCGCCCGCATCGCTGGCGAGATCTACCAGCGCCACCACGATCAGGGGGTGCAGTTGGTGCTGATCGCCGGGCCGTCCTCATCCGGGAAAACGACGTTCTCCAAACGGCTGGCCATTCAACTGCTCGCCTTCGGGCTGCGTCCGTTCACCCTCGAACTGGACATGTATTTCGTCGATCGCGAACTGACCCCGCGCGATGAAGCCGGGAATTACGACTTTGAAGCGCTGGAAGCAATCAACCTGCCCCTGTTCAATGAACAGCTCTTGCAGCTCACCTCCGGGAAGGAGGTGCAGCTTCCCGTATTCGATTTCAAACGTGGAAAAAGCATGGCCGGCCCGATCGGACGGCTGACCGACAACCAACTGCTGATCTGCGAGGGGATACACGGTCTCAACCCGGCTCTGGTCACACATATCCCGAACGAGAAGATCTTCCGCATTTACGTATCCCCGCTGACGCAGCTTAACATGGACAGCCATAACCGCATCCCATCGACCGATGTGCGGCTGCTGCGCCGCATCACCCGCGATGCCGTCCAGCGCGGTTATTCAGCGGCGGACACGATCGATCGCTGGGAGAGCGTGCGCCGCGGTGAACGGCGCAACATCTTCCCGTTTCAGGAGAATGCTGACGCGATCTTCAACTCGACGCTGGTCTACGAACTGCCTGTCCTCAAGCCGCTGGCGGAGCCGCTGCTGCTGCAGGTCGAGTATGGCACTCCCGCTCACGTCGAGGCGAATCGGCTGCTGCTCTTCATGCGCTGGGTGCAGAGCTTCACCCCTGAACAGACGGCTCTGATCCCAGACACATCCTTACTGCGCGAATTCATCGGCGGATCGATCCTGCATGATTACCAGCCCGGCGATCTGAAAACAGAGGATGTGATCGCAAACGGCGGTTGAACAGACCCCGCCCTCGTCCTTTTCAGCGCCCGCCGGTCAGGGCATCGATCGCCCTGCCCTGCATGTCCGCCGGCACGGGAATGCCGAGGAGCGTGAGCACTGTCGGCGCGATCTGAAGCAGATGCAGACCGTCTATCTGCTGCCCGCCCAGATCCCGCGCCGGATCCGCGTAGATCAGGATGCCGTGCTGGGCGTGGTTGGCATCATCCGGGCCGGTATCGTTCTCACGAATCTGCACACGCCCCCAGCCCACCGTACCGACCGCCCGCCAGTGCAGATCGCCGAAATACACCAGCAGATCGGGCGGTATCCCGTTCACCTGTGGATAGAGTTCGGACGGGCGAAAACAGCGCGTCCCGATGGGCGCACCCTGTTCATCACCGAGAGCCTCCAGTTTGGCGCTGATCTCGGCCAGGAGGCCATCCACTGCTTCCGGGGCCACCACTCCCTCAGGCTCGCGCCCGGCGACATTCAGGAAGAGACGACCGTAATATCCACCTTCGCCCCAGGCCCGCGTCCGCGACCAGTCCACATCGAGCTGTTCCCATTTGACTACACCCGTTGGCGGCGGCTGGCGCAGCACCAGATAGCCCTCGCGCAGCAGCCACTCGTTGATGCAGATCGCGCCGTCCATCCGCTTGGCCCCATGATCGCTGACGATGAAGATGTGCGTGCGCTCGTCGAACGTATCCAGCAGGCTGGCGATTTCCCGATCGATGAGCGCGTAATAATCGCGGATCACATGCTCGTAGCGATGCCCCGGAACATAATGCTGATGCAGCGGATCCATGTACGACCAGAACGCATGATGAACGCGATCGACGCCGATCTCCACCAGAGCGAAGAGATCCCAGTCCGCGCGCTGTGCCAGACGTCGTGCCACTTGAAAATGGGTTCGGGTCATCGACTCCAGATCGGCGATGACGCGCTCGCGATCCTCGGTGCGGAATTGGGGCACATCGAACGGATAATCCGCCCCATTCAGCCACCCCCGGATCTCATTTTTGAGTTCAGGCGGGTACGTGTATGCGCTGGATGCCGATGGCGTCAGAAAACAGGCGACCATCTCACCGCGAATCGGCGTTGGCGGGTAAGTCCCCGGCACATTGAGCACCACCGAACGCAGCCCATATCGCGTCAGGATATCCCACAGGCGCGGAACGCGGATGAAGGAGGCGTTGGCGGTGAACAGCGCGCCATAGGTGTGATCGGCGCGGTTACGGAACCCATAGATGCCCAGCGCCCCCGGATCGCGCCCGCTCATCATACACGACCAGGCGGGCACGGTGATGGCCGGGACGACGCTTTCCAGCCTGCCGAAAGCCCCACGACTTCGCAGGGCCGCGATCGTGGGCATGACATCTGCATACCGATCGAAAACTAAAGAGGGTTCGGCACAGTCGAGGCCGATGATCGCAATTCGAGGACGCCGCGCGCGGCCTGATCGCCGTGTCACCTGATCCTGCTCCGCATGTTTTGCATTTGAACAGGAAAAAGGCAGATCAATGCAGTGATTGTCTGGGTTAACAGCACGAGCAGGGCCGCGTCACCCTGCAGCGAATGCCCGGATTCAGCGGCCCGTTCAATCCATGTATGTTTCCGCGGAACTTACTGCCCCTGGCCGAGCGAGTAGCCCGGTTCACCGTCGAAATTGTAGAGATTTTCCGTCTTGATGAATTCGAAACCAGCATCGGCCACGCGCTGGAGCAGCCGGACGATCTGCCCGTGATCGATGAAAGCGCCATCCTTGCCCATGAAGCGGCAGCGCCAGTGATCGACACAGAACGTTTCCGGCAGGCCATGCGGCCACACTTTCTGGCCGCGGTTGCTGATCATGGTCAGTTCGACGCCATCCCCGTTGACCACCGACAGCTTCTCGCCCAGGACATTCGGGTCACGGCCCGCTTCCGCCCAGTGCAGGAAGACATCGACCCCGACCAGATCTTTCTTGGCCGGCGGGCGCACTACCGCCGAACTGGCGCTGGGGATGCCGCTGCCGCGCGCATACTCGACCGGTTTGAGCTGCTCCGGTTTCATCCCCAGCCGGGCGACCACCGCCTGGGCAAATTCGCGCGTGCCCACCTTCTGCTTGCTCACCCCTTCGGTGAAAATGTCATAGGTGTGAATGCCATCTTCCAGGGTGCGCAGCCAGGCGTTGTGCACGCGCTCCGCCACTTCCGGTTGGCCGATATGAACCATCATCATGACGCCGCCCAGCAGCAGCCCGGAAGGATTGGCCAGGTTCTGGCCCGCGCGCCGCGGGGCCGAGCCGTGAATGGCCTCGAACATCGAAGCATGTTCGCCGATGTTGGCGCTGCCAGCCAGACCGACCGAACCGGCGATCTGCGCCGCCACGTCCGACAGGATGTCCCCATACAGATTGGGCAGCACGATGACATCGAACGCTTCCGGCGTGTCCGCCATCTTGGCCGCGCCGATATCGACGATCCAGTGCTCTTTCTCGATCTCGGGGTATTCCGCGCCCACTTCCTCGAAGACTTTATGGAAGAGACCATCGGTCATCTTCATGATGTTGTCTTTGGTGAAGCAGGTCACTTTTTTGCGATTGTTGGCGCGCGCGTACTCAAAAGCGTAGCGCACGATCTTCTCCGAGCCGGGGCGAGAGATCAGCTTGAGACACTGATACACTTCATCGGTCTGCCGGTGCTCGATGCCCGCGTACAGGTCTTCCTCATTCTCGCGAATGATGACCAGATCCATTTTCGGATGCTTGGTATCGACGAACGGATGATAGCTGACGCACGGGCGCACATTGGCATACAATCCCAACGTCTTGCGCGTCGTCACGTTCAGGCTTTTGAACCCACCGCCCTGCGGCGTGGTGATCGGCGCCTTGTAAAATACTTTCGTCCGGCGCAGCGACTCCCAGGCAGAAGGTTCAATGCCCGCGCTGTTCCCCCGGTTGTACACCTTCTCGCCGATTTCGATGACCTCGATCTCGATCTGAGCGCCCGCTTCCTGCAGGATATGCAGCGACGCTTCCATGATCTCCGGGCCGATGCCATCTCCATAGGCCACTGTAATTGGCACTTTACCTGCCATTCGTCTGACGACTCCTTGACGTAGAAAACATTCCCGTTCCAGTTAAGGCCGTGATTGTAGCCCAAACTGGAACAGCTTTCATGAGCGCGGGATGAAATTTAATGATGCAAACAACAGTGAATGCGAAATGTCCCGCAGCTCAATCGAAGATGTCGAACAGATCGCCGAGGAAGGATTTGCGCTTGCGCTTTTCATAATCCGGGTAGCGCTGGGGGTAATCGCGCCGGTACTCGTCATCATCCTCATCGACCACGACGACTGTCGGGCGCTGGCCGGCGGCTGGCCCCACCGCCGACGGCCCCGGACGATCCGCGTAATACTGCGCTTCACGTTCGATGATTTTGTCCAGCTCGCCGCGATCGAGCCAGATGCCGCGGCATTTCGGGCAGTAGTCAATTTCGACGCCCTGGCGAATGGTGATCTTGAGTTCCGTTCCATCGATCGGACAGTTCATGGCAGTCAAACCTCAACCCATACTGGCTGCATTCGATTGATCGGCGGAGGAGATGCGCGTTTTGAGCGCAGCATCTCCTCCGGTACAGTCATCGACAGGGCTGCGAACGGACGATTACTTGAGAATACCGCGCCGGATCAGCAGTTTCTCAATTTCAGCCCCGGTGAAGACGATCGTGCTCAAGACCAGGCAGATCGCAAGCTGTTCCAGCGTCAGCGGTGTCGTGTTGAAGATGTCGTTGAAGAACGGGATGTACAGCGTCGAGATCTGGATCAACATCGTCACCACAACAGCGCCGAGCAGCAGCCGGTTGCCGAAGAAATTGAGCGAGAAGAACGACTCGCGATGCGAACGCAGCGCCAGCGCATGCCCCATCTGGGCGATCGTCAGGAAGATGAACACCATCGTGTTCCACGTATTGGCGGCATACCCCTCCACACCGGCCAGATACTGGTTGTGCGCCCAGATGCCGAGCGCCAGTCCAGTGAAGCCGAGCAGCGATCCGACGATCAGAATATGACGGGCCAGTCCACGCCCGAAGAGGCTCTCATTCGGGGCGTAAGGCGCACGCGACATCGCCCCTTTCTCGCCCTTCTCCACGCCCAGCGCCAGGGCCGGCACGCCATCGGTGATCAGGTTCATCCACAGGATTTGCAGCGTCGTCAGCGGCAGGCTGAGACCGGCCACGAGCTGCGAGGCCAGCAGCACGAACAGCTCACCGGTATTCGAAGCCATCAGATACTTGATGAACCGGCGCACGTTGTCGTAGATCGTGCGGCCTTCTTCCACCGCGCTGACGATGGTGGCGAAGTTGTCATCCAGGATCACCATGTCCGACGCTTCTTTGGATACCGGGGTTCCGGTGATGCCCATCGCGACGCCGATGTTGGCGCGTTTCAGCGCGGGCGCATCGTTCACCCCATCGCCCGTCATGGCAGTGACGTGACCGCGGGTTTGCAGCG
Organism: Anaerolineae bacterium; assembly: GCA_034432395.1. Classification (GTDB taxonomy): domain Bacteria; phylum Chloroflexota; class Anaerolineae; order Aggregatilineales; family Phototrophicaceae; genus Flexifilum. The sequence goes on from DAOUBU010000009.1 coordinate 43,950, forward strand.
CCTGAACGATATTCAGCTTGTTTTCTGGCGACACGCGCGCGTATACCGCAACATGTTCTACCGTCTGTTCCAGTTCGCTCTGCGACATGCGCGACAGATCGTGACCAGTCAGGACGCGATCATCCGCGTTCGCAATCCCCAGCTCCCGCGCGATCGCAAACGCAGTCAGCGGATGATCGCCGGTGATCATGACGGGACGAATGCCAGCCGCCTTGCACACAGCCACCGCATCGCGGACTTCTTTCCGCGGCGGATCGATGATCCCGACCATGCCGATGAAGATCAGATCCTGTTCCAGACGCTCCGCTGACCACTGATGCGGAGTCGACGGAAACACACGGTAAGCCGCTCCCAGCACGCGCAGCCCGGCCTGGGCCAGTTCATTGTTGGCGCGCTCGATCCGACTGCGCAGTTCAGCGGTCATCGGCACGACCAGCCCATCGAGCCAGACATGCGATGAAAACATCAGCAGGTTATCGACCGCGCCTTTGGTGAAGCTGATCGCCTGACCGACTTTCAACCCGAACAGATTGATGATCTGCTTCTCAGCCTCATCGGGCACGATTGTGGAGTCGATTTCATGCACCGTCGTCATCATCTTGCGCGATGAGTCGAACGGCGCTTCGCCGATGCGCGGCAGGATCTGCTCGAGCTGCGACTTGATGATGCCGTAGCGCGCACCGGCGATGACGAGCGCCCCCTCAGTCGGGTCGCCGACCGCAGTGAACTGATCCGGATTGTCCGCACTTCGTTCCAGCACAGCATCGCTGCACAGCACCGAACTGGCCAGTACCATCGCCTGGGCCGCCTGGGCGGTCACCGAAGCCGTGCCATTCAGGCCGATCAGACCGGTGACGCCCTGCGCGGCGATCGCATCCATGCTCGACCGGCTCCCGGCGACATCGACGACGGTGACCGTCATCTTGTTCTCCGTCAGCGTGCCGGTCTTGTCCGAACAGATCGTGGTCACGGAGCCGAGCGTCTCCACTGCCGGGAGCTTCCGGATCAGCGCGCGGCGGCGCAGCATCCGCTGCGCACCGAGCGCCAGCGCCACTGTGACGACGGCGGGCAGCCCTTCAGGGACGACCGCCACCGCGATCGCAACCGCATTGAGGAGCACCGACTCGCTCTCCGGGATGCTCGGATCCGGGAAGATCGACTGACCGGTAATCAGGCCGACGACAAAGGCGATCGCCATAACGATCAGCGCCGCGTACAGCAGCACCTTCCCCAGCTCATCCATGCGCAGTTGAAGCGGCGTTTTCTCGCCAGTGATCGTCTGGATCAGTTCGGCGATACGCCCGAGCTGCGTGCGCATCCCAGTTTCGGTGATGATGGCCGTACCGCGTCCGTATGTGACCGCCGTGCCCATGTAGACCATGTTGCTGCGATCGCCAAGCGGCGCATCGGCCTCCGAAAGGGCGCCAGCGCCTTTCTCAACCGGCTGTGACTCGCCCGTCAGAGATGCTTCCTGCACGCGCAGATTGGCGCTTTCATACAGTCGGCCATCGGCGGGGACGATGCTGCCAGCCTCCAGCAGGACGACGTCACCGGGCACGATCCGACGCGCCTCGATGTCGATGATGCGACCCTCGCGGCGCACCCGGACTGTGGGCGCGGCCATGCGCTGCAAGGCCGCCATCGCCTGCTCGGCACGATATTCCTGCACCACGCCGAGCACGGCGTTGATGATCACGATCGCCATGATCGCGATCACGCTGTCCCATTTGCCCAGGAATCCGGATATCACCGCCGCGCCGATCAGAAGCAGCACCAGCGGGCTGGTCAACTGCTCCCACAGGATCACGAACGGACTTTTGAGCGGTTTCTCCACCAGTTCATTCGGCCCGTAAACCGCCAGCCGCTCCGCCGCTTCAGCCTCGCTCAGGCCGGTATCCGGGTTGACATCCAGGGTTCTCAGGATGTCGTCACTGTCCAGCACATGCCAGACTGGATTTTTCAACGCCTGCGAATCAGGCTGCACCGGCGCTGGTTTTTCCAGAGTCGCATACACCATAGGCTATCTCCTGCAATCAGGGAAATGGGACAGCCAGCCGATCGGTTCAGACCGCTGACTGCCCATCTGAGGACGTTATAACCTGACTATATCACGTGCTGATTGGGAGATACCCCGCTGAATTAGGGGGTATAGATGAGCGCTCGATGAGGTCGAGGATTTATCGCGCTCGCCACTCTAAGCGTGATGTGCCTGAAGACTGCGCACCGTGAATGGATCGCGCTGCATCGCCCTGATCCCCTGCACGACCGCCGCCGCCGCGCTCATGGTGGTGATGATCGGGATGCCGAGCATATGGGCGGTGCCGCGGATCAATGCGCCATCGTAGTGAGCCTGGCCACCGCGCGGTGTGTTGATGATCAAATCGATCGCTCCAGCGCGCAGCGCATCGAGGATATTCGGGCTACCTTCACTGACTTTGTTGATCACGCTGACCGGCAGGCCAATCGACTGCAAATAACTGGCTGTGCCGCTGGTGGCGGTGAGCTTGAAACCGAGGCGGTGTAGATCGCGCGCGATCTTGGTGACCGCCCCCCGGTCAAAAGCGTTGACGCTGATCAGCACCGTTCCGCGGGTCGGCAGGTGCGTCCCGGCGGCAATCTGCGCCTTGGCGAAAGCATGACCGAACGTGTCAGCGTGCCCCATCACCTCACCGGTCGAACGCATCTCCGGGCCGAGGCGCGCATCCACGCCGGGGAATTTCTGAAACGGCAGCACGGCCTCCTTGACGAAGAAACCGCGCACGGCTGGCTCTTCCAGAAAGCCGATCTCCTCCAGCGTCATCCCGGCAGCGATCTGAGCGGCATAACGCGCCAGCGGCTTCCCCGTCGCCTTGCTGACGAACGGCACAGTCCGGCTGGCGCGCGGGTTGACTTCGAGCACGTACACTTCCTCATCCTTGATCGCGAACTGGATGTTGAACAGCCCGCGCACTCGCAGCGCCAGCCCGATCCGCTCCGTGTACTCACGGATGATCTCCAGATGATAAGCGCTGATCTTGTACGGCGGCAGCACACACGCGGAGTCGCCGCTGTGTACGCCCGCCTCTTCGATATGCTGCATGATGCCGCCGATCGTAACGCGCACCCCATCACACAACGCATCGACATCGACTTCGAAGGCATCGTCAAGGAACTGGTCGATCAGAATGGGATGCCCTTGTGCGGACAGGTTGCGGTCGAGCCAGGCATAGAGCATGTCATCATCGAAGATGATCTCCATGTTGCGCCCGCCGAGCACATATGAAGGACGTACCAGCACCGGATAGCCGATGCGCCGGGCGGCAGCAACCGCCGCTTCACGGGTGGTCGCAGTGGTGCCCTCCGGCTGAGGGATGCCGAGTTCAACCATCAACTGATGAAAGCGCTGCCGATCTTCCGCCAGGTCGATCGTCTCAACCGAAGTTCCGCTGATCGGCGCTCCGGCTTCAGCCAGCGCCGAAGCGATGTTGAGCGGCGTCTGCCCGCCGAACTGCACCAGCACCCCGTCGGGCTGTTCCGTCTCGATGATATTGAGGACGTCTTCAGCGGTCAGCGGCTCGAAATACAGGCGATCCGCCGTGTCGTAGTCCGTGCTGACGGTCTCCGGGTTACAGTTGACCATGATCGTCTCGTATCCCAGATCGCGCAGCGCAAAACAGGCATGGACGCAGCAGTAATCGAACTCGATCCCCTGTCCGATGCGGTTCGGGCCGCCACCCAGGACGATGATCTTCCTGCGATCGCTGGGCTGGGATTCGTCTTCGGGTTCGTAAGTCGAATACAGATACGGGGTGTGCGCCTCAAATTCCGCCGCGCACGTATCGACTCGATAGTAGTTGGGAACCACGCCGAGCTGCTTGCGCCGCTGGCGCACCGCCGACGGCCTACTGTGCGTCAGCGCGGCGATCTGGATATCGCTGTAACCGCGCATCTTCAAAGCGCGCAGCTCGTCGGCGCTCAGGGTGTCCAGCGCGCGCCCGGTCATCGCCTTCTGAAATGCCATCAGATCGGCCATCTGCCGCACGAACCAGGGATCGAATCCGGTTGTGCGCACAACCTCATCGACGGAGATGCCCTCCAACAGCGCCCCCGCCACCTGGAAGATGCGCTGTGCCGTGGGCAGCCGCAGCGCCTCTGGCGGCGTGAACTCGACCCGTGCGCCGAAACCGGCTGCGCCGATATCGAGCGAGCGAATCCCTTTTTGCAGCGCTTCGGGGAAGGTGCGCCCGATCGCCATGACCTCGCCGATCGCTTTCATCTGCGGGCCGAGCGTGGCATCCGCGCCAGGGAACTTGGCGAAATCCCAGCGCGGGATTTTGACGACCACATAATCGAGCGAGGGTTCGAAGCTGGCCGGCGTCACCCGGGTGATGTCGTTGCGGATCTCATCCAGCCGGTAACCGACGGCCAGCAGCGCGGCGATTTTGGCGATCGGGAAACCGGTGGCCTTGCTCGCCAGCGCCGACGAACGCGAGACTCGTGGGTTCATCTCGATCACATACACATGCCCATCCCGCGGGTTGACCGCAAACTGGACATTGGCGCCGCCGGTGGCCAGCCCCACGCGATCGAGCACTTTGCGCGCCATATTGCGCAGACGCTGAAGCTCCTTGTCGGTCAGCGTCTGGGCCGGTGCAACCGTGACGCTGTCCCCGGTGTGCACCCCCATCGGGTCGAGATTCTCGATCGTGCAGACGACGACGAAATTGCCGCTGCTGTCGCGCATGACCTCCAGTTCATACTCTTTCCAGCCGAGCACGCTCTGTTCGATCAGCACCTGCCCCACCGGACTGAGTTTGAGACCGCGTTCGACGATCTGCCGCAGCTCGTCTTCAGTATAAGCGACACCGCCCCCGGATCCGCCCAGCGTGAATGACGGTCGGATCAGCACCGGATAGCCGATCGCATTTGCTGCCTCGATCGCTTCGTCGCGCGAGCTGACGATCCGGCTGGGCGGACATTCCAGGCCGATCTCCAGCATCGCCTCTTTGAATTTCTGGCGATCTTCCGCCAGGTCAATGCTCTCCAAAACAGCGCCGATCAGCTCAACGTTGTAACGCGCCAGCACCCCGCTCTCGCTGAGCGCTTTCGCCAGATTGAGCGCGGTCTGCCCCCCGACTGTGGGCAGCAGTGCATCAGGGCGCTCGCGCGCGATGATCTGCTCGCAGATCTCAACTGTCAGCGGTTCGATATACGTCGCATCGGCAAATTCCGGGTCGGTCATGATCGTGGCCGGGTTCGAGTTGACCAGCACGATCCGGTATCCCTGGGCCTTGAGCACTTTACAGGCCTGCACCCCGCTGTAATCGAACTCGCTTCCCTGACCGATGACGATCGGCCCGGAGCCGATCACCATAATCGTTCGCAGATCCGTTCGTTTCGGCATTCAGTCTTCCCGTTCATCATGGTCGCCCGCCAGCACCTGCTGGTCGAGCGTGCGATAGACCCGATCAACGAATTCATCAAACAGGTACAGCGAGTCATGCGGGCCGGGCGACGCCTCCGGATGATACTGCACACTGTACGCGCCCAGGCCCTCATGGCGCAGGCCTTCGATCGTGCCATCATTCAGATTGATATGGGTGATCTGTGCACCCTGGAGATCGCTGTCCGCTGTCACAGCAAACCCGTGATTGTGCGCGCTGATCTCGACGACGTCGGTGAGCAGATTTTTGACCGGCTGATTGCCCCCGCGATGCCCGAAGCGCATCTTTTCGGTCTTGCCTCCCAACGCCAGAGCGAGGATCTGATGACCGAGACAGATGCCGAAGATCGGCACCTTGCCCAGCAGATCGCGGGTATGATCGATAGCATACGTGACCGCCGCCGGATCGCCCGGCCCGTTGCTCAAAAAGACCCCCGCCGGTTTGAGGGCGAGTACCTCATCGGCGCTCGTGGACGCGGGAACAACCGTCACGCGCAGGCCCCGATCGGCCATCATGCGCAGGATATTGTGCTTGATGCCCATGTCGTAAGCGACGATCAGCGGGGCATCATCGGGCAGTGGGCGCCGGTGATACCATGCCGGATCGCTCTGCTCCATCCAGTGGTAGGGTTCGGCGCAGGTCACCTCATCGACCAGATTCCAGCCGGACATATCCGGGGACTGCCGGGCCAGCTCAACCAAGGCCTGAGGATCGCTGGCCGCCGCGCCGTGCGCGATCGCCGCCCGCATGACGCCGCGCGAACGGATATGCCGCACCAGAGCGCGCGTTGCCACCTCGCTCACCCCGATGACGCCCTGTTCTTTGAGATACGTATCCAGATCGCGCTCGCTGCGCCAACTGCTCACCACCGGGCTGATCGAGCGGACGACGAACCCGGATACCCAGACGCGATCGGACTCGACATCAACGGGATTGATGCCGGTATTGCCGACGTGGGTCACGGTCATCGTGACGATCTGTCTATAATACGACGGATCGGTCAGGATCTCCTGATAGCCCGTCATCGAGGTATTGAATACCAGTTCGCCGGTCTGCACGCCTTCAGCGCCGAAGCCACGGCCCATAAAGATCCGCCCATCTTCCAGGGCGATCACGCCGGTCTGTGCGTTTTCCACTGACGATCCCTCTTGCAGTTAACTTCGGTAATGGCCGTTGATCGAGACGTAATCATGGCTGAGATCGCATGTCCACACGGTCGCCTCGCCATCGTCGAGCGCACAGTCGAGGTGAACCGTGATCGCAGGCGAGCGCATGATCGCAGCGGCGCGATCCTCATCGTATGCAGTGGGTGTGCCGGTCTCAAACAGCAGCAGATCGTCGTCCATCGCATCCTCACCGGCGGTGATCCACAAGCGCGCGCGCGATGGATCGAACGGGACGCCAGCTCGCCCAGCCGCAGCGATGATGCGGCCCCAGTTGGGATCGCCGCCGTAAAAGGCTGTTTTGACCAGCGGTGACGTGGCGACCGCGTTGGCGATAGTCTGGGCGCAGTAAGCCGTCTCCGCCCCGGTCACGCGGAGGGTGATGAATTTCGTCACCCCTTCTCCATCGCGGACGATAGCTTTGGCCAGCGCCTGAGTGACATCATGCAGTGCAGCGGCGAATGCAGCTCGATCCGTGTCGCGCTCCAGCGTAATTCCGCTGGCTCCGTTGGCCAGCAGCAGCACGGTATCGTTGGTGCTCATGTCGCCATCGACCACGATGCGGTTGAACGACGTTTCCACCGAACGCCTGAGCAGCGCCGAGGCATCAGCCGGGTTGAGCGCCGCATCGGTCACGATGACAGCCAGCATCGTCGCCATGTTCGGCGCGATCATCCCGGCCCCTTTGGCGATCCCGGCGATCGTCACCGCTCCGTCGGATATCTGCACCTGGATTGAGGCTAGTTTGGGGCGGGTATCCGTCGTCATGATCCCCTGAGCGGCGGCCAACCAGTCCTGACCGAGCGCTGCGGCGGCCAGATGGATTCCGTGTTCGATCCGGGGCATATCGAGCTGCGTGCCGATCACCCCGGTGGACATGACCAGCACGCTCTGGCTGTCCACATTGAGGGTCTGCGCGGTCAGTTCCGCCATACGGCGGGCATTCAGCAGCCCCTGATCGCCCGTGCAGGCGTTGGCGCAGCGCGTGTTGACCACGACCGCTCGGAAGCCCTCTCCCGCGGCGGCGTGCAGCGCCTCCATGTCATACATCACCGGAGCCGCTTTGACCAGATTGGTGGTGAACACCCCGGCAGCGACGCACGGACGATCGCTCACGATCAGCGCCATATCCAGCGCGCCATCCGGTTTCAAACCGGCGTGCACGCCGCTGACGCGAAATCCCGGAACCTGACCGATCGAACTGTTAACCTGCATGTGCCCCTTCTCCCAGGTGAGCCAGGATCGCAGTCAGTTCCCCGATCAGATGATCGACATCCGATCGCTGCGCGATCAATGGCGGGACGAAACGAATGACATTCGGGCCGGCGTTGACCATCAACAATCCATGGGCGTAACCGGCTTCGATGACCGGCGCAACGGCGATCGTCAGTTCCAGCCCCACCATCAGCCCGCGCCCGCGCACCTCCCGGATCAACGGGCTGTCGATCTCGCTCAGACGCTGTTTCAGATACCCACCGACATCGCGCACATGGGCCAGGAATTCGGGCTGACTGATGCGATCGACGACATAGGCCGCCACACGGGTGACGAATGGATTACCGGCAAAGGTCGAGCCGTGATCGCCCGGCTGCAGCGCATCAGCGACCGCCTGCGTCGTCAAGATCGCGCCGATCGGCAGCCCACCCGCCAGGGGTTTGGCGAGCGTCATGATATCCGGGTTGACGCCGCTCGGCTCATTCGACCACAGCGTGCCGGTGCGCCCCAGACCGCACTGCACTTCGTCGAACACCAGAAGCGCGCCATGCCGATCGCATAGTTCGCGCAGGCCGCTCAGGAATTCCGGGGTCGCCTCATAGATCCCGCCCTCCCCTTGAACCGGCTCGATGAAAACAGCCGCCGTCCGCTCATCGATCAGCGCCGCCGCCGAGTCGAGATCGTTGTATTCGGCGATCGCGACATCACTGAGCAGGGGCTGAAACGGTGTCTGATAAGCCGGCTTGGGCGTCAGCGACAGCGATCCCATCGTCCGCCCATGAAACGCATGGCTGAAGCCAACCAGCCTGGTGCGCTGCGTTTCGCCCCGCGCATAAGCTACCTTGCGCGCGAATTTGATCGCCCCTTCGTTGGCTTCTGTGCCGCTGTTGGTGAAAAAAACGCGATCGGCAAACGACAGTTCACACAGCTTATGGGCCAGCCGCGCCTGAGGCTCGGTGTAGTAGAGATTGCTGGTATGGATCAACCCGGTGGCCGCCTGCTGAATGGCACTGATCAATCCCGGATCGCCGTAGCCGAGCGCGTTGACTGCGATGCCTGCGACCCAGTCGGCATAGGCTTTGCCTTCAGCATCATAGAGCGTCATCCCCTGCCCGTGCGTCAGCACGATCGGCGGACGTCTGTATGTCTGAACGATGTGTGCCTGCTCAAGTGCGATCACCTCACGGGCATCCACCGCCTGCATCGGCTCAGTTACTTCAATTCCCACTGTCACCCCACCCCTCCTTGACTGGATTTCACAGATTGTTTTTGCTGAAGCAGGGCCGTCCAGTTCAATCGCGCCTCAACGGCCTGCTTGGTTCCCACATTCCCATCGATCCAACCGTTATCGGCCTCGTAGCGGATAACCGCCAGACACCATCCCATGATCCGGCTGAGCGTCTCTGCGGTGAGGGCTGGAGAAGCCATCGCGTGCAGGGCAACGGTACGGCTGTACTCCGAGTCGTGCACCAGCGCGTTGTACAACAGGTGATACAGCTCATGACAGTTGGCGCAAAGCTGGATCGTCACCGCATTTTCGCCATGTGCCTCCAGAGTCCATAGATGATGCCGGTGCGAAACCGGATAGCCACAGGCCGAACACGGGGTCAGCCGCTCTTTGACCGTAGCCCGCCGCCGCTTTCGCCGCAGACGGTACGCCTGCAGCCGGTAGAAATCGAGCCAGTACTCCAGCACAGCGGCGCGCTGCGCTGTCTCGGTCTGGTCGTTCAATACGGATCGAAATGCAGCCATGATCGCGCTGGCTTTGGCCGGCGGATACAGGCCGTTGATCAGCTCATGCAGCGCCTCCAGCATCGCTTTTTCGTCATGACTTCGAGGCGTCTCCATCGCAAAATCCTGTTATTGACCCCCTGCGTCAGCCTGCTATTCAGATGACGAAGCGCGTCCCGGTTCCCTGAGCCAGGCCGTTCAGATCGGTGATCACGGTCTGCGTCCCCGTCGTGTGCAGCGCGTCGAGCGCAGTACGCACTTTGGGCAGCATCCCGCCGTAAATGACCCCGTCCGCGATCAATCCCTGCGTCTCCGCCGCCGTCAGACGGGATAACAGCTCACCCTGACCATTGAGCACGCCGGGCACGTTGCTCAGAAAGATGAGCTGACTGGCCTGAACACTGGCCGCAACCGCCCCCGCAACGAGATCGGCGTTCACGTTGAAGTTGTGCTCCTCGCCGAAGCAGACTGGCGCGATCACCGGAACGATCCCGCGCCCGGTGAAGTCCAGCAGGATATCCCGGTTAACCGCTGCGGGAACGCCGGTGAAGCCCAGATCGGCATCCGGGATCTCGAGCTTGCGCGCCGTGATCAACCGTCGATCGACGCCGCTCATGCCCGCCGCATCGACACCCGCCCGCAGTAAAACGCGCACCAGACGTTTGTTGACCGCGCCGCACAGCACCATTTCAACAAGGGACAGTGACGCTGCATCGGTCACACGCTGACCGTCCACATAGCGCGGTTCGATCCCCAGCGCAGTTTGCAGCGCGCTGATCTCCTTCCCCCCGCCGTGTACCACAATGACGCGCTGTGGGTAGTGCGCCACGACCTCAGCAAAGCGCGCCAGTGCGGTGAGATCGTCAATTTCATGTCCGCTGATCTTGATCACCGTGATCGCATCAGCGGCGGATACTCCCGTCATAACAACCCCGTCGTCTCTTCCAGTCCAACCATTAAATTGAAGCACTGCACCGCCTGGCTGGCAGCGCCCTTGCGCAGATTGTCGGTCACGCTGGTGATGTGCACGAATGACTCGGCTGCCGGTGTGATGCTGATCGCACAGCGATTGGTGCGTACAACATGCTTGAGCGTCGCCTGCTGGCCGGAGGGCAGCACATCGATCAGCGGCTCGTGGGCATACGTCTCCTCGTACAGCGCCTGGATCTGGTCGCTGCGCCATCCGGGCGCGAGCTGCACATAGATACTGGCCATCAGCCCGCGATCGACTGGCAGTAGGTGCGGCGTGAAAATCAGGGTTCCCGCGCGCGGGTTGATGCGCCGCAGCTCCTGTTCAATTTCACCGACATGCCGATGAACGCGCCCCGGATTGTAGGGCGTCAGGTTACCGTATACCTCAACGAAATGCAGATGCGGCTTCGGTTCGCGGCCCGCTCCGCTGACCCCTGATTTGGCATCGACGACGATCGGATAAGCCGGATCGAGTGCATCATGCTTCAGCAGGGGATACAGGCCCAGGATCGTCGTTGTCGGATAGCATCCTGGGGCGGCGATCCGCGTCTGACCGATGATCTGTGCGCGGTTGATCTCCGGAAGTCCGTAGACGGTGGGAAGCAGTTCAGGGTGTGGATGCTCGTGACCATACCAGCGTTTGTACGCATCTGGCGTGTTCAGCCGCAGATCGGCTGATAGATCGACGACCCTGACGCCGGCTTGCAACGCCTGCGCGGCCGTCCGCGCGGCAACACCATGCGGTAAGGCCAGAAAAACGACGTCGAGATCCGCAAAAGTGGCCTGTTCCGGTTTGATGTAACGCAGATCGGTATGCGGGATCGGCTCACCGGCGTACGTCCCCGAAGTGCCGTAGCGAATGGCTGCATTCGGATGACGCGCCAGGATCTCCACAAGATCCTGGCCGGCATATCCCGATGCCCCCCAGATCCCGATATTGTACGTGGGCGCGTGTTCCGATCGTGACAAGGGCAGCACTTCCTTTCAGTATCCTGTAACGAAAATCCCCTGCCTCTACTCGCGAGGTCAGGGGATTTGTTCTGCGCTTTAACGGGTCGTTGCCGACACTTCAACGCAAAACAGCCGCCTTGACCTCACGGGTCTTGCGGCGACGGCTGCGGCGGCGCTGAAACGGCATTTCCAGAGTCATACAGGCTGGTTCGTTTGTCTGTCGGCTTTCGTAAGATAATGCATCGATTTTAACCGGGCGAATCTCCGGTGTCAAAGGGTGCAGGTCAGAAATTTGGCAATCCGCCGGCATTTCTGCGGCGAACGCGCATCCGGTGATCGCAGCATACCCCGCCCGCCCTTCAATCACAGGCCTCATCCGGATCAGTCGGAGGCAAGATCGGCTTTAAGTCAGATAAAAATTTCTTAAATTTTCTTGACAAGAAATAAAATCATCGATATTGTGATTGATTGCTTGTGTCAGATAGTGAGCTGGCAGTTCGCAGACTGTTCCATTTTCGGTTGCGCACGCAGCGACCGAACGCTCGACTGAACAGGGTTATCGTACTCCACACGGCGGGAGTGCTGCTGGTTAGCAGTTCTCGTTCCGATTCGATCGCTTCCTGTAGCGCCCAGATTTCAACGCTGGACGAATGTAAGGCTGGTTGCAGCCAGCCTGCGATTGCTTATCGTTCGTTGGTTTCCGGGCATGGTCAAGAGATGCTCGCATGGTTTATTTAAGAATGATGCGGGCTGTGCTATGCTAGGTTGAGTATCACACGGTGTAATCGATGCTTGCAGTAATGGTATCCAAAGACGAAGTACGCGCGAAAATTCTGGAACGGGCACGTCAGCAGGGCGGCATCAGCTATGACGAGATCCTCGCACTGCTGCCAGATGCTGAGCGCGATATCGCCCTGCTCGATGACCTGATCGATGAGCTGCTTGAAGCAGGGGTGGATGTCGCTGCCAGCATCGACACTGCGCGTCCAGACTTGCTCTATGACCCGGAGTCGCGGCGGCACGGCGATCTCGACTTCGATCTCGACCTGGCCGATGACGATGATGAGATCGGCCTGTGGATCGATGACGATCTGAGTGACGATGCCGGCTATCAGCAGGCGCTTGACAGCGATGATGTCGTCGGCCTTTACCTGAAAGAGGCGGGCCGCGTCCCTCTGCTGACGGCTGAGGAAGAGGTCATGCTGGCCAAGCGCATGGAACGCGCTGAAGAGGCGCGCGCGCTGCTGGAAGAACGCGGCGACCGTCTGCCGCTGGATGATGTTTACACCCTGCGCGAGCTGATCAATGACGGTGAGCTGGCACAGGAACATCTGGTGCGGGCTAACGCGCGTCTGGTCATCAGCGTCGCCAAGAAGTACATCGGTCGCGGCGTCCCGTTCCTCGATCTGATCCAGGAAGGCAATATCGGCCTGATCCGTGCCACCCGTAAGTTCGATTATCGGCGCGGCCACAAATTCAGCACCTATGCCACCTGGTGGATTCGCCAGGCTGTCAGTCGTGCAGTTGCCGATCAGGGGCGCACGATCCGCGTGCCGGTTCACATGGGCGATCAGCTCAACCGGTTGCGCCGCGTGCAGATGCGCCTGACGCAGGATCTGGGTCGTGATCCGTCGATCGAGGAGCTGGCGATCGGCATGGAAACCACGCCGGACAAGATCGAAAATCTGCTGGAGATCGCCCGCCGCCCGGTCAGCCTGGAAACGCCGATCGACGATGAAGGCGATTCGACTTTCGGGGATTTCGTCGAAGACGTCAACAGCCCTGCTCCCGCTGAAGAAGTGGCGACAAACCTGCTCCACGAGCAGTTAAACGTCGCTCTCGATCGTCTGCCGCAGCGCGAGGCCCAGATCCTCAAGCTGCGCTACGGATTGGAAGATGGGCGCGTGTATACACTTGAAGAAGTCGGGCAGGCGATCGGCGTCACGCGCGAGCGTGTGCGCCAGCTTGAGGCACAGGCGCTCAATCGACTGCGTCAGTCCTCAGCTCATGTGATTCTGCGCGACTATCTGTACGAGGATTAGCTTCCCCGCTGCCACCCAGGGAGACTCCATGCGCACTCAACGACCCGGAACTCGCTCCTCGTCGGCTCCAGCGCGTGGAGTCTTCCTGCTGGCGGTGCTCGCGTTGATCGCGGGCATCCTCCTGCTGCTCAACAACTTTTACTTCCTCGGATCGTTCGATGCAGCCTCGCTGTGGCCGCTGCTGCTGATCGCCGCTGGCGGCCTGCTTTTGCTGCGCGGCGATCTCAGCCCGTCAACAGCCAGCCGCTCATTCGGTATCACCCGCGGAAGCGTGGAAGCGGCCACATTGGAGATCCAATCCGGTGAGATCGACGTGCTGGCGCGGGCGCTCCCGCGCGAGGGACGCCTGATCGCGGGTACGTTTGCGCGTGAGGGCCGCCCTCAGCTTCTCGTCGAAGACCACCAGGCCACATTGATTTTTGAGCGCGCCGCCACGCCGTGGAGTTCGTTCGCGGATTGGGATCTGGGCCTGGCGCGCGATCTGCCGTGGCGCATCGCCGTGAGCACCAGCATCGGCGCGGTGCAGTTTGACATGAGCGCGCTGATCATCCAGGGAGGGGTGATCGCTACGGGCTTCGGCGATATCGTGGTGACCCTGCCGCACGAGGCCTTCGAACCGATCACCCTGCGTTCCGCGCTGGGCAACGTCCGGGTTCAAACGCCGACAGGGGTCAATGCCTGGATCCAAGTGCGGTCATCACGCCTGTTTCGCGTCCACGTCGATCGGGAACGGTATGAACAGGTCGAAAAAGGGGTTTATCATGCGCTCGGCGCAGCCCCGGATGCGCCACAGGTTCAGGTGATCATCGCAGGAATGTTCGGTGATGCCTACCTTGCCTGAAACTGGAGTCGATCCATGACATCAGGTGCCGCGCCCAACCTGATCATCCGCGACGCACAGTCTCAGGACGTGCTGGAATGCCTCAGCATCAACCCCGGCTACGAAACCCAGTTTGTCTGGCAGCTTCATGTTCAGCAGGACGATGAGCAGGTCGAAGCCCGTCTGCGCAAAGAACGGTTGCCGCGCCTGCTGACGATCACGCCCAGCATCAGCGCGGATGATCTGCGTCGTCATCTGAACACCGATCACGGGTTACTGGTCGCGGAACAGCGCGATCATGGCATCATCGGTTATCTCGGTATGAGCCGGGCAGCACAGTTTCAGTTCGGCACTATCCAGTTTCTGGTTGTCGATCAACCGTACCGGCGGCACGGGATTGGCACAAAGCTGATCGCAGCCGCGCGCAAGTGGGCCTCAGCATATGAACTGACCCGACTGCAGGCCGCGATCTCAACCAAAAATTACCCGGCTGTCGAGTTCTTTCGCCAATCCGGCTTTGTTTTTTGCGGTTTTAATGACAGGTATCTGCCCAACCACGACGTCGCAGTGTTTTTCACGGCCAATGTGCGCTGACTCGGGTTGGACATGTGAACATGCAGGATCTTCTGGCTGTGGAAGCTGCACTGGCAGCGGTGCTCGATCTGATCAATGAAACGCTGGCAGCGGCCATCGTCATCATTGCTGCATCGCTCTTGCTTTACAATCTTTCGCGCAATCTGCACGATCGCGTCGCGCGCACGTCGGCCCTCGTGCTCGCCTGTGTGACGGTGACCTACATCGGCGATGTTTTCATGTCGTTAGGGCCTGGTCTCAGCGCAACGATGGTGGCGATCCGCTTCCAGTGGATCGGGATCGCGTTCATGCCGGTGGCGCTGATCCACCTCTCCGATGCACTGCTGGCGACAACCGGTCTTCCATCCCGTGGACGCCGTAAACGGATCATCCGCATCCTCTATGTGATCAGCGCTGTTTTTCTGGCCGCTGCGCTGTTCACCGATCATCTCATCCATCCTGTCCCCACCCGATCGCCTTATTTCACGGGCCCGCTCGCAAGCACGGTGGGCGGGGTCTTATTTCCACTGTACGTGATCTATTTTCTCATCAGTGCGCTGTTTGCTTTCATCAATGTCCAGCGCGCGCGCCTGCGCTGTCTGACTCGAAACACGCGGCGCCGCATGGGATATTTGCAATTTGCACTCCTCACGCCTGCGATCGGGATTTTTCCCTTCTCGGTCATCCTCGGCCCCGGTGAAGAGTTTTCGCTCATCGGTCTGTTCCTCGTCAATGCAGCCAACATCGTCGTCATCCTCATGCTGCTCTTCCTGGCCTATCCCCTGTCCTTTTTCGGTTCACGTCAGCCCGATCGCGTCGTCAAACTCGAACTGCTGCGTTTCCTGCTGCGCGGCCCCGGCACCGGCCTGCTCGCCTTAGTGACGGTGTTGTTCACCACTTCCGCCACCCGGATCCTCGGCGTGCCCGGTCAATCATTCACCCCATTCGCCGTTGTCGCCGTCGTTCTGTTCTGGCAGTGGATGGTGGCGCTGTCCCTCCCCTGGCTGGAGAAGCGGCTCGTCTATGCCGGGGAAGATATCGAACGGCTGCAGCAGGTGCAGGAGCTGTCGGATCGACTGCTCGCCAGAAGCGATCTGATCCAGCTTCTGGAGGCCATTCTGGCCGCGGCTTGCGATTATCTGCGCGTCAGTTCTGCTTTCATCGGCCAGTTTCGCAACGGGGGTGGAGAGAGCAAGGCCGATGTGATCTGCACCGTCGGCCCGATCCAACCTTCAGTCTCAGACCTGGAACAGCAGGCAGCACAGATTCAGGATCGCCTGGCCAGCCGGACGCGATCGAACAACGACAGCATAGGCCGATATTCACCACTGAGCTGGAATACCTTCTGGCTGACCCCCCTGTTCGATCAGCGCACCGGCAATCCGATCGGTGTTCTGGGAGTACAGGCCCGCGCAGCGGAAATCAATTTAACGGATGATGAGTACATGATGCTGGCCGTCTTCGCCCGGCGTGCTGCGCGCACCCTGTCCGATCTCGTGCTGCAAACGGATATTCTCGCATCGCTGGAAGGGTTGGTGCCTCAGCTTCAGATCACGCGCGGCAACACAGAACAGATCGAGTTCAAAGTAGGCCGATCCAATGCGGCGATCGCGCTGCCCCCGGCGGCTATCGAGATCGAGGACAGCCCGATCAAGGCCGGAGACCAGTTCAAAGAGCAGGTCTGGGCAGCACTGCGTCACTACTGGGGCGGCCCCGGTCTCAACAACAGCCGTTTGCTGGAGCTTCGTGTCGTTCAGTCAGCGCTGCCAGAACACGATAACAATCCCGCCCGGGCGCTGCGCGCTGTGCTGAACGAAGCCATCGAGTCTCTGCGTCCGCCGGGAGAGCGCAAGCTCACCAGCCCGGAATGGACGTTATACAACATTCTGGAGATGCGCTTCCTCAAGGGCATGAAGGTGAAAGAAGTCTTTCCAAAGATCTCGTTGAGCGAGTCGGACTTTTATCGCAAACAGACGGTTGCCATCCAGGCTGTTGCCGACCGGCTGGCTGAAATGGAAAATGCCGCAGTCGCAGCACAGCGAACTGAGCCGCGTGAAATGACGTGATATCCCGGGCTGCCGTGCTCAGGCTGCCGGCTTAGCCTGGCGGACTTCAGATCCGCTGCCTTAATTCTCATGCTTATTCATCCCTGCATCTAGTCAGCACTATCGGACAAGATGGTGATATACTGATATGGAAATCCATAGACTGAGCCATGTTTATTGTTAGCTGAGGCCGTATAAATGAACAATCATCAGCGGCGCGATTACCAGGCGCCGCCAAACTTCGACGTGGATGAAAGTTACTGGGCCGCACTGCTCAAAGATGATGACGATCGGGTTTCCGCAGCGGCTGTGGACATGCTCGAGCGCCCCACAGCCGCTGTCAGACTGAATTCTGGCATCAGCCCAACCACCCCGGTCAGCAGCAGGACTGGCGTTGACCATACGGCATCCTGGGCGGATCTGCGATCGATTTACGAACGTGACGAAACGATCGAGCTGATGGTGATCGGCTGTAATCGCGGCGGACTGTTGGTGGAGTATGATCACCTTCGCGGCTTCGTTCCTGCCAGTCAGCTCGTCAGCTTTCCGAACAGCCCGAACCTCAACATACGTCAGAAAGCGCTCACCGATCGCATTGGGCAAACGATCGTGCTACGTATCATCGAACTGAGCGAAGAACAGAACCGCCTGATCCTCTCCGAACGCGCGGCTCAAGCCCGTCCGGGGGAACGAGCAGGTCTGCTCGATCGCCTCAAAACGGGCGATCAGGTCGAGGGTCAGGTGACTAATCTGTGCGATTTTGGCGCTTTCGTCGATCTCGGCGGCCTGGAAGGGCTGATCCATATCAGCGAGCTGAGCTGGGGCCGTGTCAGCCATCCCAATGACATTCTCAAACGCGGGCAGCGTGTGCAGGCCTTTGTGCTGGACGTGAACAAACCCGCCGGGCGGATAGCCTTGAGCATCAAACGGTTGACGCCGGATCCGTGGCAGACGGTTCATCAGCGCTACGCGATCGGACAGTATGTTTCGGCCAGGATCACCAGCGTGGTCGATTTTGGCGCGTTCGCGCGGATCGAGGACGGTCTCGAAGGGCTGATCCATGTTTCGGAACTGGCGGAAGGTCAGTTTCTGCATCCCCGCAATGTGGTGATGGAGGGGCAGGTTGTTCAGGCGCGCATCCTGAGCATCGATGGACGCGCGCGCCGACTGGGGTTGAGTTTACGCGCACTGAACGCCGATCGATGATCGCGACTTGCGTCCGTCAGATAGGGGCATCCCTCCTTGCTGCTATTGTCACTCAGGCTGAAACGACCGCATGATATAATCTCGACTGTGGTCGATTTCCGGAGTAAACGCAGCCGTGGCTGACGAACCCAAACGCAGCTCTGCCAGCCCAAAAGCGGGCGGTTCAACTTCGAATAAAGGCGCTGCGGCCACCAGGGCGGCTTCGGGCGGGCCAACAGACGAAGCAAAACCTCAGCGCAGCCGTGCCGCTCAAAAGTCGCAGTCGGGGGAAGATCAGCCCCCTGTAGCCAACCCCGATACCCGGCCCGATTTCGATCGTGCAGCCGAGTTCTGGGAGCGCGTGCTCGATGTGCTCTCACTTCCCTCGTGGATCGATGAAATCGCGGCGCTGCTGCTGATCGTGTTCGGCATCGTCTCGATGCTGTCTCTGTTCAATGTCGCCTCCGATACGACCGTCGCAGCCGCCTGGTCCAATGCCCTGACGGGATTATTCGGGTACGGCGCTGCGGTCATCAGCGCGGGCATTCTGCTGCTCGGCGTGATCCTGCTCTTACCGAGATTCGGCATCCATATTCACCTTCCCGCCCGGCGCATCATTGCGCTTGAGTTCGGCTTCCTGGCGGCCCTGGGGCTGCTCCATCTCGCTTCCAGTTCACCGGATCAGTTCCGCAGCATTGCGCGCCTCGGCCAGGGCGGCGGTCAGATCGGCTGGGCCTTGAGCACCGCGCTGACCACTCTGCTCGGCCCGCCGCTGGCCGCGGTGACCCTGAGCGCGATCTTCCTCACCGCTCTTGCAATCATCCTCGGCATCAGTCGCAGGCAGATCAGCGCCTGGTTGATGACAACGGCGCAGGAACTCGACACCTGGGGAACGCGCATCCGGGCCGAAAATTCAGCCCGTCGCCAGAAAAGTCGATCTGCACGGGCCAAAGTCGAACCGATCCTCGTGGGGGCAGATGGATCGATCACCCCGTCCCCTGAAGCGGTGCAGGCCCAGCGCGCACGCAGTTTTACGATCCTGCGCATCCGCCCGGATTGGAAACTCCTGCCCCCTTCACAGCGTCCGGTGTTCACTACCCCCAGGGCAGTGGCTGCCCTTGAAGGCGAGACCGGATCACAGCCAACGAGTCCAGCCGCCGCTCTCGACAGCGTCCCAGCCTCTGTTCAACCGGGAGACGGGGAAAATGGTTTGAGCACTGGCAGCGGGCCACTCATTCTCGCCAGCCGGCGGGAGATCAATTTCAACGCCATCGGGACGATCAAAACACGAGCGACCAAAACAGGAGGGCCGGGAGTCGTTGAGCGGCCTGATGGACGGATCAAACGCTATTTCACCGTTGCGGGGATGAAAGAACCGCGCCAGGTTCCCAAACGCGATCCGGTGCTTCCACCTTTATCGCTGCTGCGCGATATCGAAATCAATCTCCCCAACGAACAGGAGATCAATCAGAACGTCGTCCTGATCGAAAACACGCTCCTGGAATTCGATATCGATGTGGACGTGGTCGATGTGAAAGTCGGCCCCACGGTCACCCAGTATGCCGTTCAGCCGTTCAGCGACATGACCTCTGGCGGTGGCTCAGCCCCGACGTTCTCTCGAACGCGCATCAACAAGATCGCCTCCCTGGCCAACGACCTGGCTCTGGCCATGTCGGCCAAACGGCTGCGTCTCGAAACACCGGTTCCCGGCCATACCTACATCGGCATCGAGGTTCCCAATAAAAATCCCAGTGTGGTGGCGCTGCGCAGCGTCATCGAAAGTCGGGGGTATCAGGAGCAGGCGGCCAAGAAAAAATCGCCGCTGTTCATTCCGCTGGGTCGCGATGTGGCCGGCGCTCCTGTGGGTGTCGATCTCACCCAGATGCCCCACCTGCTCATCGCCGGCACGACCGGAAGCGGTAAATCGGTCTGCATCGCGGCCATTGCTTCGGCGCTGATCCTCGAAAATCCTCCGGACGCAGTCAAGCTCGTCATGCTTGACCCCAAAATGGTGGAGTTGAGCCGGTTCAACGGCATCCCCCATCTGCTCGGCCCGGTTGAAGTCGATCAGGAACGCATCATCGGCGTGCTGCGCTGGTGCACGCGCGAGATGGATCGCCGGTACAAAGTGCTGGAAGAAGCCGCGGCTCGCAATATCGATACCTACAACGAACGTCTGGGCCGCCGCCGCAAAGAACAGTACATGCCGTACATCGTCATCATGATCGATGAAATCGGCGATCTCATGCTCAGCCATCCGGACGAGACCGAAAAGACGATCACCCGGCTCGCTCAAATGGCGCGCGCGGTGGGGATGCACCTGATCGTTGCCACTCAGCGGCCCAGCACCGATGTCATCACCGGTTTGATCAAGGCGAATTTCCCCTCGCGGATCTCATTCGCGGTTGCCTCCGGCATCGACTCGCGCGTGATTCTGGACACCATCGGCGCGGAGACGCTTCTCGGTCGTGGCGACATGCTTTATCAGGCCGCAGACACACCGCAGCCGCGTCGTTTGCAGGGCTGCTACGTCAGCGATGATGAAGTGCGCGCGCTCACCCAGTACTGGAAAGACTGGGCTGCGCGCAAGCGTGCTGCTGGAGAACTTCCGATCGAGTCGATCGCGCCGTGGGAGCGCGGCCTGACGCGGCGCGAGTTCCTGGCGGAGACCGATCCGCTGCTCGAGCAGGCCATCGCCCTGGTCATCGCAACCGGAGAAGCCTCGGCGTCGCTCATTCAGCGGCGGCTGGGCGTCGGCTATCCGCGCGCTGCGCGAATCATGGATCTGCTCGTCGAACTGGGCGTTGTCGGCGAATCGAAAGACGGCGGACGCAGCCGGGAAGTGCTGATCAAACCGGGCAAAGATCCGTTCAAAGATCTGATCGAAAAACGAATGCGGGGTGGCGGCGCCCGCTAGCGTGACCGCTCATCCTGCCAGTGGGATGATGCAGTCAGGCGCGTCATACGTTGGACGATTGACCGCCCTGGTGACCGGATAAGCTGTCAGCTCAACTGCATCATCCGCCGGACGCTTCAGCAGCGCGCGTATGGCTGGTAAATCATCTTCCACCAGCCACGGGGCGTAATCAGCCGGGGATAAAATCAGTGGCATTCGCTCGTGCCAGGTTCGCATGAAAGCGTTCGCCTCTGTGGTGATGATGGTGAATGTCGCGACGATCTCACCGGATGCCGGATCGTTCCACTGTTCCCACAGACCGGCCAGCGCGAGCAGCCCTTGATGAGACGGATGGATATACAGCGGCTGTTTCACTCCCCCTTCAGACTTCCACTCGAAGAAACCGCTGACCGGGACGATGCAGCGGCGTTTTCGTACCGCATCGCGAAATGACGGCTTTTCCTCCAGCGTTTCCGCACGCGCATTGATCAGCTTGCTGCCGATCGCCGCATCCTTCGCCCATGACGGGATCAAGCCCCAGCGCAGGGGTCTCAGCTCCAGCGGGCGCTCATTGAGGATGACATAAGCCTGCTGAGTCGGGGCGATGTTATAACGGGCAGGGATATCGGGCCTGCCCGACAGGTCGAACATTTGCTGAATCTGCTCAGGGTCAATGACCTGAGCGAATCTGCCGCACATGGTTTATCTTTTCACATTCCGCAGTGAGTACGGTCATCATTTGCGTTTCAAGTCGGGGCGTCCCAGCTCCGAAATCTGACGCACCACGGCCAGAACTGCCAGCGCCAGGCCGATCAGTTCCCCGTTGCCTGCGGGAGGGGGAACCCCCTGTTTGCGGATATGTTCATCCGCCGCCCGCAAGTACAGGAAGGCTGAAAGCAGCCCCACCAGCAGGCCGACGCCACCGCCGATCAGCAGCATTCGGCGGCGCCATGCAGACCGGTCAAACGGTCGTGTTTCCTGATTCGTCATGATCACGTTTTCCTGTTGCGGGCTGTTGTGCCCCTGCTGCGTCCAACTTACTAATGACGGCTCGATCGAACTGTTCGTAAGCGCTGCTCAACGCGATCGTGCGCTCGGCGATCTGCTGCCCCAGACGTTCCGCGCTCTGCCGGGCCTGAATGGAGAGGCGCTCGACTGCGATCAGCGGTCGTGCGGCCCGCTCATTCAACTGCCCCAGACCATAAATCGCCGCCACCAGCATCAGCGCAAACGGAAGCAGACACAGCGCCAGCGGACACAGGAAAAACAGCGTGGCCAGCAAATTCGCGGTGACGGAGGGCACCCCCTCACGCGGCAGAACCGCGGTCAGCAGTACCAGACCGATCAGGATGAACAGAGCGATGGCGAACGGCAACACGATCTCACGGCGATTCTGCCGGCGTCTGCGGCGTCGTGTTGCCTCGATACCCTGCTCGTCAATCCTGGCCATGTGCGCACCCGATCGCCGTTGAAAGTGCCCGTTCCACTGCGAATTATACCCGGTATGCCCCCCGTCCGATAGACGCGCAGTCTCCCGCTCGATCGGGGCGATTTACAACTGGAATAAATGCCTCCGGTCATCTAAGATCGCAGACATAACTGCATATCACTGAAAAAAAGGATGTCCTGGATGCACGCGCATCTGATGATCTCTCCATCCGTCCAGCAGACGCTGGAAAACAACGGGCCGGTCGTCGCTTTAGAGTCCACGCTGATCACGCACGGTCTGCCCTACCCCACCAATGTCGAAACCGCACTGGCGATGGAAGCAGCAGTCCGGGAAAATGGCGCAACCCCGGCCACGATTGCGATCCTCGCAGGGCAGATCCGGGTCGGACTGTCGCCCGATGAGATCGAGATGCTGGGCCGGCTGGACGCCGCTCAGGTGCGCAAGTGCAGCCGCCGCGATATCGCTATCGCCTGCGCGTTGAAGGAACACGGGGCAACGACGGTGGCCGGCACAATGATCGTCGCTCATATGGCGGGGATCCGGGTCTTTGCCACTGGCGGCATCGGCGGCGTCCACCGGGGACATCCAGAAGATGTCAGCGCTGACCTGATCGAGTTGAGCAGGACACCGGTCGCTGTCGTGAGTTCAGGCGCAAAAGCCATTCTCGATCTACCGCGCACGCTGGAAGTACTGGAAACGTATGGCGTGCCGATCATCGGTCTGGGGACGGATACGCTGCCCGCGTTTTACTCGCGCAGCAGCGGCCTTCCGATTGATGTTCGCGTGGAGACACCGCAGCAGGCGGCGGAGATCATCACCAGCGCGGGCCGTCTGGGCCTGAACCAGGGGATCCTGATCGCAGTCCCGGTTCCGGAAGCTGACGAAGTCCCCGCTGAAATCATCGAGCGCGCGATCGAACAGGCGGTGCGCGAAGCGGATGCGCAGAATATCAGCGGCAAAGCTGTGACGCCTTTCCTACTCAGCCGCGTCGCCGAACTGACCGAGGGTTACTCGCGCCGTGCGAACATCGCTTTGCTGTTGAACAACGCGCGGGTCGCAGCGCAGATCGCGCGGGCGGTTGCTCCGTATGCCCCGGCATTAGAAGATTAAGCGAGGCGGGGCACGATCTCGGCCCTGATGACAGAAGGACATGAACGGCATGCGGATCCACGTCACCGGTAGTGCGCCGCTGACGGGCGTGTACCGCCCCTCCGGCAACGCCAACGCGGCTCAAGCGCTGCTCGCAGCGGCGCTCATGACTGAAGATACAGTGACTTTGCATCATTTCCCCCGCACGCGCAGCACGCACGCGATGCAGCTCGCAGCGCAGTCACTTGGAGCCGTGATCGATGACGTTGCTGAGGATACGATCGTCATCAACAGCGCCCAGATCATGCGTCGTCCCCTGACGCAGACGGAAACAGACGCCACGATCGGCATCATCTTGCTGGCCGCTCCTCTGCTCGCCCGCCGGCGCTACGCTCGGGTGGAAATTGACTTCCCCCTCAATCGCATTCGCACGCATCTGGAAGCCCTGCGCGATCTGGGCCTGGACGTTGTCACTCGCGATGGGGCTGTTGAGATAACCGGCATCGGCTGGGAGCGCCGCGATATCATCCTGATCCAGGCCAGCGTGACCGCGACCGCGCTAACGATGCTGCTCGCAGCCAGCCTCGGCAAAGAGACCATTGTGCGCAATGCCGCCTGCGAACCGCATATTGAGGATCTGGCCCATGCGCTCAATCAAATGGGCGCGGCGGTTGAGGGAGCAGGCTCGAACCGCCTGCGTATCTTCGGCACTGAACACCTGACTGGAGCGGAACTGACCATCCCCTCCGATCACATCGAGACCGCCAGCGTGGCCGCAATCGCCGCGATGACGGGGGGACGGCTGACGATCGAGGGCTGCCGCAGCGCCGATCTGCGCATGATCCGCAAGATCTATGCCGGGCTGGGGATCCAGTTCGATGTCGATCAATTCGCCCTGCACGTGCCTCATCATGAGGTTTTGACGATCTCGAATCGCGAAGAAGATGTGGACTCGTCGGTCGAAACCGCGCCCTGGCCCGGTTTCCCGTCCGACCTGGTCGCAGTCACGACGGTGGCCGCCACTCAGGCGCGCGGAACGTCACTCATTCACGAAAAGCTCTATAACAACCGACTGCTTTTCGTGGATAAGCTCAAAGCCATGGGGGCGCAGATCGTGCTCTGCGACCCTCACCGCGCGATCGTGGTCGGGCCGTCTCCGCTGCGCGGCATTTACATGGACTCGCCGGACGTGCGCACCGGTCTGGGCATGCTGGCTGCGGCGTTGGTCGCTCAAGGGGTTTCGGTCATCGATAACGCCCAGGCGCTTGAACACACCTTTGCTGGCGTGATCGCCAAACTTCAAGCGGTGAACGCGCAGATCGTGGTTGAGTCATGAGCGAAGTCACGTCCGCATCGTTTTCGCTTCAGACGGTTCAGATCGACAGCATCCCGCTCGGACTCTATCATGTTCGACCATCGCAGTCGTCTCTTCTCCCGGTGACACTGCTGCACGGCTGGGGGGTTGACAGCAGTTTGATGCTCTCAACCGCACAGGGGCTGAGCCGCAGCGGCTTTGAAATGATCATTCCCGACTTACCGGGTTTCGGCTCAAGCGCTTCTCCACCTCATGCCTGGTCGGCCTGTGACTATGCGAAGATCGTTATCCACTTACTCGATCACCTCGACGTAAAGCGGACAGCCGTGATCGGCCATTCCTTCGGCGGACGTATCGGTCTGATCCTGGCATCCGAATATCCGGCCCGCGTGAGCAAGCTGGTGCTCACGAGTGCTGCTGGCGTGCCGCCGCAGCGCAGACTGATCCCGACTGTGCGTTTACGCGCTTTCAAAGCCATGCGCGCCGTCGCCAATCGTCTTGGTGGCCGCAGGATCGCCGAACAGATGAGCACCTGGTACAACCAGCGCTACGGCTCGCCCGATTTCAAACAGACTTCAGGCATCATGCGCGAGACGTTCAAACGCATCATCGGCGAGGATCTGCGTCCCTTTGCGGCACGCATCAGCGCGCCGACACTGCTCATCTGGGGCGATCAGGATGAAGATACCCCGCTGTGGATGGGCAAAACCCTGGAACAAGCGATCCCGGATGCCGGCCTGGTGACTTTTCCGGGAGCGGGTCATTATGCTTACCTGGAGCGGAATGCCGAATTCGTCCGCATCGTCACGCATTTTTTAACCCATTGAGGGCGTATGTCGAACGCTGTCCTATCGAGCATCATCGGCCTCATCTGGCTGGCAGGAACCTGGTATCGCGCGTATCGGCTGGCGCGCTATTACCAGATCGAAGAATACATGAGTCTGCGTTTCGGGCGCTGGATGCTTCAGCAGCGGCGGCGCTGGCTTCCCTGGCGGCCCGTGCTGAGCTGGGGGATCGGCGCCGCTCTGCTCTTCGTTCTGACCGAAGCGCCGGGCACGTTCATGTTTGGCGTAATCGGGGTGGTCGGCGCGCTGATCGCGGTCTGGCCAGCCACCGAGGGAGAAATCAAAAAGCAGTTCCGCGCAACGCCGCGCGCTCGTCGGCTGCTCGTCACGGCATTCGCCCTGCAAACGCTCATCATGGTGGCCGGCTGGATCGCGATCAACACCTGGGAGCGCGGCTCCGCGCTGGCCGAGCTGGTTTTCATCGGCATCAGCCTGCTGGGTCTGACCCTGCTGCTGACCGCCCCTGTGGTGCTCATCGCCGCCAATTTCCTGATGTTCCCAGTCGAAAGCGTGCTCCGCACCCGCTTCATTCATCGGGCGCGCCGGGTCTTGAATGAAGTCAACCCGATCGTGATCGGCATCACAGGCAGCTATGGCAAAACCAGCACCAAAACCTATCTGGCTCACATCCTGAACGGGCGCTTCCGGGCCTACCCCACCCCAAAGAGCTACAACACGATGATGGGGGTATGCATCGCCATCAACAATGATATCGCCGCCGATCACAGCATCGAGTATTTCATCTGCGAGATGGGTGCCTACATTCCGGGGGAGATCGCCCGCATCTGCGATCTGACACATCCTTCCATCAGCGTCGTCGTCGAGGTCGGCCCGCAGCACCTCGAACGTTTCGGATCGCTGGAAAATATCGCCATCGCCAAATATGAGATCATCAAAGCGCTTCCAGAAGATGGCCTCGGCGTTTTCAACTGGGACAATCCCTACGTCCGTGAGATGTACGAACGCGGCTATCCCAGAAACCGGATCGCCGTCAGCCGCACCATCGATCCCGCCGCAGTCCCCCCCGGTGGTCCACGTTTCGTCGCTTCCAATGTTGAGGAAAGTCTGGACGGCCTCCGTTTTGATGTCACCGATGTTGCCGCAGGTGAGACAGCCCGTTTCGAAACGCCGCTGCTGGGGCTGCACAATGTGACCAACATCCTGCTCGCAGCGGCGATCGCTGTACATGAGGGGATGCCGCTGCGCGATGTCGCCCGCCGGGTGCGTTCGCTTCAGCCAGCGGAGAGCCGTCTCGTCCGCCAGACGACGCCAGAAGGCATCACCATCATCAACGATGCCTACAGCGCCAATCCTGTCGGCGTTGTGCATGCGCTGCGCGTACTTTCACTGCATCAAACGGGCCGCCGCCTGTTGATCACCCCGGGGATGGTGGAACTGGGGCCGATGATGGAGAGCGAAAATCGCAAACTGGGGGAAACAGCGGCCCAGCATGCAACGGATGTGATCCTGATCGGCGCTCAGCAGACCGATCCGATCCGTGCCGGTCTGCTCGACGCTGGTTTCGATCCGGATCGGATCCATGTCATGGCAACTTTATCGGAAGCCGTAGCGTGGTATCAACGCAACCTGCAGCCGGGTGACTGCGTACTGTTCATGAACGATCTGCCCGACACCTATTCGTCGTGATCGAACCGTGGACAGCGTGCAGGAGCAGCGATGGATCTGAGCGGCATCACCCAGCCGGCCGCCCTGGTCGTGGGTACGGCTTTACTCATGATCGCCTTTGTACTCTCTTTCATCCCGATCTTACCGGGGGCGCTGCTGGTCTGGGCGGTCGCTGTCGTCACCGCATTCCTCGATAACTTCGCGCATATCACGCTGTTCAGCGCGATCATCATCACCGTCATCATGGTGATCAACGTCACCAGTGATATCTGGCTGCCGATGCTGGGCGTGCGCACATCGGGCCTGACCTGCCTGGGCGCAGTCGGATCGATACTGGGGGGCTTGGTTGGCACCTTTGTCATCCCGCTGCCCATCCTCGGCACGCTGATCGGCACCGTGATCGGGGCGCTCGCGATCGAGCTGATCTACTTCGGCGAGATGCGCAAAGCCTTCCACGCGGGTCGCGTCGCTTTACAGTTATTCGTCGTCGGCTATATCCTTGAAATTGCAGCCAGCGCAGCGATCGTCCTGATCTATCTCGTCAGTTTAGGCTTGAGCATCTGGGGTTAGCATGATCGATGTCCTGACTTCCGCCCTGTCCCTGACGACCATCCTCGCCATGATGATCACGGTTGTGGTCTCGTTCATCCCGTTCGTGCCCGGCCCGTTTCTGTTGTGGGCGATCGCGCTCACCTTCGGGTTTCTCACGTCCTTTACGCCGCTCACTCCATTTGCCTTCATCATCATCACCCTGCTGATGATCGTCGGCTCCACAACCGATATCTGGATGCCGTTTGTCGGCATGCGCGCGCGCGGCACCTCATTCGGGGGCATTCTGGCCGGTATCGTCGGAGCGCTGTTGGGCACGGTGATCATCCCCCTGCCCATCCTCGGCACGCTGGCGGGGGCGGCGCTGGGAGCGATCACCGTTGAATACCTGAATGCGGGGCGGACGCGCGCCCTGCGGGCGGGCGCGTCGGCGGCTGAGTCGTATGTGTTGAGTATCGCCGTGGAATTCATCATCAATTCCGCGATCCAGGGCTATCGCATCAAAATAAAGTAGGAGGCATACTCGCTACCTAAAGAAAGGGGGTAGCGATGAATGAACAACCCTTCAGCAGTCT
>DAOUBU010000010.1:0-2806 GCA_034432395.1 Anaerolineae bacterium
ACGATCTGGCCGCATCGCGCCCGTTCGACGATTTCGACGTCAACGCCGTCGGCACGCTCAACCTGCTGGAAGCGACGCGCCGCTTCGCCCGAGATGCCGTGTTCGTCCACATGTCCACCAACAAAGTGTACGGCGATCGCCCGAACACCATCCCGATGGTGGAGCTGGAGACGCGCTGGGATTACGCCGACCCGGCCTACGCCAACGGGATTACCGAGCAGATGAGCATTGACGCCAGCAAGCACAGCATTTTCGGCGCGTCAAAGGTGGCCGCTGATATCATGGTGCAGGAATACGGCCGCTACTTCGATATGAAGACCTGCTGCCTACGCGGCGGCTGCCTGACCGGCCCCAATCACAGCGGGGTCGAACTGCACGGCTTCCTCAGCTATTTGATCCGCTGCAACGTCGAAGAGCGCGAGTACACCATCTTCGGCTACAAGGGCAAGCAAGTGCGCGATAACATCCACTCCTACGATGTCGCCCGCGCCATCGAGATCTTCTATGATCATCCCGGCTCCGGGCTGGTCTTCAACCTGGGCGGCGGGCGCGCCAACTCCGTGTCCATACTGGAAGCATTTGACCGCGCCGAGCAGCTCACCGGCAAGAAGATGCGTTACAAATATAGCGATCAGGCGCGCGCGGGCGATCACATCTGCTACATCTCCGATCTGAGCTATATGAAGCAGCAGCTTCCCGGCTGGGAGATCACGAAGACTATCGATATGGTGTTTGAAGAGATCGTCGCCGCCTGGCAGCAGCGTCTGGGGCGCTGATCCAGCGCATACCGCCGCCAGCAGCGCCAGGCCAAGTGGAACAGGGAGCGCGCATGAAACTCTCGATCGTCATACCGGCTCGGAACGAGGAAGGCAACGTTGAGAAGACGGTCGTGCGCCTGCGCGATCACCTGGATGCGGCGGGCATCCGCAATCATGAGATCCTGGTCGTCGATGATGGCAGTCGTGACCGGACGTTCGATCTCGTTCAGGCCGAGCACGAGAAAGATGCGCGCATCCGCGTCATCAAAAACACCGGACGTAACGGCTTCGGGCGCGCGGTCGCTTTCGGCCTCAATCATTTCACCGGGGATGCGGTCATCATCTGCATGGCTGACGGCTCCGACGCGCCGGAAGATGTGGTCAAGTACTACGAGATCCTGCGCGACCGGGCTGACTGCGCGTTCGGGTCGCGCTTCATACGCGGTTCGAAAGTGATCGATTACCCGCGCTTCAAGCTGGTGATCAACCGGATCGCCAACTTTGTCATCCGGATCATGTTCGGCATGCGCTTCAACGATACCACCAACGCCTTCAAGGGCTACCGCGCGTATGTCATCGAGGGCTGCCGGCCATTCGTATCCCCGCATTTCAACTTCACGATCGAACTGCCGTTGAAGGCGATCGTGCGCGGTTACTCTTATGCAGTCGTCCCTATCTCGTGGCGCAATCGCCACATCGGCATATCGGCGCTCAAACTTCAGGAACAGGGCAGCCGCTACCTGTTCACCCTGCTGACTGTCTGGTTTGAGTTTCTGCTCGTCCGCCGTGACACGCGGCGCACCGATGACGGGGTCTTCGTACCGCTGTCGGATACGGTCTATCCGCCTGAAGCCCGGCTCTCCGCCGGCGAAAAAGAGGCCCACTCATGAGTCGTCGCATCCTGATCACTGGCGGGGCGGGGTTCATCGGCAGTCATCTGACCGATCTGCTGATCGCGCGCGGAGACGCTGTCGTCATCCTCGACAATCTGACCACTGGTTGCCGCGAATACATCAATCCTGCGGCAGAATTTATCGAGGGGGATGTGCGCCGCGAAGCCGACCTGGCTCCGATCTTCGCGCGCGGCGTCGATGTCGTCTGCCATATCGCCGGGCAAGCCTCGATCCGCCTGTCGTACATGAATCCGACCGATGACCTGAACGTTAACACCCTGGGGACGATCAACATCCTGCGGCAGATGGTGGCGCACCGCGTCCCCCGGTTGCTGTTCGCCAGTTCGATGACGATCTACGGCAATCCAGCGGTCGTGCCGACGCCGGAGACCGCCCCGCCGGATCCGGTGTCGTACTACGGCATCACCAAGTACGCTGCCGAACGCTATGTCCACCTGACGGCGGCGCGCAGGGATCTCGACTTCGCGTTCATCCCAACATCCTTTCGGATGTTCAACGTCTACGGAGTGCGGCAGAGCCTGACCAATGCGTATCAAGGTGTGTTCGCCATCTTCCTGGGCAACGTGCTGCGCGGCGAGCCGATCACCATCCACAGCGACGGCGAGCAGAGCCGCGACTTCGTCCACGTCAGCGATGTCGTCCGCGCGTGGGCCGATGCGATTGACAATCCGGCATCTCACCATCAGGTGATCAATCTTGGATCGGGCCGCGACACTTCAATCAACCGGCTGGCCGATCTGGTACTGGAGAATTTCGGCCATACACGCCAGACCTATCCTGTGCGCTATCACCCGGCGCAGCCGGGCGATATCCGCCGCTCAGTGGCTGACATCCACAAAGCCGTGGCGTTACTGGGCTGGACGCCATCGATCGCTTTTGAAGATGGCATGCGCGAGACGATCGCCTGGGCGCAGACAGTTGTGCGCGCCTGATCCGCTTCACCTGATGCTGGAGTCATGCTACAATGCGGGCAGCAGGCCAGCGTGAGACAGCTCAGTATGCCCCGGAAAGCGCGCCGATCGGAATCGGTAGACGATTTCATTAAAGCGGTCTATACCCTCCAGCAGTCCGGCCAGCGCGTCAGCACGACGACCCTGTGCGACACCCTGGAGATCTCAGCGCCCTCGGTGACGG
>DAOUBU010000011.1:0-19910 GCA_034432395.1 Anaerolineae bacterium
CTTCAGCGTCGTGAACCCATGCTTAAAGCTCTCGTCTACAACATCCACCTTTAGGTGTTGCCTACTTCCGCTTTATCTTTGCAACTGAGCACATCTGCTCAATAATCCTCTTTCGCTGCGGATTGATCAAGCCCTTGTGCCGCCCCCGCAGCGCGAAGGCGCGCAGGGTGGAAGGCTGCGGCCTCGGTCTGGCGATCGCCCGGAGCCTGATCGAGGCGCATCACGGCCCGATCCGGACTGTGGCCGTGCCACCGGCGTCGGGCGGCTGTTTGCGGCTGACGATCCCGGTGACCCATTGAGCGCGGCCCGCCCCAAAAAACAGGACAGGCCGCGATCGGGGCGGCCTGTCCTGTGTCGATCCCGCGGCGCAGCGGGGCTACTGCGGGAAGGTGTAGCGCACCGTGTAGGTGATCACGGTCTCGCCGCCCGGCGGCACGCTGGCCCGGAACTCGATCGTGTTGGCATCGAGCTGTTCGAACGGCAGCGACGACTCCAGGATCTGCCAGTTCGACCAGCGGAACAGCGT
Source organism: Anaerolineae bacterium (assembly GCA_034432395.1). Taxonomy (GTDB): domain Bacteria; phylum Chloroflexota; class Anaerolineae; order Aggregatilineales; family Phototrophicaceae; genus Flexifilum. Next base: position 527 of record DAOUBU010000011.1, read on the forward strand.
CTCCGGCACGCGGATCTCGACCGCCACGTCATCCTTGCGGTTGCGCAGGCGGATCTCATACGTCTCTTCGAGGACGTTGGCCGCGATCAGGTTGAAGCGCGTCTGCGAGCGCTCGCCCACCAGGTCGAAGGCGTTACCCAGGTACAGCGACACGTCTTCGCCCTCTGGCGTGTGGCCGATCCGGTTTTCGCCGATCAGCAGCGCCGCGCCGTCGATGTCTTCCTGGTAGACGCGCACGCGCCCGGCGGGCAGATCCGCGCCCAGCCCGTTCTCTTCCCCGGTGCTGAACTCAAGATAGGTGTTGACCGCCCCCGTCGTGGCCGTGCCCGCGTACTGGTCGTAGACCGGGTAGCCGTAGAAGGGGATGCCCGCGTTGAACACATAGTAGGTGTTGGCCGGGATGCCCGCCCCGCTGACGAACTCGACCTGTTTGGTCTCATTGCTGCCCACCGTCACCGGGCGCGCGATCTCGTAGAGCTGGTATTCGAAGAACTCGCGCTGTTCGACCTGCGGCTCCCGCGCGGCCATCGCCACGACCGGCATCATATCCATCACCGGCGCTTCCTCCGGCTGGATGCGGTTGATATCGCCCGCCACCAGCTTGACCGTCGCCTCCGGGTAGGCCGCGCCGCTGGTGTTGGTCAGCGTCACCCAGCCGTTGAGGTCGAGCGCGCGGTTATCGCGGGTGAGCAGCACGATGTAGTCCGCCGTCCAGGTGATGCCGCCGGTCAGGTAGGTCATCTCCAGCGACTGGTCGCCGCCCGCCGCGCTTTCGACCAGCCAGCGCAGCGTGGGCCGCGTGATCAGGCCGCCGGGCAACGACGGGAAGCGCAGATCGCGAATCTGATCCTGCCCCACCGTGACGACGCCGCCGTCATCCGTCAGCAGCACGATCGAGCCGCCGCGCCCGCTGAGCAGCACCCCTTCGAACGTCGTGCCATCGGTGACGGTGACGCGGATGCGCTGGTCGATGAAGCGGTTGACCAGCGTGAACGGATCGACCAGATCGAAGACGAAATTCTGCTCCAGCACGCGCGTGCCGGTCGGGTCGGTCAGGCTGACGAACTGCACCGAGGTCGAGTCGATCTGCTCGGCCACGTCGGTGACGTTGAGGGTGTTCAGGCCGGGGGCGAGCGTGTAGGTGCGCGTGTCGCGCACCAGCGCCGTCCCCTGGTTGTAGATCGTCAGCGCCAGCGCGGTGCGGTTGGCTGCGGTGGGCACGGGATTGACCTCCTGAGCGCCGACGGCCAGTGCCCCCAGCATCAGCGCCACAATACCAACAACGAGTGGGAGGATGCGTTTCATCGTCTCAATGATCCTTTTTTTTCGACTGCTGACCGGTCAAATGCTGAACTGGATGACGAAACCGTTGATGCTGACGGTGTAGCTGCCCGGATCGAGCGTCCCCAGATCGATCGTCCGCTCCAGCGGGACGATCACCGCCGGACACATGGCCGCCAGCGGCACGAGGCGGTAGAGGTTGATCTGGATCGTGCTACCGCTGCGTTCCTGCTCGATCTGCATCGGGAAATCGCAGCCATCCGGCGCGTACCCGGAGACCGCGATCGACACCTGCGGCGGGAACGACTCCCGCACGATGGCGCTGGCGGACTCGATCACGTAGGGACTGACGAAGACCGGCTCGTCCATGACGGGCGTCGGCGTCACCGGGATGAGCGGCGGCCCGCCGGTCGTCACCGGCATCGTCAGACCGAAGAACCCGAAGATGAGCATGAACGGGATGAGCAGCGACCACAGGCATCCACCGTTCTGAGGTTGAGGATCGATATTCAAGCGAGGCTCCTTTCGCCAACCTGTGCGTTCGATCAGCAAGACGTCTCAGCGTGGATTTTAGTTCCATTCGCTGCATCGTGCCGGTCACCCGGTCGCGACGAGTCAGCGGGCAGTCCCGCGGAGGCGCGGCGCACGCTCAGCGGCTGCGCAGTCGGCCCGCCGTTCCGCCTGACGGACTTTTCTGAGGTTGTGTGCCGCGAGGGAAAACGGGAAGCGGAGAGCGGGGGCGAATGAGAGTCGAACTCACCGCAGCCTGCCTGTGCAGCCTGCCACCGGTTTTGAAGACCGGGACGACCACCGGGTCATACTCGCCCCCGCGCATCAGGATAAAGCGCGCGTCGGCTATGCGCAAGGCCGAGCTGGCTCTGGCTGGCGCGCCAGCCGGCGCAGCGGGCCGGGCAGCAGCGGCAGCAGCTTCGCCCGCTCATCCGGGTCGAGCACGCCCAGCGCGATCCACAGCGCCCCGTAGACGACCGCCCCCGCCGCCAGCGCGATCAGCGGGGCGACCGGCCACAGTGCCAGCGTGATGCCGAACATGACCGCCCCCGCCGCCGCCGGCTTCCACAGCAGCGCGATCCAGCGGACGCGCCCGAAGCCGTGCGGGCCGCCCTGCGCCAGCAGGACGAACGGCACGAAGAGCACAGCCTCGCTCAGGATCGTCGTGATCGCGGCGGCGGAGTAGCCATACCGGGGGATGAACAGGAAATTGGTCACCAGGTTGAACGTCACCGCGATGATGAACGCCCCGGTGATGCGCCGCTGCTGATCCTGCGCGATCAGCACGTACTGGGTGAACGAGTTCATCCAGCCGATCGGGATGCTCCAGATCATGAGCTGCGTGGCGATGGCGCTGTCCGGCAGGTATTCCGCGCCGCCCAGCAGCGTCACCAGCGCATACGCGGCAAAGGTGACGATCACGGCGGTGGGCAGCGCCAGGCTGAAGAGCAGCTTGATCGCCAGCCCGTACATCCGGCGCAGCCCGTCGCGATCGCCGTGCGCCATCTGGCTCATGCGCGGCAGCATCGCCTGGGTGAAAAACGCCGGGATGACGTTGAGCGCCGACAGCCATTTGTACGCCACCGAGTACTGCCCGACCATGCGCGCACCGTGATAGATCTCGATGATGATCACATCGATCTGGAAGAAGATCGTCGCCAGCAGATGGTTGAGCATCAGCGGCCAGCTTCCCCCGACCATGCGCTGCACCAGGCCGACATCCACGCGCTGACGGCGCAGCCCGGTCAGCAGGGCCACCCCCGATCCGGCCAGCAGCACCAGCGTGATCGTATTGGTGATGATGCTCGCCCCGGCCAGCCCGACGATCCCGGCCCCGATCAGCAGGGCCGCCAGCCCGAACACCGCCTTGAGGATGGTGGCGACGGTGGCGATCAGGGCGGGCAGTTCCGCCCGTTCGAAGGCGTAGAACAGCGCCGTCAGCCCGGTGCTGATCGTCCCCGGAATCAGGCCGACGTAGAGCAGGCCGATGGCCGTCAGCGTCGCCTCGTCCAGCGGGGGCGTCACCGTCGCCTGGCGGGCGGCGATGAAGCCGATCAGGATCGGCACGCCGGCGATCAGCAGCAGCAGACGCAGCGCCGTCGTGTTGACGAACAGCGCCGCCGCCCGCGACCGGTCACGGGCGACCTCGCGCGTCAGGTACAGGTTGAGGCCGAAGTTGGTCAGGATATCGAACCACATGAAGATCACGCCGGCGTAGAAGTACGCGCCGGCGCTCTCCGGCCCCAGCACGCGCAGCATGACGAAGGCGAAGGCGAAATCGATGCCCCGGTTGAACAGGTTGAGCACGATCGGCGCGATCGAATTGCGCGCCACCCGCCCGATCCCGGAGGCCTGCTCCACCCCGCCGATCAGCGCGCGCCAGAGCCACGCCCCGCCGGTCAGGATCAGGATCAGCCCGGCGATGAATGACGCGAACAGGCCGATCTGGAAATCCTGCGGGCTGTAGATCAGCCGCACGATCCACGACCCGGCAGGGATGGTCGCGCTGATGAAGTTGTCGTAGGCCAGTTCCAGATCGAGGGGCGCTTCCGCTTCGGGCGAACTGTCCGCCGGGCGGATGAAGCCGCGCCAACCCGGCGTGAACGTCTCGGACAGGATGAGACGGCCCGCCGCCGCGGCATCGACCGTGAGCAGCCGCTCCCGACTGTTCAGATCGACCAGGCCGACCGGCGCGATCGCATCCAGCGCGGGGATGGCGGTATCTTCCGGCCCGGAGCCGGGGATGAAGAAAGCGCGCGGGAAGTGATCGGTGTTCTCCCAGATGCGCACGGCGGCATCTTCATAGGCCAGCGCGTAGCCGGGCACGCCGCTCAGATCGGTCGTCGGCTGGGCGATGACGTAGCGGACGTTGAGCAGATCGAGGTAGGGCGACGTCAGCGCGGCGATCGGATCGGCCTCGATCCCGTCCGGGTAGACGCTGTAGATCGGCGCGACGCGGTTGAAATCGGTCTGCACCTGCGGGGCGATCCGCCGCATGTACTCGACGTACTGGCGCGGGATGATGCTCTCGTAGCCGCGGATATCATCCAGGCCGTAGCGCTGGGTCAGGTTGGCGTTGAAGACATCGGGGTCGGCCTGCGTCGGATCGACGAACGTCGTGTAGCGCCAGTGACCGCCCTGCGCTTGCAGCCAGCGGATCGACGGCGGCGTGTAGTCCAGCCAGGCCGGGTCGGAGGCCGGGTTGAAGCCCCACCAGGCGATCAGCAGATCGAGGGCCAGCAGGCCGACGGCGAGCGCGCCCGCACCGCGCTTCACCCGGTGAAACAGGCCGGGTGCGGCGCGCTCCGAACCGGGGGCCGCCAGCGCCAGCACCGCCCCGCCGCCCAGCACCATGAGGCCCAGCAGCACGACCTGCGGCAGCAGATAGCTGTAGAACATGCGCGCATCGGCGAAGGCGCGGTCGGCCAGCGCCAGCGTCGTCAGCAGGCGCGTCAGCAGCGGCTCGATCGACGGGTAGATCAGCCGGCTGATGAGCGCGCCCGCAGCGATCAGCCCGCCGGCGATCAGCAGCGCGATCCCGGCGCGCCGGGCCGCGCGCGGATGGAGCGCGAGCGCGTCCCAGCCGAAGCCGGCCAGCACCGCGATGCACGCGGTCAGCGCGAAGATCCAGCGGAACGGCGAATGGAGCTGGTTGAACCCCGGCAGCGTGTTGAGCAGCAGCGCATACGTCGGCAGGCCGAACATGAACGTCAGCGCGACCAGGCCGATGCCGGCAAAGGTGAAGCGGTAGATGCGATCCGCGCGGCGGCCCAGGATCAGCCCGAAGGCCGCCAGGATGAGCGGCAGGATGCCGACGTAGACCGCGCCTTCGACGTAGTTCTTGATCCCCCAGTCGATGGTGTAGATCGGCTCGCCGAGCGCGTTGACCGACGCGGGGACGGTCGTCAGCGTGAACACGTCGAAATAGCTGTGGTGGGCCGGGCTGCCATAGAAATTCGGCATCAGGAACAGGACGAGATCGCGGGCCGGGTGCGCCCAGGCGCGGATGTCGTCCATCGTCGCCGAGCCGGTGCGAAAGTTGATGCTGGCGAAATTGAACAGCGGCAGGAACTGCACCGCCCCCAGCGCCAGGCCCAGCGCCACCATCCCGATCAGATACAGCGCCGGCGCGATCTCGGGGCGCAGCGCCCGCCGGGTCGCGATCAGGCTGAGCAGGCGGATGGCCGCATAGGCTCCCGCGATCAGCAGCGTGTAGTAGACGATCTCGACGTGGCCGGCCAGCGCGCTCAGGCCGAGCGCTGCGGCCCCGCCGATCAGCCACAGCGGGCGGGCAGAACGCCCGCGCACCGGTCGGTCGGCGATGATCGCCTCGGACGCCAGCAGGATGAGCGGCAGCCAGCTCCCCCCGGCGATGATCATCGGGAAGACCGCGCTGACGACGAAAAACCCGGCGAGCTGGTACGTCACCGCGCCGATGGCCGCGCCCGTCCGCGAGATGCCCAGCCCCCGCGCCAGCGCGAACAGCGCCAGCCCGGCGATCCACAACTGGATCACGGTGAACCAGCCGTAGGCGGCGGTCAGCGGCAGGACGTAGTAGAGCGCGCTCAACGGGTACAGCGTGGACTGCTGCCCGGCGGCCAGAAACGGGATGCCGCTGAACTGATGCGGATTCCACAGCGGGATCTCGCCTTCGGCCAGCGCTTCGCGGATGAACGATTTCCAGTGGAAATTTTGCAGCACCAGATCGCTGAGCAGCGCGTTGTGCGGCAGGGGCACGCCCAGCGCCGCGCGATCGGCGCTGTACGGCGGATACTGATACAGATTCTCGCCGGGCAGCAGCGTGCGCCCGCCGATCGTCTGCGGCCAGAACAGGATCAGCGGCAGCAGGAACAGCAGCGCGGCCACGGCCAGATCGGCGTAGCGGCTCCGCGACGGGGCCACCTTCGGGGACGGAGCGTCAGTCATGCGACGGGCAGCGGCTCCAGCCGCGCGGTGAAGTGCCGCAGCACCGGGGCCTGTTCGACGATCCGGTAGCCGGGCAGCGCGTCCCGTCGTTCCGCCACCGCCTCGATCACCTCGGCCAGATAATCGACGTGGCTCTGCGTATATGTCCGGCGCGGGAAGGCCAGCCGCACCAGATCCATCGCGGCGGGCTGTTCCGTGCCGTCGGGCCGCAGCCCGAACATGACCGTGCCGATTTCGACAGCGCGCACCCCGCCCAGCAGATACAGCGCGTTGGTCAGCGACCAGCCGGGATAGCGCAGCGGCGGGATGTGCGGCAGCAGTTCGCGCGCGTCGATGTAGACGGCGTGACCGCCCGGCGGCTGCACGATCGGGATGTTCGCCGCGGTCAGCCGCTCGGCCAGATAGGCGATCGAACGGATGCGGTAGCGCAGGTAATGCTCATCGAGCGCCTCGTACAGGCCGACGGCGATCGCCTCCAGATCGTAGCCCGCCATGCCGCCGTAAGTCGGGAAGCCCTCGGTCAGGATCTCCAGATTGCGACAGCGCGCCGCCAGCGCGTCATCGTTGAGCGCCAGGAAGCCGCCGATGTTGGCCATGCCATCTTTTTTGGCGCTCATCGTGCAGCCGTCAGCATAGCTGAACAGCTCGCGGGCGATGGCCAGCGGCGTGCGATCGGCGTAGCCGTCCTCGCGCGTTTTGATGAACCAGGCGTTTTCGGCGAAGCGGCAGGCGTCGATGAAGAACGGGATGCCGTGCCGCCGCGCGACCGCGCTCACCGCGCGGACATTGGCCATGCTCACCGGCTGGCCGCCGCCGGAATTGTTGGTCACCGTCAGCATGATGGCCGGGATGCGTTCGCGCCCCACCGTCCGGATCGTCTCCTCCAGCGCCGCCACGTCCATGTTGCCTTTGAACGGATGGATCAGGCGCGGCTGGCGGCCCTCTGGGATCACCAGATCGCGCGCTTCAGCCCCGGCGTGCTCGACGTGGGCGCGCGTGGTATCGAAATGGGTGTTGTTCGGGATGACATCGCCGGGCCGGGCGATCGTCGAGAACAGGATGTGTTCGGCGGCGCGCCCCTGGTGCGTCGGGATGACGTGTTTGAAGCCAGTGATATCGCGCACGGCGGCCTCGAAGCGGTAGAACGATGCCGCCCCGGCGTAGCTCTCATCGCTGGCGATCATGCCCGCCCACTGGCGCGACGACATCGCCCCGGTTCCGCTGTCGGTCAGCAGATCGATCAGGATATCGTCGGCGCGCAGCAGGAACGGGTTGTAGCCCGCCGCCCGCAGCGCCGCTTCGCGCTGGGCGTAGGTGGTGAAGTGGATCGGCTCCACCGAGCGGATCCGGAACGGCTCAATGATCGTTTTCGGCTGAAAGTCGTGCATCATCAGATCATCCTGTCGCGTCAGGGGCGCGCCGGCCCGGCCTGCGGGATCAGCGCGCGGTACAGCGGGTTGAACGTCCGGCTTTCCGGGTCGTAGATGCCGAAGCCGGCGGCGAATTCCCAGTAGCACCAGCCGATGCCCTGCGCCTCGGCCTCGGCGCGCACCGCCGTCGTCCAGCGCAGGCGCGAGTCGAGATCGGCCACCCGGCCATAGACGCCGAATTCGCCCAGCAGCAGCGGGCGCCGGTTGTACACCGCCCAGGCCGCTGCGATACGAATATTGGACTCCAGATCGAGCCGTTCCTCGCCCGTCCCCCAGGTGATCCCGCTCAGGTCGGTCACTTCCGGCGACCACTCCGCCCCCTGATGCGTGAACTCGAACGGATGGTAGTAATGGAACGTCGCCAGCAGATCGGGATCATCCGGCAGGCGGAGCTGCATCAGCCCTTCCACGCTGTTCCACCAGCCCCCGCCGACGATCAGGGTGCGCCCCGGGTTCGTCTGGCGGATCAGCGCGATCAGATCGGCGGCGTACTCGTTCCACCGCAGCGGCGTCAGCGCCTCGAACGGTTCGTTGAGCAGCTCGAACATCAGCGCGGGCGGGTAGTCGGCGTAGTGCTCCGCGATCTGCGCCCACAGCGCGCGCAGCCGGGGGAAATGCCCCGCCGGATCGCTCATCATCTCCTCGTAGTGGTGCACATTGATGATGGCCTTCAGCCCGTCCGCCAGCGCCCAGCCGACGACTTCATCGACGCGGGCGAAGAAAACCGGATCGATAGTGTAGGGCGGCTCGCTGGCGGCATGGGTTGACCAGCTTATCGGGATGCGCACCGCATCGAACCCGGCCTCGGCGATCGTCGTCAGGTAGTCGCGCTCGACGCGCAGGCCCCACCAGCCCTCCTCCGGCGCTTCCAGCATATTGCCCAGGTTGATGCAGCGCTGCACCGGCGAACGCGGCGGCAGCCCGGCTGGTTGGGCCAGCGCCGCGCCGCTCAGAACGGACAGCATGACGAGGATCAGGATGACCCTGGACATAACACCCCCTCCCGGCGCGCCGCGCCTACATCCCCATGACGGTTTCGTAGACCGCCAGCGTCTCCCGCGCGGTCTTGCGCCAGGAAAAGGCGGTCGCCCGGCCCAGCCCGCGCGTGATCTGCGTCTCGCGCAGCGGATCCTGCAGCAGCAGCGACAGGATCGCCCCGCCCATCGCCCGCGCATCGCCATCCTCGACCAGGTAGGCCGCATCCCCGGCGATTTCGTCGAACACCGGGATGTTGTTGGCCACCACCGGCGTGCCGGACTGCATGGCCTCCAGCAGCATCAGGCCGAACCCCTCCGCGCGGGACGGGAAGACGAACACCGAGGCCATCCGGTAGAGCGCCGGCTTGTCCGCCTCATCGACGTAGCCGATCCAGCGGATGTAGTCGCCGATCTTCAGCTCGTCGGCCAGCCGGCGCATGTTGGGGAACAGCGGATCGTCACCGCCGCGCGCCCAGGCTTCCGGCTCGCGCCCGGCGATCACCAGATAGGTATTTTCCCCTTCCGCCCGGCTGACGTAGGTGAAAGCGTGCAGAAGCTGGGCCACGCGCTTGCGCACGTCGAACCCGCCCAGGTAGAGCACGTATTGATCGGGCAGATCGTATTTGCGGCGCACGGCGGCGTCGCGCTCGGCCCCCAGCCGGGGATGATAGACCTCGTCCGCCGCCAGATGCGTGACGACGACGCTCTCCTCCGGCACGCCGAGCTGCGCGACGATATCGGCTTTGGCCGCCTGACTGATGGTGATGATGCGGCCCGATCCGCGGGCCGAGGCGCGCACCAGCGAGTTGTACAGCCGGTGACGCCACGTCGGGGCGTATTCCGGGTACAGCAGTGGGATGACGTCGAGCACCGTGGTCACCAGGCGCGCCGGGGAACTGAGCGGCGCGCCCCAGTACGGCACATGGGCGAGATCCGCGCCCAGCTTGTTGACCTGCGCCGGGAACAGCGCCTGTTCGAAGCGGACTTTGGCCAGGTTCGAGCGCCCCGTCCTGACCGGCACGAACTGGACGCCGTCGGGCACGCCGTCGGGCGCTGTGCCCTCCGGCACGATCAGCGACAGCGTGTGCTGCGGGGCGACGCGGCGCAGGGCCGCGATCAGCCGCCGCACGTACTGGCCGCTGCCGGTATGCGGTTGATCCCAGAACCAGCCGTTGTAGGCGATATGCATGGCGGGTCGTCTCTCCCGATCAGCGGTCGGGCGCGGCGTTCTTCTGGCAGTCCGGGCACAGGCCGTAAAATTCCAGCAGATGACCGGTCAGGCGGACGCCGAGGCGTTCCTCGAGCTGATCGGCCAGGCACTGGAGATCGCAGTCCTCGAACTCGATCACCCGCCCGCACTGGGTGCAGATGATGTGATGGTGGTGGCCGTCCGGCATCAGCACATACGTCGGCGTGACGCTGCTGTCGATGTACGTCGGGCGCACCAGCGACAGCCGCGTGAACAGATCGAGCGCGCGGAAGACGCTGGCCCGCCCGATGCTGCTGTCCACCTGGCTGACGCGCTCCACCAGCTCCGCCGAGGTGATGTGCCCGTTCGACTGCTCCAGCACTTCGAGCACAGTCAGCCGGGCGTGGGTCAGTTTGTGGCCGCTTTCGCGCAGGCGCTGCGCGCGCGGATTTTCCGGTCTGGTCGCCATGATGACAGCTTCTTTCGTTTTCACTGCCCTTTATTGTACTGTGAGATCGCCCCGGCAGAAAGTCAGGGGTTCGGGCGGGGGCATCCACGTCGAACCCTGCCGGCGGTCATGGCCACGCCAAGTGTGGACTCATCGGTTTCAAGGTACAGTATGCGCCGCTGTACTGCGCTCGCGCTGTGGAGTTGCGCTCATGTTCATCGCGCTGTTGATCGTCGGGCTGGCCGCCGGCGTGCTTTCGGGCATGTTCGGCATCGGCGGCGGCGTCGTCATCGTCCCAATTCTGACATCGTTTTTCGGTTTCACGCTTCAGCAGGCGGTTGGCACGTCGCTGGCGGCCCTGCTCATGCCCGTCGGCATCCTGGCCGTGGTGGAATACTACCGCGCGGGCAAGCTCAAGATCGGCGTGGCGCTGCTGGTCGCCATCGGCCTGACCGTCGGCGCGCTGTTCGGCGCACGGCTGGCGCTCGGCCTGCCGACGGACACGTTACAGCGGTTGTACGCGCTGTTCCTGCTTTACGCGGCCTGGCGCTTCGCCGAACCGCGCCGCTGGTTCGCTGAGTGGCAGCGGGCGCGCCGGGGGGAGACCGCGCCGCGGGCCGAGGTGGAGGCCAGCGTCAGCGCACCGTGGTATGTCCTGCTGGCGCTGGGGCTGGGGGCAGGCGTGATCAGCGGGATGTTCGGCGTCGGCGGCGGCATCGTCATCGTCCCCGCGCTGGTCGGCCTGCTGAAGTTCGACCAAAAGCTGGCCGTCGGCACTTCGCTGGGGGCGCTGCTGCTGCCCGTCGGCCTGGGTGGGGTGCTGGAGTATTACAACGCCGGCCTGCTCGAAATCGGGACGGCGCTGGCCGTCGCGCTCGGTCTGCTGATCGGCGCGCTGTTCGGCGCGCGGCTGGCGCTGGGGCTGTCGTCCACCACGATCAAGCGGCTGTACGGCATCTTCCTGCTCTTCGTCGCCATCCGCTTCCTGTTCTTCTAGCATCACACAGCGGCGGGGCGACCGTCTGGCCGCCCCGCTGAAGGTGCTGCACTCAGCAACCGGCTCAGCCGGTCACCGGCACGGCGTTCGGGTTCGCGCCCGCCGGAAGCTGCGCGTACTGCGCCGACACCCAGCCGATGATGCCGTTGTAGTTGACCTGCCACCAGGTGTTGGTGGCGTTGCGCCCGATCAGCAGCGCCTGCTGGTTGGCCGGCAGCGTCGCCAGGATCGGGAACTGCGTGCCCGGCCCCTGGCGGACGCGCACCGAGAACGGCGTCGCCGTCACCAGGATGCCGCCGGTCTGCGGAACCGGGGTGGCGGTGGGCGGCGGCGCGACCTGGCCGGAGCCGACGATCGGGATCAGGCCGACGTTGTTCGGGTTCAACGAGATGAAGCGGCCCGACACCCAGCCGACGACGCCGTTGGCATTGATCTGGAACCAGCTCGCATCGGCGTTGCGCCCCAGCACCGGGAAGACCTGATTCTGCGAGACGCGCGTGACGACCGCGCCGTTGACCGGATCCGGCTGGCTGCGCACGTTCAGGCGGAAGGCCAGCACCACCGCGTTCACGCCGCTGGAGGGCACGGGCGGCGTCGGCTGGACGACGACAGCCGGCTGGGTCGAAAGCGCGTATTCGATGAAGGCCACGCCGCCGTATTCGACGTACTCGACCACGATCTGGGTGTTGCCGCCGGGCAGGTTGACGTTGGCCGTGTACGTCTGGCCGGTGGCCGGGCCGAACTGGTTGATGACTGTCACCCCGTTGAGGATCACGCGCACGCCGTCATCGGCGCGGGCGGTCACGGTGTAATTGCCCGCCGGGATGTTCTGCGTGCTCGTCCAGCGGACGGAGAAGTTGTCATCCGGCAGGCCGGGCAGCGGCGCACCACCGCCCCAGTTGTGATTGGGCAGCACTTCGGTCTGCACCACCACCGGCGATCCCGACAGGCTGTTGTTGTTGAAATACTCGGCCACCCACGAACCGTTGTTGACCAGCACTGGCGACGGCGGCGGGGTCGGCGCGGCGAACACCGGGCCGCCCGGGTTGGTCGCCAGGTTGGCGAAGGCGACGTAGACATACGCTGACAGCGTCAGCTCGCGGTAATCCACCTGGATGTGATACGTGCCGGCGGCGGGCACGGTGACATCGGCGAACACCGTCTGACCGACCTGGCCGGTGGCGAAGGTGTCGATGATCGGCTGGAAGCCAAAGTTGAAGGTGATGCGCACATTGTCGTCGGCCAGCGCGGCGAAACGATACGTCCCCGGCTGGAGGAAGACATCGGTGGCGAAACGCACCGAGAAATTGTCGCCGGGCAGCGCGGGATCGGGCGCGCCGGTGCTCCAGTTGAAGGCGATGTTTGGCTCGTTGCGGACGACGACCGGGCTTCCGGCCAGGTTGGCGTTGTTGTAATACTCCGCGCGCCAGACGGGCGACTGCGCTTCAGCGGGCATGACCGCGCCGAAGCCCAGGGCGATGACCAGCAGCAGCGCCGCCGCTGCCGTCAGCCCGATGAACGGACGAAATGCGGTTTTCACGGCCACTCTCCTCAGATGTTTCCCCGGATAGACTAACGATGATCATCACTATCTTCGATTATATGAGATTCCACGGCTCAACAGCCCCTTTTGAAGGGGGGCGTTCCTCATCGTAGGACAGGCGTCAGCATAGCGGCGAGTGCGCGCTTTTGACCGGCTTCAACCGTCGATCTGCCAGATCAGCCGCCCCCACAGCAGCCCGCCGACATACAGCCCATCCGCCCCCGTCCCCGGCACGGCGATCACCCCGTCCGCCGTCCACAGGCCAACCCCGCCCGCATCCGGGTAGCCGATGCTGGCGATGAGCCGGCCATCGGGCGACAGCGCCGTCCGTTCCGGGGGCGCTGGAAAATCGACCGCCGCCGCGAGCGGATCGAGCGGATCGAGCGCCGACCAGTACCAGCCGAAATCGGGCAGGTAGCCGAACGCGAGCCGCCGCGAACCGGGCGTCTCGGTCACGCGCACGACGCTGGCGGGGCGGGCCGTCCCGTCGGCCTCCAGCAGCAGCCAGGCCCCATCATCGCCGAGCACGCCGACGCGATCGCCAGTCGGATCCGCCCCCTGCACCCAGTCGAAGGTCTGGATCGACCGGCCCGCCGGCGGGATGAAGCGCGCGGCGAACACGGGCGCGCCATCCAGCGCGTATGCGATCAGATCCAGGCCGTTCTGCGCGTTCGCCGCGCCGACCAGCAGGCCCGCCCGCCCCCAGCGCAGGATCGGCGCGCGCGCCCCGGCGACCGGTACGCCGTCGATCAGCACTGCGCTCGCCCCGCTGGCGACAGCGTGCGCGACGATGCGCGAGCGCGCCGCCCCGAACGAATACTCGATCCAGGCGATCCGCCCGCCGTCGGGCGACCAGACCGGGGCGGAGCGCACCAGCGCTGTGCTGGCGGACGTACCGTCGAACAGCGCGCCGTCCGGCTGGGCGGCCAGCGTCATCATCGTGCCGTCGGGACGAATGAGGGCGAGATCCATCGGCAGATCGTACTCGGCGATCAGGCCGTCGATCGGCAGCGTCCCCAGCGCGGCCAGCGCCAGCGGGGCGGGCAGGCGGTAGGCGACCGCCGAGCGATCGGGCGCGGCGGCGGGATCGGTGATCAGCCCGTTGGTCGTCAGCCGCACGGGCGGAACGAGCGGCTGGCTGGGCGACAGGGCGTACAGATCGCCCGCCGCCCACAGATAGAGCGGCGCGGGCGCGTCCGCCGGCTGGGCTGAAGCGGGCACAGCGGCGAAAATGGCCAGGATCCCGCTCATCAGGATCGTGAAAAACCCTCTGCGCATACGACCTCCCCGCGCTGACCCCCGCCTGAAAGCAGGTGTGCACCGCCCCTGAGCGTAACGCAAACGCGCCGGGCTGAAAAGCCACCCAGCCCTGTCAGCGGGCGATCGTCAGGCGGTGGGCAGCGTGAAGCTGAAGGTGACGCCATCGGCCTGATCGGTGACGGTCATGCTTCCCCCGTGCAGGGCGACGATCTCGCGGCTGATCGCCAGCCCCAGGCCGCTGCCGCCGCTTTCCCGCTCTCGTGCAGCTTCCGCCCGCCAGAACGGTTCGAAGACATGCTCCCGCTCGGCGGCATCCAACCGACTGCCGCTGTTGTAAACGCTGATGCGCACCGCGCCGGGCAGGGACACGGCGCTCACGCGGATCGTCCCGCCGGGCGGCGTATGACGCAGCGCGTTGGCCAGCAGATTCGTCAGCACCTGGCGCAGGCGCGTCACATCGGCCACCAGCCGCGGCAGCCCGGCCTCCAGCGATGCATTGAGGGCGATCCCGGCATCGAGCGCCAGCGGGGCGAAAGCATCGATGACGCCGGTCACCAATGCCGCCGGATCAAGTTCGGTGCGCTCCAGCGGGAGCTGGCGGGCCTCAGCCAACGTCAGCACGCGCAGATCGTCCACCAGGCGGGCCAGGTGGATCGTTTGCTCATGCGCAACGGCGATATGCGCGCTGTCGAGCGGATATACCCCGTCGAGCATCGCCTCAAGCTGGCCGCGCAGCACGCTGACCGGTGTCCGCAGTTCATGCGCGGCATCGGCAGCCATGCGGCGGCGCACCGCCTCGGCCCGGGCCAGGGCCTGCGACATGGCGTTAAATTCCGCCACCAGTTGATTGATCTCGTCGGTGCCGCGCACCATCACCTGCCGCCCCAGTTGGCCGGTGGATAGATCGCGCGCAGCGGCCGCAAGCTGGCGCAGCGGGCGAGCCAGCGTCCAGGCCAGCGCCCCTCCCACGCCCAGCGCCAGGATCGTCGCGCCGATGCCGGCCAGCGTCAGCCAGCGGTTGGCTTCATTCAGGAAGGCGATCTCCGCTGCGCCCAGCGCCTGTTCTCCCGGCGTCTGCCGCAGCAGCCAGCCCACGCGCACTCCATCGACCGTCAGCTCGCGCGCGCCGGCCAGCGCCGCCGGATCGACCGTCAGACCGATCGCCCCTCGATCCCCGGTGGCAGCGACGACCCTACCGGTGAGATCGACGACGGCCAGGCTGGCCCCTCGCCCCGCACCGCCGCGCCCGCCCAGCACCGCCTCAACCCCGTCCCACGATCCGACGGCGGCGTAGTAGGCTTCCAGTTCAGCGGCCTGATCGGCGCCGGGGGGGCTGCCAGACAGGCTTCGGGCGCTGACGTACTGCCGAAAGCCCGACTCCAGCGTGCGCTGGACGACCAGCGCCAGTGCGCCCACGCTGATCCAGGCCGTCAGCAGAAAGGCGATCGTCAGGCGGATCGACAGGCGGTTCATTCATCGGCCCGCATGCGATAGCCGACCCCGAAAACGGTTTCGATATACTGCGGTTCGCGCGGGTCGGGTTCGATCTTGGCGCGCAGATTCTTGATATGGACATCGATGGCCCGCTCGTAGGCGGCGTAGCTCGCCCCTTGCAGTCGGTCGAGCAGTTCAGCGCGGGTGAACACGCGCCCCGGTCGGGCGATCAGCACCGCCAGCAGCTCAAATTCGGTCGGCGTCAGATCGATGCGCTGCCCCGCGCGGGTCACAGTGCGCGTTTCGCTGTTGACGTCCAGATCCCCGACCCGCCAGGCCGTCGTCACCGCCGCTGTTTCGCCATAGGTGCGGCGCAGCAGCGCGCGGACATGCGCGACCAGGACGCGCGGACTGAAGGGTTTGGTCAGGTAATCATCCGCGCCGATCTCCAGCCCGGTGACATGGTCGATATCATCAACGCGGGCGGTGAGGAACAGCAGCGGCACCGGGCTGTCCCGGCGGATGAGGCGCGCCGCTTCCAGACCATCCATTTCCGGCATCATGATATCGAGGATGACCAGATCGGGTTGTTCGTGACGAAAAGCGAACACGGCCTCGCGCCCGTTCCGAGCCGTGATGACGTGCATCCCCGCTTCGATCAGATAGGCGCGGACGGTATCCACGATCGCCGGTTCATCATCTGCGATCAGGATTTTGTATGCCATCCCCACCCCCTCCCTGTCCTGCTCCGGATTATACATCGGGCTGTCCGTGGAAAAGCGGTGGCGCAGAGGGGATTCCCCTCCGCGCCACCCCCTGTTGAGCGAGCGTGTGTTCAGTAGGCGGCGCAGTTCTGCATCGCAGGCAGGTGATTGAATTCCGAGACGTTGCGCAGCATCTGAGCGACGTGCAGCAGGTCAGGATACGGGGTGAACGCTTCCAGCATCGCATCGTACATATCGAAGTTCATGATTTCCGCCTCGACCCCTGCGGCGCAGGCCTCGCTCAGGCTGGAGTACGTCGGCAGGTCGAATTCGGGCACTTCGGGCACGGGGATGCCGTAGCGGGCGAACAGCGTCTCCCAGGCGGCCGCATGCTGGAGTTCTGCCTGTTGAATCGCCGTGAACGGGCGCACCGCGCCGAACTGCTCGATGATCGCGCCGTAGACCGCGTAGGCGTGCTGTTCGTCCAGCCAGCCGTCGATCATCAGATCGATGATCTCCTGCGGCAGTTCGGTGACGACGGCGTCCGGAAGGCGGTACCCCATCTGCAACCCGCGGGGATCGACAGCGGTGTTATCGTTCCAGCCGCCCCGGAAGCCGTTTCCCTGCGCGCCCGGCCCGTTAGAGAAGCGACCAGCCGGCGAAGCCGGGTCACCGGCGCGATTGCCATTCTGGCCGCCGCCCAAACCGCCGGGGGCCGCCGTGCTGGCGCCGTTACCGAAGCCGTTGCCAAATCCGTTACCCGGCGCATCCTGCGCCGCCACCACGCCCATACCGACGATCAGCACCAGCACCAGGGCCAGCGCGACGACCACGAGCATCCGTTTGTTGAACATGATCCTGATCTCCATCATCCTGCATCACCGTAACGATGCCCAGACAATAGAGCGAAGATGTGTAGAAATGATGTAGGCGCTGTTCAGGGGTGATGTACGATTTCCGGTCGGGCGGCCAGCGCCCGCGGCATTGATGGGAACGGGGCGTCGAAACCAGACCTCAGCTCAGGTTGAGCCGGATATCGCGGATGATATCGGCGATCGGCGATCGCTGCCAGCGCCCCCGGAACAGGGCCGTGCCGGCCAGGATGCTGTTCAGACTCCGCGCGACCTGCTCCTGTTTCTGTTCGTTCGCCTGCCCTCCGGGCGCGATCTGCAAGGTCTCACGGTCAATACGACTGACGGTGATCGCCCCCTGGGCTTCCAGCGCATACAGGCCGAATTCGATCGCGGCCACCCGGTGGCCGAGCGCGCTGGCCAGTTCCGGCAGGTTCACCACGCCGCCGCGCTGGTTGATCGCGTACTTGGCCATGCCCGCCAGAAGCTGCATGAACTCCGCCGGTAGGATCGGGCCGGGAAGGACGGAATAGACGTAGATGGTCGCCGGTCTGACCTGGTTGAGCGCCTGGCGCAGTTCGGCGTCGGACGCCGGGGCCGTCCAGATCGCCAGCGCGCTGGCGGGGGTCAGTTCATGCAGCCGCAGCGCCCCGGCAGGACGGTCGATCCCGTCCGCCCAGATGACCAGCGAGTCGTGGCGCTGGCGCAGCGCATCGAGCGTCGGCGCATCGGGGCCGCGACAGTCGATGACTGCGATATCCCCCACCGACAGGATCGGCGCATCCTGCGCCGGGCGCGCGTCGATCCAGACGAGCTGCACCTCCGGCTGGCCGCGATAGTCGCGCGCGCGGGCCGTCAGCGCCAGATCGAAGCGGTCGTAGGGCAGTTCCGCTGCGCCCGCGTCCCACCAGAGCACGCGCGCCATCGCTCCGTCGCCGTCGCGGATCGTGAGCAACCGATGCTCACCGCCGCGCCCGATCACCCGATCCGCGACGACGGAGACATCGCGCACCGCCAGCGTCAGCGGCGGGTTGCCCGCGCCGAACGGGGCCAGCCGTTCGATCTCGGCGGCCAGCGCGGGCGTCAGATCGGCCAGCGTCACCCAGGCATCGATCGTCAGCGTCGGCTCGGCCCGCGTCCACGTGCGGCGGACGGCCCGGCTGACAGCCCGGCGGAAGGCGGCGATATGCTCCGCGGGCAGGCGCACGCCCGCTGCCCCGGCATGGCCGCCGTGCCCGATCAGCAGATCGGCGCAGCTCGCGATGGCCGCGCCGATATCGCACCCCTCCACCGAACGGGCCGATCCGCGTGCCGTGCCATCCGGCAGCAGTTCGAGCAGCACAACGGGGCGGGCATACTCCTCCACCAGCCGGCTGGCGACGATGCCGAGCACGCCGGGATGCCAGCCCGCCTGCGCCAGCACCAGCACATCGCTGTCGAGCAGCGCCGGCTCGCGGGTGAGCTGGGCCTGCGCGCTGGTGACGATCTGCTCGGTGAGCAGGCGGCGCTCCGCGTTCAGCGTCTCGAGCTGGGCGGCCAGCACGAGGGCGCGCTCGCGATCGGTCGTGGTCAGCAGTTCGACGGCCAGCGCGGCATCGCCCAGCCGCCCCAGCGCGTTGAGGCGCGGCCCGATCTGGAAGCCGATCTGCTCCTCGCGCACGGCCTCCTCGACCAGCCCGGCATTCTCCATGATGGCGCGCAGGCCGGGGCGGACGGTGGCGGCCAGCGCGTTCAGCCCGTGCTGCAGCAGCCAGCGCGTCACCCCGACCTGCTCGGCGACATCGGCGACGATGCCG
The DNA here is from genome assembly GCA_034432395.1 of Anaerolineae bacterium. Taxonomy (GTDB): domain Bacteria; phylum Chloroflexota; class Anaerolineae; order Aggregatilineales; family Phototrophicaceae; genus Flexifilum. The sequence goes on from DAOUBU010000011.1 coordinate 19,372, forward strand.
AGCGCGACCAGATCGCGGTTTTCCGGGACGCTGCGCCCCAATGTTTCGGCCAGCGCCCCCAGGAACAGATGCGCCACGCCGACGCCGGGCAGCGTCCGCAGCGGATGGGCGGGATCGGCCAGCCGCTTGGGATCGACCAGTGCCGCCGCCCCGGTGGGCAGGACGTCGGGCAGGTTATGATGATCGGTGACGACGACGGTGACGCCGCGCTCGACCGCATAGGCGATCGCGGCGTGCGCGGCGATGCCGGTATCGCAGGTCAGGATCAGGCGCGCGCCGGCGTCGATCAGCCTCCCCACCTGGGGGATGTGCACGCCGTGGCCGTCCGGCTCGCGCAGTGGGATGTGGTCGATCACGTCCCCGCCCAGCGCGCGCAGCCCTTCCACCAGCAGAGCCGTCGCCGTCTGCCCATCGACGTCGAAATCGCCCCACACGGCGATGCGCTCGCCCGCGCGCAGCGCCCGCGCCACCGCCGCGACCGCCGCGTCCAGATCGGGCAGCTCGGACGCGGGCGGCGGGACGTAGGCCGCCGGGTCGAG
>DAOUBU010000012.1:0-31671 GCA_034432395.1 Anaerolineae bacterium
GATCGCCAGCAGGGCTGCCAGCAGGAACATGCCCATCAGGGCGAGCGGGGTTCGTCGTGCGGCCATGCGTCCGCCTCCGCATGCAGCAGAACAACGATTACACTATCAGCCAGAAGCGCGCCGCTGTCAAGTTAAGCGTCCGCGATCCCCGTCAGCCAGCGCAGGCCAGCCCGCCGGGGACGCTCGCTCCCAGACCCAGCGTCCCGAAGGCGGCGTTGTCGGCGCGGAGCGTCGCCCCGCTTGCGCCGGGAAACGTCCATCGAGCGGCTTTTCGCGCCGCCGTTTGCGGTATACTGGGGGCGTAAACGCAGTGAGTTCCCGGATCGATCATGACCCAGCCCATGACGCTGTTCGATACCCCTGTCAACTACGAGTCGGTCGAATTGACCGCCGACCTGTGCATCAAGTGCAACATCTGCACCTCAGCCTGCCCGGTTGCGCCGGTCACCGACCTGTTCCCCGGCCCCAAGACCGTCGGGCCGCAGGCACAGCGCTTCCGCCATCCGGACGATGCGGGCGATACCTCACCCGATAAGAGCGTCGATTACTGCTCCGGCTGCGGGGTCTGTTCGCTGGTCTGCCCGCACGGCGTCAAGATCATGGAGATGAATACGCGGGCGCGGGCCAGGCTCTACAACGGGCGCATCCCGCTGCGCAACCGCATCCTGGGGCGCTCCGAATTGATGGGCAAACTGGGCCATCGGTTCGCGCCGGTCGCCAACTGGGGTGCGCGCCTGCGCCCGGCCCGTATCCTTGCCGAAAAAGTCATCGGCATCCATCGAGATGCGCCGCTGCCCACGTTCCAGTTCACCCCGTTCCGCGAATGGTTCTTCCGCCACCGCCCGCGTCCGCAGGGACAGGTCAGGGGCAAGATCGCTTACTTTCATGCCTGCGCCGGGAATTATTTCGAGACGCAGACCTCCAAGGCGGCGGTGCTGGTGCTGGCGCACAACGGCTACGAGGTGGAACTACCGCCGCAGAACTGCTGCGGCCTGCCGATGCAGTCTAATGGCGAATTCGACGCGGCCACCGCCTACGCCCTGCGCAACATCGAGCATCTGGCCCCGTATGCGCGCCAGGGCATCCCGATCGTCGGCGCATCGACATCATGCACGCTCAGCCTGAAATCGGACTACCGCGAGATCCTGCGCGTCGAACATCCGGATCGCGATCTCGTCGCCCAGAACACCTGGGATATCAGCGAATTCCTGCTCTTCCTCTATCACCGGGGTGAGCTGCGCACTGATTTCCGCCCCATCCCGGAGATCGATCAGGGCCAGACGGTGCTCTATCACGCGCCGTGCCAGCAAAAAGCGCACATGATGGGCCAGCCCGCGCTCGAGCTGTTCGATCTGATCCCGGGCTTCAAAGTCCGGCTGGCCGATGCCGCCTGCTGCGGTATCGCCGGGACATATGGTTACAAGGTCGAGAAGTACGACATCGCCATGAAGGTCGGCGCGCCGCTCTTCGAGCAGGTGCGCGCCCTCGGAACGGACAGGCCGGTCATCTGCGACAGCGAAACCTGCCGCTGGCAGATCACGCACGCCACCGGCGCGCGCTCGATCCATCCGGTCATGGCGCTGGCCGTCGCCTACGGCCTGATGACGCTCGACTGATCTGCGGCGGTCTTATTTGGACTCATGACATGGCGCGCGCAAAGCGGTATCGTGTTCGCCAGATCGGTTTTAACGAATAACGCACTCATTTTTCAGAGGACATGATGACGGCTGTCGCTGCGCCGGCGCAGACCGAAACGCGCACTTTATCACACCGCACCACACGCACAGCAGCTTTCTGGTCGGTCTGTTTGGGCCATACGATCGTCGATGCTTTCAATACCAGCGGGGGCGTGCTGCTGGCCTTTCTGGCCGGCCACGTCATGCCGCTGACGAACACGCAGATCGGCCTCGCCATCAGCCTGTATCAGCTCACCGGCGCGCTCAGCCAGCCGTTTTTCGGGCTGCGGGCTGACCGAACCGGTGGACGGCGGCTCGGCGCGCTCAGCGTGATCTGGACGGCGGGGATGATGATGCTGGCCCTGCTGGTCGCCGCGCTGACGGGCAGTTTCGTCCTCATGCTCATCCCGTTCGTGGTCGGCGCGCTGGGCAGCGGCGCATTCCATCCGATCGGCTCGATGTACGCGGCGGAAAGCGGCAAAACGCCGGGCAGCACCGCGACGTATCTCTCCGTGTTCTTCCTCATGGGCCAGTCGGGATCGGCCATCATGCCGGCGCTGCTGGGCGCGCTGCTCGACAGCACGGCGACAAACAACAACGCCTTCACCGCCGCTCTGGGGCCGGCTTTCAGCGGGCGGTTGATCGAACATGGGTACATCGCGCCGCTGGCGGCGATGGCACTGATCGCCCTGCCACCGGCGCTGTGGATGCTGATCGCCCTGCCGCGCACGCATGTGCGCCAGCACAGCGCAGGAGCCAGCGCCGTCCGCAGGTCAACCGCGCTCATCCCCCTGATCGTGCTCGGCGTCGTGGTCACCCTGCGCAGCCTGGCCAACCCCGGCATCGTCGCCTTTCTGCCGCGCCTGTTTCAGTTGAAGGGCTGGACAGCCGCCGAATACGGCCTGATCACCGGCAGCTTCTGGCTGGCGGGCGGCCTGACCGGGATGCTCTTCAGCTATCTGACACGGCGCTACCACACCCGCTCGATCATCGGCCTGTCGCTGCTGGCCGCCGCCCCGTTCCTGTTCGCCCTGCCCGCCCTCGATGGGCCGGAAGCGTTCGCATTCGCGTTCATCATCGGGTCGCTCAGCGGCGGATCGCACAGCATCATCGTCGGGCTGTCGCAGCGGCTGATGCCCACGGGCAAAGGCTTCTCATCTGGCCTGACGCTCGGCTTCATCTTCGGCACGGGCGCGCTGGGAACGATCATCGTCGGCGCGCTGGCCGACCGCGTCACGCTGACGACCGCTTTCCAGATCGTGGCCGCCGTCCTGGCGTTCACCGGCGTGATCGCGTTCGCCCTGCCGAAGGACGCGCGCGGCCAGACCTGACAGGCCGCCGGGCCGTTTTACGGTGACAGTTCGATGACGTCAATCGCGAAGGGGAGCTGCGGCTGGATCAGCGGCAGCACCAGCGCCGCCTGATCGAAATTGGTCACGTACAGGCGGTTGGGCGGCGCAAACGCGACGTCCGACGCGCCCCGGAACATCCCGGCGATGTAATCGAGATCGCCGTTATCGACCACGGCGATGCCGTTCTGGCCCAGCGCCGCCGTGTAGATCGTCCCGTCGCTGGCCACGGTGATGCCGTCAAATCCGGGGGGATTGGCGCGTTCGCCGTGGCGGTAGATGACCTCGCTGGTCTCTCCGTCCACCCCGACGCGGTAGATGCGGTTCAATTCCGGCTCGGTGATCAGGATCGTATCGGTTGTGGGGTCATACGTCAGCCCGGTGACCGCCGTGCGCGGCTCCCCGGCGATCACTGGCGCGACCCACCACACCGTCCCGCCGCTGCCATCCGCCTCGAACCGGTAGATCTGGTTGCGCCCCGCATCGCTGACGTAGACGCGGCCCTGCGCATCGATGGTGATGTCATTCGGGGCGGCCCAGCCCCCCTCCGGGACGAACGTCGTGAACGGCGTGACCGTTCCCGCTGCCGGATCGACTCGCCACAGCGCGCCGCCAAGCGTGCGCGGATCGGTATCGCCCTGATCGATAGCGATCAGCGTGCCGTCCGCGGCCACAGCCACGCCCATGAACGCGCCGATCGTCTCGCGCGTGCCGGGGAGTTCAGGGCCAACTGTGCCGTCCGGCTCGATGCGCCACATCGCCCCGGTGGCGAAGCTGCCGGTGTAGACCGCGCCGTCCGGGCCGACGGCCAGCGCGGACGGATAGGCGTCGTTATCGGGCAGCGCGGCGAACTGGCGCACCGTCACGTCGGGGACCAGCGCCTGCCCCTGCTGACGCGGGGCGGCGGCGAACGACTCGCCGATCAGCAGCAGCGTCAGACCGATCAGGCCGAGGATGACGCCGATCAGGATCGAGAAGAAAATGACAGAACGCTGCCAGACGGGCAGCCGTTGCAGATTGCGCAGCATAGCCATCGTACTTTCACCGGAGTCAGCGCCGAAGCATCGCCCGGATCGCCAGGATCACCAGCAGCGATCCGCCCCACGTCGCATAGCCGGCCAGCAGCACCGGCACGAGCGACCAGCCCGATCGCGCAGCGAGATACGCCGCCACCAGGAACAGCACCGTCGGCATGATGCCGATCAGCAGGCCCTCGATGAAATCGACGAGCGCATCCGGGCTGTTGGACGGCGTGCTGCTGGTCACGATCCAGATCGTGAGTGGGATGTTGATCGGCATGGTCGCGGCGATCGCGGCGACAGCGCGCGAACGATCGCGCAGAACGGCCACGATCAGGATCACGCCGATGCTGACGATCACGGGCAGCACTTTGCCCCATTCAATATGCATGATGAACTATACCGCTCCTTGATAAGACGCAGATGTAGAAAACTATGAGAAATCGCGCAGGCGGAGCGGCATGGGGCCGCTACGGCGCTCCCGGCCTGACGATCTGCGCGGTGTGGGCGATCTCGGCGGGCAGGAAGAAGAACGCCAGCGCCAGGATCAGGTATACCGCCAGCAGCATCGCCCCTTCCAGCCAGTTGGACTCGCCGTCAAGGGCGATGAACGCGGCCAGCAGCGTCGTGCCGATCAGCGCGATCAGCTCGAACTCATTGAAGACCAGCAGCAGCTTATCCGGGAACAGCAGGCTGATGAAAACCAGCACCGGCGCGACGAACAGCGCGATCTGCAGGCTGCTGCCCAGCGACACAGCCAGGCTCAGTTCCATCTTGTTCTTGATCGCCACCTGCACCGCCACCAGATGCTCGGCGATGTTGCCGACCAGCGGGATGATGATGATGCCGACGAAGAACTCCGACAGGCCGAACTGCTGCGTCACCGGTTCGACCGCGCCGACCAGCGCCTCCGACGTGATCGCCGTCGCCACCGTGGCCAGCGCCAGCACGATTAGCGAGAAACGCAGCGTCCAGCGCGCCTGATGATCTTCCTCAAGAGCCGGCGAACGCTCCAGGGCTGTCTCGGGCCGGATGTTATCATGATCCTCGCCGTGATGACTGAGCGCCCCGGAGCGGAACGAATACAGCACCGACAGCCCGTACAGGATGATCAGGACGAGGGCCACCCCCTCGCTGAACAGCAGTTCGGACTCCGGGCGCTCGACCAGCACCACGTCGAAAAACGACGGCACAGCCAGCGCGAGGACGGCCAGGATCAGCAAAGTGGCGTTGATGCCAGCCGTCCGCCGGTCGAATTTCTGAATGCCGTTCTTCCAGCCGCCCAGCAGCATACTGAGGCCGAGCACCAGCAGCAGGTTGCCCAGGATCGACCCGGTCAGCGAGGCGCGCACCAGATCGAGCAGTCCCGCGCTGAGCGCGAACACCGTGATGATCAGCTCAGCGGCATTCCCCAGCGTCGCGTTGAGCAGGCCGCCCAACTTCGGCCCGGTGTAGACCGCCAGTTCCTCGGTCGCATCGCCGATCAGCTTGGCCAGCGGGATCAGGCCGATCGCCGCCAGCACGAACACGATGATCGGATCGGCGTTCAGCGCCCGGGCCGCCAGCGCGATCGGCGCAAAGAGGACGAAATAGTACAGTTTCTGTCTGGGCAGCGTAAAACGCGGCCCGGTCGCTGTCGGTGCAGCCATCTTCCCCCTCGCAGCGCGCGTCAGCCCCCACGGGCCTGTTCCCCCAACGCGGCTGTTTGCAACCAGGTTCAGGTGCGCCGGTCACAGCGCAGGCGCGGGCTGAACCTGTGCCGTCAGTTTCCGCTCGCATGCCGCACCGGCGAATTCCGCCAGTTCCAGAAACACCGGCTCGATACCGGCTTCCCGTTCATCCTGCGACAGGCTCAGGTGCGCCTCAATGCGGGCCAGCAGATCGCGGGCGGCCTCCGGATCGACATACGCCGCGAGATGTTCGAACAGCAGGCGGTGCGCGCCGCGCCGTTCCATCACCTCCAGCCCGTCGAGCATCTGCCGGTGCGGCGGCCCTTCCCAAATATCAGCGATCATGGCCTCGCGCAGTTGACGCTCGATCCCGTATTCGGCCAGCGTGCCGATGCCACCGTGCACTTCCATCGACCATTTGGCCGCCTGCACCGCGATCTCGGCTGTCCAGTACTTGGCCAGATGCACCAGCAGACGGAAGAGGTGATACGTGTCCGAATAGGCTTTCGCCCGTTCCATCCAGACCACCTGGAAGAGCTGCACGGTCTCCCAGGCCAGCGCAAAGGCCCTCCGGATCCGGCTCAGATGCAGCTCGAACTGACGGCGCATCAGCGGCTGTTCGATCAGCGGCTTGCCGAAAGCGCGGCGCTGGCTGGCGAACTGGTACGCATCGCTCATGGCGCGCTGCGCCACGGCGACGCTGCCGACCATATTGCTCACGCGCGACAGATTGAGCACTTCCAGGATCAGGTAGATGCCATGCTCCGCCTGGCCGAGCAGATACGCTTCGCTGTCGTGGAGATCCACCTCCCCGGTGGGCACTGAGCGCGTGGCGATCTTGTCTTTCATCCGGCGGATGGTGTAGTTCAGGCTGCCATCTTCGCGGTAGCGGGGCAGCACGAACAGCGCCAGGCCGCGCACCCCGGCGGGCGCGCCTTCCGGGCGGGCGGCGACGACGGCCAGTTCCGCCCCGGCGTTGCTGGCGAAGTACTTCTCTCCCGTCAGCGCCCAGCGATCGCCCTCGACGTGGCGCGCGCGCGTCCCCACCGATGCCCCCAGATCGGAACCGCCGCCGATCTCGGTCATCCAGGTCGCCCCCTGCCAGACCGCTGTATCGCGCAGCAGCAGGCTGTGCAGGAAATCGGTGCGCACGCTCTCCGGCGCGTACTTATCGACCGCGACCGCCGTCGCCAGCGACACCGTATACGGGCAGTACAACCCCATATCGTAGAAGCTGGTCACGTAGCCGAGCATGAACGCGGCGGGCAGACCGTCAGTGAACGCCCGCCAGACAACCCCGGAGGTATACCCCTGCATCAGCATCCGCCGATATTCCGGCGGAAAGACGACTTCGTCGATGCGATTGCCCTGCGTATCGTACATTTTGATCCACGGCGTGCCGGCGCGATCGACCGCTGCGGAGATCGCGCGCCCGCTCGCCTCCCACCAGGTTTCGTAATCGCGCAGCACATTGAGGATCGGAAGCTGGTTGCCCAGCAGCTCGCGCATGAACGAGACCGGTGACAGCACACGATCGAGTTTCATACAACAGCCTCACTTTTCAGCAATCAACATTTTTCGATCGACACAATATAGGATTGTACTACTTCTGCGCAGTGACGGCGAAAGCGTCCGGATGTCGGGTGATGCGCCGGAAGCCGGCCTCGCCCAGCCGTCGGATCACGCCGGTGGCGACGCGCATCCCGGATGGGCTGTTGAGATCGCCGATATAGTGGAACATCCGCCCGCCGCGCGCCAGCACCCGGTACAGCTCCCGGTAAAATGCCCCGGAATACAGCTCGCCCGCCAGCGCAAACGTCGGCGGGTCATGGATGATGCTGGTGAACGCAGCATCCGGAAAGGTTTCGATCACATCGCGGATATCGCCTTCGCGGCGTTCGATATGCGGGTGGGTGAACAGCGCCGCCGACCACGGGTTCTGGCTGGCGACTTCGACCACCGCCGGATCCAGTTCAACCGTGATCACGTGTCGGGCGGTGCGCGCCGCCTCGATCGCCGTGTAGCCCAGCCCCATCGTCGTATCGAGGACATCGCCGATCGGGGCCGCCGCGCGGATTTTCGCCAGCGTATCGCGCCGGGGGTCGCTGCGCTTGATGCGGTGCATCGGAAAGCCCGCGATCAGCATCGTCGGGGCGGCGGCGGTCGGGTACAGGCTGACCTGACGGCGGGTGGTGGCTGAAAAGGTCTGGATCTTGTGCGCTTCCCCCGCCTCATCGATGGCGAAGCAGCCGTTCTCATCATCGAGGATATCGTCCACGGTCTGCCAGGACACGCGCACACCGTTCGGCAGCGCGATGCCGTCGTCGTCCAGAACAACATCGACGACGCTCAACCCCAGGTCGAGCGTCGTCTGTGCGTGCGATGCCCCGGCCCGCCGCGCCTCATACAGCGGCCCGGCCTGGTAGTGCGACAGCACCGGTCTCATGCATCCCCCCACGGCCTGACCGGGCGGACAGGCATCAATCCGCGCTCAGTGCGTCAGCACGCGCGTGGTGTCGGCGTCAAAGAAGACGTAGATCGGCTGGCCGACCTCGAAGAAGGTATCGGAGCGCAGGCCGAAGTTCTGAACGCGCGCGACGACCTCATGCCCCTCACCGAAGGTCACGATGTAGCGCGTATCCGTGCCGATGTAATTGGCGAACTTGATCATCCCCTGCACGAGGTTGATATCCGGGTCGGTGAGCAGCGAGGCTTTGTATTCCGCCGCATCGCGCACGGAACCATCATCGAACTTGACCGGGCCTTCGGTGGCGAACAGGTTGATCTTCTCCGGGCGCACCGCCACCGTCACCTGTTCGCGCAGCATCGGCGTGGGTTCGCTGACGCCGCATTTGATCAGCGTCTTGTCGTCCAGCCGGACGCAGGCGTACCCATTCTCGACGCTCTCAACGACTCCAGTCAGGAAGCTGGTCTCCCCGATGAAATCGGCGACGAAGCGCGATGTCGGCGTCTCGTAGATCTCCTCCGGCGTGCCGCACTGGAGCACTTTGCCCTTGTCCATGACGGCGATCCGGTCGGCCATCGTCAGCGCCTCTTCCTGATCGTGCGTCACGTAGATGAAGGTGATGCCCAGATCGGTCTGCATCGTCGCCAGTTCGTACTGCATCGCTTTGCGCAGCTTGAGGTCGAGCGCGCCCAGCGGCTCGTCCAGCAGCAGCACCGCCGGCTTCTTGACCAGCGCGCGCGCCAGCGCCACGCGCTGCTGCTGACCGCCGGAAAGCTGACGCGGCTTGCGTTCTACCCCGGTCAGCCGCACCATCTCCAGGGCTTCGTAGGCGCGGCGCTTGGCCTCCTGCCGGGACACCCCTTCCATCTCCAGCCCGAACATGACATTCTGGAGCACGCTCATATGCGGGAAGAGCGCGTAATCCTGGAAGACGGTGTTGACCGGGCGGTGAAACGGCGGGATGTTCTGCACGGGACGCCCGCGCAGCAGGATCTCCCCGCTGGACGGCTCTTCGAAACCGGCGATCATGCGCAGGGTGGTCGTCTTGCCGCAGCCGCTCGGCCCCAGCATGGCGAAAAACTCGCCCTGGTAAATATCGAGCGAGACATCATCGACCGCGCGCACCAGCTCGCCGCCGCGCATCGGAAACTCTTTGGTGATGTGACGAAGTGCGATATCGACCTGCTGCGCCATCCTCGACCTACCCTCTACTGAGTGCATGGGATCGGGTGGCAGGCGCCACCCGATCCTCTAACCGATATCACCATTTTAGCGCATCAACCGCGCTTGTTCAGATCCCGAACGAGACTTTGATTTCATCCCACGCGCTCAGGTAATCGACCTCGGCTTCCGGCACGGCGATGATCGAATACAGCATCGCCTGCACCTCCGGCGATGGGTAGATCGCCGGGTTGGCCATCAGTTCCGGATCGATCAAGCCGGCGTCGATCGCCGCCTGGTTCGGCGATCCATACGCCAGATAGTTGCTGATATCCGCCCCGACCTGCGGATCGAGGATGTAATCGATGAAGACGTGCGCCAGATCCGGGTTCGGCGCGCCCACCGGAATGGCCAGATTGTCCAGCCACAGGTTGGAGCCGGGTTCCGGGATCACGTAGGCGTAATCGTCGCACTGGCAGTTGGCGTTGATGCGGAAGATGTTGCCGCTGTACATGATCGCGCCGTCCACCTCACCGCGCTCCAGCCGCGCCTGACCATCGACCGCGTTGATCGCGACCACGTTGCTCCCGCGTTCGAGCAGATAATCGCGCGCCGCGGCGATCTCATCCGGGTCGGTGGTGTTGACGTCATAGCCCAGGATGTTGAGCGCGATCGCCATCATGCCGCGGGGATCATCCAGCCAGACGATATCGCCGTCGAAATTCCAGATATCATCCCAGGTGCGCGGCGGCTCGGCGAAGGCATCGACGCGGTAGCCAAAGCCGACCGTGCCCCACTGGTACGGCACGCTGTAACGGTTGCCCGGGTCGAACGGCAGGTCGAGCAGCGCCGGGTTGATGTTGGCGATGTTCGGGATGCGCTCCAGGTCGAGCGGCAGCAGCAGATCCTCGTTGATCAGGATCTGCACCGCGTAGTCGGTGGGCACGATGATGTCATAGCCGGGGTTGCCCTGCCGCAGCAGCGCGATGACGAATTCGTTGCTCTCATACGTGTCGTAGGTGACGCGGACGCCGCACGCCGCTTCAAAATTGGCGATCGTGTCCTCAGCGATGTAAACGGCCCAGTTGTAGACATTCAACTGCTGCCCCTCAAACCCTTCCGGGCACTGCCAGGGCGTCAGTTCGGTCTCCTGCCCCAGAATCGGAACCCCTGTGAGCAGCATGAGCAGTGCGACAACGATCAGTTTTTGCATCATTTCACCTCAGAAAGATCTCGTACAGCATTAATGCCGGGGACAGGCGCTTGCGCCCATCCCCGGTGAGCGACCGCATCATGCCCCCAGTGAGACCTTGATCTCGTCCCACGCACTCAGGTAATCGATCTCCGCTTCAGGAACAGCCACGATCGAGAACAGCGCTTCCAGGATCGCCGCTGGCGGGTAGATGCCGGGGTTCTCCAGAAGTTCCGCATCGATCAGGCCAGCATCGATCGCCGCCTGATTGGGCGACCCGTAGGCGATGTAATTGGCGATATCCGCGCTCACCTGGGGGTCGAGGATGTAATCGATGAAGACGTGCGCCAGCGGCACATTGACCGCCCCCAGCGGGATGGCCAGATTGTCGATCCAGCGCTCCGCCCCCTCAACCGGGATCGCATAAGCGAATTCACCGGGTTCGCTTTCCGCCATCAACTGGAAGATATCGCCGCTGTTCTCGATCGCGATATCGACCTCACCGCGCTGCAGGCGGGCCTGACCATCATCCCCGGCGATCGCCACGACATTACCGCCGCGCTCGATCAGGTAATCGCGCGCCTCGGCGATCGCGTTCGGATCCATGGTATTGACATCGTGGCCGAGCAGGTGGAGCGCAATGCCGAGCATGAGCCGGGGATCATCGATCCAGGCCACGCGCCCGCTGTACTGCCAGACCTGCTCCCAGCTTGTGATCGGCTCGGCGACCGCAGCGGTGCGGTAGCCCACCCCGACCGTCCCCCACAGGTACGGCACGCTGTAGCGGTTGCCCGGGTCGAACGGCAGATCGAGCAGTTCCGGGGTGACGTTCGCCAGGTTCGGGATCAGGCTGTGATCCAGCTCGATCAGCAGGCCCTCGTCGCTCAGCGTCTCGACCGCGTAGCTGCTCGGGACGATGACGTCATATCCCGGATTGCCCTGGCGCAGCCGCGCGATCAGCGTTTCGTTGTTTTCGTAGACGTCATACGTGACGCGGACACCGCATGCCGCCTCAAAATTGGCGATCGTGTCCTCGGCGATATACGTTGACCAGTTGTACACGCTCAGCCGCTGACCGGCAAAACCTTCCGGGCACGTCCAGCCCGCCCGCGCATCCTGCGCGCTCAGCGGGATCACTGCCAGCATCAGCCCTACTGCGATCAGCGACAGGAACCGCATGTCCGCTCCATTCACTCCCCTCCGACACATGCTGGTAATCCGATGGCACGTCAGGGGGAAGCGATCCGGCAGACCGCTTCCCCCCCCGCTATCTATTCGTCTATGCCCCCAGTGAGACGCGGATCTCGTCCCACGCGCTCAGGTAATCGATCTCCGCTTCGGGCACAAATGCGAGCGAGAACAACGCCTCGAAAATGGCTGGCGGCGGATAAATCGCCGGATTCGCCAGCAGCTCGGGGTCGATCAGGCCTTCGTCGATCGCCGCCTGATTGGGCGAACCATACGCGGTGAAGTTGCTGATATCCGCCCCGACGCGCGGATCCAGAATGTAATCGATGAAGGCATGGGCCAGCGGCACATTGAGCGCATCCAGCGGGATCGCCATATTGTCGATCCAGCGCGGCGCGCCTTCCACCGGGATGGCGTACTCAAACTCACCCGGCTCGCTCTCCGCCATGAGCTGGAACATATCGCCGTTGTACTCGATCGCGATATCGACCTCACCGCGCTGCAGACGCGCATGACCATCATCCCCGGCGATCGCCACGACGTTGCTGCCGCGTTCGATCAGATAATCGCGCGCCTGGGCGATCTCGTCCGGGTTGGCGGTATTGACATCGTACCCCAGCAGATTGAGCGCGATGCCGAGCATGATGCGCGGGTGATCCAGCCAGGCGACCGGCCCATCATGGTTCCAGACCTGTTCCCAGCTCGTGATCGGCTCAGCGACCGCCGCGGTGCGGTACCCCACACCCAGCGTCCCCCACTGATAGGGCACGCTGTAGCGGTTGCCCGGGTCGAACGGCTGGTTGAGCAGTTCCGGCGTCACGTTGACCAGATTCGGGATCAGGCTGTGATCCAGCTCGATCAGCAGCCCCTCGTCCTGCAAGATCTGCACCGCGTAATCAGCCGGTACGATAACGTCATAGCCGGGATTCCCCTGGCGCAGCCGCGCGATCAGCGTCTCATTGTTCTCATAGACGTCGTACACGACGGTCACGCCGCAGGCTTCCTCAAAGTTCGCGATCGTGTCTTCGGCCACATAGGTTGACCAGTTGTAGACACTCAATCTCTGGCCGGCAAACCCTTCCGGACACACCCAACGATCACCCGTATCCTGCGCCAACAGCGGCGCTGCAGCCAGAATAAGCGCCCCCAGCACCGTCATCAACAACGCTCGCATGACCCCCTCACTGTGCTCCAGCTTTTGAAAAACACCTGACTGAACTCGGCGTCAGTCAATCCGAAACAACCCCGATCAGCCAGCGCCCCCATCCCATACAGAGCGCTCAGATGGAGATCGGGGGGGTATGGCCCCCCCGATCCCGTACCGTATCGTGTTACGCGCCCAGCGAGACTTTGATCTCGTCCCACGCGCTCAGGTAATCGACTTCGGCTTCGGGAACAGCCACAATCGAGAACAGCACCTCCCGGATCTCCGGGGGCGGGTAAATGCCGGGGTTCTCCAGCAGTTCCGCATCGATCAGCCCGGCATCGATCGCCGCCTGATTGGGCGACCCGTAGGCCGTGTAATTGCTGATATCCGCCCCGACCTGCGGATCGAGGATGTAATCGATGAAGACATGCGCCAGCTCCGGATTCGGCGAGCCGACCGGGATGGCCATGTTGTCCATCCACTGCTGCGTCCCTTCAACCGGGATAGCATAAGCGTATTCGCCCGGTTCGCTTTCGGCCATCAACTGGAAGATGTCGCCGTTGTATTCAACAGCGATATCGACCTCACCGCGCTGCAGGCGCGCCTGGCCGTCATCGCCGGCGATCGCCACGACGTTGCCGCCGCGTTCGATCAGGTAATCGCGCGCTTCGGCGATTTCGTTCGGATCCGTGGTATTGACATCGTAGCCGAGGATATTGAGTGCAATGCCGAGCATGACGCGCGGGTCATCCAGCCAGGCGACCGGGCCAGCATAATTCCAGACCTGCTCCCAGCTCGTGATCGGCTCCGGGAATGCCGCGGTGCGATAGCCCACGCCGACCGTGCCCCACTGATACGGCACGCTGTAGCGGTTGCCCGGATCGAACGGCAGATCGAGCAGTTCCGGGCTGACGTTGACCAGGTTCGGGATCAGGCTGTGATCCAGTTCAAGCAGCAGCCCTTCATTGTGCAGGATTTCGACAGCGTAATCGGTCGGCACGATGATATCGTAGCCGGGGTTGCCCTGGCGCAGCCGGGCGATCAACGCCTCGTTGTTCTCGTACACGTCGTAGACAACGGTGACACCGCACGCCGCCTCGAAATTGGCGACTGTGTCTTCAGCGATATACGTTGACCAGTTGTACACGCTCAGCGTCTGGCCGGCGAAACCCTCCGGGCATGTCCAGGGCTGGATCTCGTCCTGGGCCAGCAGTGGGGTTACAGCCAGCAGAAGTACACCGAACACCAGCAGCAATGTCTTCATCTTGCCTCCAGATTATGCTAATCGTCCGACCGAAATGACTGAGCTGTTCAGCAGCTCCCGCCACCAGAAACTTGTTCAGCCGTCAGCACATCCCCCCACCTGGAAAAACGCTGACAGCTAAGGGAATATCCTCAACAGTGCGCAGTGGGCTGACTGCATCACCTGCTTCACCCACCGAGTGAGACTTTGATCTCATCCCAGGCGCTCAGGTAAATGGTTTCCGCTTCAGCGACTGCAGCAATAGAAAACATCCGCTGCAGCACCTCCGCCGGCGGATAGAGACCCGGGTTTTCCAAGAGTTCCGCATCGATCAGCCCGGCATCGATCGCCGCCTGATTGGGCGACCCGTATCCAGTGTAGTTGCTGATATCCGCCCCCACCTGGGGATCGAGAATGTAATCGATGAAAGCGTGAGCCAGCGGGACGTTAGGAGCGCCCGCCGGGATCGCCATACCGTCGATCGCGATCTGCGACCCCTCTACCGGGATCACGTAAGCGTACTCATCCGGCTCGCTCTCCGCGATAAGCTGGATGATATCGCCATTGTACTCAATGACGATGTCCACTTCGCCGCGCTGCAAGCGCGCCTGGCCATCATCGCTCGCGATCGCCACCACGTTGCCGCCGCGCTCAATCAGGTAATCGCGCGCTTCGGCGATCTCGTTCGGGTCAGTCGTATTGACATCGTAGCCGAGCAGGTTGAGTGCAATGCCGAGCATAACGCGCGGGTCATCCAGCCAGGCGACCGGCCCATCATGCCTCCACACCTGTTCCCAGCTCGTGATCGGCTCGTCAACGGCGGCAACGCGATACCCTACGCCGACCGTGCCCCACTGATACGGCACACTGTAGCGGTTACCCGGGTCGAACGGCAGATCGAGCAGTTCCGGGTTGACGTTGGCCAGATTAGGGATCAGGCTGTGGTCGAGTTCGATCAGCAGCCCCGCTTCGTGGAGCGTCTGGACAGCGTAATCGGTCGGGATGATGATATCGTAGCCTGGATTTCCCTGGCGCAGCCGGGCGATCAACGCCTCGTTGTTTTCGTACACATCGTAGAGAACAGTCACAGCGCAAGCGGCCTCAAAATTGGCGACCGTGTCTTCAGCGATATACGTTGACCAGTTGTACACGCTCAGCGTCTGGCCGGCGAAACCCTCCGGGCATGTCCAGCCGTCATCGGCTGATTGCGCACGCAGCGGGGCCAACGTCAGCAAACAAAGGATCAACAGCAGAAACGACTGTCTCATCCTGCCCTCACCACTTTTATTGACTAAGATATCCGATTATCTGTCCAGCCCAGCGAAACTATCCCCCCCTTTTTACCCCAAACCGCCCCCCTGTCAAGATGATTCGGGGAGATTGCCAGTAACCGGATCCTGGCCGGTCTTGTCGATCAGGTTTTGCCAGCGCTGCGCCCCTGAAGCGCGATCGAGACGCCGATCAGCAGCGTGGAGAACACCAGCATCAGGGTCGAGATCGCATTGATCTCTGGCGTGACCGTCAGCTTGAGCAGGCCGTAGACGAACGTTGGCAGCGTCGTCGTGCCCACACCGCCCAGGAAGAAGCTGATGATGAAATCATCCAGCGACAGCGTGAAGGCCAGCAGCGCCCCGGAGATGATGCCCGGCAGCAGCAGCGGGAAGGTGACGCGCCAGAACGTCCGCCATTCGTTGGCGCCCAGATCGCGCGCCGCTTCTTCCAGGCGCGGGTTCATATCGACCAGACGGGCGCGGACGACGATCGCGACATACGAGATGTTGAACGCGACGTGCCCGATCACGATCGTGCCGAAGCCGGGCCGCGCATCGAACCCGATGTCTTTAAAGAAGTCGAAGATCAGATTGAAGAACACCAGCAGCGAGATGCCCTGGGTGATCTCCGGGATGACGACGGGCAGGAAAAGCAGCCCATCGAGGAAATTCTTGCCGGGATAGTTGCCACGCACCAGGCTGATCGCCACCATCGTGCCGATCGCCGTGGAGATCACCGTCGCCAGCAGGCCCACGATCAGTGAATTGCCCAGCGAATTGAGCATCAGCTCGGTCGAAAAGCGCGCCTCTGAACCGAGCACCCCGCTGAAGATATTGACATACCAGTTGAGCGTGAACCCGCGCCATTGGGCCACCGTGCGTGAGTCGTTGAAAGAGAAGATGACCAGCACCAGGATCGGCGCCCAGAGGAAGAAGTAGTCGAAGATCGGCGTCAGGACGAAGCCGACGAACTTACCGACTTTGCGCACGGCCAGATCGCGTTTGATCTGGCCTTCATTGTAGGTGAGGACGTCGTTAGGACGACGCCCTGCAAGCGCTGTGGACTGAGCCATGTCGTCGCTCACCTCCGGGCCAGACGGGAATACAGCACCAGCGCGATCACCACCGTCCCCATCATCATGACGGACAGGGCCGAACCGAGCGGCCAGTTACCGGAACCGCGGAAGTTCGAGCCGACCAGATTGCCGATCATGATGCCGCGTGTGCCGCCGAGGATGTCCGGCGTGATGAACGCGCCTACACAGGGGATGAACACCAGAATGCAGCCGGCGAAGATGCCGGGCATCGTCATGGGCAGCACGACGCGCAGGAACGCCCTCAGGTCGTTGGCCCCCAGGTCGTTGGCGGCCTCCACCAGCCGGAAGTCGAACCGTTCAACCGAGGCGTAAATCGGCAGCACCATGAACGGAAGATAGGTGTAGATCAGGCCGAGATAGACGGCGAAATCGGTATTGATCAGGCGCAGCGGGTTATCCGCCGTGATCAACCCTAGCCCAAGGAACAGCGTATTCAGGATACCCTGATCGCTGAGGATCAGACTCCAGGCGTAGGTGCGCACCAGGAAATTCGTCCAGAAGGGCAGGATGACCAAAAACAGGACGAAACTCTGCATCGCTTTGCTGCGCCGGGTGCTGATGAAGAAAGCCAGCGGATACCCCGCCAGCAGACAGATCACGGTCGTCACCAGGGCGATGCCGATCGATTTCACAAAAACCCGAAAGTACGGGCCGGTCGGGCGCAGCGCGGCCTCGTAATTGGCCAGCGTGAACGTCGGCTCGATGAATTCGCTGCGACCGCGCGTCAGAAAGCTGATGACGACCACGATCAGCAGCGGCAGCAGGAAAAACAGCGCCAACCAGATCACTGCGGGGACGGCGAGCAGGAAACCCTTGCGTTTTTCCCGCCTGGAATATTCTCCCGATCCGCTCAAACTGATATTGAAAGCCATAACCCCCCACCCATCTCAGGGACACAGCCCACAGAAAAAAGAACTGACTTCTGGCAACCCGGCATGGCGGGGAATTATAGCACCTTTAGGCCCCGGTCAAGGAAAAATTCCCGGATTGTGGCAGCATGCGGAAATGGCGCGCCGCCCCCTGTGTATTCCGCTGCGACATCACCCCCTGGAATTCAGATTTTTTCGCCTGACTGCGCGTTGTCTGGCACTTGAGATGATCTTTTCAGACGCATCCGAAACGAATTTACAACCGAAAACTCAATAAATGTATCCACTCGGTTATACACTATCGGAGTATCATTTACGTAAGAATATTGTGACATGCCTTCGAAAGAGGAGCGATCATGCGCAAATGGATGCTTGTCCTGTCTTTGCTGGCCGTTCTGGTGGGCGTGCTGTCGCTGCTGCCGCTGTCAACCCGGCAGCTTGAGGCGCAGTCCACGGCCACCTGCGGGCCGAATGTCGTTTACGTCGTCAACCGTGGGGATACGCTGTTCCGCATTGCGCGGCGCTTCGGCACGACCATCGCCGCGCTCCAGGCGGCGAACGCCATCCCGAATATCAACCGGATCTACGTCGGCCAGCGCCTCGTGATCGCCTGCCCGACAACCAATCCGCCCGTGGTGGTGCCGCCGCTGATCCCGACCCCGGTCGTCCCCCAGCCGATCGTCGTTCAGCCGCCCACCCTGCTTCAGACGGGCTTCTGCGGCGGCTTCCGCGCGGTCTCGCCGGACAGCGGTCTGCTGCTGGGCAACAACACTTTCTATTGGGAGCCGGCGCCGGGCGCGACAGCCTACCGCGTCAATATCTACAGCGTGGATGCTGGCGGTGCGCTGCGCGTGTCGTACACCACATTTGCCCCCAATACCAGTCTGATCGGCGACGTCAACTACGGCCCGGCTGGCCCCGGCTTCCGCTTCGCCTGGGATGTCGAAGCCCTGTTCGGCGAACAGGTGATCTGCCGCAGCAACCGGCTGACGATGTTCCGCGCCAGCCAGCCCCCGACGCCGACGCCAGAGCCGACTTCATCCGCCCCGACGCCGGCGGTTTGATCGACCTTCACTCCCATTCGATCGTGCCGGGTGGTTTGCTGGTGATATCGTAAACCACCCGGTTCACCCCTTTGACCTCGTTGACGATCCGGCTGCTCACCCGCGCCAGCAGCTCGGCTGGCAGCCGCGCCCAATCCGCCGTCATGAAATCGTCGGTCGTCACCGCCCGCAGCGCGATGACTTCGTCATAGGTGCGGTTATCCCCCATCACGCCGACGCTTTTGACCGGCAGCAGCACGGCGAACGCCTGCGCCGTGCCCACCCCGTCGTGATGGCGCAGCAGACCGGCGGCCTCCAGTTCTTCAACGAAGATGGCATCGGCGGCGCGCAGCGTCTCCAGCCGCTCCCAGGTGATCGGCCCGGGACAGCGCACCGCCAGCCCCGGCCCGGGGAACGGCTGACGCCACACGATCGCGTCCGGCAGACCGAGCGCCGTCCCGACGCGGCGCACCTCGTCTTTGAACAGATCGCGCAGCGGCTCGATCAATTCGAAGTGCAGATCCGGCGGCAGCCCGCCGACATTGTGATGGCTCTTGATCACTTTGGCCTGATCGCTGGCCGCCGCGCTCTCGATCACGTCAGGGTAGATCGTCCCCTGGGCGAGGAAGCGGACGCCCTCGGCTTCCAGTCGTCGGGCTTCGGCGGTGAAGACCTCGATGAATGTCCGCCCGATGATCTTGCGCTTGGCTTCCGGCTCGGTCACCCCGGCCAGCGCATCGAGGAACGTCTCGGTCGCATCGACGGCGATCAGGTTCATGCGCTGTTCATCGCGGAAGACGCGGACGACCTGCTCCGGCTCATCTTTGCGCAGCAGCCCGGTGTTGACGAACACGCACGTCAGTTGATCGCCGATGGCGCGGTGCAGCAGCGCGCCCGCCACGGCGGAATCGACGCCGCCGCTTAAGGCCAGCAGCACGCGCTCCGGCCCGACGCGCTGGCGGATGGCCTCGACCGCGTCTTCGATGAAGGCCGCGGGCGACCAGTTCGGCTGGCAGCCCGCCACCCGGAAGACGAAATTGCGCAGGATATCCACCCCGCGCGGGGTATGCGCCACTTCCGGATGGAACTGCACGCCGTACCAGCCCCGCTGCGGATGCCCCAGCGCAGCGTAAGGTGCGCTGGGGGTCGCCGCCAGCGGGATGAACCCGGGCGGCGGCTGGTCGATGCGATCGCCGTGGCTCATCCACACATCGAGCCGGTCGGGCAGCCCGGCGAACAGCGGATCGCCGCTCAGCAGGACATCGATCTGCGCGCCGCCGTACTCCCGGCTGGGCGCGGGCGCGACGCGGCCACCCAGCGCATGCGTGATCGCCTGCATCCCGTAACAGATCCCCAGCACCGGCAGCGGTTGATCGAGCAGATAGCGCGGGAGCTGCGGCGCATCCGGTTCGTAAACGCTGGCCGGCCCACCGCTCAGGATCACGCCGCGCGGCTGATGGCGCAGCACCGCAGCCGGATCGGCGTGATGCGGCCAGACTTCGGCGTATACCCCCAGTTCGCGCACCCGCCGGGCGATCACCTGAGTGTACTGCGATCCGAAATCGAGGATGACAATGCCGCCGAGGCGGGGATCGTGCTCAGCGATCATGCACGGGCGTCCTTTCAAAGTCGATGAGACCGGACTGACTGTCTATGATGGCCGTCAGGCCATGACGATCTGACCATCGTCCATGTTGGTGATCGTCACCAGCGCCCGAATCGGGATGTTCGGGTTGCGTTTCTGCATCAGCTCGCGCCCGCCCTCAAACGTCTTCTCGACGACGACGCCGACGCCGACCACGCGCGACCGGGCGCTTTCGACGATGCGCGCCAGCGCGCGCAGCGTCTGACCGGTGGCGAGAAAATCATCGATGATCAGGACATCCTGATCGGGCGGCATGAACTCCGCCGAGACGAGCAGGTTGACCTCAACGCCTTTGGTGTGGCTGGGCGCGGTCTCCAGGAACACCGGCCCGAACATCGTGATCGGCTTCTGCTTGCGCGCGTACACCACCGGCACGCCCAGCGCCAGACCGGTCATCAGGGCCGGGGCGATGCCGCTGATCTCAACGGTCAGGATGCGGTCGATATGGGTATCGGCGAACTGTGCCGCCAGTTCCCGCCCGATCGCCATCATCAGATCCGGATCGAGCTGGTGATTGAGGATGCTGTCGATTTTGAGAATGCCGCTGCCCAGATTGCGTCCTTCGGCGGCAATCCGATCTTTCAAGATCTGCATTGTTCGCTTCTCCTACGGTCGGTGCGGGGTCTGGCCGCCCGCCTCTTCATACACTTCCGCGAAGACCATTTCAAAGGAGCCGGGGGCGAACCGGCGCAGTTCCCCGCCCGCCTCCTGCCCCTGGGGCGATTTTAAAGCGGCATCGAGCAGCCCGTAATCCTCGAAATAGACCTCCAGGATCCGATACCAGCGCGACTCGCCCACCGGGCTGCCGAGCACGGTATTGACCTGGCGGCGGATGATGTGCGGCATGCGCTCGACCAGCGCGAGGAAATCATTGTAGGCCGTTTCAAATCCGTCCAGATCGGCGGGACGGGCGAAGAAGATGCTGAATTTGACCATGGGGTGCTCGCCTGAAAAAGACACAGCCGGGCGGGTTGGCCGCCCGACTGCGATTATACCCGCCTTGATCCGGGTTGATCGAGGGAGATCAGTCTCTGTTGCTGAGCAGCAGGCCGATCACGATGCCGATGAACAGGACGACCACCAGCACCGGAAGCGGGTTGCGCCGCACCGTCTTTTTGACCGCCTGCGCTGCGTCTTCCCCCATATCCTCAAACGAGCTGCGTTTGAGATAGGTGGCCGTCCGTTCGAGGTGCTGCGCTGCGTCATGAGCGCCTTTGAGCACCTCCCCGTCCAGGCCTCTGTCGCGGGCTTCGCGGCGGATAGCATCCGCGGCGGCGTGCAGCGCTTTGACCGCCTCTTTCTTGGCTTCATCGGCGCGCTGACGGAGCTGCCGCCCCAGTTCCCGCACGTCTTTGACGGCTTCAGCGGCCAGATCCTCGACGACATCGGGAATATGGTTATTGTTCAGATCAGGCATGATGCACCCCCTGCTGTCAACTGTCGATCGATCGTTCCGATCTCAGTATACGACGCTTCCGGGCGCTGGTGCGATCCAACTATGGCCCCGGATGGTCTATCCGGGCGCGCCGGGCCGGCTCGTCCGGCATCAGCGCCATACGAACAGCAGCATCTGCAGGGCGCGCCCCAGCCGGCACGGGCCGCGCCGGGGTGGTTGCAGTTCGGCCTGCGCTCGCTCCTGCGCGATCAGGTCGATCAGCACCTCCGCCGGACTGATGATCGGATCGCAGCCGCGTTCCACCAGGCCGTCATACACGCGCTGAAAATGCGGCGGGCACAGGTAATACGTCCGGACGTCGTCCAGCGTCAGATGATGGTGTTCCAGCGCGCGGACGGCTTCCGGATCGCGCGCCAGCGCAGTGAGCAGGTCGTCGGCCCATTCCGGCCCGAAGATGTACACGTAGTCATGATCGCCCGGCAGCATGGCATCCTCTTTTCGATCATGTCGATCAACGGCATCACTTATCCGAGTCTGTCGTCCCTTTCAGCCCGAACAGGCCGGGAATGCGCTATACTGGCATCCATGACTCAAGTACCGTCCTCTACAGCAACCCGAACGCCGCGCCGATGGCGACCGATCGGATTCGCCCTCATCATCGTGGCCCTGACCGCCCTGCTCGGCTTCGATCTGGCCGGGCACGGCCTGGCCTGGCAGGTGATCTACAACCTGACCGGCGAGGAAGCGCCGCTCGCCCAGATCCGCGGCCTGATCGAGCTGGGCGGCAATCTGCTGCGCCAGCCGCCGCGGCTTGACCCCTACGTCCCGATCGATCACGCCGGCGTCAATCCGTTCGGGATCAACACCTTTCTGGAGCAGGAAGCGGAGGTCGCAAAGCGCGAGCGCACCCTGCGCCTGATCAGCGAGGCCGGTTTCGCCTGGATCCGCCAGCAGTTCGTCTGGGAGGACATCGAGATCCACGGGCGGGGCGACTTCGTCGATCGGCGCAACGACCTCAACGGCGATGGGACACCCGATGCCGTCGATGCCTGGGCCAAGTACGACAACATCGTCGCGCTGGCCGAACACTATGGCCTGATGATCCAGGCTCGGTTGGACAATCCGCCCGCGTGGGCGCAAACCGTCGCGGGCGATTTCGCCCCGCCCGCCGATTTTCAGGATTTCGTCAACTTCGCCGCCGCCGTCGCCGAGCGCTACCGCGGGCGCATCCGGTATTACCAGGTGTGGAACGAACCGAACATCTACCCGGAATGGGGTGAGCAGGCCGTCAACCCGGAGGCCTACACCGAACTGCTGTGCCGCACCTATGACGCGCTCAAGGCCGTCGATCCGGAGATCGTCGTCATCAGCGCGCCGCTCTCGCCCACCGTCTCGCTGACGGCCCGCGACCTCAACGATCTGATCTTCCTCCAGCGCATGTACGACGCCGGCGCGGGCGCGTGTTTCGACGTGCTGGCGATGCAGGGGTACGGATTCTTCAGCGGGCCGACCGATCAGCGGATGCGCCCGACCACCCTGACCTTTGCCCGCAACCTGTACCTGCGCGATCTGATGATCGCCAACGACGATGCCTCAACCCCGATCTGGATCACCGAGGCCGCCTGGAACCCGATCGACGCGCCAGACGTGCCGCCGGACGTCTCCGGACGGGCCAATTACGGCATCGTCACGCCGGAACAGGCCGCCGCGTTCATGCCGGGAGCTTACGAGCGCGCCCAACGCGAGTGGCCCTGGATCGGCGTCATCGACTACTGGTTTTTTAAACGCGCGGCGGATTACGAACGCGGCCAATCGTGGTACTACTTCCGCATGGTCGAACCCGATTTCACCCCGCTGCCGGTTTACGAGTCGATGCGCGCATACATCGCCGGGCTGACGCCGACGCTCTACCGCGGCGTCCATCAGGAAGATCACTGGGCGCTGACGCCCGCCGCCGACAGCGAGCGCGTGCTCGCGCCGGGCGCTCAGTTCGATCGAGCGCTGCGCACGACGGCGGTCTCATTCCGCGCGCACGGCACTGAGACGGTCATCCGCTGGCGCGGCGCGGCGCTCACGGTGACCGTCGATGATACGGAGTACCGCTTCACCGGATCGCCCGACGGCTGGACGACCACGCGGCTGCCCGGCGCGATCTTCGCCCGGTCGGCTGAAGTCGCGCTGAGCGCGGCTGAGCCGTTCCTGCTCGACAGCATCACGGTATACGATCTGTCATTTGAACACGCGCTGGCGGGCGGTCTGGCCGCGGTCGCGCTGCTGATCGCGCTGCTCGGAGGGATCGTCCTGTGGCGGCGCTGACCGCGTCAGTTCGAACCGGAGGTCGCGCGGGCGTGCTGCTGGCCGCGGTCGCGCTGCTGATCGCCGCTTTCGGACTGCGCATCCACGCCATCGGCACGCAGTCTTTCTGGAATGACGAGGGCAATTCCTACGTTCAGTCGCTGCGCTCGTTTTCCGAGATCGCCGTCCACGCCGGGCGCGATATCCACCCACCGGGCTACTACTGGCTGCTGGCGCTGTGGCGGGCACTGACCGGGCAGACGGAAACCGCCTATCGGATGTTTTCCGCGCTGGCCTCGCTGCTGACCGTCGCGCTGACCTACGCCGTCGGCAGGCGCATCGGCGGGCGCGCGGTCGGGCTGCTGGCCGCCCTGCTGAGCGCGCTCAACACATTCCCGATTTATTATGCGCAGGAAGCGCGCATGTATGCCCTGCTCGGCTTGTGGGGCGCGGCCTCCACCCTCACTCTGCTGCGCCTGATCGAGCGGCCCGGGCTGCGCCGCGCCCTGATCCACGGCGCGATCACCGCCGCCGGCCTGTGGACGGGCTACGCCTTCTCTTTTGTGATGCTGGCGCAGGGGGTGTATACCCTCCTGGCCCTGCTGCGCGGTCGTTCGGCGGCCCTGTTCATCCACTACGTCATGGCGAACATCATCGCGCTGCTGCTCTGGCTGCCCTGGCTGCCGACGGCAGTGAACCAGATCACGACGTGGCCCAATACGGGCCAGCCGGTCGCGCCGGGCGAAGCGCTGTCGGTCATCCTGCACTGGCTGATCTTCGGGCTGACCGCGCCCGATGAGCCGCTCGCCCTGCCGCTGATCCTGATCGTGTTCGGCCTGATCGGTGGGCGACTGCGCGCCGCCGATGCGCAGCGGCCGCTTCAGCCACTGCTGCCGGTCATCGGATTCGGCATCCCGCTGATCGCGTTCCTGGTCATGGGGCTGTTCCGCGAGGCCAACCTGAAACATCTGCTGCCCGTGCAGCCGGGCGTCAGCATTGCCATCGCGCTCGGTGCAGCGGCATTGTGGACGGGCCTCCTGGATCGACGGCGCTGGGTGCTGCGCGCCGCCGCCGCCGCTGGCATCCTCTGGCTGCTCCGGGGCCAGATCGCGCACCTGCCGGCGCTGTACACCGATCCCGCCTATCAACGCGATGACTACCGGGCGATCGCGCGCACCATCGCAGCCGAGGCGCGCCCCGGCGATGTCGTCATCCTCAACGCGCCCAACCAGGCCGAGGTCTTCAGCTATTACTACCGGGGCGATGCGCCGGTGATCGGCCTGCCGCGCGGCCTGGGCGGGGATGATGCAGCGGCCCGCGCTGAGATCGAGCAGATCATCGCTGACTACCGCCGCGCTTTCGTCGTCTTCTGGGGCGAAGCTGAACGCGATCCCAACCGGGTCATCGAGCGCGCGCTCAATGCGGGCGCGTTCGAGGGGGCCGATACCTGGTACGGCGACGTCCGTCTGGCGCGCTACGTCTTCCCGCAGCCGCTGACGATCCGCGAGTCGCCGCAGGTGACCTTCGGCGAGCGCATCACGCTGCTCCGCTACGCCCTGTCAGCCGATCGGGTCGCGCCGGGCGACGCCGTGCAGGTACAGTTCGTCTGGCGGGCGGAACGCCCGATCGAGCGGCGCTGGGTCGTGTTCGTCCAGCTCCTCGATGCGAGCGGGATGCTGGTCGCCCAGCGCGACAGCGAACCGGGCGGCGGCGCGCTGCTGACCACGACCTGGGAGCCGGGCCAGCCGATCACCGACAACCACGCGCTGTTCCTCCCGCGCGATCTCCCGCCGGGACACTACACCCTGATCGCCGGCCTGTACGACCTGGACGATCCGGCGGCGCGCCTGCTCACCGACACCGGTACAGATGCGCTGCGCCTGGCGCTGATCACCGTAGAGTAGTCCGGATCTCATCCGTCACTTATCTGAGATGCATATTATCGTGCCAGCAAAGTTGAGATAGAAACTGCCTCACCCCGGAGTGTGCCCAATGCGTGTGATCATCACTGGCGGTACAGGCTTGATCGGCAGAGAAGTCGCCAACAGCCTGGCCAACGACCACCATGAAGTCATCGTGCTCAGCCGCAACACCAACAAGACCAGCGGCCTGGCCCCTGGCGTGCGCGTCGTCGGCTGGGATGCGCGCACTGCTGACGGCTGGGGCGAGCTGGCCGACGGCGCCGATGCGATCATCAACCTGGCTGGCGAAAGCATCAGCGGTGAGGGCTTCCTGCCCGAACGCTGGTCAGATGAAAAGAAGAAGCGCATTCTGGAGAGCCGCGTCAACGCGGGCCGGGCGGTGGTCGAAGCGATCGAGCGCGCCCGCGTCAGGCCGCGCGTGCTGCTGCAGGCCTCAGCGGTCGGCTATTATGGCCAGACAGGGGATGCCCCGGTGACCGAAGAGTCGCCCGCGGGCACGGGCTTCCTGGCCGATGTCTGCAAGCAGTGGGAAGCCTCGACCGCGGCGGTGGAGGCGATGGGCGTGCGCCGCGTCATCCTGCGCATCGGGCTGCCGTTGAGCATGAAAGGCGGCGTCTTCACCCGGCTGATCTTCCCCTTCCGCCTCTTCGCGGGCGGCCCGCTGGGCAGCGGTCAGCAGTATCAGCCGTGGATCCACATGGATGACATGGTCGCGGCGGTGCGTTTCCTGATGGACAACAACGAGGCCTCCGGGCCGTTCAACATCTGCGCGCCCGCCCCGGTCACCAACGCCGAGATGGCCAAAGCGATCGGGCGTGTGATGAAGCGCCCGTCCTTCGTGCCCGCCCCGGCTTTCGCCTTCAAACTCGGCTTCGGCGAGGTGGCGCAGATCGTCCTCGAAGGCAACAAGATGATCCCGAAACGCCTGACCGACATGGGCTTCCGCTGGCAGCACCCGCACATCGGCGAAGCCGTCGCCGATCTGCTGGGCGGGCAGAAAGCCCCGACCGCTCCGGCGCATCACTGATCGCCGTGCAGCGGGCCGGGGCACGTCCGGTCGAATGTGCCCCGGCCCGCACAGGATTTGGCATCAGAAGAAGAGCTTGGCCAGTTTGAGCGCGCCCTGGTTCCACGGGACGCGGTGCGACACGCCCGACTGCCCCTCAAACGTGTGCAGATTGTCCAGATACCACTGATAATTGCGGCACAGCGCATCTTTGTTGGAGTATTTCGGCTTGAAGCCCAGCACGCGCTCCGCTTTTTCGATCGAGACGAATGAGTCCTTGCCCGCCGTCTCATAGACCCAGGCGTAGAGCGGCGACAGCTTGAGCTTTTCCAGCACTTTGAGCGCCAGGATCACCGGGCCAGCCGGGAACGGGCGGATCTTGCGCCCGAAACCCGCATAATCGAGCACGGCCTGATAATCCTCCCGCATCGTGGTGAATTCTTTCGCGCCGATGTTGAAGGTGTCGTTGACGGCATCGCGATCGAGCGTGGCGCACAGATAGATCGCATCGCACAGATCCTCGACGTCGAGCAGTTGATAGCGGTTGTTGCCGCTGCCGATCATCGGGAAGCCCCGCCCGTCCTTCGCCCAGTCATACAGCAGGGCGAACACCCCCAGGCGTTCCGGCCCGACGAACGATTTGGGCCGGATGATCGGCACGCACAGGCCCTTCGCCCGGTATTCCAGACAGACCGCCTCCGCCTGGATCTTGGCTTTGCCATACGGCCCGACGCCGACCAGCGGGTCGTCTTCGAGCAGGGGATGATGATCGGGAACCCCGTAAACCGCGGTTGACGAGATATGGATGACGCGCTGAACGCCGTGCGCCAACGCCGAATCGAGCACGTTGCGCGTGCCATCGATATCCGTGCTGAAGATATCGGCTTCGCTGTACAGGGGCAGGGCCGCCGCCGAATGGACGACGATATCCACCCCTTCCATGGCCCGGTCAACGGCGGCGCGGTCGCGGATATCTCCGGTGATCGCGGTGATCTGATCGCGCTCCGGATAGTCGAACGGCGCGATATCGAGCGAGACGACTCGGTGGCCGCGCGCCAGCAGGTAGCGCACCAGATTGATGCCCAGGAAACCGGCCCCGCCGGTGATCAGATATGTATCTGCCATGCTCATCAGCCCTCATCAGTCAATCGATCTGGCGATCAGTGTAGGCCATGCGGGCGGCGCTGACCAGTGCAGATTTTCACGATCGGCCCGGATGCCCGGATCGCGTCACGAACCCTCACACCAGGCGGCGTTGCAGCTAATCGTCCCCCCCACCATATCGACGTTCGGCAGCGCCAGAAATTCATTGCGCGAGACCGGCGTCACGGTGTAATCGACATACACCTGAAAATCCAGCCCGCGGATCAGCATCATGTTGGACCCGGTGGCATAGCTGCGCGCGACCGGGCGAAAGCCCGTCCCGACCGGGATGACCCCCAGCCGCTGACGCGCCAGCCGATCGCCGAACGCGGCCACGAACGGGCTTTCGACCCGGAACGGATCGACTGTCACCTGCCCGCTCCCCTGGATGATCGCACCCTCCGCGCTGCCAACCTGCGGCACAGTCGGCGGGGTGATGATCGTCGTCTCGACGAAGCGGCTGACTTCGATCTCGAGCTGATCGCACGCGCCCGGCTGGTTGAAATCGAGGTTGACGGTGAAACCGCTGCGTCCCAGCAGACCGACCAGCGCCTGCGCCGCGCGCCCGCAGCGCATGATCGGGTCATCGCCGCGCCAGCCAGCCGGGCGCAGCGCCGACGTCCCCATGACGAGATCGGCCAGCAGTTCCAGGTCATGCCGCAGATCGCGCGCGATCGCCCGCGGCGAGCTGACGACGATGCCGAACCAGCCCGCGGGCCGCTCATCAATGGACAGGAGCTGACCGGCCATATTCTCCAGATCGAGGCGCACCAGCAGCGGGAGCTGCGGATCGCTGGCGTTCAGGCTGCCGTTCCAGCCGGGCGGGCGGCTGTCCCTGCCGAACGCCTGATCCGCCAGCAGTTCAAGATCGGAGCGGGCGGCCAGCACCGTGGGCAGCGCCTCAGCGGCATCCAGGCTGAGCGGCAGCGGCGTCGGTTCAGCCTGCGCCTGCGCCCGCCCCGGCGGCCAGGCCAACGGCATCGCGGCGATCAGACACACGACCAGCCAGATGATAGACGCGCTCGCAGGTGCAGGGGATCGCTTCACGGTCGTTCTCCTTGATCCAGGATCGATCGCCATTCAAAACAAACCCAGACGTGAATTATAGCGCCATTCCAGAGCGCATCAGGTACGTATCGGGTTTCGTTTTCGTCAATGTAAAAATGTGAGGGACTGCATCAGCCGTATCAGTTCCTCGATCGGATTGTTTGACCTGTCTGCATCAGCCTGCTACACTGAATTGAACGCAAATTTGATTATTTTGAGGCGAACCACCATGGAAAAGACCGCTTTCACCGGGATTCAGTTTGAATTGAGCGAAGAGCAGAAGCAGCTTCAGAAGCTGGCGCGCGATTTCGCCGCCCGCGAGATCATCCCCGTCGCCGAGCATTACGACCGCACCGGCGAATTTCCCATCGACATCATCAACAAAGGGCGCGAGGTCGGGCTGGTCAACCTGAACATCCCGCTCGAATACGGCGGCCCGGGCGCGTCGGTGCTGGAAGAGTGCATCGTCGCGGAAGAGCTGGCTTACGGCTGCTCCGGCATCAGCACGGCCATGAGCGTCAACAATCTGTCATCGCTGCCGATCCTGATCGGCGGGACGGAAGCCCAGAAGGATCACTGGCTGGGCGAGCGCATGGTCGGCAAGGGCGAGCTGGCCGCCTACTGCGTCACCGAGCCTGCCGCTGGCTCCAACGTCGTCGGCATGCAGACGCGGGCCGAGCGCGTCAACGGCCATTACGTGATCAATGGCAGCAAGATCTTCATCAG
The DNA here is from genome assembly GCA_034432395.1 of Anaerolineae bacterium. Classification (GTDB taxonomy): domain Bacteria; phylum Chloroflexota; class Anaerolineae; order Aggregatilineales; family Phototrophicaceae; genus Flexifilum. The sequence goes on from DAOUBU010000012.1 coordinate 29,573, forward strand.
CAACGTCAACTACGCCAATTTCTACACCGTGTTCGCCGTGACCGATCCGGCCAAGAAACACAAAGGCATCTCGTGCTTCGTCATCGACCGGGACACGCCCGGCATCAAAGTGAGCAAGCACTTCGACAAGCTCGGTCAGCGCGCGGCGGATACTGCCGAGATCGTGTTCGAAAATGTTGAAGTCCCGGCGGAGAACCGCATCGGCGAGGAAGGCATGGGCTTCCTGCTGGCGATGAAAGTGTTCGATCACAGCCGTCCGGGCGTGGCTGCCGGCGCGGTCGGCGTGGCCCGCCGCGCGCTGGAAGAGAGCATCAAATACGCCAAAGAGCGCGAGACCTTCGGTCAGCCGATCTGGCAGCATCAGGCCATCGGCCACAAGATCGCCGACATGGCGATGAACATCGAGGCCGCGCGCCTGCTGGTCTATCAGGCCGCCTGGATGGTCGATCACGGCGTCGAGAACCCCAAAGCGGTCGCTTTCGCCAAAGCTTTTGCCGCCGATATGGCGATGAAAGTCACCGTCGATGCCGTGCAGGTATTCGGCGGCTACGGCTACATGAAGGAATACCCGGTCGAGAAACTGATGCGCGACGTCAAGGTGTTCCAGATCTACGAAGGCACGAGCGAGATCCAGCGCAACATTATCGTGCGCGAGCTGTTCCGCTAGCACGTCCCTTTTGCTGCGGCTGTTGATCGGGGCGCATCGTCTGTGATGCGCCCCGTTTCCTGCCGGCACAGCGATCGGCGCATGGTATAATCGCAGCATCTGTATATGGGTTAGAGTACATTACTCTTCTGTTTTGTCTGCGCTTGATGCGCTTTACAAGGATGCTTCGTCATGGTTCAAGACATCGAGATCGTGATCGTCGGCGCCGGCCTGTCCGGGATCATGGCGGCGCGGACGCTCACCGAAGCGGGGAAAAAGGTCGTGCTGCTGGACAAGGGGCGCAGCCCCGGCGGTCGCATGGCGACGCGCCGCCTGGCCGGAGGCCGCGCCGACCACGGCGCGCAGTTCTTCACCGTGCGCGATGCCCGCTTTCAAACCCTGGTTGAGGGGTGGCTGGCCGCCGGTTTCGTCTTCGAATGGTCGCGCGGGTGGAGCGATGGCAGCCTGACGAGCGCGCGCGACGGGCATCCTCGCTACGCGGTGCGCGCCGGCATGAACGACCTGGTGCAGCGCCTGGCCGCCGGGCTGGACGTGCGCACCCATGTGCGGGTCGATAAAGTCCGCAAGATGCCGGGGGGCTGGCAGATCGAGGATGAGAGCGGGGGCATCATCCGGGCGGAGCAGGTCATCCTGACGCCGCCCGTGCCGCAGTCGCTGGAACTGCTGCGGCGCAGCGATGTCATCCTGCCCGACGCGATCGCCGCCGAACTGGCCTCGATCGACTACATCCGCTGCATCGCGGTCATGCTGGCCGTCGAAGGGCCGGTTGCGCTGCCGCCGCCCGGCGCGATCCAGCGCCCGCACGCGCCGATCACCTGGATCGCCGACAACCATGCCAAAGGGATTTCGGAGAGCACCATCATCACCATGCAGGCCAGCGCCGATTACAGCGCCGCGATGTGGGATGAACCGGATGAGATCATCGTGCGCGACTTCAAGATCCACCTCATGCCGTTCATCAGCGAGCGCACGACGATCACCGAAGCCCAGGTCAAACGCTGGCGCTATTCCGCGCCGCTGAAACTGTACCCGGAGCGGTACGTCCTGGTCGATCTGGACGGTTCGATCCTGGCGCTGGCGGGCGATGCCTTCGGCGCGCCGCGCGTCGAAGGGGCGGTGCTCTCCGGCCTGGCCGTGGGCGAGGCGCTGGCGCAGCGCTGAAGCGCATCCCCCAGAAAGCGATCGACTGTGACCTATCAGGCTGTGCTCGACTACATCGATTCGTACTGGCCGCGCATCATCCGTGAGAACAAAGCGGAGCACGGCACGCTGATCGGCCTGCCCTACCCCTATGTCGTGCCGTCCGACAGCGAGATGTTCCAGGAAATGTACTACTGGGACAGCTAACCCGATGTGCAGGTTTTTCTAAACAGGGGAGACTTCGGTAGGATTTGGGTGTCTGAAATCCAAAACCGAGCCGAGGTCTCCTGAA
>DAOUBU010000013.1:0-30058 GCA_034432395.1 Anaerolineae bacterium
ACCGCGTTCATCTGTTTTCGGTTTTCGGCGCGGCGGTCGCGCTGGCCGTGCCGCTCGTGTGGCTGCTCGATCTGCCGCGCCGCCCGCGCCAGATCGGCTTTCTGCTCGGCAGCAGCGCCAGTTTCGCCTTGTCATCGCGCCTGCCGATCGCCGCCGCGATCGGGCTGGCCGGGATGCTGGCGCTGCCGCGCCGGGCCGCGGCGGCGGCCCTGCTGGCCGTGCTGACGGGGGCGGGCGCGCTGCTGCTGATCGATCAGCACGATCGCTACGTCCAGATCGTCCGCCAGCAGGACTGGATCCTCAGCCAGATCGTGACCGCCGCGCCCGCCGTCGCGCCGGAGACGGTCATCGTCGTCTTCGACGCGCCCGATCGCACCGGCTACGCCGCGTTCGAATGGCAGCGCGGCGTTTTCGAGTCCGCCCTGCGCTTCCTCTATCAGACCCCGCTTGCGGGCTTCTTCTGCATCCCTGATGGACAGACGTTCGGTTTCTTCAACGAGCAGTGCGCGCTGACGGCGGACGGCATCCGGCTGACCTCCAGCGCCGGGGAGACGCTCTTCCCGTTCGAGCGCGCGCTCCTGTTCGATTTCACGCAGGAAGGGGGCCTCAGCCTGCGCCCGCCGGGGGCCGATCTGCCGGGTTACGATCCGGGGGCGCGCATCGATGCCAGCGCGCCACCGCCGCCGCGCGCCTTCACGGCGCTGCTCGATTACCCCACGCCCCGCCCGGCGTCATGGCTGACCTTTTTCGATCTGCGCTGATGGCCGTTTCGGCGCTATGATCGAGGTGATTTCAGCGCAGCGGCAGCACTCCCCGGAAAGGACGGTGACCCATGTATCTGCTTCGCTCAACGCACTGGCATGTCGGCATTGAACCCGAACTCGGCGGCGCGATCACCTACGGCCTGATCCATGTCGGCGCCGGCTGGTATGACCTGCTCCGCCCGACCCCGATCGGCGCGGCGCTGGCGCGCGATACTTCGAGCTTCATCATGGCCCCGTGGTGCAACCGCATCCGCGCCGCCGTGTTCACCTTCAACGGTCAGACATATCCGCTCGAATCCAATTTTCAGGACGGCACGGCCATTCACGGCATCTGCCGCAATTACCCGTGGCACGTCACCTCCGTCAGCGCCGGGGCGCTGACGCTCGACTTCGACTCCCGCCCGCTGGAGAGTCCCAATTACCCGTTCGCCTTCACCAGCCGGCAGATCTACCGCGCGGTGGACAACCGGTTCACCATCGAACTGAGCGTGACCAATGTCGACTCGGTCGCCATCCCGGTCGGGTTCGGCCATCACACGTACTTCCAGCGCACGCTCACCGGGCCGGAGGACGGGGCCGAGCTGATGATCCCCTTTGCCGAGGCCTGGGAACTGGAGGAAGGCCTGCCGACGGGGGCGATCCACCCGGTCGATGCCCGCACCGACTTCCGGCAGCGCCGCGCCCTGGGCGATACCGTGCTCGACGATCTGCTGACCGAGCGGACGCCGGGCGAGCCGGTGCGCCTCTTCTACCCCCGGCACGGCATCGAAGTGCGCTTCCACGCCGACCCGGTCTATCAGCATCTGGTCGTGTACGCCCCGCCGGGCAAACCCTTCTACGCCGTCGAACCGGTCAGCAACGCCAACGACGGCTACAACCTGATGGCCCGGGGCAACCCGCGCACCGGCGTGATCGTCCTCGAACCGGGCGCGACCGCTTCCGGCGCGATGACGCTGGAGGTGATCGGCGGCTAGAAGCCGCCCTGCGGCGCAGCGGCGGGCTGACGGCATCGATCACACAGTCTTAACCGGATCGTCCAGCAAAGCGCGGCGAAAACGAGTAGGGTGGAAACCGTGTGTCGATCCGACAAATGGAGCCAGACCGAGGATGCGCCCGATGTCCCGCTTCACCCCGATCCGCCCCCTGCTGATCGCCAGCGCCGCCCTGCTGCTGGCGCTGGCGGTCAGCGCTCAGCCCGCCGCACCCGCCCACAGCACGGAGAACTCGACTCTGCCCAACGGCGTCGCAGCGGGCGATATCACCCCGACTCGCGTCGTCCTGTGGGCGCGCACGACCTTCAGCCGGGAGGTGCGCTTCACGGTTGACGGGCGCACCTTCACCGCTGCGGTGGACGACCCGCTCATCCCGGCCCGCGTGACCGTGGACGGTCTGACGCCGAACACGCGCTACACCTACACGGTGACCGATGCTTACGGCACGACGATGAGCGGCGTCTTCCGTACCCCCGCCGCCGCCGGCGAGCGGGCCGGGCTGCGCTTCGGCGTCAGCGGCGACTGGCGCGGTGAGCTGGCCCCCTACCCGGCCATCAGCAACGCCGACGAACGCGATCTGGCGTTTTTCGTCGCGCTGGGGGACACGATCTACGCCGATTACCCGTCTCCGGCGGTGCCGGTCGCTCAGGCGGTCAGCCTCGACGATTTCCGGCGCAAACACGCCGAGGTGTACAGCCCGCGTTACGGGTTGAACACGCTGGCCGATCTGCGCGCGTCAACGGCGATCTACGCCCTGATCGACGATCACGAGGTCACCAACGATTTCGCCGGCGGCGCCGCCCCGGCCGCGAATGCCGTCCTGGCCATGTACCCCGACGAATACAGCAACGATACGGCCCTCTATGAACGGGGGCTGGAGGCCTTTCAGCAGTACAATCCGCTGCGCGATCTGTACTACGCGACGCCGGATGATCCGCGCATGGACGGCGAACGCCGCCTGTATCGCTACCAGACCTTCGGCAGCGACGCCGCCATCTTCCTCGTCGATGCGCGCTCGTTCCGCGATGCCGGCCTGCCCCCGGTGACCGCGCTCGACGACGCCGCGATCGCGGCGTTCCTGGCCGCCGCCGACGATCCGACGCGCACCATGCTCGGCGGCGCGCAGCTCCGCGATCTGCTGGCCGACCTGCTCGACGCGCAGCAGCGCGGCATCACCTGGAAGTTCGTCTTCATCCCGGAACCGATCCAGCAGTTCGGCGTGATCGGCGCGTCCGATCGGTTTGAGGGGTACAACGCCGAACGCACCGCGCTGCTGCGCTACATCGTCGAGAACGACATCACCAACGTCGTCTTCGTCGCCGCGGATATCCACGGGACGGTGGTCAACGACATCTTCTATCGGGAGCGCGCCGGCGGCGATCCGATCCCGGTCAATGCGTTCGAGATCACGACCGGGCCGGTCGCCTTCGATGCGCCGTTCGGCCAGACGGTGATGGGCCTGGCCTATCAGCTCGGCTTCCTGACCGACGATCAGTATCGTCTGTACACCGGCCTGCCGCTTTCCGGGCGCGAGTTCTTCATCTATCAGCTTCTCGCGGCCCAGTTTGAGCCGCTCGGCCTCAGTCCCGTCGGGCTGGAAGGATCGAACCGGCGCTTCGACAACGAACGCGGGAGCTGGCTGGCCACCCATACCTACGGCTGGACGGAATTCGAGATCGACGCCGTCACGCAGCGCCTGCGCATCACGACATACGGCATCCAGCCCTATTCGCAGGCGGAACTGGAGGCCGATCCGACGGCGATCGCGGCGCGCACGCCAGCGGCGATCCAGGTCTTCACGGTCGATCCGCAATGAAACGGCCATTGGCGAACCTCGGCTGAAGGCGCTATTATAGTTAACATTACCTGCAATAATCCGCTGCACTGGAGAACGCTCACGGGCATGACTGCATACGGGGGTTCGCTGCGCGCCGTCGTCCTCGACTGGTCGGGGACGGTTATCGATCATGGCAGCCGTGCGCCGGCGCTGGTGTTCGTCGATCTGTTCCGCGCCGCCGGCGTCGCGATCAGCGTGGATGAAGCGCGCGGCCCGATGGGCACGTACAAACGCGATCACATCGCCGCGCTGCTGAATGAACCGTCGATCCGCGCGCGCTGGGAAGCGGCCCACGGACGCGCTCCCACAGAAGCCGACGTCGATGCCCTGTTCGCCGACTTCAACCCGCGCCAGATCGCCATCACGCGGCAGTACACCGAGCTGATCCCCGGCGCGCTCGATGCGGTGGCCGCCTTCCGCGCCCGCGGGCTGAAGATCGGCACCTGCACCGGCTACACGCGCCCGATCATGGACGCGGTCGCCCCGATCGCCGCCGGGAAGGGGTTCACGCCGGACTCGATCACCACGCCGGAAGAAGTCCCGGCGGGGCGGCCCGCGCCGTACATGATCTACCTGACGGCGCTCAAACTCGCCGTCTATCCGCTGGCGGCGCTGGTCAAGATCGGCGATACCCCGGTCGATATTGAAGAAGGACTGCATGCCGGCGTCTGGACGGTCGGGCTGGCGCGCACGGGCAACGAACTCGGCCTGAGCGCCGATGAAGTCGCCGCGCTGGATCCCGCCGATCGCGCTGCCCGGCTGGAACGCGCGCGCGCCAGGCTGGGCGCGGCGGGCGCGCATTACGTGGTGGACAGTCTGGCCGATGTCCCGGCGCTGCTCGATGATATCGAGGCGCGGCTGGCCCGTGGAGAGCGACCATGATGGTCATATCCAGATCGACTATTGCCAGCCAGCCGCCATCGCGTATACTGATGATCGGTAATATAACGCAATATTTATCCAGTCACACGGAGCATGGCGATGCAAGCGATGCGGCATAACCCTCCCCGGAGCACCTGGCTGCTCGCCCTGGCGGCGATCGTGGGGTTGCTGATAGCGATCCATCCGGCGCGCGCGCAGGGCGATCTGGCGGCGGTGCTCGAAGTTTTGCAGGCCGGGGTTGAAGTGCAGCGCGTCAACACGACTTCATGGCTGCCGGTGCGGGTCGAGGCGATCGTCGGCGTCGGCGATCGCATCCGCACCGACGCCACGGGCCGGGCGCGCATCACCTTCTTCAGCGACGGTACGGATACCGAACTGCTGCCCAACACGGAATACCGGATCCAGACGTTCAGCGGCACGGCGGAGACGTTCACCATCACCGCGGAGGTCGTGGTCGGCCAGACGCTTCAGCGCCTGAGCCGCATCCTCGACTCGAATTCCAGCTACAACATCCTGACGCCCGGCATGGGGCTGGTGGCGCGCGGCACGCAGTTCGCCATTCGCGTGGAGGACAGCGGGCGCAGCGCGATGCTGGTCTCCGAGGGCCAGGTTGAGGCGCACATGGCCGGCTCAGACAACCGTTCGCCCGCCAGCGCCGTGCGCGTCGAACCCGGTTTCGGGGTGCGCGCCGCCGTCGGCGCGGCGCTGAGCGATGTCGTGCGCGCGCAGACGTTCGAGGAACTGGATGCGGCGCTGGACGGCTGCACGGCCACCCTGACCACGCCCGACGACGTCAGCCTGAACGTGCGCGCCGCCCCGGCGACGAGCGCCGAGCTGTTAGGCTATCTGAGCGCGGCGTCGGTCACCCGGCTGTTCGGTCGGGTGGCGGATACCGACTGGTATCGCGTCGCTTTCGCCGACTCGCCGACCGGCTACGGCTGGATCCTGTCGTCCACGGCGGTGGTGGACAGCGCGTGCGCCGGCCTGCGCGACTTCCCCGCCGATCACGTCGAAGTCCCGGCGGAACCAGCCGCCGCATCGAGCGGTGACGACTCTGGCTGATATGGGATGATCGGCGGAACGGGACAGCGAGCGGGCATCCGCTGGCGCGAGCGGATCATCCGCGGGATCCTCGTCGGACTGACGGTGAGCATCGTCGTGCTGCTCATCGTCGGCAGCGACGTGTTCTTCTCTCTGCGGATGCAGCTCAACGACACCTATTTCATCCCGCGCCCGGCCAGCGATCGAATCGTCATCGTCGCGCTGGATGATGCCAGCCTGGAACGGTTCGGGCGGTCGCTGGCCAACTGGCCGCGCACGATTTACGCCACAGCCGTCGAACGCCTGGCGCAGGCCGGGGCGCGGGTGATCGCGTTCGATGTCCTGTTCGCCGAAACTGACAGCGAATTCCGCGATACCCGGCTCGAACAGGCGCTGGAAAGCGCCCGCGGGGGAGAAGCGCGCACCCGCCTGGTGATGCCGGCGGTCGGGCTGACGCCCGATCTGGAGAACAGCGGCGGCGGTCTGCTGGCGTACGATACCGTGCTGCTGCCGCTGGCGCGCTTCCGCGCGGTCATCGACTATGTCGGGATCGTCAATGTGCTGCCGGACAGCGACAACGTGATCCGGCGGCAGATCTCGCGCGCCCGCGTCCCGCTGCAGGATGCCGATCCGGGCGAAACGGATGACGTGCTGTACGGCTTCAGCATCGCCACCTATCTGGCCTATCTGCGCCTGCCCGCCGCGGCTGCAAGTCAGGTGGTGACTCCTGAAGCCGATACGCTCAACATCGGCCAGACGGTCAGCCTGCCGGTCGATCGCAACGGCATCTGGCGGCAGAATTTCTTCAGCCCGCCCTCCCCGGATCGCCCGACCTTCGACATCATCTCGTTCGCATCGATCATCGACGACAATTTCGATCGGGCGCTGATCGCCGATCGCATCGTCCTGATCGGCGTCATCAACAGCACCGGATCGGGCGACCGCTATCCCGTCCCCTTCGCGCGCGATGGTCGCCTGGTCAGCGGCGTCGAGATCCATGCCCACGCGATCGAGACGCTGCTGCAAAACCAGCCGGTGGAGACGCAGCCGCTGCCGGCGGCGATCGTCACCTTCGGGCTGCTGAGCCTGGGCTTCAGCCTGATCTACAGCCTGGTGCGCTGGTACGTGGTCATCCCGCTGGCCGCGCTGGGCCTGATCGCCTGGCTGGTGCTGTGTTCGCTGCTGTTCGAAAGCGAGCGGCTGATCATCGATCTCTTCCCCGGCGCGCTGGCGGTCACCCTGCCCGCGGTCGGCCACGTGCTGTGGAAAGCGCGCGATGAGCGCGTGCTGCGCCGCCGCAGCGAGCTGTCCCTGGCCGTGGTCGAAGCGATCCTCGATGGGACGCCCGGCGCGGTGCTCGTGCTGGACAGCGCCTGCCGTGTGCGGCGCGTCAACCGGGCGTTCACCCGGCACATCAGCGCATCGGCCCTGCCCGGTCAGCCTTTTGAAGCCCTGGTGAAGACGCTGCCGCTGAGCGAAGAGGCGCGCTCCCGCCTGATCACGGCGTTGAAAGGCGCTCAACCGTTCAAGCTCGAACTCAAGCTCGGTGAAAAAACTTACAACGCCGAGGGCGCACCGGTGGATGCCCCGGACGGGACGCGCGACTGGGTGATCCTGATCAACGACGTGAGCACCCTGGCCGATCTGAACCGCCTGCGCACCCAGATGCTGCGCATGACCTCGCACGATATCCGCAACCCGCTCAACACCATCCTCGGTTTTGCCGAACTGCTGACGGGAGAGGAGGTCGGCGAGTACGACGAAGTCACGAAAAAGGAATTTCTGAACTACATCATCTCCAGCGCGCACGACATCAAGCGCATCCTGGAAGGCGTCCTCAATCTGGAGAAGGTGCGCACCGAGACGCTCACCCGCGAAAGCGTCTCGATGGGGCGGATCATCGAAGAAGTCGTCGATCGCCTGCGCGCCAGCGCCGAAAGCCGACGGCAGAGGCTGACGGTCACCCTGTCCGGCGGTGACCTCGGCGTGCGCGGCGATCCGTTCCAACTGCATCAGGCCATTTTCAATCTGGTCGAAAATGCGATTAAATATACCCGTGAGGGAGGACGGATCGCGGTGCGCGCCCGCGAGGAAGCCGGCACGATCGTCATCGAGGTCGAAGATAACGGGTACGGCATCCCGGCGGAAGCGCAGGCGAACATCTTCAAAGAATTCTTCCGCGCGGTGCGCGGCGAAGCGGCGGGCATCCGGGGAACCGGTCTGGGCCTCAGTCTGGTGAAGACGATCATCGATCTGCATGATGGGCAAATCAGTTTTACCAGCGTTGAAGGGCAGGGGACGACGTTCACCGTCCGGCTGCCCGCATTCACGACGGCCTCCGCATCGGCCCCGGAGCCGGCCCATGCGTGAAGCCGTTCGTCTGGCCGTCCTGCTGCTGCTGCTGACGGCGGGCGCGCTGCACGCCCAGGATCAGGCGGGGGGTGAAGCCGCCGCTCTGCTGCGCGCGCAGTATTTCGGCATTGAACTTCAGCGCGTGGCGACCGAGCAGGTCTTCACTATCCGCCCCGGCTCCGAATTTCCGGTGGGCACGGGCGACCGCATCCGCACCGGGCTGTACGGGCGCGTCGATCTGGACTGGACGCTGGACGGGCGCAGCTTCCTCATCGTCCTGCCGGGGACGGATCTCACGGTGGCCGCCATGCGCGCTGGCGGGGACGGTCTGGAGGCCGTTCTACAGCTCGATGAAGGGCGGCTGGTGGCGCGCATCGACCCGGAGACGTTCGCCAGCTTCACCATCGCGACGCCCAACGGCCAGATCCGCGCGGCGGGCGAATTCGCCGTGCAGCACACCGGGGGACGCACGATCGCCGTGGTGACGAGCGGCACGCTGGCCTATGCGGCGCGGGGTGGGGCCAGCGGGACGATCGCAGCCGGAACCAGCCTGCTGCTCGATCCGGATCGCGTCCGGGAAGTGCCCGCCCCCGCCGTGCCGACGTTCACCCAGGTGGAAGCGGAGCAGGTCGGCTGTCCCGGTATCGTGGCCTCCCGCGGCGGGCTGAACCTCAATGTGCGGCTGGGGCCCGCCTTCGGCTACACGGAACTGGGCACGATCCCGAACGGCAACGCCGTGCGCGTCGTCGGCATCTCGCCGGACGGCCAGCGCTTCCGCATCGCCTATCGCAGCAGCTACGGCTGGGTGATCACCGAGGGCGTGCAGACCGACTGCGACCGCAGCGCGCTGCCGGTGTTCCCCTTCTCGCACGCGGAGGTCGTCTACCCGGCCATCGACGCTACCGGGGAAGAACTCGATCTGCTGCGACCGTTCTTCGGGCCGCCTGAGGACGACCCGTGGTTCTACCGCTAGGGCGGCGCGACCGCTACGACGCCGTCGTGATCGGCAGCGGCCCGAACGGGCTGGCCGCCGCCATCGCGCTGGCACAGGCCGGCTGCGCCGTGCTCGTCGTCGAAGGGCGCGACATGATCGGCGGCGGCCTGCGCACTTTCCCGCTGACCGAACCCGGTCTGCTGCACGACATCTGCTCGACGGCGCATCCGCTCGGCGTGGCCTCGCCGTTCTTCCGTGCGCTGCCGCTGCACGAATACGGCCTGGAATGGATCCACGCTCCGGCGGCGCTGGCGCATCCGTTCGATGACGGCACGGCGATCGCCGTCTACCGCAGCGTGACCGCCACCGCCGCGCAGGTCGATCCGATCGACCGGGCGGCGTACATCCGCCTGTGGGGGACATTGGCGAGCGCCTACCCGGCGATCCTGCGCCAGTTCCTGGGGCCGCTGCGCCCGCCCCGGCTGTGGGATCTCCCGGCGCTGGCCGCGTTCGGCGCGGCGGCGCTGCTGCCTGCGACCCGGCTGGCCCGGCTGGCCTTCCGGAGGGAGCGGGCGCGCGCCCTGCTGGCCGGCCACGCCGCGCATTCGCTGCTCGCCCTCGATCTGCCGGCGACGTCCGGGTTCGGGCTGGTGCTGGGGATGCTGGCCCACGCCGTCGGCTGGCCGCTGGCGCGCGGCGGCTCGCAGGCCATCGCCGATGCGCTGGCCGCTTACCTGCGCACGCTCGACGGGGAGATCGTCACCGGGGTCTGGATCGAATCGCTGGAGCAGCTCCCGCCCGCGCGCGCCTATCTGTTCGATACGTCCCCGCGCGGCCTGCTTCAGATCGCCGGTCATGCCCTGCCAGAAGATTATCGGCGGGCGCTGGCGCGCTTCCGCTACGGGCCGGGATCGTTCAAGGTCGATTACGCGCTCTCCGGCCCGATCCCGTGGACGGCGGCGGCCTGCCACGAGGCGCACGTCGTCCACGTCGGCGGGACGCTGGACGCGATCGCCGCCAGCGAACGCGCCGCCTGGGAGGGCCGCCGCAGCCCGCAGCCGTTCGTGCTGGTGGCGCAATCCAGCCGGTTCGACGGGACGCGCGCGGCCAGCGGCCTACACACCGCCTGGGCCTACTGCCATGTGCCGCACGGCTCGGACGACGATCACACCGAGGCGCTCGAAGCGCAGATCGAGCGTTTCGCGCCCGGCTTCCGCGATCGCATCGTCGCGCGGGCGACCCGCACCGCCCGGCAGATGGAGCGTTACAACCCCAACTACGTCGGCGGTGACCTCAACGCGGGCGTGCAGGATCTGCGCCAGTTGTTCACCCGGCCGGTGGCGCGGATCATCCCGTACAGCACACCGCTGGCGGGGGTCTTCCTGTGCTCATCATCGACCCCGCCGGGCGGCGGCGTGCACGGGATGGCCGGCTGGTGGGCGGCGCAGTACGCGCTGCGCCACATCCGGGGGTGAAGGGGCGCCCCTACGCCCCCTCACCCGGCGCGATCGTGAATGTAGAACCCGCCCCGCGCCCGTAGATCTCCGGGAAGTAGATCATCTGCCCGGTCGGCGGGATGACGTTGTACACCCCCGGCAGCCCGGCGCGGATCGTGTAGACGAATTCATACGTCCCGGCGGGCAGATACTCCGCCGACAGCACCACCGCCCGATCGCGGAATTCGATCCGGCTCCACCACCACCAGCCCCAGCCCTGCCGTTCCGGATCGATGCGCTCCAGTTCGGGGCGCGTCCCCACCTGCGGCGCGGTCGCCAGATCCGGGTTGATGGCATCCGTCCCCGCCGGGATCGGATCGGTGACCACGACGTAATACAGGTCGGTCGGCGCGATGATCGTCAGCCGGGCGGTGATCGAGTCGCCCACCCGCGCCGAGGTCACCACCGCGGTGGGATCGTCGGGCAGGGTGTAGCGCCGCTGGAGGATGATGCCGTTATCCAGCGGTTCGATCGCCGGGACGGGCAGCAGCGCCGTCACGTGGGCGGTGTAATACAGCGACCCGTTCCCCTCGCCGCGCGTCACCGTGATCGGCGTCTCGCCCAACGGCAGATCGACGCGGGCGGATACCGGCTGACCGACCGTCTCCGGCGTCACGGCCCCGTCGAGCACGGTCGCGCCGCCCACCGATGCGCTGTACGGATACTCGGCATCGAGTTCGCCGGTGACCGCCAGCCAGTCCGCCAGCGCCATGACCGCCCAGGCCGTCTCCTGCCGCGTCTCCCAGCGATCGCCGGCGCGGACGCTGACCAGCCAGCGCACTACGTTCGGCGTCAGGCCGCCGGTCGCATAGACATCGATCAGCGCCGACAGGATGACGGCGGACGCGCGCGTATCGGTGCACCAGTTGTAGAAATCCGGCCCGTCATCCCAGAACGCCCCGGTCGCGGTCAGCGTCGCGCTGGCGATCAGGTCGTCACGCAGCGCGATCGCCTGCGGCGCGCTCGTCCCGCTGGCGTGGGCGAAGGCCTTGAGCAGGAAGCCCCGCGCCTCGAACGACAGGCGCTCGCGCAGTTCGAACAGGTTGTTGAGCGCGCTGCCGACCGGGGCATTGGCGCGGGCCAGGGCGTAAAGCAGGATCGCCTGCCGGTTCAGACGCCAGGTCAGCGTCTCGGCAGAGACGGCGACCAACTGCCCCTGCAGGTAGCGCACCGCGCCGCTGATGACGCGCTCGGTGACCGCGTAGCCCCCATCGCGCGCTTCAGCCAGGGCGATCAGGGCGTAGGCGGTGAGCACCGGATCCGACGTGTTGCCCGGCATCCAGCCCCAGCCGCCATCGGCGTTCTGGGTGCTGTAGATCCGGGCCAGCGCGGTCTGCACCTCGCGGTTGAGGCTGCGCGTCAGCCGGGCGAAGCGCGGTTGATCGGCGACGCCGAGCTGCCGCAGCGCGTTGTACGTGATGATGTTGGGCAGCGTGCGGCTGATCGTGGTCTCGATGAAATCATCCTCGTCGACGTCGAAGGCATCGAGCGCGTCGAGGATGACCTCGGCCAGCGAGAAGCTCAGGTTGAGATCGACGCGCGCCTCAGTGATCGGCAGATCCGTCGGCAGGCTGACGATCTCGGTCAGCGTATCGGCCTGGTTCAGCACGCCCGCCGTGCCGATCGTCTCCGGCGCGCTGTAACGGTAGATCGGCAGCAGACGGCCATCGCCCTGACCGAGCGGCGGCTTGCTGGCGTCGTTGTACAGGCCGTTGGCCGCCGAGACGTAGAACGTCAGATCGGCGCTGGTCACATCGAGATCATCGACGACGATCACCGGCCATTCGACGCGGGCGCGCCCGCCCGCCGGGATGAGCACGGTCTGCTCGGCGCTGACGCCAGCGGCGAAGGTCACGCCCGTCGCCTCGAGCGCGGCGACAGCCTCGTAGGTATCGCCGGTGTTGTTGTTGATGATGGCCGCCAGCGTCACCTGATCGCCTGCGACGAAGAAGCGCGGCGTCACCGGGCGGATGAGCACCGGCAGGGTGGAGAGCAGTTCATACGTGGTCTGGCCGACCAGGGTCGGGCCGTCCGCCCCGCCGCGCGTGATGGCGCGCGCATCCATCACCCAGGTCGTCAGGTTGTCCGGCAGTGTGGTCGTCACCTCGGCCAGACCGTTGGCATCGGTGACGATCTGCGCCGCCCAGAACGGCGTATCGATGAATTCCTCGCGGATATCGAAGATGCCGCCCTCGCCGAAGCCGCCGCCGCCGCCTTTGACGGTATCGAGCACTTCCTGCGTGATCTGGTCGATGTTGGCCGTCAGCCCGGTGGACGTCACGACGTTGAGCGGGCGCGTTCCGTAGAAGTAATCGACGATGCTCGGCTCGGTGCGCGGGCTGATCGACAGCACCGCCTGATCGGTCAGGCCGAGGCCGACCTCGGCGGAGACCGGCTGGCCGGCGGCGTCGGTGGTGCGGATCGTCCAGACGACGGTATCGCCGGGCGATGCGCCCTGGCTCGAGATGTCGGGCGTCAGCTCGACGGTGAGCGTGCGCTCGCGGTTGTTGATGTTGAGCTGCGTCAGCCCCATGCGGAACTGCGGATAGGCGATCGCCCCCGCTTCGGCTTCCCCCGATCCTTTGACGATGATCACGCTGACGTAGGCGACCGGGATCATCTCCTCGGTGATCGGCAGTGAGTAAAGGTACGAATTGGTCGTCAGTGCGATCACGTCGGTGTACAACACAGCGCCGCGCTCCACCGTGATCAGCGCCGTCGCCTCGCCCTGGAACGGTGAGGTGATCAGGATCTCGGCGGTTTCGCCGACGGCGTAATCCGGCTCGCTGACGATCAGATCGATCCGGTTGCTGTTCTGCTGCCGCCAGGGGATGTACTCACCGCCCATGACCCAGATCGTGGCCGCGCTGATGACGGTGCGTCCGGCGCTGTCCAGCGTCACCGCCCGGACTTTGAAGATGCCGCCGTTGGGCGGCACGAACGCGAACGACGCCCGCCCGTCGCTGCCCGTGGTCACCGTCTCGCTGGTGACCGGGATCTCCTCGACGTCATACGCCCAGGTGGTGCGGCCGTTCTCGTCCTGTTCCTGCACGCTGTACCAGCGCCGCTCGACGACTTCGACGACGATCCGCTGATCCGGGATGGGCACGCCATCCCAGCCCACCGCGATCAGGTTGACGCTCGTCTCATCGGTCGCCCGGCCCACATACGACTCGGGCTGGATGCCGACGTAGCGATCGCCTTTGTGGACGACGACCCCGGCGCGCCCGGCCACGGCCTGCCCGCTCTCGTCGGACACGGTCACCTCGATGGTGAAGCGCTGGCTCTGGGTGGCGTCCTCCAGATCGGCGGGCAGTTCGATCAGGAAATTCCCCTCGGCGTCGAGCGCGCCCGTCCCGCTGGCGATCTCACCGCCGCCGAAGTAGTAGAACTCGGACGCGCCCGCATCCGGATCGGCATCGCCCCACGACCAGTAGCCGGGCACATCCGGATCGAAACTGTAGGGCGCGTTGATGACGGTGTACTCGACCGTCCCGCCGCTGACGCTGCCGCCGAAGAAGTAGCGCGCGTTGACCAGCGCGCGGATCGTGTCGCCCGCCGCGACTTCGCTGCGCTCCGGCGTCACCGTGACCTCGAACTCCGGCGCGCGGTATTCCTGCACCGCAAAGGTGTAACTGTGCACCCAGGTTTCGTAAGCTTCCAGATCCGGCGTCAGCGCGGACAGCCGGTACGTTCCGAGCATCGCACCGGACGGGATGTCGAACGTGCCCTCGAAACTGCCGAAAGCCGACGTCCGCATCATCTGGTCGAAAACGACGTTGTCATCGGGATCGAAGATCTGAACGCGCAGATCGCTGTTGGCGTAAGGCGCGTAGGTCAGGTCGTCGTTGGCGCGCGCGATGCCGCGGAAGTAGACCGGCTGGCCCGGTCGGTAGATCGGACGGTCAGAATAGAGATAGACCGCATATGGGAACGGACTCTGGTCGGTGAAGACGCCGAATTCCCAGCCGCTGATCCCGTCCGTCCAGTCCGACCAGCCGACGCCGAACTGGCCCTCGGCGCGGGCGATGGCCGTGTAGCTCGTGTAGACGCGCCGATTGCTCGGACGTTCGATGGCGATGCGCGCCAGTCCGCTGGCATCGGAGACCATCTGGCCGATGCGGCTGCGATCACGATACACGTCGAGCGTGACGCCGCCGACGGGCAGACCGGTCTGCATGTCCGTCACCCAGGCGAGCAGCTCATCCGGGGCCAGTTTGAGCGTCACGTTGAGGGTGGCCACAACCATCACGCTGACGTCCGGCGCGTAATTGGGCAGTCCGGGGTCGGCGGAGAGCGCGTAGATGCCCGGTTCCAGCGGCGCAGCCGGCGTGAGCGGGGCATCCAGCGGCGCGACCGGTTCGAGGTAGTACGCGGTCAGATCACCTTCCGCGACCCAGCCGGTCAGGCCATCGACGGTCTGAACCTGATACCAGCGATACCCCCCGGCGCACACGGCATCGGAGAGGACGGTCAGTGTCGTCCCGTCGTCGAGCAGAGCGCTGATCTCGCCTGCGGGCGCGCTCGCGCGCAGACGCAGCCCTTCATCCCCGGCTGTGACGACCGCCTCCATGCCCGCGGTCAGCCGGGCATCGGGCGCGCCGGGGCAGAACGTCTCCGGATGATAGGCCGCCTGGCCCAGGTCGAGCAGATCGTAGCGCAGGACATTCTCCGGGGCGGCTGAGGTCACCTGCCAGCGGTTGAGAGGCTGCCATCCGGCGGCCAGCGCGCGCTGCGCCTCGGAGCTGTAGGCGGGATTCCCTGCGCGCAGCGTGTTGAGGAACGTGTCGATCGGGACGGTGTACAGGCCGACATCGACGCTGGGGACGTTGCGCCGCGTCAGGAAGACCTGGGTGCGCGGGTTGTACGCGTTGAAATAGCCCACCGCCGGCGCGGACACGCTCACATCCGGATCGTAGTTCCGGGTGCGGTAGCGGATGACGGTCGTCTCGGCGATGGCATTGCCGTAGATGTCCTCCATGCCGGGCAGCAGCGTGATCGTGTAATCGGTTCCCGGCTCGGTGGGAAAAGCCACCGTATACGAGTAATCCCACTCCGAGTAATAGGCATCCCCTTCGCGCCACGGCTCCGGCTCGATGCGAACCCGGTCGCGCAGGGTGTCGATGCGCATCGGCGAGGCGAAGTAGATCGTGATCCCGCCGTAGGGGTAAGCCTCCTGCTCGCCATCCTGCGGGTACGAGCTGACGACGGCGGGCAGCGGCACGACCTCGAACGTCCATTCGCTCCCTTCGGGTGCGCCGGTTCCGCCGCCCGCGCTGGAGACCTCTTTGCCCGCCTCGACCGTCACCGTCGCGCCGAACGGATAGCGCTCCGTCGGGGTGAACGTCAGCGTCGTCGAGCGCTCGTCCCAGGTGATCGATCCGGCCACCGGCTGGCCATTGGCGCGCACGCTCAGGCTGGCCTCGGCGGAAGCGCGATCGACCGGCCCGTCGAACGTGATGCGGATCGGATCATCGGGCAGGGCGCGCTGGGACTGATCGATGCTGGGCTGGAAGCGGATGATGCGCGGAAAGCCCGTGGTGAACGTCGCGCTGAACGGCGCGCTCAACCGCAGCCCATCGAGCGACGTGAGCGCCGGATCGACCGTGAGGCGGTAAGTCGTGCCGCTGGCGAACGCATCGGGGATGAACTGGTAGATCGAGCTGTTGATCCATTCGCCGCGCCCGGTGAGCGCCGGCTCGATGATGAGCGGGTCGATCAGCGCCGCCGGATCGCTGACGCTGGTGATGAGCGGCACGATCGGACGATTGAAGACGACGACGATCGGCTGATCGCCGGCATACTGCGATCCATCCGTCGGGAAGATATCGGTCACGACGAGGCCCGGCGCGGGCAGATCGCCCCCGGCATCCTGCGCCATGCCCACGCTCAGACCGATGAACAGAACCATCAGGACGATTGAAAACCAGCGCGCGCGCATATGCCCTCCCGTGTCCGGTGCAGCGATCGCTATCCTGATTATAGGCCGATCCGCGCCGGGCGGCAGTCCGCCGGTGGACTGCCCCCCGGCGCTCGCCCGTCTGCACGGTGACGCTTATCAGGCGCGTGCCGGGCGCGCTCACAGATACGGGACGTAGGTCACCGGCAGGTTGAACAGGTCTTTGACGGCCTGCCAGTGCAGCGCGACGATCTCGCGGGCGATAGCGACCGCCAACGCCAGCCGCAGCGGCGGCGGGGCGGGCGACGGATACACCGTGATCCCTTCCTGAGAGAAGATCCACTGCGCCCGCAGCAGATGGTATCCGTCGCTGACGAGCACGGCGGTGCGCCAGCCGTTGGCCTGCATGATCGGTTCGGCGTAAAAGGCGTTCTCTTCGGTGCTGCGGCTGCGTTCTTCGAGAAAGATGGCCTCCGCCGGGACGCCGCTGGCCTCCAGCACTTCGCGGCAGCCATCCGCCTCCGAGCGCGTCCGGCCATCGGTGTAGCCGCCGGTGCAGATGATCGCGGGCGCGTAGCCCTGCGCGTACAGTTCAGCGGCGCGCTGCGCCCGGCGGATCAGCGCCGGGCCGGGGCGGCTGTCGCGCCGCAGCCCCGATCCGAGCACGATGATGACATCGGCGGGCTGCGCGCGATCCGTCATCCCGTAGAGGATCACCGCCGCCGTGAGCAGGCCGACGATGCTCAACCAGACGACCAGGACGACGGCGACCACGCGCGCGACGACTTTCCAGCGCGGGCGTTTCGCCGTCTGCGGCTGTGAACGAACAGACTCCAAGCATCACTCTCCAGCCAGTGTCAGGGACACCCGGACGGTCGGAAATGCGGGCGTATTGTGGCACGGGTGGGTGGCGCGCCGCCAGCCAACGTAGTGCAACAGCCGGCTGATCGTCGGTCGCACGGGGGGAGCGCCCCGATCCGACGGCGCGCGCTCATCCCATCAGATGCGCAAAGGCGCGCTGCAGCTCTTCCAGCCGTTCGCTGTCCATCGGCACGAGCTGGCCGACATCCAGCGCCTCGATCAGCGAGCGCGCCGTGAATTCGAGCACCTCCAGCCGATCGAAAGCGTTCAGGATCGACCGTCCGATCGTGAGCACACAGTCGTTCTGGATCAGCAGCGCCGGCGTATGGGCGGACAGGCGCGCTGCGATCTCCTCCGGCTGGCGGTACTGCATCCCGTAAGGGATGCGGGGCACATCCACCAGCATGATATAGCTCTCCGGGATGGTGCGCGTATCCAGCACCGACTCGCTGACGGCGAACGCCGTCGCATACGGGGACTGCGCGGTGATGACCGCCTGGATCTCCGGGTGCTGGCGGTAGATCGCTGTGTGCAGGTTGATCGACCGGCTGGGGATCTTGCCCGCCTCACGCATCCCGCCGCGGATGAGCACGAAATCCTCCGGGTTGAGGTTGTGGCGGTCATACCCCGTCGGCGTGATCAGGTAGGCATCCTCGCTCACCCGGGCGGAGAGCACCCCCTCGGTGCTGATCATCAACTGGCGGCGGCACGCCCGCTGGACGAAATCGGCCATCTGGCTGCGCAGTTCGGCCTCGCGGCTTCCGGGCTGCGTCGTCGGGAATTCCGGGATCAGGTGTTCGCGGTGATCGGCCAGGCGGATCTGTTCATCGGTGAGCGTGGTCAGCGGGCCGAGGCGCTGGGCATGCATCTGCGTGCGCGCCAGAAAGTCGAGCGTCTCCAGCCGCTGATAGGCCTCCAGCAGCGTCGTCCCGCCGGTGGCGATGCCGTGATTTTCCAGCAGCACGGCATCGAACCCTTTGCCGAACGCCTCGGCGATGCGCTGGCCCAACGCTTCGCTGCCGGGCAGCGCATACGGCGCATAGCCGACGCGCCCGCAGACGCGCCGCGCCTGCGGGATCAGGTTGGTATCCGGGATGCGGCGCACGATGCTGAACGTCACCAGCGCCGGCGCGTGCGCGTGGACGATGGCATGGATATCAGGCCGCTGGGCGTAGATCGCACGGTGGAACGGCAGCTCCGACGAGGGCCGGTGCGGCCCGATCGCCTGGCCATCCGGCGTGACGCACATGATGTCCTCTTCGCGCAGGCGGCCCTTGTCGATCCCCGCCGGCGTGATCCAGATCGAACCGTCGTCGTCGCGGATCGACAGGTTGCCGCCGGACAGCGTGGTCATGCCGCCCCGGTAGATCCGATCCATGATATGGACGATCTGCGCGCGCGGAGCCATGTAGCGCATGTTCATCGGTTTCACTTCTCCCCGGCCTGTAGTGCCGCTGCTGTCTGCCGTTTTCTCTATCAGGGTATCACGCATTCGGCGTCCGCGGGAGATCAACCTGCGCTTCAGCCCTCACCTTGTCTGGCCTGCGCGGCTGCAGGCGGCACAATCCCCCTCGCCCACGCCGCTGTACGGTGGGACGGGGAGAGGGAGATGCGACACAGTTGGAGGGGGTGAGGGCCGGCGTCGGCGATCCAGCATATTTGCGCCAGGTCGTCCGTTGACCGCCGCCCCGCCGTCCCGTACACTTGCGCGACTCGTCCAGTTTTGCCCCCAGAGGATGTTCATGGCCATTCAGATCGTCACCGACAGCGCCGCCGATCTCACCCCGGAGGAGATCCGCCAGTACGGGATCCACGTCGTGCCGCTGCGGATCCAGTTCCCCGACGTCGAAATCGCCGCCTCGGCGATCACGCCGGATGATTTCTACGATCGCCTCCGGGCGATGGTGCCGCAGGTTCCAACGACGTCGCAGCCCTCCGTCGGCGATTTCGTCGCCATCTACGAGCCGATCCTGGCGGCGGGCGATGAGGTGCTGTCGATCCACATCTCATCGGGCCTCAGCGGCACGGTGGCGACCGCCGGCCTGGCCACGCGCGAGCTGAAGAGCGGGCGCGTCACCACGGTGGATACGCTCAGCCTGTCGTGCGGCCTGCGCTATCAGGTGCTGGCGGCGGCGCTGGCGGCCCGCAAAGGCTGGTCGGTCGCCCAGATCGGCGAACGGCTGGCGGCCATCCGCAAGTATTCCGAAGTCGTGTTCACGCTGGAGACGCTGGAGTATCTGGCGCGCGGCGGACGGATCGGGCGCGTCCAGGCGCTGGCCGGGTCGCTGCTCTCGATCAAGCCGGTCATCCGGCTGGAGGACGACGGCAAGTACGGCACGCTGTCGCGCGGGCGCACCCTCTCGCAGACGCTCAACACGATCGGCGCGCACCTGGCCAGCCGCTACGCGCAGAAGCCGGTCTGGGTGACGGTGATGCACGGCCAGTTCGCCGATAAGGCGGACGCGCTGGCCGCCGATCTGCGCGCGCGGCTCAACGTCAGTCGGCTCGACGTGCTGCGCATCTCCCCGGTGCTCGGCGTGCACACCGGGCCGGGGATCGTCGGCGCGGGCGTCGTGCCGCTGGAATTGTTCAGCGATCTGCTGTGAACCGGGCGCTCACTCGCGGCGTTTGCGCTTGAGCAGCGCGCTGGCCAGGTTCTCCCCCTCCGCCCGCTCGACTGGCGGGGGAGGCGACGGCGGGACGGGTGACGACGGCCCCGGTCGCGCCGGAGATGGGGCGGCGGGCGCGCCCGGCGGGACGGGTCGAGTCGGCTCCGCTTCAACCGTGGTGCGCGCCGCCGCCCGCGCTCTGGCCTCGTGCAGCGGGGCCAGGCGCGCGCTCGGAGCGACAGCGGCCCGCTGACCGAAGATCGCCCGGCGCAGATAGGCCCGCAGGCGCGCCAGATCCGACGGCGTGATCAGCAGCCGACGGACGGCGATATCGACCGGCCAGAGCAGCAGCGCCAGCAGCAGCAGGAGGGGGGCCAGCGGCGTGAGCGCGGGCTGGGCCGATCGATCGTGCAGCGCGGCATCGCTCGGCGCGCCATCGAATGGGCGTCCGCCGGTCAGCGCGGCCAGATCGGCCAGCAGACGCGCGCCGTCATCCGGGGGACGCAGCGCGTACTCCGCCGAGTAGGTGTTGACCCAGCCCGTCGTCTGCGTGTAAGCCCGCCCGGCGCGATCCGCACCGCTGATGCCGAGGAAATACGCGCCCTCGGCGCGCGGGGTGAAGGTCGCCTCGTACAGCCCTGGCGCGGTCTGGGTCAGCGTCAGGGTTTCCGTCGTCAGATCGGGGTCGATCAGCGCGGCGGTCAGCGTCAGGCCGTTGAGGAAGCCGCCCGCGTCGTCGCGCGCATCGACGATCAGGCGGGCGCTTTCGCCGCGCGTTTCGACGCGGGCCTCCAGGCTGGCATCCGCCCCCTCCACGATCGTCCAGCGCACCGCCTGATCCCAGAAGCGCGCGAACTCCGTCCATGTCACCCAGTCCGCCGCCCAGCGCGCGGTGACATCGGCGGTGAAGGCCACGGCGCGCCCCAGCCCGTACTGCCATGCCGCCAGGATCGGATCGTGGTAAGGGGAACCGCTGGTGAGCAGGGTCTGCGCGGCGGTGCGCGGCGCGGTGGCGACGTAACCGCGCAGCGGCGGCAGCGCATCGATGCCGTTCAGGATCGGGCCGGGCGCGGCGAAAGCCGGGGTGAACGGCGCTTCGATGATGTAGGCGCGCGTGGCCAGCACCGCCTCCTGCGTGAAGATCGTCGGGATCTGGGTGACGGTCTCGACGGCATGGTAATTCCCGCCGCCGACCTCGGCCATGCGGGCCAGGAACGCGCTCGGCGCGCCGCCGATGGCGATCACCGACGTGGTGATGCCGTCCTGATCGTGCAGAAGCTGCGTCAGCGCGATCAGCCCGCTCTCCGGCGCGCCGCCGTCCGTCAGCAGGATGATGTGTTTGCGCGCTGCAGGATCGGTTTGCAGCGCCGTCCCCGCCAGCCGCATCCCCGCCAGGATATCTGTGCCGCCGGAGGCGCGCAGCGTGCCGACCAGCGCCTGCAAGCCGACGCGATCGAGCACTGGCTGGATCTCGGCGATCCACGCGCCGTCGGTATCGAACGAGACCACGCCCGCGCGATCGGTCGGCTGAAGAAAGGCGATGCTGCGGATGATCGCCTCTTTGGCCAGCTCGATGTTCTCCACGCCGGACGGGCCGACGGCCTCCATGCTGCCCGATCGGTCGATCGCGTAGACGATGGTGAGCTGCGGCAGGCGCTGCTGATCGCGGATCTGCAGCTCGACCGGCAGCAGATCCGCCAGCGGCGTCTCGAAATAGCCGCCCGGCGCGTAGCTCTCCGGCCCGCCGGTGACGACCAGCCCGCCGCCCAGATCGCGGACGTAGGTTTGCAGCAGCGCCATCCGCCCCTCGCTGAGCGCGACGGCGGGCACATTGGCCAGGACGATGCTGTCATACGCCTCCAGCGCGGCCAGGCCCAGCGGCAGGCCGTCCGGCGCGGCCTCATCGACGATCAGACCGGAGGCGCGCAGCGCGTCGGCCAGGTAGCGCGTCTCTTCCGGATCGACGCGCACGATCAGCACGCGCGGCGGCCCGATGACGCGGCTGAAGGCGGCCAGGCTGTTGTTCTGAAAGAAACCGTCGCTCGTCCCCGCGCTCGCGATCGGATCGACCTGGACGCGGAAATCGCTGAAACCGGCCTCACCCGCCTGCAAGGTGAGCGCGAAGCGGCTGCTCCCGGCGCGCAGATCGACCGTCTGCGCCACCAGCAGCGCGCCATCGGCATACACGCTGATCGCCGCCGGGCCATCCTGATCGGCGTTGATGGTCAGATCGAGATCGAACATCTGCCCGGCGCTGACGGACGCCGGCGCGCGCACCTCGGCGAGCTGGATCTCCGGCGTGCGCTCGCGCTGGAAGCGCGCATAGCCGATCGCGACGCCCAGCGCCGCGGCGCGCCGGGCCGCGCGCAGCGCGTCGCCGGTGGTCTGTTCACCGTCGCTGAGGATGACGATGCGCCGCCCGGCGTCAGCAGGCAGCAGCGCCAGCCCCAGGTTGATCGCCTCCTCCAGATCGGTGTTTCCGGCGGCGGGGGTCGAACGCAGCGCGGTCAGCGTCCCGAAGGCGCGGGCCGGGGCGAGCGGGCGCTCGATCAGGGCATCGCCGCCGAAGGCGATGACCGCCGCCTGATCCTCCGGCTGGAGCGCGGCGACCGCGTCGTTGATGAACGCGAGCTGCGCGGCGCGCGCCGCCCCGCCGACGCTGTCGGAGGCATCGACCAGGAAGGCGACCGCCAGCCGGTCAGCCGGGCGCACCGCCTGCGCCCCCGCCAGCGCCAGCACGAGCAGGACGAGGATGAGGCTGCGCAGGATCAGACTGCTCCAGTCGCGCCGCCGCCGGTAAGCCAGACGCGGCCAGCCCAGCCAGATGACCGGGATGAGCGCGAGCAGCAGGATCAGCGCGGCGGGCGCGGCGAACGTCATTATTCGATCAGCCCTTTCGAGCGCAGCGCGCGATCGAGATCGGCAAAGCCCTTCTGCGCATCGCGGAAATCGATATACGGGATGCCCGCCGTCACCAGCGTCGGCCCCATGTCGCGCGCCATCAGCAGAAAGACCGGCGTCTCCACATCCAGCGCGTACAGGAACTCCTTGACCGTCCACGGCGAGCGCTTCCAGTCCGGCGACAGGATGCTGAGCACGGCGGTGGCGTTGCGGATGACATCCTCCAGCTCTAGAAACAACTGGGTGTGATAATTGCGTTCGCTGTCCTGGTAATCCCAGTAGCCGTAGCCGCGCTCGCGCATGAACTGGCGCAGCCGGACGACGAATTCGGTGTCTTCCTGGGCGTAGCTGATGAACACGTACCCCTTCGAGCGCGGCGCGGACGGGCGGTCGGCCTTCGGGCCGCTCGAATGCACGCTCGCGGGCAGCCGCGCCAGCACCTGCTCCATCCCGGCGTCGAAATCGGTGTACAGCGCGATCGGATCGGACTCGACGGCCAGGTCGGGCAAAAGCTGGCTGGCCGGGTCAGCGACGATTTCATCGAGCAGGACGGGGATGAACTGCGTCCCCAGCCGGGCCGCGCGGGCGATCTCGCGCTGCATCCCGGTCGCCCGCTGGATGCGCCGGCTGATCAAGGCGATGTGCGCCGCCGCCCCTTCCTGCGCGCTCTCGATCGCGCCCTGCCAGTCCGCCCCCGCCGGGACGGAGTCCGGGGCCAGCCACAGGCGCACGCCCGCGGCGCGCAGCCGTTCCACCACCTGATCGACGAGCAGGCCAGCGCGTCGATCCCAGCGCGAATAGCTGATGAATACGTAATCTTTCTGCGCTCTGTCACCCATCGCTTCTGCACGTCCTGTCTGTCAGCCGTCAGCGGCGCTGGCGCAGCGCAGTCAGCGGACGCAGCCTCACCGGGGCGCGCTGACGGCGCTGATACAGCACCCATTCGAACACGATCACAAGCAGCGCCAGCGCCGCCAGCCACGGCCAGAACTCGCGCTGACCGGTCTCTTCGGCCTGCACGCCGCCGATGACGCGATCGCCCAGGCGGATGACTTCGCGCGGGCGGATGTCGCTCTCCTCCGCGCGGAAGACATTGACCGCCGTCCAGGCCGAGGCGGTCACCGCGCCCATCCCATCCAGCGCCTCGATCCGGTACAGACCGGGCTGCATCGTCTCGGCGAACGCCAGTTCGGGACGGTCATGAACCAGTTCGCGCACAGTTCCATCGGGCAGGGTGATGCGCACCGCCGCCGCGCCGATCGGCAGCCGGATCGGCAGCGCCTCCCCGGCCAGGCTGGACGACGGCGCAGCGATACTGTCCGCTGGCGTGTACCAGTCAAGCAGCGCGGCCATCAGCGCCGGGAAGGCGATCTGGAGCGGGAGATCGCTGGCGCGCAGATCGAACGCGAACACGACCACCTGCCGCGCGTCCACCGTCCCCGCCACGATGATCGGCCCACCGCGGACTTCCGCCAGCGGCGCGGCCCACGCGGCCTGCAGCGGTCGGAACGCCGCCAGATTGACCGCGCTCAGACCGCCCGCCGCTTCCACCAGCGACAGATCGACGCCCGCGCCGTTGGCGCGCACCAGCCGCAGATCGGCCAGCGCCGCGGGATCGGCCTGGGCGGTGATTGGCTCGCCCAGCGTGAACAGCGCGGTGCTGGCGGGCGGGTTGATGATCAGCAGATCGCCGGGCGGCAGCGCGTCCGGCAGCCAGCCATCGAGGAGGATCAGATCGAACGGCCCGGTTGGGATGCCGCCTGCCGGGTCAGCGCGCACCAGCGCCACCCCCGGCAGCGCGCGCAGGGCCTGTTCCAGAAACAGGTTTCCGCCTTCGGCCAGCAGCAGGACGCGCCGCGCGCTCGTCGTGGGCGCGACGGCGTAGGCGCTGTCGTCCGCAGGCAGATGATCGCGGGCGGCGCTCTCCACCGGGCGGGTGATGCCCGCCTGCAGCGTCGTGAAATCATCCGGTAGCCCCGGCAGCGTGAACGGGAGCACGCCCTGCGCCGGGACGCTGAGGCGTTCCGCGGCGAACAGGGCGCCGTCCACGCGTACATCGAAGATCACCTCGATCGGTTCCGCAGCGTAATTGGCGATCTGGGCGAAGACCTGCGGCGGCCCGCCGGGCAGCGCGCGCGCCGACAGCGCCGCGATTGCAGCATTGTCCCCCGATGCGCCGACCCGGACGTACTGCAAACGCCCCGGCGGACGGGGCAGCGCGGATCCGTCCAGCGTCCCGCCGTCGCTGATCACGACGACGGTCAGATCGTCCCCGACGCCGGCAGTGCCGGCGGCCAGCGTCAGCGCGGCATCCCAATCGGCCCCGCCGACGCCCGGCGTCACCCGGTCGAGCGCGGCCAGCAGCGCGGCGCGATCGGCGGTGTACGGGGCGACGACCTCGACGCTGTCGCCGACGCGCAGGATCGAGGCCTCCGCCCCGTCGCTCAGCGTTTCGATGATCTCGCGGGCGCGGGCGCGGGCTTGATCCAGGCGCGTCCCGTCCGGGCTGTCCTCGGCGTTCATGCTCAGGCTGGCATCGATGAGCAGCAGGGTGCGCGCCGCGCTGAGCGCCGGGACGATGGCGAACGGGCGCGCCAGCGCCAGCACCAGCAGGATCAGCGCGCCGATCTGGATGATCAGCAGCAGATTGCGCCGCAGGCGCTGCCACGGGGTGTTGGCTTCACTGTCGCGCAGCACCTGCTGCCACAAAAATGTGCTGCTGACGACGACCTCGCGGCGGCGCAGGCGCAGCATGTACAGCAGCAGCACCGGGACGATCAGGCTGAGGCCGATCAGGGCCAACGGGGCGAGAAAGGACATACGACCTCGGCAGTATGCTCGATCACAGTGTACCGCACGTCGCGCCCTGGATGAAAGCCGCGGGCATGGCGCTCACCTGACGACGCCGGCGCGCCGCAGATCGTAGAGGATGACGCGCTCCCAGGCGGCGGACGTGACGGTCGGGATGTAATGCACGCTCCGTCGGGCGCATTCCGCGCGGATCTCCTCGCGCCAGACCTCGACGCGACGGCGGTACTGCTCGCGCAGACCGGCATCCAGGCTGACATCCTGCGCTGTGCCGGTCTCGGCGTCGATCAGGCGCAGATCGCCGGCCAGCGGCGGATCGAGTTCAGCCGCCGCCAGCGTATGGATCAGGACGACCTCGCAGCCCCTGGCCTGCAGGGCGGTGATGCCGTCCACCCAGCCGTCAACCGAGAACAGATCGCTGATCAGCAGCACCAGCGCCGCCCCCCGGATGCCGGCGGCGTACTGCTTCAGCGCCGCCGTCAGGGCGAGCGCGCCGCCGGTCTCCAGCGCATTGATATAGCTCAGCAGGCGGACGCCGTACCCGCGTCCCCGCGCCGGGCCGAAGTGGAGCGCCCCGCGTTCCGTCAGCGCGGCGGCACTGAAGCGGTCATTGCTCAACAAAGAGATGTAGCCGATCCCGGCGGCCAGCCGCCGCGCAAACGTGAACTTGTGCGCATCGGGGTCGACTGGGAGGCCGTCCCCCGCCGCGACCGGATAATCCATGCTGGCGCTGGCGTCGATCAGCAGGTGCACGGCCAGATCTTCCTCGTCCTCGTAGACTTTCGTCAGCGGGCGCTGCAAACGGGCGAAGATGTTCCAGTCGAGCCGGCGCAGATCGTCGCCCGGCGCGTAATCGCGGTAATCGGCGAATTCGATGCTCGTGCCGCGCCGGTTCGACCGGCGCTCACCTTTCAGCGCGCCGGCGCGCACGCGCGAAGCGGACAGCATGAGCTGTTCGAGCTTGCGCCGGGTCGCATCGTCGAACACGATCGGGGGCATGGCAGTATCCCTGAAAGCAAGACGCGGGCGAATGCGGTCATTCTGATTGTACCCACAATGTCCCACAACTGACGCCGCGATCGCCGGACGGCGCGGCTGACGGCACAGCGGTCATTTTGGTGAGTTTCACCAGTCGAACGCCGCACGCGCTCCGCCATCGACGGCAGCCGGTGTGATCCTCAATCGAACTGAACGCGCATTTTTGGCTCGATCTGCACAATTTCACCACCAGAACCGCCGCAAAAGCGCCGATCCAGCGCCTTTATACAATAAATGACGCCGAATTTTTGGATAGATTCATCGGATCACCCGTTTTGTGCACTTGCTACAATGCGGACTATCTGTATCGAGTCTATCGCGTAACGGTAAGGATGAGTCGATCACTATGCTTCGCGATTTCCTTGAGATCCCCTATGACCAGCTCGAAGAACTGAACCTGGAAGCGAAAGCCAAACGGGCCGCCCGCACGCCCGCCCACGAACTTCAGGAAGAGCGCATGCGCTACCTGGCCGACGAGAAGCGCATCAAGGCGGTGACGGTGTGCTTCACCGATCTGGAAGGCCGCCTGCACATGCTCGACTATGACAAGAAATTTCTGCTCAAGTCGGTCGATAACCTGACGTTCGACGGCTCGTCGATCCGCGGCTTCTCGCAGATCGTCGAATCCGACCTGCGCCTGATGATCGACTGGTCGGCGTTCTACTGGCTGCCGGCGGACGTGTTCGGGCCGGGCAAGGTGCTCGTCTTCGGGGAAGTGATGAACCGCGACGGCACGCCCTACAGCGCGGATATGCGCGGCCTGCTCAAACGTTACGCGCAGGAACAGTTCGAGAAGAACGGCTACACCTTCAACGTCTCCAACGAGATCGAAGGGTTCCTGTTCCAGGGCCGCCATGCCGAGCAGCACTATCACGAGACCGGTCGGTTCGAGATGGTGACCAGCGGCGGCTACTATCACTCGCTGCCCGGCGATCCGCTGCGCACCTTCATCGACGCGGTGGCCGAGGCGCAGCGCGCGCTCGGCTTCGCCAATGAGAAGGATCATCCCGAAGTCGCGCCGTCGCAGTTCGAGGTCAACTACTCGTATGCAGAAGCGCTGATCGCCGCCGACCAGGTGCAGCTCTACAAGCTGGTCTGCCGCCAGATCGCCAACCAGCGCGACATGACGGCCAGCTTCCTGCCCAAACCGATCACCGGCATCAATGGCAGCGGCATGCACACCAACATGTCCGTCTCGCAGAACGGCAAAAACCTGTTCTGGGATGCCGACGGCCAGGAGAAGATCTCGCCGATGGCGTGGGATTTCCTCAACCGCATCCTCAACCACGGCCTGGAGATCTGCCTGGTTTTGAATTCGAGCGTCAACAGCTACCGCCGCCTGGATCCGAACTACGAAGCGCCGAACCAGATCAAGGCCTCGCCGATCGATCGCAGCTCGATGATCCGCATCCCGTTCGGCAATGAGCGCAGCGCCCGCATCGAAGTGCGGTCGATCGCGCCGGATGCCAACCCGTACCTGGCGATCTACACGCTCTTCCGCACCGGTCTGGAAGGGACGCTGCCCGGCCCGAACAAGGCGCGCCGCGTGGTCACCCTGCCGGACAACATCTACGATGCGATCGACGATTTCAACCGCAGCGCGCTGGTCAAGAATTTCCTCGGCGCGGAAGTGGCCGCCAAGTACAGCGGCCTCAAGAGCGAAGCCGCCGACCGCTGCCCGCGCCAGCTCGGCTCGCTGATCAAGAGTTCGGAGATCCAGTACCACCACGAAGTCTACAATCAGCGCCTGTGGAAGCTGTTCTGATCCGATCCAACCGGTTCCGAACCCTGTCAGGCCGACCCGCCCAGGTCGGCCTGATCGTTTTCCGCCCGTCGCCCAGGGGAGATCGGTGCGCCAGCCCCTCAGCAGGACGAGGGCTGTCCCCGCGTTGACGGCGCTTACAGCTTGCCCAGGCTGCTGCGTTCCTTCATGACCACCTGCCTGACCGCATCGCTGGCGCGGGAGGCCACCGCCGCGTCAAGCGGGCCGACCAGCTTCTGGTAGGCGCCGATCCCGGCGTAATGCAGGCAGACATCGCGGTAGCTCAGGCTGCCTGACACCACGCCGTTGATGACGGCTTCCATCACGCGGGGGTCGGCGGTCAGCCTGTCCTGCGTGACGAGACGCCAGACGGTGGCGGCGGCATCCCGGTCACCGCTCAACAGCGGCAGCAGCAGCGGCAGCGCGTCGGTGGGCAGGGCCGGCAGCGCAGCCAGCGCCTCGAGCGCGCGCTTGCGCCGGTCTGGATCCGCGCCGGCCTTGAGCGCCTTGAGCTGTTCAGCGAGATCGCCGAGATCGCCGCCTGCGGCAGCGGCGGCAGCAGCGGCAGCCGTCAGCGACGCCGGGCCGCCCGCGGACTTCTCCGGCGCAGCGGGCTGCCCCGGCTTGACCGGCGGTTCAGGCTGTTTCGCCTCCAGCCTCCCCGGCGACGGCGCGGCGGTCTTGTCCGGCGCAGCGCTCAACCCCGGCCTGACCGCCCCATCCAACCGCTTCGGCTCAAGACGCCTGGCGGGCGGCCCCTCCGGCTCGTCAATGAGGATATGCTGAACGACCGGCGCGGGGGGAGGCACGGTCAGCGTGATATCCGGCAGCGCGACCGGCGGCGCGAAATCGCCGGCGCGGACGCGCTCGACAAATTCGACCAGCCGTTGATTGCCGAATCCCCCTTTGATCTCCAGCAGCAGTTCGCCATGCGGCGCGCCAGGGGTGAGTTTCACCGTCAGCATCGCCTTGCCGCCGATGATCCCCTTGCGATCGGTCTCCATGCCGCTGATCTGCGCCAGCGGAACCGACCACAGCTCGTTCTGCACCTGCTTGCCGCCGAACAGGCCGAGCATTTTGCCCTTCTTCTCGTCCTGCATGAAGATCAGTCGCTGGTCGGTCAGGTAGAGCATGCCATCGGGATCATCACCGCCTCTGCCCGTCTGAACCCATTCGGCCCTGCAGCCCGTCACCAGCGTCTCGCCGGAATGCAGCGTGAGGTTGGACTCGCCGGCGGCTTCCAGCGCTTCGGCCACGTCATTGAGATGCCGTTCCAGGCTCTGCACGGCGGTGCGGAACGGTTCATACTGCCCACGCAGCGCGGATGTCGTGCTCTCAACCTGCTTCTGCAGACCTTCCACCAGCCCTTCCAGCCTGGCGCTGGCGCTGGCGAATCGATCGGGCGCGTCGATCAGCGTAT
Source organism: Anaerolineae bacterium (assembly GCA_034432395.1). GTDB lineage: Bacteria > Chloroflexota > Anaerolineae > Aggregatilineales > Phototrophicaceae > Flexifilum. The sequence goes on from DAOUBU010000013.1 coordinate 29,597, forward strand.
CGAGATGAGTCCTGAGGGGGGTCAGCGCGCTGCTTTCAGCGCGCAGCGCGTCACTGTGCTGTTCGATCTGCGCGCGCAGGCCCGCAGCAGCGCCATCAAGCCGGGTCTGCGCCTGATCGAGCAGCGTCTGGATCGGCGCCAGGTGCCGGTACCCTTTCGCGGCCAGCCGCTTCTGCATCGTCTCGCCCAGGCGCCGAAGCGATGACGACAGCCCGTCAAGTTCGCTCTTGAGCGCGCTGAGATCAACGCTCTGCTGAATCGACTGCATCATTTCGACCAGCCGATCCAGACGCGCTTGATGCTGGGGATCCTGTGGGGATGTCATGATTTTACTCCCTGGTGTGATCAAAGACACGTGCGCGAACCTATCGCACAGGGCTATCGCATCAAAATAAAGTAGGAGGCATACTCGCTACCTAAAGAAAGGGGGTAGCGATGAATGAACAACCCTTCAGCAGTCTC
>DAOUBU010000014.1:0-10800 GCA_034432395.1 Anaerolineae bacterium
CAGCGGTTTTATTTTCTCCCACTGCGCGTCGGTTAATTCATGTCGTTTGGTCATCCACCCATTTTAACCGAGTTTGCGGACACACCCTAAAGCATGACTCTATCCAGTGGTTGTCAATCACTGGATAGAGTTTATGGGGTGAGACTAGTAAACCTGCAGCCGTTCCCGCGGGCTGATGCGCGGTTTGAGCGGTTCGTCAATCACCGCCGCGCCGATATGGATCACGCCGACGACGGTCTCGCGCTCCGTCAGGCCGAGCAGCGCATTGGTGAGCGGGTGCGGCTTGTAGCTTTTCCATCCCGTGGCGATGCCCTGCTCGGTGGCCAGCAGCAGGAAGTTCTGGATCACAGCGGCGGTCGCGGCGTAGTCCTCATCGCGCTCAACCGGATCCTCCGACTGGTTCATGATCACCGCCAGGAAGATCGGCACCGCCGAGAATTTCTTGAAGGCGGCGTCGCCTTCCTGCTGACGGATCGCCTCGTCACTGGATCGGCTGTTGGCGTAGGCGAGCTGGCGGCGCGCTTCCGCGTAGGTCAGCCGTCCCTCCCCGGTCAGCATGACGAAACGCCAGGGCTGCGTCAGGTGGTAATTCGGGGCGTAGACGGCGGTTTCGAGCAGATCGAGGATCCGATCCGGCGTGATGGCCGGATCGGGCTGAAATTTACTGTGCGTGCGTCGGCTGCGGATCAGTTCAGCCAGCGAGGTCATACAGCGCTCCGTATTTGTCCTTCAGGTACTGGGTGTAATAGACGCTCTGAACGCTTTCGCCGGTCAACCGGCGGGTCAGCTCATCCGAAGTGAATTTGCGCCCGTGGACGTGAATGCTGCGGCGCATCCAGCCGAGCAGGGTGGTGAAATGCCCCGCGGCGATCTCATCCGGGATCGACGGATGGGCTGTCAGCGCCTGCCGATAATACTGCGCGGCGAGGAAATTTCCCAGTGCGTAGGTGGCGAAATAGCCGAACAGGCCCATCGACCAGTGGACATCCTGCAGCACACCGAGCGTGTCCGTCGGCGGGACGATGCCGAGATAGGCTTCAAAGCGTTCATTCCATTCGCGCGGGAGATCGGCGACCTGGATCTCCCCTTTGATCAGGGCGCATTCCAGATCGAACCGCATCATGATGTGCAGGTTGTAGGTCGCCTCATCCGCTTCAACGCGGATGAACGACGGCTGCACCCGGTTGACGGCCCGGTAGAAATCGTCTTCGCTGACGTCCGCCAGTGCCGGGTAGGCCGCCTGAACCTGTGGATAGGCCCAGCGCCAGAACGCGCGGCTGCGCCCGACGAGGTTTTCCCACAACCGCGACTGCGACTCGTGCACGCCCAGCGACGTGCCGCCGCCGAGCAGATTGCCCTCCAGCTCATCCGCCACCCCCTGTTCGTACAGGGCGTGACCGGCTTCGTGCAGCGACCCGAAGAAAGCCGGGTTGAAGAAATGCTCGTCGAAGCGCGTGGTGATGCGCACATCGTATTTGGAATTGGCATTGCAGAACGGATGCACGGCCACATCCTGCCGACCATGTTCGAAATCGTAGCCGATGGCGGCCACGATCTGTTCCGTCAGGCGTTTCTGCACCTCGATCGGGAAGTGGCGGCGGACAGGCTCATCGCTGACGGCATCCGCGCGCTCGCGAATGGCTGCGATCAGCGGCACGATCTCCGCGCGGTGCGCAGCGAAGATCGCCGCCACCTGGGTGGTGGTCGCGCCGCGCTCATACTGGTTGAGCAGGGCCGTGTAGGGATGATCGCTGTAGCCGATCAGATCGCATTCACGCCGCTTGAGATCGACCAGCTTCTCTAGAATCGGCTGGAAGTGCGCAAAGTCGTTGTTCTTGCGGGCATCCACCCAGTACTCATGGGCGAGGCCGATGGTGTGCTGCAGCTCGGCGACGTGATCGCCGGGCAGGCGCGTCGCTTCGGCGTAATCCGCCCGCACCACGCGCACGTAGCTGGCGTCGTCACTGTCGGCGGGCAGCGCGGCGGCTTCGGCTTCGGCCTCGTCAAGCAGGCGGGCGGTCTGATCGCCGGTGAAGCGATCGTGCGCCAGCCGCGACAGCGTGGCCAACTGCCCGGCGCGCGCTCCCGCGCTCCCGCGCGGCATGCAGACCTGCCGATCCCAGTTGAGCAGGTTCATCGCCATCTGGATATCGTGTACCGTTTTCAGGTGGGTTTTCAACGCAGCGATCGCGGACATCATCTTCCCATTCGATTGTGATCGATTAGCAACACTCCGGGACTCAGTGTAGCGCGCAGCCGATAGACCACGCAATTCTGAGGCCGATCTGATGGATCGAAGCAATTTCCCGTTTGACCGATGGGCATTTCTATGTTATATTTCCTGTCAGTTAGCGTTCGCCCACAGTCCTTTTTCACCAACCCCAGTTTGATCACAGAAATCAACGCAGTGTCATCAGCCGATGATGCTGCGCGGAGTTGCAGAGATGACTCCACGACCGGCGGACGTACCTACCCCTCGCTCACGAGATGAATTGCCTATGGACATCGCACAACTTGAACAATATACCCTGGACGACCTTCGGCAGTTGGCCCGCGAGGCTGGCATCAGCGGTATCAGCCGGCTGAAAAAGCCGGAACTCATCCTGGCGCTGCTGCGCGACCACGCCGAAAAGCAGGGGTACAAACTGCGCGGCGGCGTGCTGGAGATCGTGGATGACGGGATCGGCTTCCTGCGCGCGGAGAAATACCTGCCCGGCCCGGAAGACATCTACGTCAGCCAGACGCAGATCAAGCGCTTCAACCTGCGCACCGGGGATATGGTCATCGGCCAGGTGCGCGCGCCCAAAGATACGGAAAAGTATTACGGGCTGCTGCGGGTCGAGTCGGTCAATGGGCTGAATCCAGAGGAAGCCAAGAACCGCCCCAATTTTGAAGACCTGACCCCGATTTTCCCCAACGAACGCTTTGACCTCGAAACCAACCCGCGCATCCTTTCAACCCGACTGCTCAACCTGATCGCCCCGATCGGCAAGGGGCAGCGCGGCCTGATCGTGTCGCCGGCCAAAGCTGGTAAGACGACCGTGCTCAAAGAGATCGCCAACGCCATCAGCGAGAACTACCCCGATGTGCACCTGATGGTGGTGCTGATCGGCGAGCGCCCGGAGGAAGTCACCGACATGGATCGATCGGTCGAAGCGGAGGTGATCGCTTCCACCTTCGACGATCCGGTGCAGAATCACGTCCGCGTGGCCGAAATGGCCCTCAACCGCGCCAAACGCCTGGTCGAGATCAAACGCGATGTCGTCATGCTGGTCGATTCGATCACCCGTCTGACGCGCGCGTACAACCTGGTCGTGCCGCCCAGCGGACGCACGCTCACCGGCGGCCTCGACCCCTCGGCCATCCACCCGCCCAAGCGGATGTTCGGCGCGGCGCGCAACGTCGAAGAGGGGGGCAGCCTGACGATCATCGCCACCTGCCTGGTCAACACGGGCAGCAAGATGGACGACGCCATCTACGAAGAATTCAAAGGCACGGGCAACATGGAACTGCATCTGAGCCGCAAGATGCAGGAGCGCCGCGTCTTCCCGGCCTTCGATCTGGAGCAGTCATCGACCCGGCGCGAAGAACTGCTGCTCGGCCCGGACGTGCTGCAGCGCGTGTTCATCATGCGCCATATGTGGATGCGCCTGGCTGAAGATCCGGAGCTGGGCCCGGTTGGCGCCACGGAGCAGCTCCTGAACGTGTTCCGCCAGACGAACAGCAACGAAGAATTCCTCAACAACCTGACCGGCGCAGCACAGACGAACTCCTTCCGCACGTTCAACAGCCGCTAGCGCGCTCTGGCGGACGCTTCATCACATCAATCAGGGCGCTCCGATCGACGGGGCGTCCTTTTGCTTCCGGGAAGCGACCTGATCGTTTGATGAGTATCCCTGTCCTTCCGGGCAGGTGAGGGGCGGCTGCGCGCAACGCGGGAACGGTTCAGCGCGTACTGGCGATCAGACGATCGTGATCGCAAACGCGAAGAACAGGGAGAGAGACCTCATGTATCGGATGGGCGGCTGGCCGGGTAAATTTCACTGGGGCTGGGTGGTCGGGCTGATCGTGTTTATGATGCTGTTCAGCGGCGCATTCCGTTCCATCCTGTTCATCGCGCCATTTCTCCTGGCCGGTGCGTTCTTTTTCTTCATCCTGCCGCGGATTCTGACCCGGGCGCAGACCTGGGGCGGCTGCACGCCGCGTCAGCGGAATGATGCGGGGTGGCGCGCCCGGACTGGCCCGGACTGGATCCAGCGCTATCACGAAGAGAAACGCAAGCGCGGCTTTGCCGAAGCGGAAGACACCGTTTACGCCGAGAAGCCCAAGCGGAGCGGCCATCATCGGACGGACTACGTGATCGGGCCGGATGGCGAACTGGAACCCATCCGCCGGGCCGGAGCGGATGATTACGTTTAGCGGCGGGCAGGGCGATCGCCGGGGGCGCAGCACGCTGTGTATCGGGCGCAGCGTGCCGTGCCTGTTAGGCAGCGGGCCGTGCCCTTTGGGCTGCGGGCCGCAGTTCCCTGTCGTTTACACAACCCGATCCGGAAGCGCGATACGTCCATCTGGCCGCCGGCAGGGGCGTGGAACCGCCTGAGCGGGTATAATCAATGGAACGCTGGGTGGGGCGCAGGGGTGCCGGGGGGACGGCTATGGCGCTGGTTGAAGGCCAGATGATCGGTCAGTACCGGATCGATCGGCAGTTGGGATCAGGCGGCATGGCCACCGTGTACCGAGCCTATCACGCCAGGCTCAACCGCATGGTCGCCATCAAGGTGATGCATCAGGCTTTTGTACAAGACCGGGGTTTCATCGCCCGGTTCGAGCGTGAGGCCCAGATCGTCGCCAGCCTGGAGCATCCCAACATCGTCCCGATTTACGACTTCGCCGAACATGAGGGCCAGCCCTACCTGGTGATGAAATACATCGAAGGGCGCACCCTCAAAACGCTGATGGAGCGCGAGGAGGGCGTCAGCCTGGATCTGATCCTGCGCATCCTGCCGCCGCTGGCCGATGCGCTCGATTACGCGCATCGGCGGGGCGTGCTGCACCGCGATATCAAACCGTCCAACATCATCCTCGATAAAGACGGCACGCCCTACCTGACCGATTTCGGCCTGGCGCGGCTCGCCCAGCTTGGCGAAAGCACGCTGAGCAGCGATGTGCTGCTGGGCACGCCGCACTACATCTCTCCGGAGCAGGCGCAGGGGCAGCGCGATCTCGATCACCGCACCGATCTGTATTCGTTCGGCATCGTCATTTACGAACTGCTGGTCGGGCGGGTGCCGTTCAGCGCCGATACCCCGTTCGCTGTCATCCACGATCACATCTATCGTCCCGTGCCGCTGCCCTCATCGATCAACCCGGACATCCCGCCCGCCGTGGAGAAAGTGCTGCTGAAAGCGCTGGCGAAAGCCCCCGGTGACCGCTACGAGTCCGCCACGGCGCTGGTGCAGGCGCTGCGCCAGGCGATCGCCGAGTCCGGCTTGACTGACCTGAGGCCTGACCGGCGCGCGCTGGCGACCTCATCGGAAGCGCGGGCGCGCGAGCGTTCTGCCCCGCTGCCGGGCGATGCTGATGACGAACAGGCGACGCTGCGCGTCGATCTGCCGGGGGAGGGGGAGGGGGCAGCCGGCCCCACCACCGGGACGCCGCAGCCGGCTTTCGACCCCTTCGCCGAGCCGTCCCGCTCCGACCGGGAGGCGGAGAAACCGAAACACACCCGCGTCGAGACGTCGATCGATCTGGGGAACCTGGGCGAGCATCTGCGCGAGCTGGGGCCGCGCATTGAAGCCTGGGCGGAGCGCATCGGTGAAGCGTTCGACGAGGGCGACTCCCGCGTCCAGATCAGCTTCAGCGGGAGCGATGATGAACTGGCCCCGCCCGACGACCCCACCGCGCTGCGCCGCCGCGCCGAGCGTCAGGTCAAGAAGCGCAATGAATTCTTCGGTCATCTGGCGGCTTACATCGTCGTCAACATCCTACTGTGGACGATCTTCGGCTTCACCAGGGGCGGGGAGCTGTTCGGGCCGGATTTTACCTTCAACGCCGCCCCGTGGCCGCTCATCGTCATGCTGGGGTGGGGCGCGGGGGTGCTGTCCCACGGCATCGAAACGTTCTTCGAGACGGGCAAACGCGCCGCGCGGCGCATCGTGCGCGTGCACCAGGAATTCGAGCGGGTCTACGGCCCGCGCTGGTGGCAGACGGCCAGCAAGCAGGAACTGCGCAGGGTGCGCAAGCGCGCCGAGGAGCCGATGAAGAAATGGCAGGAATTTTTTGAGCACCTCGGCGTCTACGTCATGATCAACATCATGCTGTGGGTGATCTACGGTTTTACCCTGGGCAGTGCCGAGGTCAGTTTCCCGTGGCCGCTGGTGGTGATGGCCGCGTGGGGCGTCGGGATGGTCGTCAATCTGTTCGACGTGTTGGGGGGGCGCGCCAACCAGCGCGCGATCGACCGGCAGATCGAAGCGGAGATGGCCGAGCGCTACGGTCGAACCGAGAAAGCCAAGCGCAAGAACGATGAATTCCAGCCCGCCGATGAAACAGCGGGCCTCTCAGACTCTGAGGACGAAAGCGCTTACGGTGTCCGGCTGACCGCCGATGGCGAACTGACCGACAGCGTGGCGCAGCAGTTCGAGCGCCGTGGGCGCGGGGCGCGGCGCCGGCGCTGACCGGGTCGATGACATCTGTTGGGATGCATTCTCTCTGAACTCTGTACTGAAGACCGATGGATTATCAGATACACCTGTACGCACCGAAAACGGGCAAACTGACCCCGGCCATGATCGAATGGCTGCGCGAGCACTGGGGCAGTGCCGATCAACCGGAGCTGTTCTGGCCGGTCAAACAGATCCGCCCGAAAGCGCTGGCGCGCCTGCTGCTGCAGCTCGATCGCACGCTCATCCCCGACCTGCTGGAGGGCGGTATCGTCGAGCTGCGTTCGCCGATGGAGATGCTCAACCTGCGGCTGCAGATCCACGACCGCGGCGTGCTGATCCTGTTCCCGTACATGGGCGGGATGCTGGTACAGCTCGTGCTGCGCGTCTGCTACACTTACATCCGCTATCTGTACGACGAAGGCGGTTTCTGGAGCTACGATCCGCAGCTCAATGTCATCTCCTACGCCGACGATTACCGATCGATCGACGAGACCGCCGCGCTGATGGACGCGATCCTGCCCAAACTGCTCAACGGCTGAGCGCTGTCAGCGCCGGTCGAATGCCGGCTGACGTTCCCGGTAGGCCCGGTAAGCGGCGATCCAATCCTGGTCGTGTTCCCGGATGAAGGCTTCCGCCTGTTCGACCAGATCGCAGTTGCCGACGAAGATCGGGACGCGCTGATGCAGGTGATGGGGCTGGATGTCGAGCACGCGACCGATCCCATCGGAGGCGCAGCCGCCCGCCTGTTCGGCGATGAACGCCAGCGCCTGCGCCTCGAACATCAGCCGGAGCTTACCATACGGACGGGCCGGGTCGCTCAGATCGCCGGGGTAGTAGAAAATCCCGCCGCGCAGCAGATTGCGATGAAAATCGGCCACCATTGAACCGATGTAGCGCAGCGTGAGCGGCTCACGCGCCGGATCGTCCAGCGCTTGCAGCCATTCGGTGAAGCGGCGCACGCCGGGCGTCCACTGGCGCAGATTGCCCAGATTGGCGCTGTAGAAACGCCCCGGTGAGGGGAAGCGCATATTCGGGTGGCTGAGCAGGAATTCGCCCACCGACGGATCGAGCGTGAAGCCGTGAACGCCCTGGCCGGTGGTGTAGACCATCATCGTCGATGAGCCGTAGACCATGTAGCCCGCCGCGACCAGTTTGTGGCCCGGCTGGAGCACATCCTCCAGCGTGCCATCGACGCCGGTGGTGATCTTGCGATGGACGGCGAAGATCGTGCCGACCGAGACGTTGACATCGATATTGGACGAACCGTCGAGCGGATCGTAGAGCAGGACGTATTTCCCCGTGCCGAAGCGGCGTGGAATGGCGAGGATCTCCTCGTGTTCTTCCGAGGCCATGGCGCACAGCCGCTGGGTATGGTCGTTGATCTTGAAGATGATCGAGTCGGCATAGAGGTCAAGTTTCTGCTGACGTTCCCCGTAAGTGTTCCGGGTTTCGGTTTCACCCAGGATGTCCGCCAGGCCAGCCCGCGTCGTTTCGTGGGCGATCAGCTTGCCGGCCAGCGCCATGTCGTACAGCAGACTGGTCAGCGTGCCGGTAGCATCGGGAAACTGCTGCTGCTGATCGAGGATATATCGTTCGATGGTGGTAATTTTGGCGTACATCGAATGTCCCTTTTAGCTCAAGAAACACGTCTTTTTGACCCTGGATCATAACGCGGCTGTGGACTGCTGCCAGTACCGCCCCGACCGGGCTTACCCGAACGGAGCGCCCCGGCTGCCGGTCATTCGGGTGCGCGCCCGATCGCTGTTCCGGTATTCCGGTATAATGATCGAGGATGGCGCGCGGGCGTCATCGGAGTGAGAGGAGCGGCAGCCCGTGTCCGAAGATCAGGCACGGCAGGCGAAGACCCTGCATGAATACGAATTGCTGGCGAAAACCAATGTGGTCGGCGTCGGCGTCGGCTATAAAGAGTCGCACGGCGTGATGACCGATGATCTCGCGGTCGTGGTGCTGGTGGAGCGCAAGAAGCCGCTGGCCGCGCTCCAGCCGGAGGATATGATCCCGCGCGACCTGGACGGGATGAAGACCGATGTCATCGAAGTCGGTTTTCTGGAGGCCAACCAGACGGCGCGCGACCGCTTCCGCCCGATCATCCCGTCGGGCGTCAGCATCGGCCATTACAAAGTGACAGCCGGCACACTGGGGACGGTGGTCAAGGATCGGGTGACGCAGGAACCCTTTCTGCTGTCCAACAATCACGTCCTCGCCAACTGCAACGATGCGCTGATCGCCGATCCGATCCTGCAGCCCGCGGCGATGGACGGCGGCCAGAACCCCGCCGATGTGGTCGCGCGGCTGGAACGCTACGTCAAACTGCTGTTCACCGATGATCCGCCCGGCCTGCCGGAGTTGATCAGCGCCCCGGCCCCTGTCGTCCCCGCGCCCCCGGTGACGAATCCACCGCCGGTTCCGCCGGTCGGCCCCCAGCCGCCCGCGGTAGGCCCGCGACCGGGCTGCGATGTCGTCAGCCTGCTGATCGCCCTGGTCAACGCGATCGCCGCGTTGGTCGGTTCGGGGCAGCGCGCCGTCCCGATGAGCGCGCAGGCGTTCCGTGCGGCAGCGGCGGCGTCGCCATCCCTGGCGGAGCGGATCGCCGCGCAGGCGGCGATCCCGGAGAACCGGGTGGACTGCGCCCTGGCGCGTCCGATCGACGCCGGCATTTTCAGCGACGACATCCGCCAGATCGGCATCGTCAATCAGGTCAGGCCGGTGCAGTTGGGGATGCGGGTGCGCAAGTACGGACGCACGACCGAATACACCGAGGGGACGGTCAATCTGCTCAACGCCACGGTCAACATCGCCTACAGCACCCAGCGCGGTCAGCGCACAGCGCGCTTCGTCGATCAGGTGATCGCGCAGGGGATGAGCCAGGGCGGTGACAGCGGATCGCTGGTGGTCGATGCCAGCACCAACATGGCGGTCGGTCTGCTTTTTGCCGGGTCGCCCCAGGCGACGATCTTCACCCCGATTCAAACCGTGCTCGACGCACTGGGGATCGATCTCTGATCGATTGGCGATCTGGAGGCGCAGCATGAACGACAACCCGACTCCATCCACCCCGCCGATGCCGGAGACCGATCCGGATGCCGTCTACCGCCGGGTGCAGGCGACGCTCGATAAATACAGGCCCGTCCTGCTGGCGATCCCCGGCGTGGTCGGCGTCGGGATCGGCTATGCGACGGTGGGCGGCCAGCCCACCTCGGAGATCGCGCTGATCGTCATGGTTGAGCACAAGCTGGCGGCCCAGGACGTCCCGCCGGAAGCGCGCATCCCAGCGCATATCAACGGGGTGCGCGTCGATGTGCAGGAGATGGGCGCGTTCACCTCGTTCTGAGCGTTGATCAGATCCTCAGCGTAGGCGAAACGATCGAGATCGATTCTGGTGAGCGTTCCGGTTTTCTGCTAAAGTGCACGTCGGGCAGCCCGATGGGGTCATGGAAAGCTGCCATACAACCGCCGACCGATTGTGATGATGATGAACACGGAAATTCACTGGCTGAAACGGGTTGCGAATGGATGGAGCGCGCTGGCGCTCCTGCTGCTGCTGACCGCCGGCTGCTCGCTGACCGTGGCTCCGCAGACGGTCACGCCGACGATCGCGGGCACGCCGATCGTGCAGATGGCCGCGCCGATCCCGAACGGCTCGTATCTGACCGGGGTGAACATCAACATTCAGGTGCTGGTCACCAACGCCGGGCCGGATATCGACCGCGTCGATTTCGTCGTCGATGAGACGGTCATCGCCTCGGCGGACGATCCGAACCCGGATGGCACACGCGCCTTCAGCCTGACGCGCGCGTGGACAGCCGCCGAACCGGGCCTGCACACGATCCGCGTGACCGCCTACCGGGCCGATGGCAGCGCCAGCGAACCGGCTGAAGTGGCGATCCGCGTAGTGGATGAAACCGCGCTCCTGCCCCCTGAAGCGGCTGAGGCCGCGCCGACCGCCGAACCGACGCTGTTCATCCCGACGGATGCTGCTGTGCGGCTGGATGGTGTGCCCACCCGGCTTCCCGCCGGCGGCACGGCGCTGCCCGAGCCGACGGTCAGCGCGCCGACGCCGGCCCCGCCGACGCAGCCGCCCGCCACCGAACCACCGCCGCCGACGCAGGCCCCG
>DAOUBU010000015.1:0-28258 GCA_034432395.1 Anaerolineae bacterium
CCGCTGCCTCGCAGCCATCCTCACGCTGATCCGTCGTGCTGATGCCCGGACGCACGTTCTGAATGTAGATCTGCGCCCCTTCGCCCAGCGCATCCGCCAGCGCCGAGCACGCAATGTACCCGCCCTGGAAATTGTCCGACCCGATGTACGACAGCGGGAACGTCACTTCCCCGTTGGCGTAATCGCCATCGCCGATGAACGTATCCACCGTGATCACCGGGATGCCGGCCTCATGCGCTTCCTGCAGCACCGGGATCGACTGCTCGCGGTCATTCGGGGCTGTCACCAGCGCGTCGATGTCCCCACGCGCGATCAGCGCCTCGATGATCGGTGCGCTCACCGTCACATCGAACCGCTCCGGATCCTGCTGAATCACCGTAACGCCCAGATCAGCCGCCGCCTGGTTGACGCCGGAAGCCATCGTGATGTAGAACGGATCCGGGTTGACGCCGGGCACGAAGGCGATCGTGTAGCCGTCGTTTTGAGCGGAGGCAAACGGAACCAGGGACAGGGCTGCAACCAGCAGCACTGCAAGTACCAGCAGTGATTTCTTCATCTTGAACCGCTCCTCAAGAAAAGTTTTAGTAACTGTGGATCACAACTTCACGTCGAACACGTCCTGACTTTGAGATCCGTCATAAACGGCTGTTTTTCGGCGATCGTTCGCTCCTTTCCCACATCATTGTGCAACGTTTCACAACAGGTCGAAAACCCTTTGCCGTGAACCAGTTATCTATGGTAACGTTCAGGGGTCGGGCTGTCAAAAAGTTTGTTCTCGCTCTCTCGATCGCCAACAGGAAGAACGGGCATGAAAATTCTCGCAGTCGTCAGCGGTGGCGACGCCCCCGGCATCAACGCAGCGTTGTGGCATTTCTCCCGTCTGGCTGCCGCACGGGGCGATGAATTCGTCGGGGCGGATGGCGGTTTTCCGGCGGCCATCGGATCGCCCTACCCGGTCTTGACCCCCAGACTGCTGGCCGCGCATGCGGCGCTGGGCGGATCGTACCTTGCATCCAGCCGCGAGCCGGTCATGCGTGACCCCGCGGCCCGTGCCGCCCTGGCGCAGCGGCTGCGCGACGAAGCCATCGACGGTATCCTGCTTTTCGGCGGCGATGGCACCCTGCGTCATCTCCCCCCGATCCTGAACGAAATGGGTGCAGCCTGCATCGCGCTGCCGACGACGATCGACAACGATGTCGCTCACACCGATCGCACGCTGGGTTTTGACAGCGCCTGCAATTTCGCCTACAGCAGCATCGATGGCGCGCTGGCGACAGGGCGCGCGCTGCCAGGGCGCATCTTCACGGTCGAGACGCTAGGGGGCGGTACCGGTCATCTGGCCCTGGCGATCGCTTCTGGCGTCGGCGCCCATGCCGTGCTCGTCCCGGAGATCGCCTTCGATCTGGACTGGCTGGCCGAACGGGTGCGTTCGGCGCTGACCGCCGATGGCTATGCGCTTATCGTCCATTCGGAAGGCATTCCCGGATCGCGCGCCCTGCCAGAGCAGATCAGCGCGCGCGTCGGCGTGCGCGTACGCGATATTCACCTCGGTCATGCTCAGCGCGGCGGCCACCCATCGCATCTCGATCGCGCGCTGGCGGCGGCCTGGGCAGCCGCGGCACACCGGGCCTTCACTGCGGGCGTCAGACGGGGGGTGCTGCTGGAACAGCGCGGCGAAACCTTGCTATTTCAGGGTGACCTGAATGCATACCCCGCGCCAGGCATTGACCGCGACCTCTACGACTTCATCAACGGATTGTGAGACGATGATGATCCTGAGCATCGATTTCGGCGGTACGCGGACGCGCGCCGGGGTATTCGCCCCCGACGCAGACGGCGATCTGAGGCTGATCAACCGGCTGGAGATCCCGTCGCAGGTGAGCGATCCGCCCGACCGGGTCATCCAGCGCATGATCGACCTGGCGCGCGCAGTCAGCCAGGGGAGCACCGTCCGGGCGATCGGCATTTCCGCCCCCGGCCCGCTCGATCCGCGCGCCGGCGTGATCTATCACGCGCGCACCCTGCCCGGCTGGTCGGATGTCCCGCTGAGTGAGCGGGTCAGCGCCGCTTTCGACCATGCGCCCACTGTCATGCACAATGATGCCAATCTGGCCGCGCTGGCCGAATACGAACGCGGCGCAGCCAGGGGCTGCGACCCGGTCATCTATCTGACGATCAGCACGGGGATCGGCGGCGGTGTCGTCATCGGCGGGCATCTCTTCAGCGGCTGGAGCGGCCTGGCGGCGGAGCCGGGGCATCAACTGATCCCGCTGCCCGACGGTGACATCGCGCGGCTGGAGGATGTCGCCTCCGGAACCGGGATCGGCGCGCTGGCGCGCGCGGCCCTGCGCACCACCGATCACCCCTCCAGCCTGCGCGACCGCCCTATCGAAACGATCGATGGCAAGGCAGTTGGTGAAGCCGCCGTCCGTGGAGATCCTTTCGCACGGCAGATCGTGGAACGAGCGGGCCGCTATCTCGGCATCGGGCTGGTCAACCTGGTTCATATCCTCAGCCCGGAAGCCATCGTGATCGGGGGGAGCGCTGCGCAGTTGGGCGATCTGCTGCTCGAACCCGCGCGCGCGGTCATCGCCCAGTACGTCCTCGATCCGCGCTTCGTACCGCAGGATCTGATCCGTCAGGCGCGGCTGGGCGATGATGTCTGTCTGATCGGGGCGGCTTACTACGCGCTGCGAACCTGTCTCTAACGCGCTCCCAGCGCCTCCAGGCGCCGCTCCAGCGCTTCGATGCGCTCCGCCTGCGCTTCTAGCTGCGCTTCAACGGCGATCAGATCGGGCATCGGCTGCGGCTGCGGCTCAAAAACTAAGACGACCAGCATGATCAGCAGCAGCAGGCTGATCAACAGCAGCAGGGCCGATTGGATCAGGCGGCTGCCGCGTTTGCTGATCGCCAGATTGTACAACTGCGTCGGCCAATCCGGAGTCGGTTTGGCCGGCAGTAGATGGATCTGGTCAGCCCGCACGAAACCGATAATCGGCTGACGCATGGTGAGCGCGACTTTCACCGCGACCCAGCCCGGCGCCGCAGCGGGTATCGCGTGCAGATGCCCGTGAAGCAGCTTCGCCGCGTTGGGGATCACCGTGGAACGCGCCGGGGTCGTCAGCGACGCCGGGTGATGGATCTCCAGGTGCGCCTGTGTCCGAAAGCGGTACAGCACCCAGCGCGAGTCCCCGGCTGAGGGGATGGGGATGCGCGGCGGCAGCGCCTGCTCGGACGATGGACGTGAGAATGGGCCGCCAAGCGGAAATCCGGCGGGAACGCTGCCCGTGCGCAGTGGAGGCTCATAGGACGACCGCCCCCCCGGCGCTGGCGGTGGCGGAAATAGCAGCCTGCCCGTTCCCGATGAGGGCTGCCCCGGCGGCGCAGGTGGGTTCAATCCGGGCTTCCGGTCGCCTGACTCAGCGGGTTCGTCGTCTTCGTCATGATGCGTTGAACTGAGCGTGCGACGAAACAGACCGAAACCAATTGATGGACGCGGGACGTCATCATCATCGTCGTCATTGTCGGCGATTTCGTCATCGACTTCCCAGGGATCATGATCATCTGAGAGCGCAGGCGTCCGCCGTCTGCTGTCCGATGGTCGCTCAGCCCGTTCCGTGTCTGTGCTGCCCTCGTCATCCCCCAGATCGCTCAGATCGAGATGATCGTTGACGTAACTGCTGAACGCATCCGCATCAGATGGCTCACGGTCATTATCGTCCTGCGGTGGGACGAGCGGTTCATCGGGCATGGCACTGCTCCATCAACTGGTCACGGCTGGCGTTGACGGGCCTTCCAATGGTCAGCGGCGGCGACGCCCCCTGTGTCTCGCATTATCGGCCACAACGCGCGAAAAATCAAGCGATCGCGATCCCCTCTATTAACACAAGAGGTGATTTTCTCGATCGGCACGCTGCGCCTCGATCGTCAGCCTTTCATCGGACTCGCTCAACCGGGCGTCCTCATCTCCGGCGTCAGATCGAAACCGGCCTCCAGTTCGCGCTCGCGCCGGAACTGCTGAGTGTACAATCGGTAATAATGCCCCCGCTGACGGAGCAGATCGGCATGCGACCCCATCTCGCTGATCCCGCCGTTCGCGATGACCAGGATGCGATCAGCGCGGCGGATGGTGGAGAGACGATGCGCGATGACGAAGGACGTCCGCCCGGCCATGAGCACGTCCATCCCCCGCTGGATGAGCGCTTCCGTCAGCGTGTCAACCGAGCTTGTGGCCTCATCCATGATGAAGATCTCCGGGTTGGCCAGCACCGCCCGTGCCAGACTGATCAACTGTTTCTGGCCCACAGACAGCAGATTTCCCCCTTCACCGACCTCTTCATCGTAGCCCTTGTCCAGGGTGATGATGAAATCGTGCGCGCCCACCAGCCGCGCGGCGGCCTCGATTTCCTCGTCGGTGGCATCCAGGCGTCCGTAGCGCAGATTTTCCCGGATCGTGCCGCTGAACAGATGCGGTGTCTGTAAGACGATGCCGATGCGCGATTGCAGAGCATGCAGGGAGATATCGCGATAATCGCGACCATCGATCGTGATGCGCCCGCTGCGCGGCTCGTAGAAGCGGCAGATCAAATTGACGATGGTCGATTTGCCCGCGCCGGTCGGCCCGACCAGCGCGATCATCTCCCCGGGCTGGACTTCGAGATTGAAGTTCTTCAGCACCGGCTTATCGGCATCGTAGTAGAAATCGACGTTTTCGAAGACGATCTTGCCGCGTACCGTGCCCGGATCGACGGCTCCCGGTCGATCGACCACTTCGGGCTGCGCATCGAGCAGGGAAAAGACGCGCTCGGCGCTGGCGATCGCATGCTGCATCGAGGCGAACACGCGAGCCAGATCCTGCACCGGCCACAGCATGAAAGTGACGTAGCCGATGAAAGCCTGAATCCCGCCGATGGTCATGCCGCCGATCTCGGTCTGCAAGCCGCCGTAGTAGACGATCACCCCCAGCGCGAGCGCACTGACGATCTGGACTGAGGGCAGAAACAACGCCGACAGCCAGGCCGCCCTGAACGACGAGCGGTAATACTCATTCGTCAATGTGCCGAACTCGCGCAGGTTGGCCTCTTCGCGTCCCAGCGCCTTGACCACCCGCACCCCGGTGATGTTCTCGTTGAACTGCGCTGTGATCCTGGAATTGGCTCGGCGCGTGTTGCGGTATTCCAGAATGATACGCCGCTGGAACCCGTTGGCGATCGCCATCAGGATCGGAATGACCGCGAACACGAGCAGCGCGAGCTGCCAGTTGATCGTGAGCATGAAGATCAGCGAGGTGATGATGATCATGCAGGCCCAGACCACGTCGAGCATGCCCCAACTGATCAACTCGGCGATGCGTTCGGTGTCCGAAGTGACCCGCGACATGATCCAGCCGACCGGCGTTTTGCTGAAATAGGACAGCGACAGCTTCTGCAGGTGCTCGAACAGCATCTTGCGCATTTCGTACTCGACGCGCTCGCCCAGCACCCCGGTCAGGTAGATGAAGGCGAACACGCACAGCGCCTGGAAGACGGTGAGCACACCGAACAGGATGATGACCTGGAGCAGCGCTTCCCCATCCTGTGGGATGATCCCGACGTCGATGATGAGCTTGCTCAAATACGTCATCGTCGATTCGATGGTGGACATCATGGCCACGGCGATGATGAAACCCGCCATCATCGGCCAGTGCGGCAGCACGTGCCGGAAAATCCGCAGAACGGTGCGCCCGTTCAGACTGGAATGAAATTCCTCTTCTTCAAAGGCGAATTCAGCCATCCGCCAGCTCCTTCTCCAGTTCCTCTTCAATGCTGGCCTGCAGCAGATAAATCTGGCGGTAGAAACCATCCTGCTGCAGCAGTTCGTCATGGGTTCCCTGCTGCACGATCCGCCCCTGATCGAGAATGACGATCTGATCGGCATTCATGACGCTCTGCACACGATGCGCGATGATGAACGTCGTGCGCTGCTGCATCAACCGATCGAGCGCCTGCCGGATCTCGGCTTCCGTTTCCATATCGACCGATGAGGTCGCATCATCGAGGATGAGGATGCGCGGATTTTTGAGCAGCGTGCGGGCGATCGCGACGCGCTGCTTCTGGCCGCCGCTCAGCGTCACGCCTTTCTCGCCGACGATCGTGTCGTACCCCTGCGGGAAGGTCATGATCGTATCGTGAATGGCCGCCGCCTGAGCGGCCTGGACGACCTCTGCTTCGCTCACCTCGCGCCCGACGCCGTAGCAGATGTTCTCGCGGATCGACCGGGAAAACAAAAACGGCTCCTGTTCCACGATGCCGATGATCTGGCGCAGGGATGCCTTCGCGATGTCTTTGACGTCATGACCATCGATCGCGATCCGCCCGCGGGTGTACTCGTAGAAACGCGGCAGTAATCCAACCAGCGACGTCTTGCCCGACCCGGTCGATCCCATCAGCGCGACGACCTCCCCCGGTCTGGCATGCAGATTGATCCCCTGCAGCACCGGCTGCCCCGGCTCGTATTCGAAATCGACATCGTGAAATTCAACATCACCGCGGATCGCCTTCGGATCCAGCATCTGCCCTTCATCCAGGCTTTCGCGCTCGTACTCGATCAGATCGTGCACGCGGTTATACGACACAAATCCCGACGACGTCTGCACGATCAGCCGCCCCAGCTCGCGCATCGGCTGGATCAGGTAGATCAGGATGCCCGTATAGGCCAGATACGTCCCCAGCGTGATCTCCCCGTTGATGACCATCGTGGCTGCCACCAGATAGCCGGCCACCATCTGCAAACCGGTCATGATGTCAGTGATCGGCCAGTAGTACGAGTGCATGATGATCATCTTGCGTCCGCGCGTGAACCGTTCCTGGTTATCGCGGTTGAATTTGGCGATCTCGTAGTCCTGACGAGCGAAAGCCTTGACCACTCGCACACCGGACAGATTCTCCTGAAGCGTTGTCGTCAGTTTCGCATCTGCTTCCTGAAACAACTCATACTTCTTCGAGATCCGGCTGAAGAAGTAATACGACACCAGCGCCACAACCGGCACGACGATCACCGAAAACAGCGCCAGACCGGCATGCAGGATGAGCAGCGCCGTGAAATTGATGCTGAACAGCAGCACGATGCGTCCCAGCCCGATCGCCTGTTCCGAGTAGAACCGGTGAATGGCCATGACGTCAGAAGTGGAGCGCTGGATCAGATCGCCGGTTTGATGTTTATCGTGAAAGGCGAACGTCATCCGCTGGAGATGATCGAACAGGTAATTGCGCAGGCGCCGCGTGATGCTCTCCGCCGTTTGCGCGGCGAAGCGACCGCTCAGATAGGTGAACGTCCCCTCGACCATCGCCAGCCCGACGAAGCTCACCGCGATCAGCAGCACGCCGGTGGCGATCTGATCGCGCAGCAGCACGTCGTCGATCAGGTACTGCAGCAGCAGAAAAGAGGCCGTCTTCGCAGCCGCTCCCAGCGCCAGCGTGACGGTGGCCAGCAGATACAGGTGACGGAAACCAGCCATCAGCCGCCACAGCCCGACCAACGGATTGGCAGCCCGGACGACACGCGGGTCGATCGCGGTGTCGGGCATATCGGCCATCGCAGGCGCCCCCGGTACGCGCGTCTGACTGCTGTCAATCAATGCAGTCACAGGGACTCACTCCTCACACTATGCGGTGCAGATGTCATTCTACAGTATCGATCCGATTCATCGAATACACAAGATCCAAAACGGAGATTTAAAAATTACAAGCAGTTATAACGGTTTTTAAGGGGTCAAACAGGAGAACAAATGTTATCCAATCGATTGCATCATTCGTTGAGGATGCGCTGGATTACAGAATTGAGCTGCATCGCGCGCCCCTGATCGACGGCGGCGGCAAAGGCTTCTGGGCTGAGATCGGCGCGCAGCAGGTTGAGCTGACGTTCCGCCGCATAAACCGTCTGAGCATCGGATGAAGGATGCTGCAGCACCAGTGCCAGGTATTGAACAGCCGTGACCGGTTCACCGGTGCGCGCCAGCAGCGTCGCCGTGGCGGCCAGCGCCGATAAAGCGACGGTTTTCGCCCGCGCCTCGGATGCGATTCTGAGCGCATCGATGAAGCAGCGCGCGGCCTGATCGAAGTCCCCCTGTTCGGTCGCGACCATGCCCAGACGGACGATGACGGAACCTTCCCCCCAGCGCGACTCTCCCGCTCGAAAGAGATCGAGGCTTTCGCTGTACATTGCGCGCGCCCGCTCGATCTGGCTGGTCTCGAAATACGCATCGCCCAACTGCTGCCGGATGGTCGCCTGTTTATGCGGCTTGACGCTGACTTCCCGCTGAAGTTCCAGCGCGCGTTCCAGAAAACGCTGGGCCGCCCGGTAAGCCCCCTCGCGCACCGCCTGCTCACCGGCCAGGGCGGCGTAATGCTCTTCGCGGGCCGGATCGCCGGCCATCTGCCACAGATAAGCGAGGATTTCGGCAGTCGACTTCGGTGAGTACTGGTAGACGGCCTCAACGGCCTCGGCGACCTGTCGATGCAGCGTTCGCGACTGTTCCAGCGGGATCTCCAGCAGCACGGCATCGCGCAGTTTGTTGTGGCAAAAACGCCATTCGCCATCGTGAACCTCCAGCACGGCCGCATCAGCGCAGTCCGCCAGCCAGGTCGCGACGCGATCGGGTTCCCCTTGCTGACGCAGCACCTCAGCGATGACGTCGAGATCGGGATAGCGACCGGAAACCGCCGCCAGCTTCAGAAAAGCGCGCGCTTCTTCAGGAACACGATTGAGGCGGCGCTGAATGATCCCCTGAATCCCACCGGTCAGGACGCGCATCGGCAGCGGCGCGCTCCCGACGCGGTCAAGCTGCCCCGACTCCTCCGCCAGCGCGCGCACCGACTCAACCAGGAAAAAGGTGTTCCCTTCGGTTTCTTTCTGCAGCAGTTCCAGCAGTTCCGGACTGCGCCCCGCCGGGCCGAGCATCGCTTCCGTCAACAGGGCGGTTTGCTGCGGCGTCAGCCGATCCAGTTTAATCAGCCGCATACCGGACAGCATCACGGGCAGATCGGGACTTTCATCATCGCGATACGTGCCGATCACGAGGAGCGGCAGTTCGGGCGCAATGTGAGCGATCCGGGCCAGCAGGGTGAGGCTTTCACTGTCCGCCCAGTGCAGATCTTCCAGCATCAGTACGATCGGCTGTGCGACGGCATCGGTCGCGGTGGAGCCGCCGGCGGCCACATGATGCACCAGCGTCTCGATGGCGCGCAGGATACGGGCCTGCGCCGCCTGGGGCGCGGCCTCTCTGGCATCGGGCACGGCCATGCCGCGCAGTTTATCGATATCCGGCACGAGGAATTTGAGGATCGCGGCCAGGCGATCATCGATATCCGCCAGCAGCACCAGCCAGCGAACCGCATTGGCCCACAAAGCATACGGTGACGTCGCGACGTTGGCCGCCTGTCCGCGCAGCACCAGTGCCCCCTGGACAAGGGCGCGCGTGCGCAGTTCATCCATCAGGCGCGATTTGCCGACGCCGCTTTCCCCGGCGATCAGCCAGGCGCTGCCCCGCCCCGCCAGCGCTTCGTGCAGCACCTGCGACAGCAGAGCGAGTTCGCGTTCACGTCCGACGAAGGTCGCCGCTTGCAGAAAACTCTCGCGCAGCGCGGGCGTCTCGAGCGGCAGATCGCGCCCACACGCCTGACGCAGCGCATCGATGACTTCAGCGGCATCCTGATAACGCGCGGCGGGATCTTTGGCCAGCAGCCGACCGATGACCCCCTTCACCGGATCCGGGGTGCGCAGCAGATTGAGATCGGGATCCAGCGTCTGCACCTGCCGGAACAGCGTTTGCAGGCTGCTGGTATCGAAGGGGTGCTGCCCAGCGAACAACCGAAACGCGATCATCCCCACCGCATACAGATCGGACTGGCGCGTGGCTGGACGCCCCATCCACAGCTCCGGGGCCATGTAGCTGGGCGTCCCCGCCGCCTCGCCCTCTTTTGCCGCTTCGCTCAGGATCGACAGGCCAAAATCCAGCACTTTGACGGTGTTATCGACCACGAGCACGTTTTTCGGCTTGAGATCGCGGTGCAGCACCGCCCGTCGATGCAGATAGACGAGCGCGTGCAGCATTTGCAGCAGCAGATCGATCTGCTGATCGAACGGCAGCCGTTCAGCGAAATCGAGAAAACTTTCCGCTCCATCCAGCAGTTCCATCGTGATGTACGGCGTCCGCCGGGACAGCGCCGTATCCACATGAAAGCCGTAGTCGAGCACGCTGATGATGTTGGGGTG
Organism: Anaerolineae bacterium; assembly: GCA_034432395.1. GTDB lineage: Bacteria > Chloroflexota > Anaerolineae > Aggregatilineales > Phototrophicaceae > Flexifilum. The sequence continues at coordinate 10,252 of DAOUBU010000015.1, forward strand.
GCGCAGCGAGGCCATGATCTTGAATTCCTGCGCCAGTGCCATCTCCAGGTCAGCATCCGACGAGTGCGACCCGAACGACAACTGTTCGGTGGGCTGTTTGATCTGCTTCAGCGCGACCATCTGACCGGTCAATCGGTCAACAGCGCGATGAACCGTGCCCATATTGCCCGCCCCCAGTTGTTCCTGGAGCAGGTATCGTCTGCCTATCAGCCGTGCAGTTGCGGAAGTCTGAGCCATCGACGGGGATCCCGGATCGTATCTGTCTCAGACGAATGATAACGCAAAATTGCTTCCGCTCACTCCGGGTCACAGGCGGCGCTGCAGCCGCGGGTCTTTGAAGTTGAGCAGCAGGATCAGCAGGGACAGGCCGCCGCCCAGGGCGGAGACGGCAAAAGTGGCCTCAAACCCGAACCCATCCGCCAGCGCGCCACCGACGATCGGAGCGAGCATCGTGACGGGCGCGATCAGCGTATTCGTCAGGCCGATGTAGAACGGTCGGCGGCGTTCATCGCTGAAATCTGCGATGATCGCGTTGGTCGGCCCCCACAGGGCTGCATTGCCGATCCCCGCCAGCGCGAAAATGGCATAGAACCATGTGAGATCGGGCGCGACCCATGCGAGCACCGATCCCACGAACAGGATCACCGCACCGATGATGAAGACCAGCCGATGCCCATGCGCATCCCCCAGACGTCCCAGCACCGGGCTGGCGACCGTCTGGCCGAGCATCAGGATCCCGGTGAGGATGCCCGCTACGGCGACATCCATCTCAAAGCGGCGAGTGGCGTAGATGGTGTAGAAACCCATACCCAGACCGGCGACCTGCATCAGCGCGCGCGCCAGAACGAACCAGCGAAAATTGGCATCAACGCGCAGGATATCGCGTAGATTGGCCAGCAGAGCGTTCGTCCCCGGTTCAGGGGCATCGTGCCGCGGCGGAGATGTCCACTCTCTGGTGCTGGCCAAGAAAGCGCCGGAGATGACCATCGCGATGCCGGCCAGGAAGAAGCACAGCGCGAAATCCTCCGGCGAGTCCAGCCCGCTCATGATCGCTCCGGCGAGCACAGCGCCGCCGCTGCTCATCAGATTGGCCATGCCGGACTGGGTTCCGTAGAACAGGCCGCGGACATGATTGGGCAGCAGCTTGGCGATCATGCTCTGCCAGGCCGTCGCCGTGAAGCCGCCGCCGAACGACTGCCAGGCGACCAGAACGACGGTCAGCACCAGACTGACCTGCGTGCCCAGCGTCGGCATGAGCAGCGCCAGCAGCGCCAGCGCGAAAAACGGCCAGCGCTCATGAATGGTCATGAACATCACCATGCGTTTGAACCGCCGCAGCCGCGCCACATGATTGGCCGTCAGCAGTTGAGGAAGCTGCCAGCCGATCGAATGCAGGGCGCTGACCAGCCCGATCAGCGTCGTCGAGTCGGTCATCTGATTGACGAACAGCGGGATAACTGTCACAAACGACGCCACCCCCAGCGCCAGCCCGAAAAAGGTGCCGTCCAGCACGTTGACGACAAAATTGAAGCGGACATGAGGGTACTGCGTCTCATGCGGATGATCGGATGAAACTGTCACAAGCGGGCTGGATGCCTCTGCCTGCATAGCGCTCTCGTCTCTGTTCTGTTTTCGCATTCTCAATCTGCAAGCTATGATTGTACCGGCTTCAATCAGACCGCTTTGTGAAGGAACGCTTAAATGGACTTACTGATCCGGAATACGACCGTCGTTCAGATCACCCATGAACGACAGGCCGTCATCCTGCCCCAGCATGACCTTCTCATTCAGGGAAATCGAATCGCCGCTGTACAGCCGACCGGGAGCATCGATCCATCGCAGGCACGCCGCGTGATCGACGCCGCAGGCCAGATCGCCTTCCCCGGCTTGATCAACTGCCACGCCCATACGCCGATGGTGCTGTTTCGCGGCCTGGCCGAGGATGTCGATATCGATGCCTGGTTCAATGACTACATCTGGCCGCTGGAACAGAATCTGAGCGCAGACGGTTCCGATGTCTACCTGGGCATGCTGCTCGGTCTGGCCGAGATGATCCGCGCCGGCGTGACGACCGTGGCCGAACATTACTTCTACATGGAGGATGCGGCGCGGGCCGTGACCGAAGCTGGAACCCGGGCGCTGTTAGGCTGGACGGTCTTCAGCAGCGGGGGAGAAGCGCTGCTGGAACGGACGGCCCATTTCGCCCGTGACTGGAACGGGGCCGCGAACGGCCGCATTCGGACGATCCTCGCCCCTCATGCGCCCTACACCTGCACCGATGACACCCTGCGCGCGACCGCGCATCTGGCGCGCACGCTGGGGCTGGGCATCCATATCCACGCTGCGGAGACGCGCGGGCAGACCGAAGCCAGCCTGGCCAAACGCGGACAGACGCCGATCGAGGTGCTCGAGGCGAACGGCGTGCTCGACGTCCCCACCATTCTGGCTCATGTCTGCGGGGCCACTGACGAGGATATCACCCGGCTGAGCCGCTACCCGGTCGGCATCGCCCACTGCCCGAAAACCTATCTCAAGCTGGCGATGGACGTCGCGCCGGTGACGCGCTTCCTGGAAGCGGGGATCGCTGTCGGCCTGGGCACGGACGGCGCGTGCAGCAACAATACGCTCAATATCTGGGAGTCGCTGCGCCTGATGGCGCTGCTGCAAAAAGATCGCGCCGGGACGCCAACGGTGATGCCGATCCCCGAAGCGCTGTACGTCGCCACGCGGGGCAGCGCCGCCGTCGTCGGGCGGGCGGATGAACTCGGTTCGCTGGAGCCGGGCTATCTGGCCGATATCATCCTGCTCGATTTCAGCGGTCTGCATCACCAGCCGCTGCACAACATCCCAGCCAGCCTGGTCTATAATACTGAGATCAACGACGTGCGCACCGTGATCGTCGATGGAAACGTGATCATGGCCGATCGGCGGCTGCTGACGATCGATGAGGCAGCGGTGCTGAATGCTGTTCGCGAGCGGATGGCACGGCTGGCCCAGCGCAATCCCGCCGAGCGCATTCAGACGTATGCGCCGTGAAACGCGACCTCATGACACATACGGGATCCAGAAGACGATCACATTCACGGTGATCTGACACAGCCACGCCGCGGCCAGCCCGCGGCGTGCGCGCACATAACTGTAGAACAGATTCATAGCGGTCAGCGCGATCCCGATCACGACCGCTACCAGTGGGTAGCGCCCGACTTCGATCATCGGGAAGAACAGAAAAACAGCGAATGCACTGCTGATCAATCCGGTCAGCCAGAACGGCTGCATGTTCTGGAGCGACCCGCGAAAGAACAGCGTCTCCGCTGTGGGCATGGCAAAGACCAGCAGCCCCAGCACCGCGCCCGGCGGCAGCGAAACCAGCGCTTCCGTACCGGCCTGACCGGTGCGGAACATCAAACGAACGGTGGTCTCCAGCGTGGAACCGCCGACGAATAGCAGCGGCCCGCCCAGGATGATGCCGAGAACGATCCCCCACACCACCCGATCGAGCCGTTCGCGCCCGATGCGCTCCGTCTCGCCCAGCAGCCAGGGGAAAACGCCGGCTGCTCCCAGCGCGATCCAGACCAGGACGTAGCGCAGATCGGCCTGCTCGGGCACGATCGGGATCAGGCCGATGTTGAGCGCGCCGGCGATCAACAGCCCGAAGCTCGGATCGGTGTACTGGACGCGCGGCGGAGCGACCCGCTCGATCGGCGGAACCTCCTGGGGTCGATCGGGTCGATCATCGCCCTCGGTTGGCGTCTCAGCCGTCGCAGCGGTTTCACCTTCCGGCATCCATTCCGGATCGCCAGTGGATCTCGGCTCGCTGTCCGCAGGCGGGATGCGCCGCCAGCGCGGCTGGTCGAAGCGGGAAGGGGGTCTTTCCATACCGTCAGTCACGATCAATCCGCCGCCTGCGCCGTGCTGCCCCCGAGCAACGATCGCAGCGCGTCGAGCACGATATCGACGTGCTCGCGCCGGATCCAGTAATGCGTCACCAGGCGGAAGCTGCGCTCGGCCAGGCTGTACGGGCGCATCAAGATGTTGTACTCCGCCTTCAGACGCTCGCTCAGCGTCCGGGCATCGATCGGCGCGCCGGGCAGCAGGCGAAAATACAGGATGTTGGTGCGCACCTGCTCCAGATCGACGCTGACGTGCGGCAGCCGCGCCAGCCCTTCAGCGAGCAGGCGGGCATGGGCATGATCTTCCGCCAGACGGGTGCTCATCTCGTGCAGGGCGATCAACCCCGCCGCCGCCAGGATCCCGGCCTGACGCATGCCGCCGCCCAGACTTTTGCGCACGCGCCTGGCCCGGTCGATGAACGGCTTCGACCCCACAATCACGGATCCGACCGGGGCGCACAACCCTTTCGACAGGCAGACGGACACGCTGTCCACGCCGGCGCACAGCTCGCCAACGGTGGTGTTGAGCGCGGTCGCCGCGTTGAAAATCCGCGCGCCGTCGATGTGCACTTTGAGGTGATGTTCGCGGGCGATCGCCAGCACCTGCTCGATGTAATCCCGTCCCACGGGCGCACCGCTGGCCCCGCCGTGCGTGTTCTCCAGGCAGATCAGCCGCGTCGGCGGCATGTGCACGTCGTCAGGGCGGATAGCCGCGCGCAGCAGATCCAGATCCATTGTGCCATCGCGCTGCACCGGCAGTGTGTTCGGCTGGATGCCGCCGTAGGCTGCCGCGCTGCCCGCCTCGTATTTGAAAATGTGCGCTTCTTTGCCGAGGATCATTTCCTCACCCCGACCGCAGTGACTGAGCACGCTCACCAGATTGCCCATCGTCCCGCTGGCGACGAACAGACCGGCTTCCTGCCCGAACAGCTCGGCGGCATCCCGTTCCAGTTGATTGACCGTGGGATCCTCACCGTACACGTCATCGCCAACCGGTGCGTTCGCCATCGCCTCACGCATGGCCGGGGTCGGCTGCGTGACGGTGTCACTGCGCAGATCGATCACATCCATCGCTTATATCCTTCCTGAGCATGTCCAGCGATCGTATTCCGCCCGCCGCTCTTCCGCAAGGTCTCAAACCGCGTTATCTTCATGTCCATGACGACGATCACGCTTCAGCACGTCAGCAAAACGTTTCAGCAGCAGTCCGGGAGCGGGTCAGTTCCCGTCGCTGCGATTCATGACGTTTCGCTGAAAATCCCCTCCGGGACGACGCTGGCCCTGCTGGGCGAAAGCGGATCGGGCAAATCGACGCTGCTGCGCCTGATCGCCGGGCTGATCAAACCCGATTCGGGGACGATCCTGTTCGACAATGTGCCGCTGGAGGCGATCGAACTGCGCCACCGCGGCATCGGCATGGTTTTTCAGGACGGCGCGTTGATGCCGCACTGGGAAGCGCGCCAGACGGTGAGTTTCTTCCTCTGGCTGCGCAAGCGCGATTACGAAGTACCCGCGCGGCTGGAGCGCATTTCGCAGATCACGGGCTTCGGCATCAACATGCTTATGGGGCGGTTCCCGCGCGAACTCTCCGGCGGGGAACGTCAGCGCGTCGCCATCGCCCGCGCACTACTGCGCGATCCGCGCGTCTTCCTGTTCGACGAGCCGTTCAGCAACATCGATGCCGCACTGCGCGCCCAGGCGCGTCTGGAACTGCGCCGTCTGCTCAACGCCTTTCCGGTGACGTCGGTATACGTCACCCACGATCAGCATGAGGCGAGCGCGTTTGCCGAGCGCGTTGCGGTCATGCGCGCCGGTCGGATCGTCCAGATCGGTCATTATGCCGAGCTGTATGCCAATCCGATCAACCGGTTCATCGCCGAATTCATCGGCACGCCGCCGATCAACCTGCTGCACGGCCATGCCGAACGGGGACGCTGGTACGGCCGCAGCTTCAGCGGCATCCCCCTGCGCCACGATCTGCCCGACGGCGCGCCCGTCCTGCTGGGCATCCGCCCACAGCACATTCACCTCGCTGAAAATGGGATCGCCGCGCTGGTCGAGCAGGTCACCCCTTACCTGAGTGAGCGCTTTCTGCTGCTGGAAGTCAGCGCGAACGACGAACGCTGGTCGATCACCGCCCCGCTCAACGCCGAAGTTCGTCGGGGCGATGTCGTCCGCTGCGCGCTGGACGAAAACAGCGCGTTGTTCTTCGACCCCGTCACGGAGCAGCGCATCGGTTAAGTGCTGGCCGGTTCCAGCTTCGGCATCGTTTCGGCCTGGGTTCGCCGGGCCAGCGCGTGAAAATCGCTGCGCAGTTTCGGATAGAGCTGAACGTACTGCTCAAACAATTCCTGATACAGCCGAGACCGCGCCGGATCGGGCATCGTGACCGAGCGCGTGCGCGCAGTGACCGATCGGGTTTCGTCGAAATTGGCGTAGATGCTGGTGGCCACACCGGCGATCAGCGCCGCTCCCAGCGCTGCATGATCGCTGACCGCCCGCTGCTCCAGAGGTCGCCCCAGCACGTCGGCCATGATCCCGCGCCACACATCGCTTTCCATACCCCCGCCGTTGGCGACCATGACATCGGCCTGCCCGCCCAGCTCCTGCGCGACGGCGAAAGCCTGGCGCATGCTGAAGGCCACGCCTTCCATGACCGCCCGGATCAGGTGCGCGCGCGTGTGATAGGCCGTCAGGCCGATGAAAGCGCCGCGCGCCTGCGCATCCATCAGCGGGGTGCGCTCACCGGTCAGATGCGGCAGGAAGATCAACCCATCCGCACCGGGCGCGACCGTGCTGGCCTCAGCGCTGAACTGCGCGTAAGCATCAGCCTGCCCGCTCAGCCCGAAAAGATCGCGCAGCCAGCGCATCGACAGCCCGGCGGACAGCGTCGCACCGAGGATATACCACAGACCGGGGACAGCGTGATTGAAGACATGGACGCGCGCATCGGTCGGCAGGTGAACCGAACCGTTCGAGACCGCTTCGATCGGGATCACGACCTGGCCACCGCTGCTGACCGAGATCAATCCCTGCCCCGGCCCGACCACACCGCAGCCGATCGACTGGGCCGGCTGATCGGCGCTGCCAGCCGCCACCGGGATACCCGGCTTCAGGCCCAGTTCCGCCGCTGCCTGCGCGGTCAGTGTCCCGGCGATCGTCGTGGATGCCATCACTCTGGGGAGAAGCGGACGGGAGATGCCGGCGGCGCGCACGATCTCTGCCGACCAGTTCTTGACCGCGATATCGAACAAGCCGGTGGCGGCGGCGTCACTGAAATCAGTGCCGACTTCCCCCGTCAGTTTCAACCGCACGTAATCTTTGGGCAGGATCGCCACCCGCGCCTTGCGCAGACGCCCCGGATCATGGTCGGCCAGCCACAACAGCGTCACCGCCATGAAGCCCGCGGCGGGCAGCGTTCCGGTGATCTCGACGTACTGCCGCTGCCCGATCGCCTCCAGCAGTCGATCCACGTAATCGCCAGCGCGCTGATCGGCCCAGATGATGGCCGGGCCGACGGGCAAATCCTTGCGATCGAGCAGCACCGTACCGTGCATCTGACCGCTCAGCCCGATCCCGCGGACGCGCTGCCCGGCCTGATCGCCAGCGCGCTCCAGAGCGGTGCGCACCGCCTGGACGGTGGCATTCCACCAGTCATCGGGTTTCTGTTCGGCATACTGGGGCTGCGGGCGGTAAATCGGATACTCCAGGTTCGACTGCGCCAGAATACGACCGCTTTCCGGTTCGAACACCAGAGCTTTGACGCTGGATGTCCCGACATCGAGACCGAGCAGTACTGACATAGGGCACTTACTCTATCCTGAGCTGCGTATTTCTACGCCCAGTGGTCGGGCATGATGATTGAACAATGCGAGTGATAATTTAAGGAATTCTCTCACATTTGTCAAAGTGTTTAACATTTTCCGTAAGGTCAGGACAGTCGCCTACCCGTCAATTTCCAGCGGAAACAGGTTCTGTTCCGGGATCGGCGGGATCTGCACCTGATACAGCCAAGCGTGGAAAAAGGCATCCAGATCGCTGCCGCTGACGGCTTCGGCTTCCGCGATGAAATCCGCCGTTGTGGTATTGCCGCCGGTATGACGAGCGTAGTAGCGCTGCAGCAGCGTGAAAAAGGCAGCATCGCCGAGCCGCAGCCGCAGGGCGTGCAGCGCGAGCGCGCCGCGGTAGTACACCGCCGGATTGAACAAGCCATTCGCGGGTGGCGCGCCAACCCGCACCAGTTCTTCGCTCAGGAACTGCCGCACAACGTCCATCGTCTCCTGGCCCGGCGCGCGCGCAGCGGCAGCATCCGCCCCGCTCATCCAGGCGTAGTGCCTGGCCACGGTATCGGCCAGCGCCTGCGCCCCCTGATCGTGCTCCAGCCACAACCACGAGGCATATGTCGCAAATCCCTCATTGAGCCAGATGTCGCTCCAGTCGCTCAATGAGACGGCGTTGCCAAACCATTGATGCGCCAGCTCGTGAACGATGATCTCCTGCGCGAGCGCGTCGGGAACCAGCATGATCCAGCTCCCGAACAGGGATAGAGTCTGCGTTTCGAGAGCGAACCCGATCAGCGCCTCGGTGACGACAGCCCCATAGACGTCGAATGGATACGGGCCGAAGAGTTCGCTGAAAAACGCCAGCATCTCCCCCTGCCGCGCGAAGACGCGCGCGCCCAGATCGGCGGCGAATTCGGGGAAATAGCTGCGGATGAGCACCGGATCGGAGCCGATCTGAACGGTCTCCGTATGCATGACATACTCGGCGATGTTGACGGTGACCAGGTAGCTGGCCATCGGCTGCGGCATGTCGAAGACGAACATGCGCCGCCCCGGCTCCACATCGATAACCGCGCTCAGCACCCCATTGGCTGCTGCCACCCAGGGTTGATCGACGGTGATGCGCAGCGTGTATGTGGCCTTGTCGGCGGGGTGATCGTTGACGGGATACCACGTCTGCGAACCAGCGGGCTGGCTAGCGACATAGACGGCCCCATCGCGAAGCTGGTTCCACCCGATCTGCGCGCCGATCGCCGGCTCGAACACGGGCTGCGGCCATCCGGAGTACACGACCGTGGTCGTGAATTCAGCGCCTGCCGGGATCGGGATGGCGGGCAGAATGGTGAGTTCAGCGTCAGCACGGCTGAAAGCCGCAGTTCGATCGTCAACCGAGACCCGATCCACTTGCAGCCCGCGAAAATCGAGATTGAACGAGGCCAGATCGTGCAGCGCGCGCATCCGGATGACGGCCTGAGCGGCGATGTTTTGCGCAGCGAGATCCACATCGAGCATCAGATCATAGTGGATGACGTCGTAACCGCCGTTGCCGAGCAGCGGGAACAGCGAATCGCCGATCCCCGGCGCGCCGACCTGCGGCTGTGCGCTCACCCCGACAGCGATGCAGCCGATCCAGCAGAGCGCGATCGCAATCCATCGGCGCATGAACGGCCTCCGCTGTAACACTCAAAGACCGGAAGACCAGTTACGGCGCAGCGACAGCCACCGGCGCGCCGTTGGTCAGAAAGCTGGCCACCACGAACACCGTATACGCGATCAGCAGCAGCGCCCCCTCTTTACGCCCGATCGTGCGGCTCAGCGCCAGCGGGAAAACGGCCACCGCAAACCCGATCATCACCAGATACTCGGTGCGCAGGATCGTCTCGGCAACCGGCACAGGCCGGATGACCGCAGTCAGACCGAGGATGATGAACAGATTGGCGATATTGGAGCCGATGACGTTGCCGATCGCGATATCGCTCTCTTTGCGAATAGCGGCGATCACCGATGTAGCCAGTTCCGGCAGTGACGTCCCCACGGCCACCAGCGTCAGACCGATGAGCAGCTCGCTGATGCCCGCCGCCCGCGCGATCCCGGTCGCCCCCTGGATCAGGAACTGCGCCCCGACAATTAACAGGACGAGGCCGACAACTACCCGACCGACTTCGACCGGGATACTGGTTTTCGCGGTGATCCCCTGCTCGGCCTCAAATTCTGAGAGTTCCGGGGCGATCTCCGCCTCTTCGCTGGCGCTGGTGCGCAGCAGGATGAACGAAAACACACCGAAGCCGATCATCAGCACCACACCATCGACGAGAGAGAGCGAACCGTCGAGCGCCAGCAGCAGCGCCAGCACCGAAGCGGCGATCATGATCGGGATTTCCCGGATCAACAGCTTCCAGTGCACACCGATCGGCGCAATAAAAGCCGCAATCCCCAGAATGAGACCGATATTGGCGATATTCGAACCGAGCACATTGCCCAGAACGATGCCGTTCGTGCCCTGCAGCGCGGCGCTGATGCTGACGAGCAGTTCGGGCAAACTCGTGCCCACAGCGACAACCGTCAACCCGACAACCAGTGAGGAGACCCCCAATGCAGTCGCCAGCCGCGCCGCACCTTTGACCAACCAGTCCCCACCGAAAAACAGACCGACCAGACCCACCGCGACGAGGATCAAATCTGTAATGATCATCGATACCCTGTCCTTTGTGAAGCAGCGGGCATCAGTTTACGCCATTGAGACCACTTCGACCAGTCCGGCCTTTGGCCGATCAGCCCGTCGTTTTCATGCCCGCCGCGATCCCGTTGATGGTGGCGAGCACGACATTCAACGTCGCCTCATATTCGTCTGTATCCGGCGTTAGCACGCGCAGCCGCCGCAGCAGCGTCACCTGAATGAAATTCAACGGATCGACATACGGATTGCGCCGGTCGATCGACAGCCTGAGCACCGGAGCGTTCGCCAGAAGCTGCTCCTCCCCGGTGATCTGACAGATCGAGCGGCAGGCGCGTTCGTGTTCGGCGCGCATCTCGCTGAAGATCTGCTCGCGCAGGCCGTCATCGCTGACCAGGCCGGCGTAGAGGGCGGCGATCCCCATATCGGCCTTCGCCAAATCCAGTTCCACGTTGTCGATCAGCACCCGGAAAAACGACCATTCGCGGTACATCGTCTGGCACAGCGCAAGCCCGTCCGCCTGCTCGCTCATCAACCGTTCCAGCGCTGTCCCGACGCCGTACCAGCTCGGGATGATGGCCCGGCTCTGCATCCACGAGAACATCCACGGGATCGCGCGCACGGACTCGAAACCGCCCTTGCTGCGTTTGACCGGTCGGCTGCCGATCGGCAGGCGGGCCAGTTCATTGATCGGAGTCGCCTGATGCCAGTACTCCAGAAAACCCGGGGTCTCGTAAACGAAATGTCGGTAGGTGTGGGCGCTGATCTGCGCCAGCGCATCCATCGCCGCCCGCCACGCTGGCAGCGCTTCCCGGCTGCCCATCCCCCCCAGAGACAACAGCGCAGCGTGCAGCAGTTGATGCAGATGCCGCCGGGCGATCTCCTGATTGCTGTAGCGATAGGCGATCACTTCCCCCTGTTCGGTGATCTTCATCGCCCCCTGGAAAGCGCTGGGCGGTTTCGACAGGATCGCGCGGTTGGTCGGGCCGCCGCCGCGGCCAATGCTGCCCCCACGCCCGTGGAACAGCTCCAGCTCCACCCCATGCCGGGAACAGACCTCGGCCAGGGCCGTCTGCGCCGTGTACAGGCTCCAGTTTGAGGCCAGATAACCGCCGTCTTTGTTGCTGTCCGAATAACCGAGCATGATCTGCTGGCGCATCCCGCGCGCGGCCAGATGCCGCCGATATTCCGGATTCTGAAAGACGATATCCATGATCGCGGGGGCGGCCTTCAGATCGTCGATGGTCTCGAACAGCGGAACCAGATCGACATCATCCTGCACCCCGACCTCGCGCGCCAGCAGCAGCAGCGTCAGCAGATCGCTGGCCCCGGTCGTCATGCTCGCGATCACGCTGTCGATGCAGCCTTTGCCGTACAGGCGGTGCGCCTTCGCGATCATGCGCCAGGTTTCGATGATGCGGTTCGTCGTGTCGCTGAAGTGCGGATCGACCGGAAAGAACGGGCGGCGACTGCGAATTTCAGCGGTCAGCAGCGCCTGCTTTTCCGCTTCAGGCAGATTTTCGTAATCATCGACCTGCCCGTAAGCACGCAGCATCTCGTCGATAGCCGTCCGATGCAGGCGCGCGTCCTCGCGGATATCCAGCGGCACAAGATGAAAGCCGAACAGCCGGACTTTCTCGATCAGACGCCGCAGCGTCCCCTGAGCCGCGTATTGACCGAGATGCATGCGCAGACTGCGCTCGGCGATCTGGAGATCGTCCAGCAGTTCATCCGCTGAAGCGTAGCCATCGGCGCGCAGCCGATCGTGGACATAGGTCATGAAGATCCGGTAGATCTCATCCTGGGAACGGCCAGCCGTCGCGCTGATCCCCACCTGCTGGCGCACGCGATCGAGCAGTTCCGGCGCTGCATCGACTTCATCCAGCGACTGGGTCAGCCGCTCACATAGAAACGTGATCTCACGCAGGTACACTTCCCGGGCGGCGTCGCGCAGCATGGCCAGCGTCGTCAGGGTGACATCCGGCGTCACGTTCGGGTTGCCATCGCGATCGCCGCCGATCCAGGAGGCAAAACGCACCACGGCGGGCAGATCGGCCCAGTCCGCTTCGGGGTACACTCGCTGCAGCACATCGCGCAGTTCGTCGTACAGCGCCAGCGTCACGTCCATGATCGACGTCGTGATGAAGTACAGGCCGTACTCCACCTCATCGTACACGCTGGGGCGCGAGGCGCGGTTCGGTCGTGTCTGCCACAGTTCTTCGATCGCCTCGACCAGGGTGGCCTCTAACAGGCGGCGCTCGCGCGGCAGCAGCCGGGCGCTGTCGTTGCTCCACATCGTGCGCGCGATCAGCCGCTGCTTGAACAGCACCTCTTTGCGCTTGGCTTCGGATGGATGCGCGGTCATCACCAGCCGGATGCGCAGCCGCTCCAGAATCTGGCGCAGGGCGGCAGCGTCGACTCCCGCCGCGCGCAGCGCGTGCAGGGCCGCCTCCAGGCTTTCATCGAGCCGGCCGTCCGCCTCGCGCTTGCGCAGCACGCGGATGCGCTGCTGATCCTCAGCAATGTTGATGAGCTGAAAATAATTGCTGAACGCTTTGGTCAGCACGCGCAACGAGTCGAGCGAGAGATCGGCGATCAGCGCTTCCAGTTGACGGGGGGCAGCATCATCGCCCTGCCGCCGGGCTTTGGCCAACCGGCGCACGGACTCGACCAGCTCAAATGCGGCATCGCCATGCTGCTCACGGATCACGCGGCCCAGCAGCGCGCCCAGAAATTTGACATCGGCGCTGAGGGCGGCGGTCAGATCGGATGACGATGCCGGCGGACTCGAAACAGGCGAAACGAGGTCGGACATGACGGTATCCTCTAAAACGGACGGCTGGTCTGGTCAAGGATATAACGCAAATCGAGCGATCCCTCAACAGACCAGTTCGCAAAAACGATGCGGAGCGGGGACGCCCCCGCTCCGCGCGCTCTGCGATGATCGAGTTCGCCGCCGACGCGCTGATCGGCGCGACAGCGAAATGCATCGCTCAACTTGACGCGCCGCCGCTTTACCGGAACGCTTATGCGCGCTCGCCAATGGTGACGCTCAACTCCTGAACCACGCCGCCGCGCAGCACCCGCACCGGGATCGTCCGGCCAACGCGATCGCCGCTGAGCGCCGCCATCAGATCATCCATGTGCCGCACCCGATCGCCAGCCAGACTGACGATGACATCGCCCAGCAGCAGGCCGCCGCGTTCAGCCGGGCTGTCCGCCTCGACGCCGATCAGCAGCAGGCCGGTCTCCTGGCCGACTGCGGCGGACACCGCCGCTGGCAGGCGCACCGCCTGCGCGCTGATCCCCAGGTAACCGCGCCGTACCCGGCCATGTGTCAGCAGCATATCGACGACCCGACGCAGCGCCGCCGCCGGGATCGTCAGGCTGACGCCGCGCGCCAGCGCCGATGAATTGATCCCGATGAATTCACCACTGGCGTTGATCAGCGGCCCGCCGCTGAAACCGGGGTACATCACGATATCCGCCTGAATGTACTGGTCGATCGTACCGCCCGCCATCGTGCGATAGGCCTCATCGATCGCGCTGATGATGCCGAGCGCGGCCTGCAGCCGTTCTCCCGGACGGGCAGCCGCCATGACCAGATGACCGACCCGGATCGAATTCCCTTCCGCCCACCGCGCCGGAGTCAGGCCGTCAACCCCGACGCGCAGCAGCGCCACATCGGTTGACGGATCGCGCCCGACCAACTGGGCATTGACCGTGCTGCCATCCGGCAGCCCGACGCGCAGGTTTTCATCCCGCTCCAGGACGTGATGCGCCGTCACGATCAGACCGTCGGACGACCAGATCGCGCCGCTGGCGGACTGCCGACGGCGGCCCTCCACGCGCACGATGCTCTGCCCGGCGGTTTCCAGCGCGCCCGCCAGTTGATCGGACAGCGCAGCGAAAATTTCAGCCATGAGTTCTCCGCTCCTGAAACAATCCCGTACCTGCTCTGATTGAACACCAGCCGGGCCAAGCGGGGCATCAGGCCTTCGGTGAGGGTCGATCCCGCCTTTTTGATGAGGGGGCACCGGTGGGTCGGGCGCTACAGCGCGATCCAGCCCAGGCGCGTCGCACGGACGACCGCCTCCGTCCGGCTCTGCGCCCCCAGTTTGGTCAGGATCGAATTGACGTGAAATTTGACGGTATGTTCGCTGATCGACAGGTTGAGGGCGATCTGTTTGTTGGGCAGCCCCTCAGCGATCAGGCGCAGCACCTCAAGCTCGCGCGCGGTAAGCGGGTCGGATGCCGGTTCACCCGTCGTCGCAGGTAGCGCGTTCGCTATGAGCGCATCTACGGCGGCCTGATCCAGCGCGACCAGCCCGCGCGAAACGGCATCGACCGCGGCGGTCATCGCGCTGGCGTCGGCATCGTCGAGCAGAATGGCGCGCACACCCCGTGCCAGCAGTGCGGGCGCACATGCCGCCGCTTCCGGCGTGCCGGCGATCAGCGCGATCACCGGAATGCCGGCGGTCTGCACGTCGCTCAGGCGCTCGTAACAGCGGGCCGGGTCATAGCCCATCTCCCAGATGATGACTTCGGGCCGGAAAATGTCCAGTTCGTCGCCCAGATCGGGATCATCGGCCACCTGAGCGACCACATCAAGCCCTTGGGCGCGCAGCAGCGCGCTCAACCCGGCGCGTGCCAACGGCGATGCCGCCACAACCAGCGCGCGGGGGGCCGCCTCAAATAGGGTTTCAGAGGTCATCGATACGCCGTCCTGTGCTGTTCGGTGTTCAGTCACTATAACGGCGGGTTCATCAGAAGTGCGTAGGAACGATCGCGCGCTCGATCAGCGGATCGTGACTGCATCCCCGCCCTGGTCGAGCTGAATGCGCTCACCGGTGGACGCATCATACAGCCCGGCGATCCAGCGCGCGGCGGCCACCTGTTCGAGCGTGACCCCATCAGCCAGCGCCCACCGATGCACATCGACGATATATTCTCCGGCGCGCCACCCCGTAGTAGGACGCGATCCCTCTGCCGGTTGCGAGTCGCTCTGGGCGATAATCCGCCCGTCCTCCGCCAGCGCATGGACGAACACGGTATACGCTGTTTCCGCCGCCGCTTCCGCCCGCCAGACCAGAGTCACCTGATCGGGCGGGCCGGGCACGACCCCGACCAGAGTTCCGAGGTCGGGGAAATGCGCCGGCGGCTGCAAACGCAGGAGATCCGCCGGTGGATCGCCGCTGAATGCCAGCGGCTCGATCGACCACGTCCGTAAGCTCGGGCCGTTTTCAACGGACAGCGTCAGCAAGCCGGCGGCGGCATCCGCCGGAATGCGCAGCAGGCGCATATCGCGCACGATGCCGTCCGGCGGATCGTCGATTTCCGGTGGCAGTCTGAACCCGCCGCCCTCACTGCTGATCCGGATGTCGGGCAGTGGGCCAGCCCCGTCCCAGTACAGCACCAGCGGCACAGTATCGCCATTCCGCATCCCCGCTCCGTCGGGTGGGAGGGCATATCCGATCAACCGGCGGCGGTCGATCACGGCATCCAGACGAACCGGGATCTCAGCCGCGGCGGATGGGTCTGACCACGACGCACCGGGGATGACGATCCAGTCCCCCAGTTCGACATCGCGCCCCAGCGTCCGCACGTCCGCGGGTGGCAGATAGCCGGAAACGTGATCATCCCGGTCATAAATGCGCAGGAAGACCCGGTAGCGGCCCGGCGTCGTGCCGTATGGCAGCCGCACGAGAGGATACGCCTCCACGATCTCGCCCGGCGCGATCATGTCTGTGGTGCGCTGGTTGTCGGTCGCCAGCACGGCATCGACCTGGGCGATGATCCGCGCCCGGTCGTCGCGCACGATCACGGCGGCACGCAGGTCGGATCGCGCTGGCGTCAGCAGTTCCGCGCGCACAGGCAAACACTGCGCGCGATCGGCAGGCCAGGCGCGCGCCGCCGCCGCCGCGATCAGGCGCAGCACGGGTGCGCCATCGCGCGCGCTGAACACCACGTCACGGGTCTCCAGCGCGATCGCCCCCAGCGCCGGATCGGGATAGGTGCGCGAGGTCATGCCGTATGTCGTGAACTCCGCCGGACGTGCAGTTGTCCCATCGGCCAGCAGACAGCCCAGCATCCCCCGGTAATCCGCCCGCTGCGTGAACCAGATATTGAGCGCAACCGAACCGGCCTCCGGCAGCAGCGGTTGAACCGCGGTGTAGCCGGCGCCTTCCGGCAGGGTGATCCGCCGGGCGGCGACCCCCAGCCGCTCCCAGTAGTAAGCCAGTTCATAACGATCCGCGTATGACCAGGCGATGACGCTGTCGCCCGCGCCGAGTGTGGCGGCATAATGCTGCACCATGCCGCGGGCATCGTCATGGCGGAACGGGCTGTCCACCAGGGTCACCCCATTCCAGACGCTCACGCCGAGCAGCCCGATGAGCGCGATCATCCGCATCGGGCGTGAACGCAGCCGGCTGATCGCGATCCCCAGGCTGACCAGCAGCAGCGGCACGATCATGACCAGATAGCGGCTGTGCAGATCGTTGCCCAGCACGGTCAGCGCGGCGATCACGCCGAATATCAGGATGGCAGCATGGCCCAGGGGCCACAGCCCGCGGCGGACAGTCAGCCAGAGGCCAACGGCGATCATCAGCGTGAATGCTGCCAGCGCCCCCCCGTCCGCCGTGCGCACCACCCGTTCCCACGGCGTCACCCACAGCGAACGCCAGACATCGAACAGGAAAGCCAGCGTCCACTCTGGCGCGCTGGCGATTGCGGCGTTCGCCTCCCCCAGCAGCAGAAACCGAGTCGCGAAATAGGGGAGATACAGGGCGATGACCAGCATCTGCACGATCATCCAGATCCGGAATGAAGGGCGTCCGCTGCGCCCGATCGACCAGACCAGCAGCGTGACGCCGTTCAACCACACGACGATCACCGGGCCGGAATTGTGGGCATACAACGCGGCCAGTTCCGCGAGCGCAAGCGCAACCCAGGCGCGTCGATCCGATCGGTTGAGCAGGCGATGCCATGCCAGGGCCGCGATCAGCACGATCACCGCCAGCAGGGTGTACATGCGCGCCTCGCGCGCTCCCCACAGCAGCAGCGGCGCTGGCAGAGCCAGCACCAGCGTGAACAGGCCAGCGCGCCGATCGGCCAGGCGGCCAGCAAGGCGATAGGCCAGCGCCAGCGCGATCAGCCCGCAGAACAGCGAAAACAGGCGCAGGCTGAACTCACTGTCCCCCAGCAGACGAACGTGGATATGCAGCAGGGCGTAATACAGGGGCGGATTGGTTGCGTCGGCGTTGGCCGCTGCGATCACGGTGGGCTGCGCCGCTGCGAAAGCAGACCAGCCCTCATCGAACCAGATGCTGTCTTCACCGATCCGGAATGCCGCCAACGCTGTCCACAGGAGCAGGACGAGCGCCGCGCCCATGAAATGCCACGCAGTGGAATGACGCGGTGTGCTGCTGAACATGACGCTGACGATAGCATGACGCGATCGGGGCGTCAAGCGCAGATGAAGATCGCATTAGCAGTCCATTCAGACACACTCACAAATGCACATAAGTCAAAAGTGGATTACAATAGGCAAAAGTCGCTAAAGACCTGTATAGTTAACCCGATGTGCAGGTTTTTCTAAACAGGGGAGACTTCGGTAGGATTTGGGTGTCTGAAATCCAAAACCGAGCCGAGGTCTCCTG
>DAOUBU010000016.1:0-6916 GCA_034432395.1 Anaerolineae bacterium
CCGGTTTTTGGGGCCGTTTCCAACCCCTGAATCACCGCATGACCACCTGTGATTTTCATCACAGGTTCCTTAAATTGGCCAAAGTCCAGGGCCAGCGCATCCGCGCTGGCATCCGCCGGCGGGACGAGCAGGCGGACGTAGGTATCCCCCTGGTTGATACGCTGGCCGTTGACCTCCACCCCCTCATCGAGGTTGACGATCGCCACCGGGATATCGCGGATCGGCACGCCGCCGCCGGCGTTGAAGAAACTGCTGAAGGCCAGGCTGATGATCACCGCCAGCGCCAGCGGCGTGGCCAGCATGATCACCAGCAGGTTGCGGTCGGTATAGGTGATATACAGGTCTTTCCAGACGATGTTGAGGATTCGGGCGATCATGGTATCCCTCCACGCTGTCCCGTCTGCGCCGGCGGCGCGGTCAATCGCGCAGGGCGCGCCCGGTCAGATGCAGGAATACGGCTTCCAGATCGGGTTCGGCCACCGCCACGGACAGGACGTCGATGCCCGCCTCGTTAGCGATGCGGATGATATCGGGCAGGGCGCGCCGTCCGCGCCTGGCCGAAACGCGCAGCAGCGGGTTCTCGCGCGGCGGATCGGCGTTCGGATCGGACGGTTCGAACTGCACTCCGGTCACGCCGGGGATCGCCGTCCGGATCTGCTCGCACAGGCTGTCGGGCTGCGCGCCGTCGGCCAGCGTGAAGGTCAGCCGATCTTCCTCGCCCACGCGCTGGATCAGATCGCCCACCGTGCCCTCAGCGATGAACCGCCCGTGATCGATGATGGCGACGCGATCGCTGATCTCCTGGACTTCTTCCATCAGGTGCGAGGTGTAGAGCACGGTCATGCCCAGTTCGTCGCGCATGCGCAGGACGGTATCGAGGATGCGGCGGCGGTTCTGCGGATCGATGCCGACGGTCGGCTCGTCCATGTAGATCAGCTTCGGGTTGTGCAGCAGGCCGATGGCGATGTTGACGCGCCGCTTCATGCCGCCGCTGAACGATTTGACCTTGTCTTTGGCCCGATCGGTCAGGTCGATCAGATCGAGCACCGCGGCGATGCGCCGCTCCAGTTCGGCCCCGTGCAGGCCGTACATCCGCCCGAAGAATTCCAGATTCTGCCGGGCCGACAGCTCCTGGTAGAGCGCCAGCTCCTGCGGCACGACGCCGAGCAGCGCTTTGGCCGCCATCGGCTGCCGGGTGATCGAATACCCGCCGATCAGGGCATCGCCTTCGGTCGGGGACAGCAGACCGCTGATCATGTTGATGGTGGTGGATTTGCCCGCGCCGTTCGGGCCGAGCAGGCTGTAGACCTCGCCCGTCTGGATCGTGAAGGACACATCCCTGACGGCCCAGAACAGCTCACCGGTGGTGCGTTTGAACTGCTTGGATAAGCCTCTGGCTTCAACCATGGTGGAACGTGCCGTGCTCATGGATCGACCTCCGATGCTGGCACTGATGGTATCCTGCTGATTCCATAATACGCAAAGGAAAGGGAAATCGTCTTAAGGCCCGGCGCCGCTGACGATCAGCGCGGGTGCGGTCGATCGGGGTAAAGAAAACGGCGGAGGGAAAATCGTCCCGTCCGCCGTTCACACTTCGATGTAGCGCCGCCAGGTCTCGTTGCCGCTGCTGATGGCGACGACGAGGTAGCTCGTCCTGGGCGTCTTCGGCTCCCAGAGCAGTTTCATCCCGGCTTCATGCGGCAGCCGATCGCCTTTGCGGTGGTTGCAGGCGTAGCAGGCGCACGCGGTGTTGCCCCATTGATCCCGCCCGCCGCGCGACCGGGGAATGATGTGATCGACGGTGAAATCGCTCTTCGACAGCGCCTTGCCCTTGACGATCGCCCCCGGCGTCACCCCGCAGTAGATGCAGGTGAAGTTGTCGCGCACCAGCACGCCGCGCCGCGACCAGTGCGCCTGCCGCCGCGGCACGTTGACATACGTCCGCAGCGCGATCACCGACGGGATGCGGAAGCGGTCACGCACCGAGCGCAGGAACTGATCCGTCTCTTCAACCACGATCGCCTTGTCCGCCAGCAGCAGGTTGATCGCCCGCGGGATCGAGATGATCGAAAGCGGCTCCCAGGTACGCCCGTTGAGCAGCAGCACGCGCCCCTGAACAGCAGATGGAACTGAGGTCACAGTACCCCCTTTCGGTTGGCCGCTGGCGGGGTCATGCAGCGTCGCAGCCGGTGCTCACGCCAGCCATCCACGATTCGTGCGATCGAGATCGATGCGGCAACTGTGAAAGCTGACACAATCGATCATAATTATAACGAACTTTTGTTTGTCCGCTCACAATTCACAGTGTGTTAACACAGGCTTGACTGAGGGATAATATGCCCTGGTCACCGCGCGGCGATCCAGGCCAGGGCGGCCCCCACCCCCGCGATGTTGGCCTCCAGATCGAGCGCGTCGTGACGGCGCAGTTCGACGTCGGCGGCGGGGATGCCCTGCCCGTCGATCCAGGCGGCGGCGGTGCCCGTCACAGCATAGGCGGAAAAACCGCCGCAGCATGGGTAGCCCGACGCCGCGCCGACCGCTGCGCTGAAGGCCTGCGAATCGGCGCTTCCGGGCGCATCAGCGCATTCGCCGGGGAAGATCCCGTTCGCCGCGCTGTGATAGAACAGCACCGCGGCGGGCCGCGTCCGCTGGATGTATTCGGCCAGCGCGCGCGACTCCGGTTCGCTGAAGGCGCGCGGGCCGGGATCGACCGGGCGATCGCGCCATACCGCCGCCGCTGACCAGCCGCAGCCCCAGTTGCGGTTGAGATCGACGCCGCGCGCGTTGAAGCGCCCCGCCGGGGTGGCGCCGCGCGCCGTGCCATCCGGGTTGGCCGCCGGGATGATGATCAGCGCGGTATCCGGCGGCAGATCGCCGGGCCGGGCGGCGAAGCGATCGAGCAGCGCGAACATCAGGCCGGTGGTGTTGGCCTCCCAGCCGCCGTGGATCCCGCCGACGAGCAGCAGCACGCGCCCCCCCGTCCCGATGCGCCGCGCGGCGATCGGGCGGCCCTCCACCGACAGCGCGAGGATCTCCGTCGAAGGTTCAAACGGGAATGCCGCCAGCCGGGCTGTCCACGCCGGATCATCGACCCAGTTCGCTGTGGGATAAATGACGAACGGATCGTCCGTCGGCGGCGGGACGGTCGGCGGGGCGGTCAGCGTGGGCGGGACGGGCGTCGCGGTCGGGTGCAGCGACGGAACGGTCGTCGGGCGGCTGGATGGCGTGGGGGGCATGAGCGGGCGCGGCGTCCGCGTCGGGGCGATCGTCCCCGCCTCCGCGGGGGCCGCCGGGCGGGCGGGCGTCCAGGTCGCGGTCACCAACCGCGTAGTTCCACCGGTGGATTGGCACGCAGCCAGCACAAAGAGTAAGATTAATGCCGTAACGACAGGCTGACGGCGCATTTGAGGGCGAGCAGATGAAGGCACAACGCACATCCCGGCGCACACTTCGCATCATCACCCTGCTGATTATGGCATGGCTGACCGCGCTGGTGGGAGCCTGCCGTCCACAGGAAGAGGTGACTATCCCGACGCTGGTCATGCTGCCGACCTCGACGGATACCTACACGCCTACCAGCACCTTCACCCCGTCGAATACGTTCACGCCGTCCAACACGTTCACGCCCACCCTGACGCCGACGCGCACATTCACCCCATCGAACACGCCGACGAACACCTTCACCCCGTCCTTCACGCCGACGGATACGCCCACGGCCACGCTGACGCCGTCCTTCACCCATACACCGACGAACACGCTCCGGCCCACGCTGACGCCGTCGAACACGCCGATCCCGCCGACGGATACGCCCGTCCCGACGGATACCCCCGTCCCAACGCGCACACCGATCCCGCCCACCCTGACGCCGTCGCCGCTCCCGTCGCCGACGCAGCCGCAGCCGGTCATCTTCTCGTTCACGGTCACGCCGTCCACCGTCGTCAGCGGGACGCCGGTCACCGCGAGCTGGTCGGCCCAGGGCGATGCCGCGCGGCTGGAGATCGTCGGGCAGAACGGCGCGGTGCTCAGCTCGTTCGCCGTCGGCATCGCCGGATCGCAGTCGCTCACCGCGCCGGTGAACGCCGGGCGCACCTTCAGCGTGCGCCTGGTGGTGACGCTGGGCGGGCGCGAGACGTTCCAGTCCGTGCCGGTCGGCGTGACCTGCCCATCGGTCTGGTTCTTCGGCGATCAGTTCGCCCCGCCGGGATCGGGCTGCCCGGCCCCGGCGATCACGTCGTCCGGCGCGTTCCAGGGATTCGAACGTGGCTTCATGATCTACATCAGCGCGGCGGGCATCAACCGCATCTACGGGATGCAGCAGGCCGAGTCGCGCTATATCGCTGTCGTCAACGGCTGGGATGGCGTCACGCTCAACACGACGCCCGCGCCGCCGGGGCTGTTCATCCCGCAGCAGATGTTCAACTGGGTGTATTACAGCACGCTGGCCCCGATCGGTACGTGGAACAGCGCGCTCGGCTGGGCCACGGGCGATATCGCGCTGGGCCAGTTCACCATCCAGTTCGAGGGGAGCCAGTCCCCGACCAGCCCGTTCTACATCGACTCGCCGGTGGGGGCGGTCTTCCGCTTCAGCGGGGGCGATGTCGGCGTGTGGTCGCGCGTGCGCTGATCAGCCCGCCCCGCGTCGGCCCAGTTTGCGGCACAGCGCGGCCAGGGTTTCCTGTTCGTCGGGCGTCAGGGCGCTCAGATCGGCGGCGATCCCGCGCACGTGATCGGGCAGGATGCGCTCGACCACGGCGCGCCCGGCATCAGTGAGCGAGACCTCAAGCACGCGCTGATCCTCGGCGCGGCGCTGGCGGCGCACCAGCCCGCGCGCCTCCAGATGCTGGAGCACGGTGGTGACATTGCCGGTGCTCTTGAGCAGTTTGCGCGCCAGTTCGACCTGGGACAGCGCCCCCAGGTGATACAGGGCTTCGAGCACGGCGAACTGCGTCGGCGTCAGACCGTGCCCGGTCAGATGGCTGTGCGTGCGCTGGAAGACGCTGTCCGCGGCGCGCATCAGCTTGATATAGGCATCCAACGCGCGGATCTCATCCGGCGTCCCCTGGTAGCGGGTTCCCATCAGCGCGGCTCATTTCTGATCCCGTTCTAATCGACAGCATGACTGTAGCCGATTATACTGTTGGATACCAAATGATTTGATATCAAACGATCTGCGCTTCCCATGCACGGAGAGAAAGGCTGGCGATCATGCAGCTCCACGGGATCCACCACGTCACCGCCGTCACCGGAGACGCCCCGCGCAACCTCGACTTCTACACGCGCACGCTGGGCCTGCGTCTGGTCAAGAAAACGGTCAATCAGGACGACGTCTCGGCCTATCACCTGTTCTACGCCGATGCACTGGGAACCCCCGGCACGGACATGACCTTTTTCGACTGGCCGGATACCGGGCCAGACGTGCGCGGCACGGACAGCATCGTCCGCACGCTGTTCCGCGTCAGCGGGCGGGCCGCGCTCGACTATTGGGCGGCGCGCTTCGCCGCGCTCGGCGTCCGCCATGAACCGGTGACGACGTTCGCCGGGCGCGCTCAACTCAACTTTGAAGACTTCGAAGGCCAGCGGTTGGCGCTGGTCGATGACGGCGGCGCGCCGTTCGAGGGCGCGATCTGGGACGGCGCGGGCATCCCGTCCGAGCACGCCATCCGCGGCTTCTTCGGCGTGACCTTGTCCCTCCCCCGGCTCGATCCGGTCGGCACGATCCTGACCGGTGTGCTCAACTTCACCGAACAGGCGCGCATCGTCAACCCGGATGATCCGGGGGAGACCGTCCACCTCTTCACGATGGGCGAGGGCGGGCCGGGCAAAGAAGTGCGCGTGATCGTCCAGCCGGGGGCCGGGCCGGCATTTCTGGGGCGCGGGGGCGTGCATCATGTCGCCTTCCGCCTGCGCGATGAGGATGAGCAGCGCGCCTGGCGCGATCGACTGAACCGCGTTGGGCTGCGCCATTCCGGCCCGATCGACCGCTTCTATTTCAAGTCGCTCTACTTCCGCATCTCGCGCGGCATCTTATTCGAACTGGCGACCGATGGCCCCGGTTTCGCTGCCGATGAGCCGCTCGAAGCGCTGGGCCAGCGGCTGGCGCTGCCACCATTCCTCGAACCGCAGCGCGCCCGCATCGAGGCGGGACTGAGGCCGCTGGTCACCGCCTGAGATCGACAGCGCAGCGCGTTCCATCTTCCCCCGCAGATGCGGGGGTTTTTCTCAACTCTTTATACTTTAGGTCGCTAAAGTTCGGTAGAATGCAGTTGGTGTAACAATTTTTTAATGACGGATCCTGACACGCGGATTGCGCCGCTGCTGCCGAGATGCATCGTGTCCGACAATCTGGCGAATTTCATCGGCATCTTCTATCTCGTGATCCTGCTCATCACGGCGATCCTGGGGGTCGTGCTGGCCTGGCTGGGGCTTAGCCGGCTCTCGCGCCCGGGGGCGCTGGCCTTCGTCATGCGCGCCCTGGTCACCGCTTTCTACGCGGTGACGTATCTGATCTCGCTGGTGACGCCGAACGTGGTGATCGCGCGCTTCGCCGCAGAAATTCGCATCCCGTTCATCCCGCTGGCGCATATCCTGACGCTCTTTTTCGTCATCGAATTCACCGGCAGGCGGATCAGCGTGCCCAACTGGCTGCGCGCGGCCTTGCTGCTGCCGATCGCGCTCACGCCGCTGGGGGCCGGCGTGCTGGACGATGCCTTCTATCAGCAGTTCGAGCAGCGGCGGCTCGGCGTGCTCTTCATCGAAAGTTCGACCTACGGCCTGTGGTCGCTGATCCTGCTCTCCTACAGCATCATCGTGGTCATCCTGACCGGAAGCTAACCCAATGTGCAGGTTTCAAAAAGATAACAAACGGTCAAATGCCAGCGCAGAATCAAGCTTTTGTTGCTGACAACAGAAAACGGCG
>DAOUBU010000017.1:0-19339 GCA_034432395.1 Anaerolineae bacterium
CCCGTTATGACAAACGGGCAACGACTTATCTGGCGACCGTATTGCTCGCCTCTATCGTTCTATGTTTATAGTTTGCAGACAGACCCTAAAATCCTTCGAACATCTATCTATTTCAGGTACGTACTATCTTCTGTTAAGCCGATGCTCATGAATGCGGGGCACAGTAGTGGGCATTCAGGCCTTCAACGCGCAGCAGGGGCTGATCAACGGCGCGGGGCCGGGGGATGGACAGCATGGCGAAGATCATTGTGATTGGCAGCGGTTTCGGCGGGTTGGGCGCGGCCATCCGGTTGGCGGCGCGCGGCCACGACGTCGAGATCCTGGAAAAACGCGACAAGCTCGGCGGGCGGGCCTACGTCTACGAGATCGACGGTTTCAAGTTTGACGGCGGGCCGACGGTGATCACGGCCCCGTTCATGTTCGACGATCTATGGGCGACGGCGGGCAAACGGCGCGAGGATTACGTACAGTTCGTCCAGTGCGACCCGTTCTACCGCATCTTCAACCACGAGGGCCGCTCGTTCGATTACAACGGCGATCCGGCCTTCATCGGCGAGCAGATCCGCAAATGGAACCCGGACGACGTCGAGGGCTACGAGCGCTTCATGGCGACGACGAAAGCCATTTTCGAAAAAGGCTTCGTCGAGCTGGCCGACAAGCCCTTCCTGCACTTCAGCGACATGCTCAAGGTCGCGCCCGATCTGATCAAGATGCAGAGCTACCTGAGCGTGTACCGCTACGCCTCGCAGTTCGTGCAGGATGAATTCCTGCGCCGCTGCTTCTCGTTCCATCCGCTGCTGATCGGTGGCAACCCATTCGACGCGCCGTCGATCTACGCCATGATCCACTACCTGGAGCGCGAGTGGGGCATCCACTACGTGCTGGGCGGCACGGGCGCGCTGGTGCAGGCGATGGCCCGGCTGTTCACCGATATCGGCGGCAAGTACCGCCTCAACGCCGAAGTCGCCGAGATCACTGTCGATCCGAACAACAAACGGCGCGTCAGCGGCGTGCGCCTCAAGGACGGCACGCACATCGCCGCCGATCACGTCGTCAGCAATGCCGACGTGGCCTACACCTACCTGAACATGATCGCGCCGCACAATCGCCGCCGCTTCACCGAATGGCGGATGCGCACGATGAAATACAGCATGTCGCTGTTTGTGATCTATTTCGGCACGAAGCGGCTCTACCGCGATCAGGGCCTGGCGCATCACAACATCATCCTGGGCGAGCGCTACCAGAGCCTGCTCAAGGACATCTTCAAAGACAAGATCGTGGCCGAGGACTTCTCGCTCTACCTGCACATGCCGACGCTGACCGATCCGTCGATCGCGCCGCCGGGGCACGAGAACTTCTACGTCCTCTCGCCCGTGCCGCACCTGGGTTCGGGCACGGACTGGACGAAGATGGCCCGGCCCTACCGCGACCGGATCATGAACTTCCTGGAAGAGAACTACCTGCCCGATCTGCAGGCCAACATCGTCGCCGAACACTACATCGATCCGCTGCACTTCCGCGACACGCTCAACAGCCACCTCGGGTCGGCCTTCAGCGTGCAGCCGATCCTGATGCAGTCGGCCTGGTTCCGCCCGCACAACCGCAGCGACGACTACGACAACCTGTACTTCGTCGGGGCGGGCACGCATCCGGGCGCGGGTCTGCCTGGGGTGCTCTCGTCGTCGATCATCGCTGAAAACCTGATCGCTGAAGTCGAACCGGATCCGGGGCGCGTCTCATCGCGTCCGCTGACCCCGGCGCTGGAACTGGGCTGATCCGATGACTGCGCTGCCGTCACCCACCTGGGAAGCCGTGCTGCTCGACTGGGCTTACAGTGCGCTGGAGGCGCATCAGTCGGCGGTTCCGCATCGTGATGCAGCCGATCCGCACCTGAAGGCGGCTTACGCGCTGTGCGAACAGATCACCCTGCAGAACAGCCGGACGTTCCACCTGGCCAGCGGGCTGCTGCCCCCCGGCAAGCGGGAAGCGGCGCGCGCGCTGTACGCTTTCTGCCGGGTGACGGATGATCTGGTCGATGAGGCGGCGCAGGACTGCCGGCGGCGCACCTCCCTGGAAGCATGGCGTTCGCTGCTGCGCGCCCCCCACCCGCCGGTCGAACAGCAGGTCGCGCTGGCCTGGGCGGATGCGCGCTCGCGCTACAACATCCCGGCGGGCTATGCCGAGCAGTTGATCGACGGCGTGGCCCGCGACCTCGACCAGACGCGCTACAGCACGTTCGACGAGCTGGCCGCCTACAGCTACGGCGTCGCCTCCACCGTCGGCTTGATGGCGATGCACATCATCGGCTTCAAAGACGAGTCCGCGCTGCCGTATGCCGTCAAGCTCGGCGTCGCGCTGCAAGTGACCAACATCCTGCGCGACGTCGGCGAGGACTGGCGCTGCGGGCGTGTCTACCTGCCGGCGGAAGATCTGGCCGCTTTCGGCCTGGATGAGTCAGTGATCGCGGAGGCGCGCTACCGCGACCCGCGCTGGCAGGCCTTCATGCGCTTCCAGATCGCGCGCAACCGCCAGTTGTACGCGGAAGGGCTGCCCGGCATCGCCCTGCTCAAGCCGGAGGGGCGTTTCGCCATCGCCGCCGCCGCGCAGTTGTACCGCGCCATCCTGACGGATATCGAGCGCCACGACTACGACGTCTTCAGCCGCCGCGCGCATATCGGCAAGGTGGGCAAGATCGCCCGGTTGCCGGCCATCTGGTGGACGAGCCGCGCCGCGCGCATCTCCTGAGGCGGGCCGGGCCGGGCCAGCCCGCAGACAGCCGCTGAATAGACCTTTAGTCCTATTATCCACCGCCAGTCACTAATCTGCTGGCGGTATTTTGTTATAATTAAGTTTGATTCTGGTCTGTATGGCTGCGGAGGCGGACGATGCCCGCGATCGCGATCCTCGGATACCCACTGCACGGTAAAGATGTCTTTCTGCGCAGTCTGCTGCTCGTGCTCAATAACCTGGAAAAGACCGCGCCGGGTGCGCAGTGCCGCCCGCGCGATAACCGGACGGCGAAGCGGGTTGCGGCGATGCTGGCGCCGTTCCGTCGGGGCGACCTGCCGCAGTCCTCACTGGTCGGCCCGGCGGAGCCGCTGCGTCTGCATCTGAGCGGGCTGCCCGGCTTTGCCGCCGTCGATCTCGATCTGTACGTCATCAGCGGCGAGGCGCTGTACGACCCCACGCTGGATCATCTGCTCGAGCCGGCTGCCCGGGCGGATGCGCTGTGGCTGGTGGCCAGCCTGAACGATCTGAGCGCGGAGAGCCGCACGCTGTATGACCTCTACCTGGCCGCCAGCCGGATCGCGGCCCGCCACCGGCAGCCGCCGTACAGCGTGCCGATCAGCCTGATCCTGAGCAAGGCCGATCGGCTGCTCACCCCCCCTTACAGCCTGCCAGCGGAAGCGGCGACCTACCTCTTCAACGATCATCTGCGCAACATCGATCTGGAGGAAGCGCGCTACCTACCGCTGTTCGAACCGGCGGTGGCGATGCGCGGGCTGCGCCAGATCGGCGATCTGCTGGAGAATTACGCGCGCAACGTGCTCCCCGGCGGCGTGCAGATGATGCGGCAGGCCGGCAGCGATGGCAACTTCCTCGAATTCTGCCTGAGCGGGGTGATCCTCAATGCGAACGGCCCGCGCCCGCTGCGCGCGCTCGACCCGCTGCTGCTGACGCTGTCCCGCTGGGCCAAACGGGACGTGGCCGCGCACGCCGCCGCCCCCCGGACGATGCGTTTGCTCAAGATCCCGCCGCTGACGGCGGAGTCGGTTTTCATCTCGTATAAACGGGAAGACTGGGATGAGTTCGTCTACCCGCTGATCTGCCAACTGGAGCAGCACGGCATCCCGTACTGGGTCGATCAGCGGTATATTCCCAGCAACGCGGACTGGCAGGATCGGATCAATCATGCGCTGGCCATCTGCCAGCGCATGATCCTGTGTCTGTCCCCGGCGGCGCTAGTGTCGCGCCATGTCAAAGTCGAATATCGTTATTTCTTAAACAACGCACACATGAACAAGGAATTGTACCTGATCATGTGCCGCCCGACCTCGCTGCCGCCCGAGCTGCAGATCCTCAATTACTACCCGTATCAGCGCCTGCCCGATCTGATCGATGAGCTCCGGCAGTGGCCGACCGGGGTGTGCTAGCCCCAGCGCGGGTTGACCCCGTAGTTGAAGGTGAACGGACGGGCCAGCACTTCGCCGGTCGCGACCGCGACGATGAGAAGCTGTCCGTCCGTACCCAGCATGGCCAGCCGCGCGCCGTCCGGGCTGAAGGCCAGCGAGTACACCCGTTCCTCGTAGATCACCGGCCCGAACTTGACCGGGTAGGTGGCCAGCGCGCGCTCCCGCTGACGATCGTACAGCGTCCAGGATGCACGCTGACCCAGCGCAATCAGGCTCCCATCCGGGCTGAGGGCGATGCCGTACACCGCCTGATCGGGATCGACGGTCTCATCGGCGAGCACGCGCATGCCGTCCGCGATCGTCGACGGGGGCTGGCCGGCTTCCAGATCGCAGCTCGCGTCCGGATCGGGAGCACCCGGCTGATAGATGCCCACCACGTTCAGCGAGCGCAGCAGGACAGCGCCATCGGGCAGGATCTCCAGATGCTCGATCTGGTCGCCGTCCCTCAGCGGACAGTAGACGTAGTCGCGGATGCGCTCACCCAGTTCGTAAATCAGCAGCCGGCCAGACAGGTCGGCGGCGTAAAGCGCTGTCGAGTCGGCGGTGAAGCGCAGCGTACTGATCCAGTCCACGTAGTCATTGAACAGGGACTCTTCGAGGTAGAGCGTCTCGATCACCGCGCCAGTTTCGGCATCGATCAGATAGATCAGGTCGCCGTTGGTAGCGGCTAGCAGCCGGCCATCCGGGCTGTAGATGAGATCGTACATGACGTCGAAGGTGTCGTTCGGCCCGAACGGCGTCAGCGCGAGGAAAGCTGGCTCGCCCCGCACCCAATCGAACGCCTCGACCTGGCTTGTGCCGTCCAGCCCGACCGCGAGGCGCGGGCGCAGCGGGTCGAACGCGGCGGTGTAGATCCACTGACCCTCCAGAAGCTGAACCGGTGTGAACGTCTTGGTATCGAACAGCCACAGGCCGTCGGTGCTGCCCACTGCCAGGAACTGGCCATCGGGCGACCAGCGCAGCTCGAAGGCCCGCGGCGGGGTCGGGTCAGCGATCTGGGCGGCGGCGGGAAACCAGAGGACGAACAGGCCAATCAAGGACAACACGGACAGGGGAAAACGCAGTTTCATGCTCGCCAATCTCCTCGCTCGCTGCATCGGGGCGCTGCGGTTTTGATGCCGCCGCTCATCATCAGTTTAGTCAGGTCGCGCGATCGGGCAACTCGAGCGGGGATGTGGGTACAGTGCTGCGATGCCCCCGGAACCAGTCCGGGCCGGGGCGGTGACGACGCACTCGGGTATGGTATCATCCGCAGTCGATCGACCGGTATCCGAATGAGTGAGCGACCGATGACCGAAGCAGAGATCCGCGCCCGGCTGCGCGCTTTCATCACCGCCGAACTGATGCGCGAGCCGGATTACCCCCTGACCGACAGCGAGACCATCCCCGGACGGCTGATCGACTCGACCGGGCTGGCCGAAGTCGGCGTGTTCATCGAGCAGGCGTTCGGCGTGTACATCCCCGATCCGGAGCTGACCGTCAAAGCGATGAACACGCTCGATCACATGGTGGCGCGCGTGCTCAAAGGGCTGGGATGAACGCCCCGCGGACGCTGCTTGACGCCGCCGTCCTGACCGGTGACCCGGGCGCGCCGGCGCTGTATTTTGTCGCCAGCGATCAGCCGACGGTGACGATCACGCGCGGCGCTTTTGCTGCGCTGACCGCCCGCTATGCCGCGGCGCTGCGCGCGCTGGGCATCGGCGAGCGCGATCTGGTCGTGATCGCCCACACGCAGAGCCTGGAGGCGATCGCGGCGTTCTGGGCCTGTCTGCGTCTGGGGGCGATCCCGTCGATGTTCCCGACGCTGACGGAGAAGCTCGATCCGGCCATCTACATGCGCAGCATCGCCGAACTGGTGGCGCTTTCCGGCGTGCGCGCCGTCTTCACCACCGACGACTTCGCCCCGGCGCTGCGCCCGCATCTGACCTGCCCGGTGCACGCCGCCGCCGATCTGACGCTGGAGGCCGCGCCGCCGCCCCCGCCGCACACCCCCGATCCGGAGGCGATCGCGTTCTTGCAGCATTCCAGCGGCACGACCGGCCTGCAGAAGGGCGTCGCGCTCAGCCACCGCGCCGTGCTCAACCAGATCGCCAGCTACAGCCGGGCGCTGGCGCTGACCGCTGACGACGTGATCGTGAGCTGGCTGCCGCTCTACCACGACATGGGGCTGATCGCCGGCTTCATCCTGCCGCTGCTGACGGGCATCCCGCTGGTCATCATGTCCCCGTTCGACTGGGTGGCGCACCCGGCGCTGCTGCTGCGCGCCATCAACCAGCACCGGGGGACGCTGTGCTGGCTGCCCAACTTCGCCTACAACCACATGGCGCGGCGCATCCGTCCGCGCGACAGCGACGGGCTGGATCTGTCGTCGATGCGCATGTTCATCAACTGTTCCGAGCCGGTCTTCGCCGAAACCCACGCGCTGTTCCTGGAGCGCTTCGCCGCCAACGGCGTCCGCCGGGAGATGCTGGCCGTCAGCTACGCCATGGCGGAGAACACCTTCGCCGTCACGCAGACGCCGCCCGGCGTCATCCCCGCCGAGGATGTGATCGACCGCGCGCTGCTGGAGGGCGAGGGCCGCGCCGTCCCCACCGATCGCGACAACCCGCGCGCGGTGATCAAAGTGTCGTGCGGGCCGCCGATCGCCGGGACGGAATGCCGCGCCGTCGGCCCGGACGGCCAGCCGCTGCCCGATCGGATCGTCGGCGAGCTGGTGGTGCGCTCCAACTGCATGCTGACGGAGTACTACCGCCGCCCCGATCTCCAGCCGTTCATCGACGGCTGGTACCGCACCGGCGACCGCGGCTACTTGGTCGATGGCGAAGTCTACGTCATCGGGCGCAGCAAGGATCTGATCATCAACGCGGGCAAGAACATCTATCCGCAGGACATCGAGGCGATCGTCAACACCGTCGCGGGCGTGTATCCGGGGCGGGCCGTGTGCTTCGGCGTCGCCGATGCGCGCGAGGGGACGGAGCTGATCGCCGTCGTCGCCGAGACGACGCTGACCGATGAGGCGGCCCGGCGCGATCTGAGCGTGCGCATTCGCGAGGCGGTCGCGCGCGCTTCGACCGTCAGCGTGACCTGGGTGCAGATCGTCGATCCCGGCTGGCTGATCAAGACGTCCAGCGGCAAGATCGCCCGCGCCGCCAACCGCGATAAATGGCTCGCCGAACGCGGCGGCTGAGCCGCAGCCACACCGGGAGACCCGACCATGCCCGTTCACACCACAGCCGCCGGCTGGACGCTGGAGACGCGCCGCACCGCTTACGCGCTCGGCCTCAACAGCGCCGGCCTGCTCGTCCACCGCTACTGGGGGCCGCGCCTGCCTGAGATCCACGATTATCCCCCGCCCGCCGACAGCATCGGCTGGGCCAGTTTCAACGGGCCGGGGCAGGTGCTGCCGGAGGAATTTCCCGTCTACGGCGGTCTGCGCTACGTCGAGCCGTGCCTCAAGGCGACGTTCGCCGACGGCGTGCGCGATGTCGTGCTGACCTTCCGCGAGGCGCAGGTCGAAGGCGAGACGCTGACGCTGACGCTGGTCGATGCCCATTACCCGCTCACCGTCCGGCTGGTCTACCGCGCGCACGTCGAGTTCGATCTGATCGAACGGTGGGCGGAGTTCAGCAACACCGGTGAGCAGCCGATCGTGCTGGAGCGCGCCCTGTCCGCCTGCTGGCACGTCCCGCCGGGGACGGATTACCGCCTGACGCACCTGACCGGGCGCTGGTACGACGAGATGCGCCTTCAGCGCGACCCGCTGCCGCGCGGGGTCACCGCCTTAGAGAGCCGCCGCCTGACCACCAGCCATCATCACAACCCGTTCTTCATGCTCGACCGCGGCGCGTCCGAAACGGCGGGGGAGGTCTACTTCGGCGCGCTGGCCTGGAGCGGCAACTGGAAGCTGCTGGCCGAGGTCACCGACTTCGATTCGACCCGCCTCGTTCTCGGCCTGAACGACTGGGATTTCGCCTGGACGCTGGACGGCGGCGCGGCGTTCACCACGCCGCCCGCGCTGGCCGGTTTCACCGAGGCCGGCTTCGGCGGGGCCAGCCGCCTGCTGCACGATCACATCCGCGAGCGCGTGCTGCCGCACGGCCCGATCGTCCACCCGGTGCTCTACAACTCGTGGGAGGCGACGTATTTCGACGTCGATGTCGAGTCGCAGATGCGGCTGGCCGATCTGGCCGCTTCCCTGGGCGTCGAGCTGTTCGTCGTCGATGACGGCTGGTTCCACCGCCGACGCGATGATCGCGCCGGGCTGGGCGACTGGTGGCCGGACGCGGCCAAATTTCCGCACGGGCTGGGGCCGCTGATCGAGCACGTCAACCGGCTGGGCATGGATTTCGGCCTGTGGCTCGAGCCGGAGATGGTCAGCCCGGACAGCGAGCTGTACCGCGCGCACCCCGACTGGGTCATCCACTTCCCGACGCGCCCGCGCACCGAGGCGCGCAATCAGTTGATCCTCAACCTGGCGCGCGAGGAGGTGCGCGCCTATCTGCTGGAGCGGATCGACGCGCTGCTGAGCGCGCACCCGATCCGCTTCATCAAATGGGACATGAACCGCAACATCAGCGAGCCGGGCTGGCCGGAGGCGGGCGCGCGCCAGCGCGAGCTGTGGGTGCGCTATGTGGAAGGGGTGTATGCCTTGTGGGGCGAACTGCGCCGCCGCCACCCCGCTGTGATCTGGCAGTCGTGTTCGGGCGGGGGTGGGCGCGCCGATCTGGGCATCCTGCGCTTCGCCGATCAGATCTGGGTGAGCGACAACACCGAAGCGCCCGCCCGGCTGGCCATTCAGGAAGGCTTCTCGTATCTCTTCCCGGCCAGCGTCATGGAAGCCTGGGTGACCGACAGCGGCGATCGGCACGTCCCGCTGCGCTTCCGCTTTCACGTCAGCATGGCCGGGGCGCTGGGCATCGGCGGCAATCTGCTCACCTGGACGGAGGCGCAGCGGGCGGAGGCGGCCCGGCTGATCGCGCAGTACAAAGCGCTGCGCCCGATCATCCAGCTCGGCGACCAGTATCGCCTGATCTCGCCGCGCGCCGGCGGTTTTTCGGCGGTGCAGTACGTCAGCAAAGACCGGGCGGCCAGCGTCGTTTTCGCCTTCCGGACGCACCTGCCCACCCCGGCGATCCTGCCGCGCCTGCACCCGCAGGGGCTGGAGCCGGAGGCGCGCTACCGGCTGGAAGGGACGGACGCGATCCGCTCCGGGCTGGGCTGGATGCGCGTCGGGCTGGAGGTCGCGCTGGCCGATTTCGACAGCGCGCTGCTGGTGCTGCGCCGCGTCGAATGAACGGGGAGATGCCCTGCCCACGTCGGCGGAAATGCGCTACGATCCGCCCGTCTTCGCCCGGGACGGCGACTCGGCATTCACCCACGCTGTTTTCATCTGGCTGTAATCCGGGCGGTCTAGCCTTGCGGCATTTTCAACCTCTGTGGAGATGAACCCGTGCGCATCACGATCGCGCTGGCGCAAATTTACCCGAAACTGGCCGACGTCCCGGCCAATCTGAGCCGGCATCTGGAGTTCATCCGGCAGGCAGTGGAGGCGAAAGCCGACCTGATCGTCTTCCCGGAACTCTCGCTGACCGGTTATCAGGTGCAGGATCTCGTCCCAGAGGTGGCGATCCGGGCGCAGGCCGACGACCCGACCTACGCCGCGCTGCTCGATGCCAGCCGGCAGATCGATATCGTCGTCGGCTTCGTCCATCAGGATGTGCGCCAGCGGTTCTACATCGCCAGCGCCTACCTGAGCGGCGGCCAGACGCTGCACATCCACCACAAGATCTACCTGCCGACCTACGGCATGTTCGACGAGGCGCGCTACTTCGACCAGGGCGAGCACGTCATGGCGTTCGATACGCGCTTTGGCCGCGTCGGCATGCTCATCTGCGAGGATTTCTGGCACAGCTCACCGCCGTACCTGCTCTGGCTGGACGGCGCGGACATGCTCATCTTCAGCAGCAGCAGCCCGTCGCGCGGGCTGGATGCCAGCGACCGCCTGAGCGGGTCGCGCTGGGTCGAGCTGGTCAACCAGGCCTATGCCAGCCTGTTCACCGATTTCGTCATCCACGTCAACCGCGTCGGCTACGAGGACGGCAAGAACTTCTGGGGCGGTTCGTCGATCGCCGACCCCGATGGCGCGTTCATCGTCCACGGCCACTATTTCGATGAGACCCTGATCGTGCGCTCGATCGACCTGAATCAGATCCGCCGCGTCCGCAGCCGGCTGCCGCTGCTGCGCGATGAGCGCCCCGACCTCGTCCAGCGCGAGCTGGCGCGCATCCTCTCCCGGAGTGCCCGATGACCACGCCCGATCTCAGCCACCGCCTGCAGATCAACACCGCGATCGCCCGCACCATGCTGGTCGGGTTCATCCGCGATCAGATCCACAAGATCGGTATGCGCCGCGCCGTGATCGGCCTGAGCGGCGGCATCGACTCGGCGCTGTCCGCC
This sequence comes from Anaerolineae bacterium, assembly GCA_034432395.1. Taxonomy (GTDB): domain Bacteria; phylum Chloroflexota; class Anaerolineae; order Aggregatilineales; family Phototrophicaceae; genus Flexifilum. Next base: position 10,650 of record DAOUBU010000017.1, read on the forward strand.
TATCTCTCCGCCGAGGCGCTGGGGCCGGAGAACGTGCTGGCCGTGCGCATGCCGTACCGCACCTCATCGGCGGACAGCCTGAGCGACGCGGACAGGGTCATCGAGGCGCTGGGCCTGCCCGCGCTGACGGTCGATATCACGCCGATGGCCGATCCGCTGATCGAGCGCTTCCCGGAGATGAACAGTGTGCGCCGGGGCAACATCATGGCCCGCCTGCGCATGATCGTGCTCTACGACCAGTCCGCGGCGTTCGGCGGGCTGGTGATGGGCACGAGCAACAAGACCGAACTGCTGCTCGGCTATTCAACCGTGTATGGCGACAGCGGCGTGGCCGTGCAGCCGATCGGCGATCTGTACAAGACCCAGGTGCGCCAGCTCGCCGCTGCGCTGGGCGTGCCGGCTTCGATCCTCAATAAGCCCCCGTCGGCTGACCTGTGGGAGGGCCAGACCGATGAGGCCGAACTCGGTTACACCTACGCGGCGGTCGATCAACTGCTCTATCTGCTGGTGGACGAGCGCTACAGCGTCGAAGAGGCGATCGAGGAAGGCTTCGACCCGGCGTTTGTGCGCGGGGTGTGGCGGCGCGTCAAGGCCAATCATTTCAAGCGCACCATGCCCAACATCGCCAAACTGAGCCGGCGCACGCTCGGCCACGATTTTCTGTTCCTGCGCGACTGGGTGGGCTGAAGGCGGCTTACGTCCGGGGCGCGCCGGCTGCATCGTCCGCATGTTCGACCGCCCGCAGCAGGCCCGCCGCGTGCAGGACGCGCCGGATCTGCCGCTGGAAGAGCAGCGGCAGGGCGATGAGCACGCCGATGACCGCGTACAGGGCGATGAAACCGCTGCGTTCCTCGGTGACCAGCGTGCCGAGCAGGACGGCGGCCAGCGTCGGGAAGAAGCCGACGACCGCCGAGATCAGGATGTAGGTGCGCAGGCGGATCGGCGTCAGCCCGGCGGCGTATGACAGGAAGTCGTAAATGCCGAACAGGAACAGCCGCGCGTAAACCAGGGAACGCCATTCGCCGACGTGGTGGTAGAAGGCGTCCACGCGCTTCAGGCCGTCCTCACCGACGAAGCGGCGCACGGCGGCCCGCCCCCAGCGCCGCGCGATCAGGAAGGCGATCGTGCCGCCGATCACCTCGCCGATCAGGGTGTAGAACACGCCCTCCCACAGGCCGAACAGGATGCCCGATCCGAGCTGGATCGGCCCGCTTGTCAGCGGGGCGAAGACGTAGGTCGCCGCTTTGATGCCGATGTAGATCAGCGGGGCGAACGGCCCAGCGGCGTCGATCGTCCCCCGGATGCGCTCCAGGCCGATGGTCTGGATCGCCCACATCAGGCCGAACGCGACCAGGACGAAGCCGGTCACCGGCAGCAGCAGCGGCAGCCAGCGGCGCGAAACACGGACGGAGGGCGGGCTGATCGGATTCACGGTTGACGTCCTCATGAAGACAGCGGGTTGGGTGACGCAGCGATCTCTATTCAGCATAACCCCATCGGTGGCCTGCGGCACGGGTTGCCGCGTTAGCATCGCATTAAGGCCGCCCTGTGCTACAATACGGCCAGACCGTGGGACGAGTTTTAGGGGAGAATGACAGCATGTCGTTGTTGATCGGGGCGATCCTGGTGGCGCTGGCGCTGTTTTCGGTCATCGCTGTGATGTATTTCGTCGTGACCGAGAAGGAAGTCCACGAGGAGTACTACATCCCGCCCGCCGATGAGCCGGAGCAGACCGGCGCGCAGTAAGCTCCCGTGCACGGCACAGCCGATCGTCGCTGGCGAGCGCGGCTGATCCGCCTGAGCGGGTTGATCGCGCTCGTCCTGATCTTCTACGCGCCGCTGCTCTTCTCCGGGCATATCCTGGGGCGCGGCGATACCTACACCTATTTCTACCCGTACTGGCACGCCCGCGATGCCGCCCTGCGTGCGGGCGTGCTGCCGCTGTGGTCGCCCGTGCTGTTCACCGGCGTCCCCCTGCTGGCCAACAGCCAGCTCGGCACGTTCTACCCGCTCAACTGGCCGCTGATCGGGCTGGATCCGCCGCACGCCATCGCCATCAGCATCGTGCTGCACGTCGTCATCGCCGGGCTGGGCGCGTATGCCTTCGCCCGGTCGATCCTGCCGCTGACGGCGCTCGGCGGGGTGACGGCGGCGGTCGTCTTCGCATTCGGCGGGTACGTCGGCGCGCGGGCGGAGCAGATCAACCAGCTTCAAGGGCTGGCCTGGCTGCCGGTCATCCTGGCGCTGACGCTGCGCGCGCGCGGCCTGTCCGCGAGCAGCCTGCTGCTCGGCATGGCGCTGGCGGCGCAGTTTCTGACCGGCCACACGCAGACCGTCTTCATCACCGGCGTCGGGATGCTGATCGTGCTGGCCGGGCGCGCGGTCGCGGCGCGGCGGGCCGGGGTGCTGCCGTTGATCGGCGGGATGGTCGCGGCGGGCGCGATCGCGCTCATCCTCGCGCTGCCGCAGATCGCGCCAACGCTCGAGCTGAGCGGGGTGAGCAACCGGGCGGGCGGCCTGACCCCGAATGAAGCGACCGCGTTCAGCTTCAGCCCGTTCACGGTCGGGCGCGGTCTGCTGCCCGGCTACGACGGCCCGTCACGGCTGATCAGCAACGAGTACATCGCCTATCCGGGCGTGATCGCGCTCGGCCTGGCGCTCATCGGCGCGCTGACGCCCGGGCCACCCGGCACGGTCGGGCGGCTGACGCTGGTTGCGCTGGCCGGGATCGGGTTGTTCTTCGCCTTCGGCCTGTACAATCCGGTCTACTGGGTGCTGGCCGGTCTGCCGGGCTTCAACCTGTTCCGCGTGCCGGCGCGCTGGCTGGCGCTGTTCGCGCTGGGGACGGCGGCGCTGGCCGGCTGGGGGCTGGACGCCCTGCGCTCGGCGCGCTTCTACCGTGCGGGCTGGCGCGGTTGGCGCCTCCCGGTGCTGATCGCCGCTGTCACAATTGCATTGATGGCGAGCGCGCCGCTCATCGAGCGCCTGCCCGACGGCACGCCGCCGACGCCCGCCGGGCCGATCACGTTTGTCGGCTGGGTGCTGGCGCTGCTCGTCACGCTGATCGCGCTGCGCTGGCCGGCTCGCGCGCGCGGGCCGCTGGCCGCGCTGATCGCGATGGAACTGTTCCTCGCATCGCGCAGCCTGCCGTATACCGACCTCGTCCCGTATGCCATCTATCAGCCCGGTCGCTTCACCGCTTATCAGATGCAGGTCTACGATGAAGCCGAAATGCCCGCTCCGCGCTTCCTCTCGATCAGCGATCTGCGCTTCGACCCCGGCGATCGCGCCGATCTGGAGGCCCGCTTCGCCGCGCTCGGCCTGAGCGAGACGGCGCGCGCCTCCGCCTTCACCGGGATCAAACTGCACGAGGTGCTGGGATCCAACCTGCCGCTGCTGTTCGACCTGCCGACCGCCGACGGGTTCGACGGCGGTCTGCTGCCCACGCGCTACTACACCGCTTTTTCGGCGCTCTTCACCCCGCCCGGCGAACTGCTCACCGTCGATGGCCGCCTGCGCGAGCTGCTGGCCCGGCCAGAAGCGTGCCGGGGCGCGTGCATCCCGGAGCTGCGCTGGCTGCGCCTGCTCAACGTGCGCTACCTGATCACCGACAAGGTGTTCGACCTGTGGCATGACGACATCGCCTACGATACCACGCTGCCCTTCAGCGCGGGCGAACACCCGGTCGCCGTGCCGTTTGAGGCGACCGCGGTGGACGTGCTCTTCACCTGCCCGGCGGACGATCTGGCGGCCTGCCCGGCCCCGCCCGTGCAGGTGCGCGCGGAGTCCGGCGGCTGGATCGCCGCTCAACCGGCTCCAGCGGGCGCGCGCGTCGAACGCTTCGCGCTGGCGCGGCTGCCGCTGCCCGAGCCGATCAGCGTGATGGCGCTGCGTCTGCCCGCTGCCGACCCCGCGCCCGCCGCGCTCACGCTGGTGGATGCGCGCACCGGCGATTTTCAGCAGACGACGCCCGCCCCGTGGACGCGCGTCCTCTCCAGCGATATCGAGATCTATGCCGACGGCCAGCCGTATCCGCGCGCCTGGGTGGTGGCGGATGCCATCGCGGCGTTCAGCGATGACGACGCCGGGACGGCGGCGGCGCTCGCGTGGATGCGCGACCCGGCATTCGACCCGCTGACGATGATCGCCGTACACGACCCGGCGGCGCGGACGGAGTTCAGCGGGCCAGCCGGCGTCGCGCGGGCCGCGATCACGGCTTATGACGAAACCGCGATCGCGATCGAGGTGGACGCGCCGCGTGGGGGCTATCTGCTGCTGGCGGATGCCTACTACCCCGGCTGGACGGCGGCGGTCAACGGTCAGGATGTCCCCATCCGGCGCGCCGATGTGCTCTTCCGGGCGGTCGAAGTGCCGCCGGGGCGGTCAGCGGTCGAGTTCCGCTACCAGCCGGGCTGGCTGCCCCTCATCCCGCTGGGGCTGGCGGGGTGGGCGGCGGCGCTGCTGGCGCTGCTGGTGGCGGCGGCGCGCTGGCGGCGGAAAGATCAGCCGATGGAGCGTGACCGGTCGGTACAGGCAGCTCATCTGCGGGAAGCGCGCTGATCGGCAGCCCGAGAGCCAGCTCAAAGTCGCCTGCAGCAAACCGCCCTGTCGGGCCGCAGGCGACGCAGTCCGGATCGCGACTGGCTGTGATTTTCCGGATCGCCTGATCTTTGAGAAAGTAATACAGGATTTCCGACGGCGCCTGGAACCCGGTCACCAGGTTGAAGAACTCTCCCGCCGCCAGCGATGCCAGCGTCGTATTCAGGAAACTCACCGCGGGGGCAGGAATATCTTCCGCCGGGATATAGCCACGCACGCGATGCGCCTCTTTTTGCTCCTGCGAGAGCAGGTCGCGACCCGCCTGATCCGGGTCGATCGCGCGGATACACTGGAGACAGAATCGCTCTGGAAGCAGCACCCGAAACTGTCCACCCGCATCCTGGATCTGACCGGCCTCATCGCTGTTGATGCCGACGCCGATATCGATATACGGCAGCAGATACTGAACGGAAAATGCGTTCAACAGCAATCGGCTGCCGTGGGAGTCGGTGCAGCCGAGGAGCACATCGACCATTTTGAGATGCTCGACATTGTCCGATGTCGGGAACTTTTGCTGGAAAGCCACGACCTCGGCCTGCGGATCGACCTGTTTGATCAGCCGTTCAATCACCCGGACTTTCGGTGTCTGATTGGCCGCATCTTGAGCGGAAGCCCCGATGAAACGGTTTAAATTGCTCGCTTCGATCCGATCGTCATCGACCAGGACGAATTTTCGCACGCCCAGTAGTGCCAGTAAGTAAGCGAGGATGGAACCGATGCCACCGAGACCGACGATGCCGACTGCGAGATCGGCCAGTTTGGCCTGTCCATACGCTCCGAATGCCTGCACCTGACGAGTGGTACGCTCAACGTAGACTCCTTCTTTCAGACTCGGTTCCGGACGGGCGATGTAAAAATGCCTGAGCGGATGGCTCAAGATGGTGACTCGATCGATGGGATACATCCGATCGTGATCGGGGAGATAGAACAGTCCATCGGCGCTGTTCTTGCCGAAGACGAGCATCCCGTGGTGAAATTGTTTCTGGATTTCCTGTGTCTGCCCGGCGAACCAGCGAAAACGAGGGAGCGCGTGTTCGAGATCGATCGATGAAAAATTGACGAAATCGTTGGCAAAGGGGTGTGAATGGATTTCGATCAGCCCCCACTGCTCCTCGATCGCATGTTCGGCGATGGCTTTTTCAGTCTCATGGGTAAATTTCAGATACACCCCCGTTTGCTCATCATAGTGTTCAGGCATGAGAAATACCAGATGATGGACGAGCAAACGGATGCGTCCGTTGGATGCAGCGGGGGAGACAAAAGCGAGAGCCGCCTGCTCATCCTCATTCTCCTGAAACAGATGCGTGTGCAGGCGGCTGTACTGATCGGCGGTGAAAACGACTTCAACTTGCTGAGGGGGGGCTGTCCTAAAGCGCATCAGCAATCGCTTCCAAATCTGTCTGCGAAATCGGTGAAAGTGAAATCGGGGCATTGGTGGATGTCTTCCTCTGCTGCCGGTGACGATCGATCAGAGGATTTTTCGGCTTTCCCCCTCCAGAATGGCCTGACATAAGCGCAGGTAAGTGAGCAGATTGTCGCCCCGCTTGATGTCCCCTGTGGCTCGCCAGCCGGAAGTGGCCCCTTTGTCATGCACATGGATGCAAAACCAGTTCCACTTCTGCTTGATCAACTCATGCTGACGATCCGGATAGAATTTATCACGCCAGCCCTGGAAGTAATGGTTCGCGATCTTCAGCCCCTGATCGCAGTAGAAACCATCGGGAGGCACTTGAGGATAAGCCGGCGGAATGAGGATGAGGATGTCACTCACACCTGTGCCATCCCGCGTCAACTTACGCGGGACATCGACTTGACGGATCAGAACCCAGGTCCCGGCACTTTTGTCATAATCCAGACGTCCGGGCCTGTCTCCATAGACCGGCCCCAGAACGCGGTGAACTTCCGCCTCGACGCGAGCTTTCAACGCAGACATGGTTCTGTCCGGCTGATCACCCAAAAACATACGATGGAACGTTATCGTACCTGCCCGGGGCCAGCCGCTCGTTATCCTGTACCAGTCTCCAGGTGCCATCAGGCATCAGCTTGACAAGCTTACGCTGCGCGTCCACCCCGGCGATCTGTTTCAGATCGGATGCGACAATCGCGGTGTTCTGAACTTCATTCGCCTGATCTTCGCCGAGCGTATAGAACTTGTCACCGATCCAGTACCCTTGCTGCTGCTGCATTGTTTTTGCCCCCGATCCTTAAGGCATTAACTTTTTGAAGTATAATTAAATTATAGTCTAACAATCTGGGGTTGTCAACGGACATATCAAATAGTTTAATAGATTGCCCTCCCAGATACTTTCTGCGACCCATGCATTGCCTGAGACATATCTACCATTACGATTTGTGAATTCAACGCGCCAATAACGCAAATACTGGCGGTATTGTTCGTTGTAAACACATTCGGGGCCTCCGGTAATATACAGGCGCGCTCCCGGTTCCGCATCCGAGTTGTGCACATTCCCGCCGGGCTGTGTCCAGGCAGCGATCCGAGTGCTTGCACCTGAGCGACTGGCTGTGTCCACCACGACAGTCATCCCCACATGAAAGGAGGTCGGGGGATTGCAATTGTCGTTTACATGCACACTACCCCGGTTGGACAGAACAGTCGGTGCTGAGCTTCCTGGCTGTGTCGGAATGAACGGCTGTGTCGGAGGCGGGGGCTGCGTCGGACGGGGGGGCCGCACCGTTCCAGATGGCGGGTTGGTTACAGCCACTGGCCCGCCGGGGACGATCAACCGATCGGGCTGACGGTCAGGCGCCCATTGAGACCCCACGGCCACAGTCACCTGACGGATGAGATCTTCAAAGTGCGATAAGCTGCCGAAGATGACCGCAGCAGCCAGGATGATCCCGATGGTGATCACAATCTGCCCGATCCAACCGCATCCATATCCATGATGACGCGGAGCGCGATGATCGGGCGGGGGCGGATCCGGGGCGAAGGCGCGGCTGTTCGGGGGATCGGATCGGCCATTTCTGAACTCACTCCGGAAATATCTGGACCTGGGCTTCTCCGTTTGTGATGACTGACTTAGCGATCCAGATGGCATGACCCGCTGCACTTCTATATCATCGGGAGCGCTGGCCAGCAGAAGTGGCGAACCGGATAGGTATGGGACGGATGGCATATCACCATAATACTATCAATTTTATCCTATTTCATTTAAGTCTATTCCTGAAGTACGCGCGCAGAGCCGTTACCTCAAGCGCTGGTTGAACTGGGACGATCGCGTTTGCAGGAGTGAGCGGTCAGGTCAAGCACTATACCGTCCGCTGCCAGCGGACGACCGGCGCGGAGGTCGGCTGAGCGCTGCCCGAGCCGGGTTCCAGGGTGACGCCGATGGCGTCGAACGGCTCCGCCAGCAGCGCGGTCGGAAAGGTCAGGCCGGCGCTGCCATCGGCGCTGACGACGAACGTCCCCAGGCTGGTGATGACCCCGTCCCGCGTCACCCATGCCTGATAGACCGTCCCCTCCGGCTGGGGCGGGAAGTCCTCCGCCAGCAGCAGGCCGGCATCGGCTTCCGGCAGCCAGATCACCTGGCCGCGCGCACCGGTCGCCGCGCCGCTGGCCGCCGTCGGCAGGCGCAGGATCTGTGCCCGTTCGGCGATGATCAGCCGCTGCTCCAGTTCGCGGATGCGCCCGTACCCGTACAGGCCGCCCCCGATCGCGACGATGAGCAGCGCCGCCGCTGCGGCGGCGAAGGCGAGACGGCGCAGCGTCCGCCCGGGCCGGCGCGTCCGCCGGGTTGTCTCCAGCAGCGCGGTCAGGACGGAGGGGGGCGGCGCGACCTGGGGCAGGCTGGCCGCCAGCGCGCCATCCAGCGCCCGGAACGCCGCCAGTTCCGCCGCCAGTTCCGGGCAGGTGGATAGGCCGGCTTCGATCCGGCGGGTTTCGTCGGCATCGGTCGCGCCGATGGCATAAGCGGGGATGAGCGCCAGCAGTTCTTCACACGACGGAGACATGGTGATCGATCCTGAGAAACTTCCTGTTAGCTAACCCAATGTGCAGGTTTCAAAAAGATAACAAACGGTCAAATGCCAGCGCAGAATCAAGCTTTTGTTGCTGACAACAGAAAACGGCG
>DAOUBU010000018.1:0-18539 GCA_034432395.1 Anaerolineae bacterium
GCTTACGCCAGCCTGCCGGAAAACGCCGACCGCCGCCTCGAACTCATCGCCGGGGAGATCATCGACGTGCCGTCCAATCCGTTCGCGTCCAACATCGCCGGGTTAATCCTGTTCTTCATCCGCTTATTCCTGCATCAGAACGGTCTCACCGGGACGGTGACCGGGCCTGACGGCGGTTTCCTCATCAGTGGACAGGTGCTCGCCCCGGATGTGGCGTATCTCTCCCCGACGCGCCAGCCGCAGCCGGTCACGCGCGGGTTCAGCAGCGTGCCGCCGGAACTGGTGGTGGAGGTGATCTCGGATCCGGCCAACACGGTCGAACAGCGCACGCTGCGGCGCAAACTGACGATCTACCTGAGCGCCGGCTGCATCGTCTGGATCGTCGATCCGTTCGCGCGCACGGTGGAAGTCTACGCGCCCGGCCAGCCCGGCCTGGTGCTCGATGAGACCGGGACGCTCACGTTAGAGACCGTGCTGCCCGGTTTCGCCCTGCCCGTCAGAGACATCTTCCCCGCCGGGCCGACCGCCGCATCGTGACCGCCAGCATTCCCCTCACCGCGGCGGAAGCCCGCCGGGCCGCTCGCAGCGCCGCCGTCCTGACGCTGGCCCGTCTCATCGCCAACGGGGCGCTGTTCGGCTGGCAGTTGATCCTGGGGCGCTGGCTGGGCGACGCGGAGTACGGCGTTTACGGCACGATCCTGGCGCTGTTCACCCTCGGAGCGACGTTCGGGCTGTTCGGCCTCAGCCTGATCGCGATCCGCGAGTCGGCGCGGCGGCCCGAACGCGCGGGCGCGATATTCACCGCCGCGCTGACGATCGCCACGATCACGACGGCGATCGGCTATGCGGCGGTCAATCTGGCCGCGGCGCTGCTGGGCTATGCGGATGATCTGCGCGGCCTGCTGGCGCTGGCCGGGCTGGCGCTGTTCACCGATACCGCCGGGACGCTGGCCTATGACCAGCTCATCGCCCGCGAGCGCATGATCAGCGCTTCAGCGGTCGAGGTCGGGCATATCCTGGGGCGGATCGCGCTGGCGCTGCTGGCGCTGGCCGCCGGTTTCGGCCTGCTCGGCGTTTACCTGGTCACCCTGCTGACCAGTCTGATGCGCGCCGCCGTCCTGTGGGGGGTGATGGCGCGCAGCGGGGTCAGGCCGCGCTTCCCGGTGGATGCCGTCTGGCGGCGGCGGCTCATCGGCGATGCGCTGCCGCTGGCGCTGGCCGCGTTCATCAACCAGGCCTATACCTACATCGACCGGTTGATCGCCACCGGCCTGCTGTCCAGCGCGGCGACCGGTCAGTTGACCGCCGCCTTCGTCATCGTGGTCGGCGTCGTCGAGATCCTGTCCACCACGGTGCTGGTGGCGGTGTTCCCGCTCATGGCGCGGGCGTATCAGCCCGATCAGCCGGGGGGCGGGGTGCAGTTCCGCTTTCTGGTGGAGAAGCTGGCGCTCTATACCCTGCTGATCGGCATCCCACTGGGGATCGCCTTCACCGCGGCGGCGGACGCGATCACCGTGCCGCTGTTCGGGGCGGATTTTCAGCCGGCGGCGCAGGTGCTGCGCGTGCTGATCTGGTACGCCGCGCTGACGATGATCGTCAACGTCTTCGCGCAGGCGCTGATGGTGCAGAACCGCCAGCGGCAGTACGTCGCGCTGCGCACCGGCGGGCTGATCCTCAAGCTGGGCTTGAACCTGGTGCTGCTGCCCGCGCTGGGCGTGATCGGCGCGGCGGCGGCCTCGGTGATCGCCGAGCTGGCCGTGTTGATCGCCGTCGGGCGGGCGGCGGGCGGCACGGGGCCGGGGCGGATCGCGGCGCTGCGGCTGGGCCGGGTGGCGCTGGCGGCGGCGGTCTCCGCGGGATCGGTCGCGCTCCTGCTGGCGTTCATCCCTCCGCTGATCGCCGCGCTGGCGGCGGGCCTCATCTACCTGCTGAGCGGCCTCGCGCTGCGCATCGTCGATGCGGATGATCGCGCGCTGCTGCGGACGCTGCTGCGCCGCGGCACGGCCTGATGCCCCCTGACCTCACGAAGTGGCGAAATCGGCGGCGCTGGCCACTGAAGCACAGTGCCCCTCTCCCCTGGGAGAGGGACAGGCTGGCCGCAGGCCAGACAGGGTGAGGGCTGAAGCGGGCGCTTCACCACACCGTTGGATCCTCCCTTGACCTAAGATTGCGTTGAGCGTTACAGGCAAACCTGTTATAGTAGAACTCTAACCGGTAACTGGATCGCGATGCAGCGCTGGGTTGATCGTGGCTGTACCGTCTTACGCGCTCGAACATTTCTACCACGGGCAGGTTGTCTCCGGGGGGCGTCTGCAGGGGGATCTCCATCTGCTGGCGCAGTCGCCCGGGGTACAGCCCGAGCACGTCGCTGAAGCGGTGCGCCTGGCTCGCATCCCGGCCCCACCGGGGATGTCCGGGGGATCGTGGGCGCTGGTACGCGGCGAAACCGTGCCGTTTTTCATCGTGCAGGCGATCATGGGCAACGGCGGCCAGCCGATGCGCCATTTCATCCTCATGCCGATCGATGTGCTGCGCACGATCGGCGGCAACCTGCGCGCGCTGATGGCGCTGCTGCTGCCGCAGTTCCCGCTGTTTTCCACCACCGGCCACACGCTGCCGCTGCTCACCCTGCTCCAGCGCCCCCAGCCCGGCGCTGAAGCGCAGGAAGCGGCGATGCTGGCGCTGCTGTCGGCAGTGCGCGACCGGCTGGAACAGGTGGAAGCGCTGCTGGCCGCCATCATCCAGGGTGTGCCGATCGTCGTCGAGCGCGCGCCGGACGATCTGGAGCGGCGGGTGGCCTTCATCGAGGGACTGCTGGCGCTGCTGCCGCCGCCCGCGCGCTTCGGCGTGACGTTCACCACGTATGCCACAGCGGCCACCCCGATCGAAACCCAGGTGCGCTTTCTAGCGGAGAACGATACGCCGCCGCCCGGCGTCATGATTCTGGACTGGGCGACCGGTCGCGTCAGCGGCCAGAGCGCGGAAGTCGAATACGCCCGGTTCATCAAGAGCCAGCTCCGCCTGGGAACCGAGCGCGTGATCGAGCAGACGCGCCTGCTCACGCCGGTGGCCGGCTGGCGGCTGAAGCAGGGCGACACCCTGGCCGACGCGCTCAGCTACGGCGCATTCCGCCTCAAAATCGATACCGCCGTGCTCAATAACCAGCCGGTGGAAGCCCGAGAAGTGGTGCGCGTACTGCGCGAAGACCCGACGCTCAACGACGACACGCGCATCGCCTACATCCGCCACCTGATGGCGTTCGCGCTGGCGCTGGACGACATCGAAGAAGCCGATCTGCTGCCCGCCGCCGCGCGCGGCAACCCCGATCTGGAGCGCGCCATCATCAACCAGCTCGACGGCGCGCTGGCATCGGGCAAGGGGGAGCGCGTGTACCGCCGGCTGCAGCGCTGGTTGAACATGCCGGGCGGCTTCCGCGGCATGTACTGGGTCGAACTGCTGCACCGCGCGGCCCTGGCGATGGCCGCCGGGATGGTCAAAGCGGGCGATGCCGCCGGCCTGACGGCCTTCCTGCGCGAGCTGCACGCGCAGTCCACGGCGAGCGCGGGCGATCACAGCAGCATCGCGGCGATCCTGCCGTCGGTCGTCGAAGCGGCGCTGCCGCTGGCCCCGTCCGACGCCGATCTGGCCGGGCTGTGTTTTGCACTGTCCGCCGCGACGTTCCCGCCCGATCGCTGGCATCGCGTGCTGAAGCTCCAGCCGCTCACCGCGCGGCTTCCGGCCAGCACCCGCCACCTGGTGGCCTACACCCTCGGCGCGGACGGCCCGGATGCGCCGCCCGGTCTGCTGCCACAGGCGGTCGAGGCGTTCTGCGCCGCCCACGGCGATACCTGGCGCTACCCGCTGGCGATCCGCCTGGCGGAACTGGCCGTCACCCACCGCCGCTTCGATCTGCTCGACGCACAAACGCTGGCCATCCTGGCCGACGCCGCCGCGACGGAGTGGGGCAAGCTCTATACCAACGTCCTGCTCTGGATCGTGCGCTCGGTCTCGACCGATGATTATCTGCCGCAGATCGAGGCGGCGGGCCGACCGGCGCTGCTGCGCATCCTGCTGGCGCGCGGGTCGCATATCGATCTGGTGACCGAGCTGAACCGGCACAATCGGCTGTTCTACCCCGCCGACAAGCTGGGCCAGTTCGGCAGCCTGATCCGCGACGTGTTCAGCCAGACGCCGCTGCCCGTCACCGAGGTGTCGGCGGCGCTGAGCGCGCTGGCGACGCGCGGCATCAAGCCGCTGCCGCTGGCGATGGCCTATTTCGGCGCGCTGGAGCAGCATCAATGGCCGCCCGAACTGGAAAAAGAAGCGCTTGACCTGACGCGCCTGATCGCGGGCAACCGCCTGATCGCCGAGACGATCCAGCCGGACAGCCTGATCCAACTGCTCAACCATTACGCCGAACGGCGCGATGATGCCCAGGCCGAACGGATCGTCGATCTGCTGCCCGCCGCCGCCGCCCGGCGCGGTGAAATCGGGCTGTCGATCATGACGCAGATGTACACTATGCTCAACTGGAACGAGCGCGCGGTCACGGCGGCGCGCAACGCCCTGCGCCGCTACATCCGCCGCCTGCCGGAAGGCGCTGCCCCCGGCGCGATCCAGCGGCTGGGGCGCGAACTGGGCGAGCCTGTCCGCGTCATGCTCGATGCCACGCTGCTGCTATGGCGGATGATGGCGGGGGAGAGCCTGGGCGATTACGCCTATACCCTGCACACCACGGCGGAATTCCTCTACGATACGGCGCTGCCCTACCTGGAAAAAGGGCACGCCCCCAGCATTTCCACCCTGATCAGCGACCTTGACGCGCTGCGCGGCGGGTTGAGCGAGGAAGACCGCGCCATCCTGTGCACCGAGATCGTCGAGACCGGACGCCTGATCGCCCAGATGGCCAATGCGCACCGCCAGGCGCACCCCAGAGAAGTGCCCGAAGAGATCAACAACCTGCTCATGGGGCGCGGCGCGGCTTACTCGCTGGTCGATGTCTTCCGCTGCCTGGGCGGTTACTTCTCGCGCGGCAGGCGCGCCACCCTGCGCGGCGACCGGGCCATCGCCGATCACCCGCTGGCCGACCGCGCGGCGCATCTGCTGGTGCGCGAGGTGCAGCAGATCAACCGGCTGCTGCGCGCGGCGCTGGCCGCCATCCCCGCCCCCGGCGCGGTCGATAAGGATCGACGGTTCGTCGTCAGCGCGGCGGCCCTGCACAGCGAGATCGAAAGCCTGTGGGAAGAGATCTCGCTGCACGAACAGCGCGCGCTGGTGCGCAACCTGGCCATCGACCTTCAGCGCATCAGCGAGGTCGTGCTGCGCGTGACCGAAAAGTATGACCCGAAAGTGTTACAGGATGACAGCGGGCTGACGCGCAAGCTGGAGGCCAACCGTCAGCGACCCGAGAATCCGCTCGAACTGTACCGGTTCATCAGCGGCTACTTTCAGCAGCGCGCGCGCTGAATCCTTCGGCGGGGCGACTGTCTTCAGGGCAGCGCGCGGATGCGCGCGATGAGGGCGCTGGTGCTGTGGCCGGGTAGATAATCGAGCAGCACCACCTGGCCGCCGAGCGCTTCGGCGGTGGCGCGTTCGGGCAGCGGTTTGTCGCGGTAATCCCCACCTTTGACGTAGATCTCCGGTTGCAGCGCGCGGATCACGGCGTCCGCCGTATCGCCGTCGAAGATCAGCGCGGCGGTGACCGGGCGCAGCGCGGCGATCAGCCGGGCGCGCTCGTCCGCCGGGACGAGCGGGCGGCCCGCGCCTTTGAGCCGGCTGGTGGCCGGATCGCCGTTGACGCCGACGATCAGCGCATCGCCCAGGGCGCGGGCGCGCTCCAGATAATCCAGGTGGCCGACGTGCAGCAGATCGAAATGGCCGTTGGTGAAGACCAGCCGCCCGCCCTCCGCGCGCAGCCGCGCCCGCAGGACGACGGCCTCATCCAGCGTGACGACCGGCATGATCGCGCTCACCCTTTGAGGCGCTGGTCGTAGCTGGCCGCGATCCCCATCATCCGGGCGATCAGCAGCCCGGCCTGGCTGAGCGACGACAGCGCGCGGTGACCGTCGAGCGGCACGACCTCGGCCCGGTTGAGGGCGTCGGCGTCGGCCTGGGTCACCGGCGGCAGCGAGAGCGTGACGCGCTCATCCAGATTGTTGAAGACCGCGCCATGCCAGAATTTGCCATCGTGCATCAGGAAATTCAGCTCGCCATCGTGGATCAAGCGGCCCGGTTTGCCGGGGCGCACGCGCGAGACGCGCTCGCTGATGTAGAGCGCGTGGATGGTATCGGCGGGCAGCACCCAGCGCGCGACATCCCCGCGCAGGCCGACGATCTCGCGGCGCACCGCATCGGCGACGATGCGGTTGATCTGCCGTCCGCTGCGGAAGAGCATGACGAACGCGGCGATGATCAGGTACGCGCCCGCGATGAAACCGGCGTAGATCAAAAATTCCGGCTGCGGCGGCGCGATGCCGCTCGTCAGCGACGCCGCGCTGAGCAGGAAGAAGATCGCCGCCCAGAAGACATACCACAGCGCGCGCAGCAGGGCGCGGCGGCCCAGTGAGCGGTTGAGGCGCAGCTCCAGGACATGCGGGGACAGGCGGGTGAACGTCCAGGCGTCGATTTCGAACGGGGGTTCGCGCAGCAGCGGTTCTGGCGCGACCGGTGCGACCACCGGCTGAGCGTGGGGGATATCCGTCGGGAAGATCGGCGCGGCGGCCCCCACGCCGGAAAATGCCGGGGCGGCGGCGGTGGGGGGCGGCGGCGCGGCGGACGGGAAGACGGCGGCGGGCGCGGGCACAGCGGGCGGCGCATAGACGGGCGCGGGCACGGGCGTTTCGACCGGCGCTGTCTGCGGCTGGGGCAGCACCGGGACGATGATGCTCGAGTCGTCTTTGGGCGGCACGATCGAGAAGGGCAGCGCCAGCGTGCGCGCCAGCGCCTCGCCGAGATCGACGACGGTCTGTTTGGCTTCCAGCGTGCGCCAGGCGGCGATTTCGACCCAGCGGATGCCCGACCGCGCCAGCGCCGCTTCCGGCGTGAGCATCAATCCGAGGTGCCAGGCTTCATCGCGGCGCGACCAGCCGACGACCACGCGCTGGATCTGCTCGGTGGTCAGGTGGCCTTTCGTGGGCAGGCGGCGGCTGACGCCGAACGCATCGATGTAGCGGAACGGGCCGCCGGGGGCCGCTTCCAGCACGGCGATATCGGCTGAGCGCGTCACCGAGGCGGGCGCGACCATGCGCCAGTGATCGCCATTTTCGATGTACAGGTATTGGCCTACAGGGATTCGATTCATGCGCGCAAGCTGTTCACACGACTGCGAGTCTATTCATCAAGTGTACTCGCGCCCGTCCATCTATACCAGTGGCGATCGGGGGCCAGTCCCGGCGCGCGGCGCTCACAGCGCGGCCAGCCCGGTGTCGATGGCGTCGAGCATCGTCACGGTGAGCAGCACTGGGCAGACCGATCGTCAGCGCAGCGGGACATACATGACCTGATCCCGGAAATCGCCCGGATTGGCTGTACTGAGGATGAGCACCAGTTCATCGATCAACGCCCCGATTGAGGCAGCATGGCGCTGGACTGCGATCACACCGGGGACAGGCCGGGCATCCTGCACGCGCTCGAAAACGAACCGGGGAATGGTGCGGATATCATGCGTCAGGAGAATGCGCTCTTCCCGGGCCAGCCAGTCGAGCAGATCGGGATCGGAGGCGCGATACAGGGGGGTATCCTGGATGCGAACGATATCGAGCGCAGAAAGCCGGCTGCGCAGGCCGCTCAAGATCCGGCCATCGAAGTTCTCATCGGCGGCCAGCCGCATTCAGCCATCCGTTTCGCGCTGACGTGCGGCCATCAGGCTGCGGATCCGGGTCTGGAGCGCGCTCTGTTCAGGGGACAGCCGCGCTTCCCACTGCCGGCGCAGCCGTTCTGCTTCCTGCTGGCCGCGGTCAAGATAGGCATCGATCTCAGCGCGGTTCGCCAGATAGTACGCGATCACGGCATAGATGTCGTGCAGCGGCACCGCTTCGAACGCTTGATGGATCGCCTCCGGGCTGTCTCCCTGATGGTAGCAGGCCAGGATCGTATCCAGCGCGATCCGTGTCCCGCTGACACGGATGATACCGCGGTCATCGACTTCGAGAGGGAGCGCGATCGTTTCGGGCAGTGCGATCATATGCGGCAGGCTTTCATCAATAACTGTGATCGGATTATATCACCGGAAGCCTCACAGCGCGGCCAGACCGGTGTCGATGGCATCGAGCATCGTCACGGTGAGCAGATTGCGCAGCGCCGCCCCACGGAAGGCGACGGCGTTCTGTTCGAACGTCAGGTATTCGAAGCCGGTTTGCAGCAGGTGCACGCGATCGACATCCAGCCCGTAATCGGGCAGCGTGCGCGCCGCCAGCCACAGGTTGATCAGCGGCAGATCGGCCTCATCCGCCAGCGCGATGATGCGCTGGTTGAAATCGACCGACTGCCACCACAGCGGGGCATCCTGGGCATAGCTGAACGTCGAAAGCACCGGGATCGTGCCGTTGGCGAGCACGGCATCGACGATCAGCCGGAGCTGCACGGCGAACTGATCCGCCGTCATGCGCATGACGTCGTTGGGGCCGAAGAGGATGAACGCGATCGTCGGCTGCGTCCGGCGCAGCTCGCAGTCGAGCGGCGTCTCGCCCGGCTGGCACAGCGCCGAGTCGGCCCACATCGGGTCGAAAACGACGTAGCTGGTCATGCCGACGCGCGCGGCGGCGCTGGGGCCAGCGGACGGCCCGAAGACGCGGATCGCGTCGGCCAGATGCTGGTAGATGCCCAGGTGGTCGGTCGCATCGGGGCGGGCCAGCGGTTCGAGGAAAAGCGGGTCAGCGCTCAGGCTATCGCCGATCTTGGTGATGGCATCCGGGCGCAGGCCGAGCGCCTGCCCGTCGAGGTAGATCGTGCGGTAGCGTTCCCCCAAGCGGATGAGCGGCGCGCCGTACAGCGGGCGCAGCGAGGCGAACTCCGCCCGCGACGGATCGCCATCGGGCAGATCAGTGACGGGCAGATCGCCGATGACCGCCCCCTCCGACCAGTTGAGGTAGCCGGCGATGATCCAGCCTTCCAGCCCGCTGCGGACGGCGCGCACCCACGTCCCGGCGCGGTTGCGCTCGACCAGTGTCACCGGGACGCCGGCGCGCAGCAGGCCCACCTGCTGAAACGAAGCCCCCGGCCCGGCGAAGACGAGCGCATCGCGGAAGGTCGTCAGGTCGGCGAACTGGGCGCGGACGGCGGGCGCGGCCAACAGCCAGAGGCAGGCGATGATCAGGTGGATGGACAGGCGGCGCATCGGGCGATCACTCCAGGCCGAGCGCGAGGCGGATCTCGTGCAGCATGCAGAAGCTGAGTAGGTTGCGCAGCGCGCCGCCGAAGCGCGTCTCGATGCCGTCGGCCAGCATGACCGTGCGGTAGCCGCTCAGGCGCATATGGATATCGTCCCCCTCCAGCCCGAAGCGGGGCAGCGGGCGCGCCGCCAGCCACAGGTTGATCAGCGGCACGTCGTAGTCATCGGCCAGGCGGATGATGATCAGGTTGAATTCGGCGGCCTCGTCGGCGCGGGGGTGGGCCGGGGAAAAGCTGAACGTGGACAGGATCGGGATGATGCCCTGATCGAGCGTGTATTCGACCAGCGCGCGCATGCTGGCCTCGAACTCCGCGCCGTTCATGGCGATCTGGTCGTTGGGGCCGAACAGGATGAAGCTGGCCAGCGGGCGCGTCAGACGGTATTCGCAGATCACCGGCGACTCGCCCGGTTCGCAGCGGCCCGGATCCGACCACATCGAGTCGAAGGCCACCAGCGACGTCAGACCGCGCCGGGCGGCCACGCTGTAATGGGTGCGCGGCGTGGCGAAGTAGGCGATGGTCGGGGCCAGGTAATCATACGGGCCGAGCACGGGATCGGGCTGGCTGATGATATCGAGGTAGGTCGGGTCAGCGCTCAGGCTGTCGCCGACTTTGGTGAAGACGTTCGGGCGGTTGCCCAGTTCCTGACCGCGGGCGAACACAGCGCGCATCGCCTCGCTCAGCGGGCTGATGATGGGCGGGGTGGAGAGCACCTGTTCGATCGGATCGACGATCGTGCTGAGATCGGCATCGGGCAGCGGGGAGATCGGGATCGGCCCCAGGCCGAAGCCGGGGTCGAAGGCGAGATCGCCGCGCCACACCCAGCCGTCGATGATGGCGGCAGTCCGGGCGGCATTGGGGAGCTGCACGCGCAGCCAGGTGCCGACGCGGCTGCGTTCGATGACGATCACCTGGGCGTTTTCGAACAGGGTGTCGGCGATCGGGTAGGTCAGCCCCGGCCCGGCGAAGACGCCGGTCTCGCGCAGCACGGTCGCCCCCTGGACGACCTGCGCAGCGGCGGGCGGGGCGCTCAACGCCAGGCAGGCGGTGACGATCGCAGCGATAAGCGGGATCAACGGCGGGCGCATCGGGCCAGCGGCCTCCAGATTCATCAACGACTGCGGACAATCCTGCCCCTGATTGTGCAGGGATCGGCGATCGGGCGCAAGGGGCAGCGCGCTGCCCCGGTGATGTTACGGTTTCCAGACCGTTTTCCAAGATCGGCGCCGGTTCCGGCGGTCAGCGGGCGCGGTACAATCGATGATCAGCCGGGGGGCTGCAACTTTCCGCCGCCCGGTCACGTATAGGATCTCGACGCCAGTGGGGGCCTGCCCCCGCCGACGTCTCTCCGCGATGGAGTACGCGCTTGGACGCCCGGGACTCTTCGGCAGCGCGCCGGCTGGCCGCCGATGGCGGTGACAGCCCCGGCGCAGCGCCGTCAGTCAACCCGCCCGCAGACGCGCCCCTTCCCCCCGCGATCGACCCGGTCGTGCTCGAATGGGTGCTGGCCGCGCGCGCCGGCGATCAGGACGCCTTCGCGGAGCTGGTGTACGCTTATCAGGATGCGGTGTACAACCTGTGCTACCGCATGCTGTCGGAACGCACGGAGGCGGAAGATGCCGCTCAGGAAACGTTCCTGCGGGCCTACCTGCACCTCGACCGCTACGATCCGGGCCGCTCGTTCAAGACCTGGCTGCTCAGCATCGCCTCCAACTACTGTATCGACCGGCTGCGGCGGCGGCGCATGCACTACCTGTCCATCGACGAGGATCCGCTGCCCGCGCTCACGTTGAGCACGCACGAACCGGAACCGGAGGATGAAGTGATCCGCACCCAGCACAGCCAGGTGATCCAGACGCTGCTGAAGCTGCTGCCCGCGGATTACCGGGCGGCGGTCATCCTGCGCTACTGGTACGATTACTCCTACGTCGAGATCGCCGATATCCTGCAGACGACCGAGAGCGCGATCAAAAGCCGTCTGTTCCGCGCGCGCCAGATGCTGGCCGATAAACTGGGGAGCAGCGCTCACGGCCTGACCCCGCTGCTGGAGATGTTGTGACCATGCCCGACCCCCGCGCCCGCCGCCTGATGCAGGAAGCGCTGGATGACGCGCTGTCCCCGCGCGCCACGGCGGAGCTGCAGCGCGCGCTGGACGCCGATCCGGAACACCAGGATGAGTACGAACGGCTGCGTCAGGTCGATCGGCTGCTGAAGACCGCCCCGCTGGAGGCCGCCCCGCAGGCGCTGGCGATGCGCATCCTGGCCCGGCTGGCCGAGGGCGTGCAGGACATGGCGCGGTCGCGCATCGGCGGGCTGGCGCTGGCGGTGGCGCTCGGCCTGGTGACCGCGCTGCTGCTGCCGCTGCTGATCGGGCTGGGGCTGCTGCTGATCAATACCCTGACCAACGCCAGCGCGCTCACCGGCGTGATCGCCTGGGCCGCCGGGGCGCTGGGCGCGCTCACCGGCCTGTTGATCTCGCTGGCGCGCGGCGCGCACGAGATCCTCTCCGCCTATCCCGAAGTGCCGCTGGCGCTGACGCTGATCCCGCTGGGCGGGCTGTGGCTGCTGCGCGTGCGCGCCGCCGAACAGCGCGAGCGCAAAGCGCGCGGCGACCGGCTGCGCGGGCAGCGCCGCGCGGGCGGCGCCACCGACCGTCTGCAGGAATGAGTTCAGTCATCTCCGGAGGCTCTGGCTGCCCATGTCCCCCCTGAACCGCCGCCGCTGGCTGATCCTGCTGATCAGCGTCTTCATCTTCATCGGCATCGCCCTGCTCGTCCGGGCCTTCGCTCCCCCGCCGGGGGCCTCCGGGGATGGGGCGATCCGGCTGCAGGGCGATTTCACCCTGACGGGCACGCACACCGGTGACCTGGTCGTCATCGGCCAGAATATCACCCTGCCGGCTGGAACCCGCGTCACCGGCGACACGGCGCTGATCGGCGCGGCGGTCGTCATCGATGCGGCGATCGACGGCGATCTGACCGTCATCGGCGAGCAGATCACCGTGTCCGACGGCGCGCGCATCAGCGGCGATGCGGCACTGATGGCCGGGCGCGGGCTGACGTTCGCGGGCCGTGCCGCCGGGGACGTCGTGCTCACCGCCGCGGCGGTCGAACTGGGGCCAGCCGTCCGCGCTGAGGACGGCATCATGGTGTGCGCGGACGCCCTGACCGATCGCAGCGACGGCGTGACGGTGCTGCCGTGCGAGGATCGTCAGCGGCTGGCCCCGTTCGCCTGGCTGATGCGCCTGCGCGATGGCGATCCCGGCATGGTCGAAGCGGGCGTGCTGGCCGCGAGCGGTTCCGGCGGTGCGCTGGCCGGCCTGCTGGTGGCCCTGTCGCTGACGGCGCTCAGCGCGCTCATCGTCACCGCTTTCCCGGCGCAGATCGACCGCATCGTCGAAGCGCTGCGCGGGCATCCGGGCCGCTACTGGGGTGCGGGGCTGGCGTCGGTGCTGCTCTTCCTCGGCGGCGTGATCGCGCTGACGGTCGTGCTGGGCATCTTCGCCCCGCTCGGATTCATCTTCATGCCGGTCTGCTTCGCCGGTCTGCTGGCGATCATCGTGCTCGGAACCGCCGGAATGGCGTCGGTGGCGCGCACCGTCGGCGAACTGCTGCTCAACCGCCTGACGCGCGAGCAGTTCCCACCGCTGGTGGCGGCGGCCATCGGCGGCGGTCTGATCGCCGCCGGGCTGGGGGCGCTGTCGCTGCTGCCGCTGGGGACGATCGCGGCGGTGCTGCTGCTGATCGCGATCGCGGCCGCCGGCATCGGCGCGGCGCTGTTCACCCGGCTGGGCACGCGCGCGCCGGAAGCCTAGAGCGCGGCCTCAGCGCGCCCCGGCCAGCGCCGAGCAGGCCGGGCAGCTTCCATCCGGGCGGATGATGGCGTAGCCGCCCATCGGGTCGGAGCCGTAGGCGGTGAAATCGACATTCCAGATGATCATCAGGCGCACCCGCCCGCTCTGCGAGGCCAGCGCGGCGGCCTCCGCCAGCCAGGCGGCGTGCTGCGCCAGCGTGACGTTCTGCGCCCAGGCGAAATAAGACGGCAGTGGGCCGTAGCCCTCCGGCGTCAGGTAGCCCAGCTCGGTGAAGCAGATCGGGCGCTGGCCGCCGATCAGGTTCCAGTAGGTATCGAGCATGCCCCAGAAGTAGCGGGTGTAATAGTTATCGCGCGGGTCACCGCTGCGCGCTGATGGCGGCGTGATCCCTTCGTTGTAGTGCGCGCCCAGGCAGTCCATGGCGTTCAGGCCGCCGGCCTCCACCATCTGCCGGATCCAGTTGTCATCGTTGACGACCTGGCCGGGGTAGGCCGCTTCCGCCCCGGTGGGCGCGGGCGCACCGCTGATCACCATGACGCCGCTGTTGGCGCTTTTGATCGCGTTGTACGCCTGGCGCAGCATATCGGCATACAGCGCCCCGCTGATCATGCCGGTCGGCCATTCGCGGTCGATGTTCGGCTCGTTCCACACCTCGATCGCGTCCGGCCCCAGCGCCGCCACCCCGCCGAGGAAATTGGCGAATTCGGTCACGTAGGATGCGCCGCCCGCCGCCAGCTCCGCCGGATAGCCGACCACGCCGAGCAGGATGCGGAAGCCCTGCGCCCGCGCTCCGGCGATGGCGTCAGCGGCGATGCCGGGCGAATTCCCGCGGCTGTAGCGGATCTGCACCTTCATCCAGGTCATGCCCGCGGAGCGCATCGCGCCCGCCGCCCCGGTCGAAGTGCTGGTGACGTGCCCGCCGTACTCGAACTGCCCGGCCACGATGCTGCCCGCGCCCGGCGCGACCGCAGCGAAATTCGCCCCGCCCCCGCCGCTGTTCTGGGCGGGCGCGGCGGCCACCGCGGCGGGCGTGGACGTCGGCGCGGGGATCGGGGTCGGCGTGGCGGTCGGCAGCGGGGTCGGCGTCAGCGTCGGCGCGAACACGGCCACCGCCGCGCCGCCGCGCACGGTCTGCGGCTGGCCGCCGTCCGCCCGGTTGACGACCGCGACATTGACGGCGTAGCTGCCATCCGGCGCTTCGATGGTGGCCACGAGCGCGCCGTCCAGCCCGGTCGTGACCGCGCCGAGCACGGTATTGGCCCCCTCGATCGTCCAGCGCAGGCCCAGATCGAGGCGGCCCGGCTGCGCTGGCAGCCCCTGACGGTAGGCGATCACGGCATCGAGCACGCCGTCGGCTGGCCCGGCGCTGAGCAGATCCTCAAAGGCGATGCCGCTCAGCGCAAACGGGATCGTGCGGTCGATGCGGTAGCGCAGCGCATCCGGCGTGGTCAGCCACATGCGGGCCGCGCGCGCGCCGTCGGCGCTGTAGTAATCGATGAACGGCAGGCCGGTCAGATCGTCCGTCCCCTGGCGGGCGCGGAAGCCGTCCAGCGCCGCGGTGATCGGCGCGCCGGGGAAGATCGTGCCGGCGGCGGTGCGTTCGGCATCCACGCGCACATCGCCCAGCGCGGAGAGCGCCTGATCGTAGCCGATCGGGGTGAAAGCGCCCCCGACCTGGCGCAGCGAACGCGCCGGCAGCGCCGCGATCAGGCGCTGACGCGGGATTTCGCCGACTGCCCAGCGCAGCAGCGCCTCGACCGGGCGCTCCGGGCCGGGGGCGAAAGCCTGCGGATCGAGCGGCAGACGGACGATCACGAGATCGGCGCTGCGCCCCAGCTCGCGCCAGTCATACGCCCCGGTCTCCCAGTTTCCGGCGCGATTTTCCGGCTCCGGCACGATCACGCCCAGCGCCAGCCCGGTTCCGCGCAGGTTGAGCGCGATCTCGCGGATCAGCGCGCTGAAGACCGGGCGCGCCTCCGGCGGCAGATCGCGGTAATCGATGAGGACGCCGTCGAAGCCGGTGGCAGCGAAGGCGGCGATCTGCGCGGCGTGATGGCTGCGGGCGGCGGCGTTGTTGAGGATGGCCGTCACCGTGTCCGGGTCGGTGGCGCGCGGATCGCTGAAATTGCGGATGACGGGCATGACCCGGTACGGGGCCTCCAGATCGTGGCCAGGGGCCAGGCTGCCGGTCAGCCGCCCGTCGAGCAGCGGCTGCATCCCGGCGGGCGCGGCGATCGTGACCGCCTCCCCCGCCTGCGGGTAGAAGCGCTCGGTCACGTCGTAGACGGCGACCACGCGGGGCTGTTCCGGCGCGGCGGACTGGAACAGCGCGACGCGATCGGGCAGGGAACGGGCGTCGATGGCGGCGATCAGGCGGCCATTGGCGCGCTGCGCCGGGATGAACGTCCACTGGCCGCTTTCCTCATCGAACCCGTACAGATCGAGCAGGTCGATGGCCCGGATCCCCGGCGGGACGTCGAGCGCCAGCGTCAGGCCCGTGGGCAGCGGCCCGCGCGTCTCGATGGTGTACACGGCGCTCTGCAGCGCCAGCCCGGCGGGCGGCATCCCGATTTCAGCGGCGGCGTCGGCGCGCAGGAACCGCTCCAGCGGCGTCGCGCTCAACGCGGCGCTGAACCCGTCGGCGTACCCCGGATCGGTCACCGCCAGCACCAGCCCATCGGCGGCGAGACGCGGTTCCGCCGCGGTCAGCGGGATGAAGCGCACGCTCGTCACCCGGTCGAGCAGGTTGAACGGTGGCAGCAGCAGGGCCGCGCCGATCAGCGCGCCCGCCACCGCCAGCGAGACCAGCGCCGTGATCCAGCAGCCGATGCCGCCGCCCCGCTTCCGGTTAGCGGGCAGCGCGCTGTAACTCCCTGCGGGCCGCGCCGGCGGGACGACGGGCAGCGTCCCGGTGGTGGCCCCGCGCTGACGATCGGATCGGTCGGTTTCGTGTTGCAGTCTGTCCGGCATTCCTGTCCTGAATTCCGCTCGATGCTGGCCGGCCCGGCTTAACTGCCGAGCAGATCGCAGGCCGGGCAGCTCCCGTCAGGTCGGATGATGGCGTAGCCCGCCATCGGATCCTCCCCGTATTCGGTGAAGTTGACGTTCCAGATGATCAGCAGGCGCACATTGCGCCGGGCGGCCATGCTCACCGCCTGATCGAGCCACTGGGCCTGCTGGGCCACGGTGACGTTTTCCGCCCAGCCGAACGCGCCCGGCAGCGGGCCGTACCCCTGCGGCGAGAGATAGCCGAATTCGGTGAAGCACAGCGGGCGGCTGCCGCGCATGGCGGCGTTGTAGGTATCGATCATGCTGAGGAAGTAGCGGCTGTAGTGGCCGCTGTTGCCGCGCGGATCGCCGCTGGTGGCGGTCGGCGGCAGGATGCCTTCATTATAATGGATGCCGACGCAGTCCATGTAGCTGGCCGCGCCCGCCGCGTACATCCCGGCGACGAACAGATTGTCATCGCAGCCGACGCCGCTGCACCCGCCGAAAAAGCCGGTCGGGGCGGGCGCACCGCTGATCACCAGCGTGTTCCGGTTGGCGGACTTGATGGCGTTGTAGGCCTGCGCCAGCAGCCGGGTGTACAGCGCCGGGTCGATGCTGCCCGCCGGCCACTCCCGGTCGATGTTCGGCTCGTTCCACACCTCGATGGCGTCCGCGCCCAGCGCCGCCACCCCGCCGACGAAACTCGCGTAGGCGTCGAAGTAGCCGCTCTGCAGCACCTGACCGGGCAGGCCGACGATGCCCAGCAGGATGCGGAAGCCGTTGGCGTGCGCCTGGTTGATCAGCCCGGCGACCGAGCCGGGATCCTGGCCCATCTGATAGCGCACCTGCTTTTTGACCCAGGTCATGCCGGCGCGGCGCATCGCAGCGACGGCGGCGGCATCCAGCCCGGCGACGTGCCCGCCCAGGTTGAAGCCGGAGACCGGCGCGCTGTTGATCGCCGGCGCGGGCAGCGCCTCAGCCGCGCCCGCCGATCCACCGACGGTCTGCCCTGTGGGAGGGGCGGACGGATCGCCGGCGGGCGGAGGCGGCGTCGGGGCGGGGCCTTCGGGCGGCGGCAGCGTGAACGGCTCTTCCACCCAGATGCTGCGCAGCGCGTCGATCTGGGCCGGATCGGCGGCCAGCGCGGTGTAGACCACCCAGCCCACCGTGCCATTGGGGAGGATGCCGCGCGCCCAGCCGCCGCCGGGGGCGCGACCGTCCAGCCGGATCGGCGTGCCGGCGCTGACGAGCGCCGCGCGGTTCCATTCCGTGCCGGGGCCGGTGCGCAGCGAGGCGTTGGCGGTGATCGTCGTATCGAGGCCGGTCTCCTGCGCGGCGGCAGGGAGAAGCGAAAGGGACAGCAGCGTCAGCAGGATGAGCGCCAGCGCGCGCGCGGGCCGGAGATCGGTCGGTCGCATAGGTCTCCCCGATTGGATGATCGCAGTGAACATTCAGCAGGCATTGTAACAGCCGGCGCGCGGGGGATCAATTCAGCGGCGGGAAAGCGCTGATCGCCGTCAGCCGCCGCGCTCCAGATGCGCCATCAGCCGCTGGTAGGCCTCGTTGAGCGCCATCATCCGCGCGTGCGCTTCCGGCGCGGGGTTGAGGTCGGGGTGATGCCGGCGCGCCAGCGCCCGGTAGGCGCGCTTGACCGTCTCGCGGTCGGCATCGGGCCGCACGCCCAGCAGGCGGAAGCTGTCCGCCAGCGCGCTGGCGACGGCGGCGGCGGTCTGCGGGTCATGGGCGCTTCCGGTCGCGCCGCCGAAATCGGCCACATACCAGGTATCGACGAAATCCCGGAGCGTGGTGCGGACGCGCCGCGTGGTCAGCGCCGGAAAAGGGACGGCTGTCCCATGTTCGACGGCGCGCACCAGCCCTTCCCCGCGGAAGAAGACCGGGAAGAAGAAGATCTCGCCTTCGCCCAGATCGTAGGCGTAGATCGTCGAGCCGTAGAGCGTGTACAGCGCCTCCATCCAGTCGTCGGCGCGGTAGCGCTGGCCGTGATACGGCAGCATCATATCCGCCCACAGCAGGAACAGGGTGGCGATGCCCTTGCTGGCATTGTCGCGCAGGGTGTTGCGGATCTCGTACAGCGGCAGCGCGCTGTCGATGAAATGGACGCTGATCGGTTCGCCCGCCGGCGTGGCGAACAGGACGATATCGATGCCGTTGTGCAGCATCCGGCCCAACTGGCCGTAATAGCGCAGCAGATCGACGAAATAGGCGCTGGCCGCGCTCGTCTCGTAGCGGATCGACCCCATCCAGGGCTATCGCATCAAAATAAAGTAGGAGGCATACTCGCTACCTAAAGAAAGGGGGTAGCGATGAATGAACAACCCTTCAGCAGTCT
>DAOUBU010000019.1:0-43504 GCA_034432395.1 Anaerolineae bacterium
CAGCGTCGTGAACCCATGCTTAAAGCTCTCGTCTACAACATCCACCTTTAGGTGTTGCCTACTTCCGCTTTATCTTTGCAACTGAGCAAATGTTTATTAAAAGCAACCTAACAATTTTTTAAATAGATGTTTTCAGCCGGATGAAATGACCACAACGAGGCTCGTCCTCCTGATCTCAAGGGTTCATTTGAGTACCAGCCCTCAGGACTGGGGACGCCAGATTGAAATAAACTGGATCTGTCTTAGCTTATGAACAGGAGTTTTGCTGTGCTCAGTTACACCGGCCATGCGCTCATCGATGTCGGCCTCGCCGCGCTGGCAGCGCACAACGGCAAAACCGATCCAGCCGACCTCACCCCGGACGATCTCGAAAATACCGGTCGCTACCTGGCTGAGCGCTACACCGTGAAAGGCCCGCTGCAAGGCCTGGTCAAGGGCATCCTCGTCCTCAATTCCAAATACGATCAGCGCCCCGAACTGCGCGACCCATATATTCAGCGGGTGCTGTTCTCCTGGCGTCCGGGGACGCCCGCTCTACCCGATACCCCGTGCAGTTTCTGCGGGCGTCCGGCGGCATATCGGGCCAATCGGGAAGATGTCCCGCTGTTGAACGGACGCGATGTCTACAATTTCGGCGGTCGCGGGCAGGCCGGGCTGCCGATCTGCGGCTTCTGTTCGCTCGCCATGCACATGCTGCCGTTCGGCTGCCTGAAGATCTCCGGCAGGCTGCTGGCCATCCACAGTGATGATCCGGCGATCACCTTCGACTGCGCGCATGAAGCGCTTGAGTACATGCAGAACATGCTCTCGCTGCCGAGCAGCACCGATGAAGGCAGCCTCCCCGGCCTGAGCTACGAGCGGACGCGCTTCGTCGAACTGGTGCAGCGCGCGCTGCGCCGCTCGCGCCGGAGGGGTACTGCTCCGTCAGTGACCGGCTACCACTTCAGCAATTCTGGGCCGGATCCCGACATCCGCATCTTCAACCTGGACTCGGGCGTGCTCGACTGGCTGAGCGAGGTCGAACATCACGCGGATATCACGCTGACCGAGGCCTGGCAGCGGGTGGTTGCTTCCGGCTGGCAGGACAATCCGAAGGCCAAAAAGGCGGGGGCCGCTCGAACCGATACCGAGAACCGGCGCAACACGGTTTACGAAGATCTGCTCAAACTGCCGCAGATGAGCCGGGAGTTTTTCGATCGCTATCTCCGCCACAGCGGCCATTTTGGTCTCACCGCGCTTTTCGCAGAAAGGATCATGGATATGACACCGGAACGGATCGCGCTGCTGCGCATGCTGGGCGAACGGTTCGCCGAGTACGCGCAGCGCAATCGCACTTTCTATTTCAAATTCCTGCGAACAGATAGTTACGCCCGCTGGCGGCGGATGCTGCTGGAAGCCGCCGATGACGCCATGCGCTCGAACGCTGTGCTCATCTCCTTCGATGAGTTCGTCGAAGCGTTCACCGCACCTGAAGGCGAATACAACGACTGGCGGCTGGCGCGCGATCTCGTCGCGCTGCGCATGATGGAATTGAACCCGCTTAACCTCAGTGCCGATGATCAGCCGGTCTTCACCGATGCGGACGAAGCCGCTGATGCAGACGAAACCGCTCAGGATTGATCAGACTACCCCCGACGGAGGAACCCCATGGCATTCATCACCGGTCTGTACGCCATTCACGCCCCGGCTTCCGCCCTGAACAACAGCGAAGCCGAAAACATCACCGGCCAGGTCAAGTCGGTGCGCGTGCGCAATCAGGAATACCCGTATGTCTCCGCCCAGGCCTGGCGCTTCTGGCTGCGCGATACCATCGCTCAGGTTGTGCCGGAGTGGCAGGCCTCGCCCATTTACCGTGGGAGCGGCAAAAAGCAGCAGGCCTTTACCGAAGGCGATCCGATCCGCTACTGGGATGACGATCTGTTCGGCTATATGCGCGCGGAAAAACGTTCCGACGAGCCGGACAGCAAGAGCGATGGCACGCTCACGCGCGTCGCGCCGTTCCGCACCGGCACGTTGATGAGCGCCGGGCCTGTCGAGGTGGTCAGCGATTTCGGCGTCATGGCGCGTGCCGAGGGCAACCCGCTGCTGCATGGGCATGAGTTTTACCGGGCCACGCTGGTCGGCCCGTTCTCGATCGATCTGCGCATGGTCGGCACGTTCACGGTGCGCGAACGCACCGGCTACCACAACCTGAGCAGCGCCCAGTTCCGATCGGCGCAGCAGCGTGGTCTGGAATACGTACCGGAACTCGACGCCGTCCGTCTGCCGCTGGAAGAACGTCAGCGGCGCGTCGCTGCGCTGTTGCATGCGCTGGGTCGGATGACCGGCGGAGCCAAACAGACGCTGCATTACACCGACGTCTCGGCGTCCTTCGTCGCAGTGGCGGTGCTGCGCGGCGGGAACAATCCATTCCAGTATCTGATCAAGTCGTCGCCGCAGCCGGAAATTCATATCGACGCGCTCGATGAGGCGCGCACCGTATATGCGGATGAATTTCTGTCACCGCTCTACCTCGGCCTGCGTCAGGGCTTCGCCGATGGATCGCGCGCCGCTCTGGAAGAGCGCGGCTACCCGCTCATGCACCCCCGTCAGGCCCTCGATCAACTGGCGGCTGACCTGTATCAGGCGCCTGAATGGTTTGCATGATGTTGGCGCTGCGCATCCAGGTTGACGGAACGGTGACCTCGTTCCGTCACCCCCACTTCATGCACGGCGTCCAGCCGACCTACGAGATGCCGCCGCCTGCGACCATTTACGGCCATGTGTGCAGCGCACTGGGCGAATGGGTCGATCCGGCCTCTTTCCGTTTTGCGCTGCGCTTTTCAGCCGAAACGCGCTTCACCGATTACGAACATGTGCATCTGGTGGGGCGGGAAGGGGTCAAGCTGTCGCCCTTCAAGCGCGAGCTGCTCTTCCAGCCCAGGCTGACGCTGTATCTGGATCGTCCGGACTGGTACGATGCCTTTCGCTCACCGGCGTTCGTCGTCACGCTGGGGCGCTCGCAGGATCTGATGCGCTACCGGGCCGTGGAGCGGGTCGAGCTGGAGCAGGCGGAAACCGGCTACATCGCAGACACTTACCTGCCGCTGTCAGCCGCTGCCGATGTGCGCCACCGCACGATCGTGACGATGCCGCGCTTCATCGATCCGGAACGGACACCGTTCTGGGGACAGTACGCCCTTGTCAGACAGGCGCAGCCGTGGCCGCAGTTGAGCTGGTGCGACCCGGACGCGCCGCGCTGGCGGGGTTTGATGCAGACCGTTCTATGGAATCGCTGCACGGCTGATGGCGACATCCCCGCTTGATACCATCCTGGCCCGCCCCGGCGAGCGCCTGACCGACCACACCCTGGCCGTCGTGGGGCGGGTCGAACAGATGCGATCGGTTCGCCCGCTCCCCGCCTTCCCCCGCTTGTACCAGCGGCTGGTGGCGGCGGCCTGGCTGCACGACAGCGGCAAACTGGCGCGCGCATTTCAGCGCGGTCTGCGGAACAAAAACGCCCGCTGGGGGCTGCGTCATGAGGCCCTGTCACTCGGTTTCATCCACTGGCTCGTCCTGGATGAGGATGATCGTCTGTGGGTGAGTGCCGCTGTGGCCACGCATCACCACGATCTTAGCTTCATGCTGCATTACTACAGCATGCCCCAGAATGCCCGGCAGGCAGCCGCGGAACTCCCCCTGGATGTCGCGCACGCCTGGTACGACTGGCTGGGAGCACAGGGACTGCCGCTGGCTCCATTTCGTCAGCCGGATGCGGATGCCATCCTGGACAGCATCGACGCGCTCGAACGCTGGTGGGAGCCTTACGAGCGCGTAAACTTCGAGCAGCACCCGGATCTGGTCGAGATCGCCCTGCTGCGCGGGCTGATGTTCCAGGCCGATCACACAGCGGCGGCCGGTATCCAGCAGAGCGGCCCGGTCAGGGTTCCACCGCCGAAACTGGCCGGCGCCTTTTATCCACATCAGGTCGAGGCGGCGGCCAGTTCGTCTTCCTGCATCATCCTGACCGCGCCAACCGGTTCCGGCAAAACCGAGGCGGCGCTGCTGTGGGCCGGGCGGCAGCCCGGTCACCGTCTGTACTATGCCCTGCCCTACCGCGCCAGCATGAACGCGATGCGCGAACGGCTGGCCCAGCTCATCCCCGATGTCGGCTTGCAGCACGGGCGCGCGCTGGCCGCGCTCTATCAACTTGCGCTGGACGAAGGCGCGGATAAAACGGCGGCCCAGGCAGCCGCGCGGGCGCGTCAACAGTTGGCGCGCCTGCACGCGGTTCCGGCGCGGATCTTCAGCCCATACCACCTGCTGCGGTTGATCTACCAGTTCAAAGGTTTCGAGGCCGGCCTGGCCGACGCTTTCGCATCGACGCTGATCATCGATGAAATTCACGCCTATCAACCTGACCGTCTGGCGCTGATCATCGGGATGCTGAACTTCCTGCACCGGCATTTCGCCGTGCGTCTGTTCATCATGACGGCGACTCTACCGCCAGTGGCAGCGAACCGGCTGCGCGCCGCCTTCCCCGACGCCGTCCACATCTCAGCCTCAGCGGAGACCTATGCGCGCTTCCAGCGCCACCGCCTGCAGGTCATCGAGGGCGATCTCAGTTCAGACGAGGGGTTTGAAACCATCCTCAGCGCCGTGCGTTCAGGGGTGCGGGTGCTGGTGACCGTGAACACGGTGCGCCGGGCGCTGGCCCTGGTAGGGCGCGCGCGGGCAGCAGGGCTGGCCGCACTGGTGCTTCATGGGCGTTTCAACGCGCGCGATCGCTGGCGCATCGAGCGGGCGATCATGAGCCAGTTTTCCAGCGGCCAGCCACACACGGATCCCGCCTTTCCGCTGGTGATCGCCACGCAGACGATCGAGGTCAGTCTGGATGTCGATTTCGATGTCCTGTATACCGACCCGGCTCCGCTGGATGCGCTGGTGCAGCGCTTCGGGCGCGTCAACCGCCGCCGCCGCGTCGATCTCGCGCCGGTCTACGTGTACAGCCAGCCGGACAACGGATCGGGCACGGTCTACGAAACCGATCGGGTGCGAGCCAGCCTCGCTGTGCTCCGCGAACACGATGGGCAGCCCATCGACGAAGCCCGGATCGCGGACTGGCTGGAACAGGTGTACCAGGATGATGACGCTTGGAACGCTGCATATCAGCGCAAAGCGGAGGATTTTGCACGGGTGCTGGCGAATATCCGCCCGCTGGAAAGCGCCGACAAATCGCAGATGCGCCAGTTCAGCCGGTTGTTCGATGAAGTCCGGGTGCTGCCGCTGTCCTTAGAGGCAGAGTACCGCGCCCATGTCGCAGCCGGCGATCTGATTGAAGCTGAAGCGCTGCTGGTCTCGATAAGCTGGGGCCAGTACGCCGTTCTGAAACGCGCCGGTCAGGCCTGGCCCGGTGAAGGGCGTGACGAGGATCTGTATTTCGTCACTGCGCCATATGACCCGGAGACGGGTCTCAATTTGTATGCTGATGATGAGGATGACTGACCGATGCCGATCGTCGATCATCTGTTTGCCGACCAGTTCGGCACGCACATCGGGAAATACTCGGAACGCCTGAAGATCACGCGAGGGAAAGAGGTGCTCCAGCAGGCCCCGCTGCTGCACCTCAAAAGCGTGACGATCGCCAGCATGGGCGTCAGCATCTCGGCGGACGCCATCGCCGCCTGTACCGAGCGCGGCATCCCGATCGTGATGCTGGATGCCGGCGGTGATGTCTTCGCCACGCTGTACGCCGCCGGGCTGACCGGCACGGTGCTCACCCGGCGGGAGCAGATCCTCGCCTACTACGATGAACGGGGTCTCATGCTGGCGCAGGCGTTCGCCGCGGCCAAAATCACCAACCAGGCGCGCGCACTGCGTTACTGGGCGGGCAATCGACGCGACGACCACCCGGAGATCGCCGCTGCGCTGGAAGAGGCGGCGCTGGAGGTGCAGTCGCTGGCTGATGCCGCCTCGGATATCATCGCCGCGCCGGATGTCGAAACCGCGCGCGCCGGGTTGATGGGCATTGAGGGACGGGCGGCGGCTGTTTACTGGGCGGCGGCGGCACAGCTCATCCCGCCGGCGTATGCATGGCCCGGTCGCGTGGGACGGGGTGCAGTCGATCCGATCAACAGCCTGCTCAATTACGGCTACGGTATCCTGTACGCTGAGGTCGAGCGCGCCATCGTGCTGGCCGGGCTGGATCCGTATGCCGGTTTCCTGCACGCTGACCGCCCGGGCAAGCCCAGTCTGGTGCTCGACCTGATCGAGGAATTTCGCCAGATCGCCGTCGATCGCGTGGTGATCGGCCTGGCGGCGCGCAGCTATCAGATCGAACAGGATGAATTCGGCCAGCTCACCCGGGAAACCCGGCGCGACTTCGCGAGCAAGATCATCGGCCAGCTCGAGGCGCGCGTGCGCTACAGCGGGGGCGGTGAGCGCGTCCCCCTGCGCCATGCCATACAGATGCAGGCCCGCCACATCGCCACTTTCGTCCGCCGCGAACGCATCCCGTACATCCCGTTCGTCATGGAAACTTAAAGGCGGCCCCTCCCAATGTCCCGTCACAGCGATACCGGTGAAGAATACATGCATCTGCTGCTGCTGTTCGATGTGACCAGCGACCGCATCCGCCGCAAGATGGGCGAGATCTGCATCGATTACGGTATGGATCGCACTCAGTTCAGCGCTTTCGTCGGCGATCTGACGCGCAGTCAGCAGCGCGAGCTGATGCAGCGCCTGCGCGACCTGCTGGGCGATGAAGCCGGCGCGCTCCTGCTCGTCCCGGTCAGCTATGCCGAGTGGGAACAGCGGCAGGAATACCGCAGCCATGCGCCTGGAGAAGGCAAATCGACGTTCTCCACGACGATCGCCGACCGTCCCAGTGACAAACCGACATTGTATTGAGTGCGCGCGTCAGCAATCCCATGGATCGCCCCATTCACGACGCCCCGACGACGACGCTGCACGTCACCGACCTGAAAAACTACGCGCACTGTCCACGCTTCCCGTATTTTGAGCGCTGCTGGCAGGACGTGCGTCCGCGCACGTACATGATGGACGCCGGTCAGGAAGCCCACCTGGAAGAAAAAGCGCGCGCCCGTCGGCGCACGCTGTGGGCGTACGGCCTGCCTGAGGGCGAGCGGCTGTTCCAGGTGCGCGTCTACAGCCCGACGCTCAACCTGGTCGGCATCATCGACGAGCTGGTGCGCACGCCGGACGGCATCTATTTCCCCGTCGACTACAAGCTTTCGGAGCGGATCACGCCGGGTTTCGAACTCCAGATCGCTGCCTATGCCCTGCTGATCGAGGCCCAGTTCGACACACAGGTGGAACGCGGGTATGTCTATCTGATCGGGCGGCGCGAGCTGCACCCAGTCGCCATCGACCAAGAGCGGCGTCAGGCGGTCATCGAGGCCGTGACGGCGATCCGGGCAATGGCCGAGACGGAACAGATGCCGCCGCCAATCAGAGAACGCGCGAAGTGCCGCGCCTGCGAATGGCGGCGTTTCTGCAACGATGTGGTATGAGCGAACCACCGGTGCAGTGCGAATAGGTACTGGCACTCATGCTCAGCCACCCGATCATCGCTACACTGAGAGCATAACCATTTATCCTGATGAAATCAGCGACATCGATTGCATCCCAATCACGACTCACCATTAAGGTTCGTCGTGGTGATTCTGTGTTAAGCTCGAACCAGCGCAGAACACTTAACCGCGCACTCAAGGATTGTTAGACTTCTTAATGCTTCCGCAATCCAGAAACACTGCAATACCAGTTCAAAACAAAGTGCTGCTGACGGCATAGCGTGAACGGGTACGGTTTTCCCCCGATCGCCGCGATCGCTTGCCTCGGTCTCGGTCGCTCGTCATCAGCGCTCACACACGAAAGGAGAAGGGGTCTTGTCACAGATCATTTTGCGACTGCGCTTCGACAGCCCGGCGTTCGTCAACGGCTCCGATCCGAAAGGCAGCCCGGAACACCGCGCCCCCTCGATCCGCGGACAGCTCCGCTACTGGGCGCGGGCGATCACCGGCGCACGTACAACGGATTTGAATGAGGTCTGGAAACAGGAAAGCGCGGCCTTTGGCTC
This sequence comes from Anaerolineae bacterium, assembly GCA_034432395.1. Lineage (GTDB taxonomy): Bacteria > Chloroflexota > Anaerolineae > Aggregatilineales > Phototrophicaceae > Flexifilum. The sequence goes on from DAOUBU010000019.1 coordinate 8,078, forward strand.
TACAAAAGCGGGGTCGCCAGTTATCGTGCGCGTCAATCCGATATATCCAGCCAGGGAAAACATCGACCGCATCCCGATGCTGCCGCACCGTCAACATACGGGCGGCAATGTATCAAGAATGTATGGGATGAAGCCGGATACACCGTTTACCTTGCGCTGTCAGACGCGGCCGGCAGTCGTGATGCCGCCTCTATTCGAGCAGGCGCTGACGGTCTGGCTGCTGCTGGGGGGGGTGGGCAAACGGTCGCGGCGCATGTTCGGCAGTCCGGGGATCCACAAGCACCCGGTCAACAATTTCAAGGATGCCGCGCTGGCCAGCGCGCTTGGCCCGTGGAACTCCCCAGACGATCTGGCTAAAGCGGTGCGAACGACGCTCTCTCATATCGTGGGCGAAGGGGGAAACCTGTTGCAGATCCCTCGCTTCCCCACACTGCATCCGCAGTTTAGCTGGGTGATGGTCGGAAAGCGGGGATACACTGACGCGGAAGAGGCCAACCGTGCGCTCTTCAGTCTGCTTCGCGGGGAGTACAGACTCGATGCGGAAGAAATTTTTGGTCGAACGCGCGGCAATGACCGCTGCGCTTCTCCCCTGATCGCTCAGGTCAGACGTATCGGCGATCAGTACTACCCGGTGCTGACCTACTTCTACACGGATGCTCTTCGGGAGTATCGTGACGTGATTAATAATTTCATGAAAGACGCCATGAAATTGTTCAGCGGTGAGATCGTGTGGGGGGGCGAGTTCCAATGACTCACCTGTACCTGTTTCAAATCGGCCCGGTACAGTCGTTCATCGCAGCGGCGCGCCGCACGCAGGATCTATACATCGGCAGCCGCATTCTGAGCGAGCTGGCGCGAAGCGGCATCACAGCCGCGGCGACTTTGAACGGCTTCAAGCCGATCTTCCCGATGCGTAACGCTCAAGGCCAGTTTCCTTCCAGTGTGCCGCATCGGTTCGCATTCATATCGAATGAGCAGCCCGATCGGACGGTTAAAGCTGTCCAGACAGCGATCCAGCAGCGCTGGATGAGCGAGATCGCTGGGAAAGTGAAAGAGTGGCTGAAGCGCAAGATCGGCAGCGGAAGCTGGGAACCCCTTTTCGACCACCAGGTAGAAAGCTGGCTGGAGTTCAACTGGGTGGCGGTTGAGTATGCCGAGGCGGAGCATCAGAGCTGTTTTCAGACAGCCAGCCGCGCCCTTGCCGCCCGTCGTCAGTCACGTCAGATCCGCCAGGTCGATGAACCGGGCGTGAAATGCACGGTCACCGGTTCACAGGCGGCTCTACCCATCGACTGGAACCGTCTGCGCGAGGCCATCGGCGATCAAAGCGATCAGAAAATCATCCGTCCGGGGGAACGGCTGGGCGCGCTCGCGCTGATCAAACGGTTTGCGGGCAGCGCATTCGCCAACTGCGCGCTGGGAGAGAAAGAAACGTTTCCCTCTACCGAGGATATCTCCGGGGCCGCGCGCGGGGGACTGAAAGGAAAAGATGTTCGCGGCTACCTGGCTGTGCTCCATATGGACGGGGACAGCATGGGCAAGCGGCTGTCTGAACTGAAAACACTGGAGTCCCATCAGAACTTCTCCCAGAAGCTGGCCGAATTTGCGGACGAGCACGTGAGAGAAATTTTTGCACGCAGTGAGTACGAAGGTGCTGCGCTCGTCTACGCGGGTGGTGATGACGTGCTGGCGCTGCTGCCGCTGGGGATCGCTCTGGACGTCGCCGATGCGCTGCGCCGGACATTCTATGAACTGACGAACTGCTCGGCCAGCGCCGGTATTGCCGTCACACCGGACGACCTGCCGCTCGATATGGCGCTGGAAATGGCGCGCAAAGCCGAAGAAGATGCCAAAGACAATCTCGGACGCAATGCCGTCGTCATCACCGAAGCGCATGGGACGGGTCAGACGCGCTCGGCGGGCGGTCAATGGGAAAGAAAAATCGCCCCGAATGGCAAGCAGGAAGTTCAGCTTCAGACGGTCGAACTGATGACCGAGATCCAGCAGGAATTCGCGGTTCAGACGCTCAGCGCCAAACTGGCATACGACGTTCAGCAGATCGCTTACGAACTGGTGCCCACGAAAGATGCTGCAAAAAGTGCTCCCAATGCGCACTGGGCGGCCATGCGCAAAACGGAGTTCGAACGACTGGCCAAACGGCGCGTAACCCCGGGCAAGACTCTGCCCACAGATCTGATCGAGAACCTGACAGCCTTCGCTGAAGCTGAGGGGGAACGTGGCTGGGAACGTCTGGCCAACTGGCTGATCCTGATGCGCTTTCTGGCCCAGCACAGCACCCGTCCGGAGGTGACACGATGACGACATGGCTGTGGATCGAAGCAGTCGATGTGTGGATGTTCCGCGATAACAAGCCGTTCAACGCCGGGCAGAATTTCTTCGCGCGCAGCCAGTTCCCCCCGACCCCGCGTACCATGCAGGGGATCATCCGCACCGCGTACCTGGAGTGGAAGGGGGTCAACTGGAAGACCTTCAACGCCGGAGGGGAACGCCGCGAACTATACGACGCTGTCGGTGATGCCCGATCACTGGGACGACTGCGGCTGCGTGGGCCATTTCTGGCTCGAAAAGTGAACGGCAAGCCGGAAACGCTACACCAGCCTCCGCTCGATCTGCTGTATCGAGAGGCCAAAGACGGTCAGCCAGGCGGATATGTGGCGCTGGCTCCGGCCAAAGAGCGCGGCTTCATCACTGAACTCCCGTTCGAAGACTGGCATCCCGTCATGCGCCCGGATCACGCATCAGCCCACGATCCCCAACGAGCCGGGTTCAAAGAGATCGAGGCGCGCTGGCTGACGAATGAACAGTTGCGCGCATATCTGGCGGGCAAAATCGCTCAAATTTCCGGTGACCCGATCGAGCAAAAGCATCTGTTCCTCGATGAGGAGCGTCCCGGCCTGGCTCTGGATCGCCGGCACCGGGCCGCCAACCAGCGGGAGAGCCGCTTCTACCGCGCGCGCTTCATCCGCCCGTGCGAGAACGTCGGTTTGCTGGTTGGCGTCGATGGCGTCGATGACTTCCCGCAGTCAAGGCAACTGCGCATCGGCGGAGAGGGCAAGCTGGCGCGCATCGAGCGCATTCAGGTCGATCTGCCCGCCAGCCAGACGCCCCAGGGTCAGGTCAAGATCGTCCTGCTGACGCCGGCTTACTTCGATGACGGTTGGCGCCCGAAAAATGGGGACTGGTCGCCCTGGGTCGGCAAAAACGCGCGGCTGATCTCGTTCATCGCAGGCAAACCGCTGGCGTTGAGCGGATGGGATCTGGCCGAAAACAGGCCGCGTCCGCTGCGCAACTTCGTCCCGGCAGGCAGCGTGTACTACTTCGAAAATGCCACGCTGACCGGACAGCCTTTCACCCAGACGCCGGACGGGGAGGCCGATTTTGGCGCCATGGGCTTCGGCACGTTCGCCCCCGGACAATGGAACTATCTCACTTGACAACACATATGATCTGATCTGCTCATCTCAAGGAGAAGCAAACTGATGTCGAACATTCTGTTCCTGTACACTGAAACCTCGCTGCATGCCGGCACGGGCAGCACGGTTTCCGTGGTCGATCTGCCGATCCAGCGCGAGCGCACCACCAACCTGCCGATCGTCGCGGGCAGCGGTCTGAAAGGCGCGCTGCGCGCCCAGTTCACCGGTGACGCGACAACCGCCGATATCCTCTTCGGGCCGGAGAAAGTCACCCGAGATGATCAGGCGTATGCCGGCGCGGTCGCGATCGGGGATGCGCGCATCGTCCTCTTCCCCGTCCGCTCCCTGATGGGCGTGTTCGCCTTCACCACCAGCCATCTGGTGCTCAGTCGGCTGCTGCGCGATCTCGGCTCACCCCGGGATCTCAAGCTCTCAAAAGTGCCAGTCAGCGGTGAGGCGCTGGTGACTTCAAACAGCGATCTCAAAGCGGGCGCCAAAGTCGTACTGGAAGAATTCAGCTTCACCGCTGTCGCCAACACCGATCTCGACAACATCGCCAAATGGCTGGGCGATCACGCACTTCCCGGCGGAAGCGAATACCAGTACTGGCGCAGCAAGCTGATGACCAGCCTGATCGTGCTGCCCGACAACGACTTCCGGGATTTCTGCCAGACCAGCACCGAAATCGCCACGCGCGTGCGGCTGGAACGCGGCAGCAAGACAGTCGCACGGGGCGCCCTGTGGACGGAAGAGAGCCTTCCGGCTGACTGCCTGCTCTACGCGCCGGTCGTCATCAATAATGCGCGGGATGGCAAGAGCGGCATGACCGCCGAAACCGTGGCGCAGGCTCTGGGCAACGGCATTCCGGGACGGATCCAGCTCGGCGGTGACGAGACGACGGGCAGCGGTTTCACTGCCATTCGCTGGCTGTGAGCGCATTCGAAGGGAGAGAAGAACATGACTTCTGAACAGAAACCGACTCAGCAGACGCTTCAGCAAAAGCGCGCTGCTGATGCGTGGAGTGCCGTCGAGGATGTTGAAAAGAACCACAGCAGTGCCAAAGGAAAGTACGGTTCGCTGATGCGCGGACTGCCCGCCCTGATCCAGACCGACGGTCTGGGGCAGACGCTCGCTTTTCTGATGGCAAAAAGCAAGAATGAGGAGTCTCACCGAGTCGCCTTTGAACAGATCAGCGCCTGGGTCATGAGCGAGCTGAAGGCGCAGGATAAAGATCTTTTCCAGTATCTACTCAAAAGCAGCACCACAGTCTACCGTCAGGCGACCACCGAGACGCTGGCCTATCTCCAATGGATCAAGCGTTTCGTTGAGGCCAAAGACTGGAAAAGCGAGGAGGGCTGAGGATGCAGCCCGGAAATCCCTCTTACACTTACTGCGTGCCCGCAGACACTGCGGCGGTCGTATCCGCACGAATTGGCGACTGCAATAATTTCGGGTTGATCCTGACGCGCTACGCCCCGAAAGAAGTAATCCTCAACAAAGAGCTGCCCAACGATAGGCACGCCAGGTATCGCGATACCTGGCTGCGCCAGCAGTGTGACGGCTTCTCACAATCAAATACGGCCTTGACGGAACTGGTCAAAGCCCAGCGTAAACGCTGGATTCAGATGACGGAAGGCGCGCAGCGCTACAAAATGGTGCTCCAGTCACGTCTGATCGTCGGGCTGGGCGGCAAAGGGTCGCTGGAGATCGGGATCACGCTCGACCGGGTGACCGGCCTGCCTTACATCCCCGGTTCAGCGCTCAAGGGCGCGGTGCGTAACTACCGTCTGCTCAAGCTGGCGGAAAAGCGAGGGATTCAGTTAACCGATCCGCTCAAGGTCGATGCATTCAATAAAGAGTTGAAGGCTTTCGAGGAGGAACTCGAAAATCCAGCCAACACAACAGCAGAAGCGGAGACCTTCCGCCGCTGGTTCGGTACACAGGGGAATGCCGGCGGCCTGATCTTCTACGACGCTGTCCTGCACAGCATCAGCGGGGTTAAAAGCAACCTGTTCGTCGTTGATGTCATGACGCCGCATTTTAAAGAGTACTATGGCTCTAGCGGCAAGTCGGCACCGACGGACTGTGACAGCCCCAATCCGATCAGTTTCATCACCGTCGATGTGGGCAATATGTTTGCGTTCGCCATCGGCCCGCGCCGGGGTGCGCGGTTGCATGATGGCGATCTCGAAGAGGCGATTGCCACACTGCAGGAAACATTGGATAACGCGGGGATCGGCGCGAAGACCGCCGCGGGTTATGGGTGGTTCAAAGAACAGAGTGGCGGCTAGCAGTGCTCATCACCGGTGGCTTTGAGTGCTCGCACTCATGCCCCATGCATGCATCCCAGCGATCGTAAATATGGGTACGCTCAATGCATACCCACATCGACCGATCCTAATGGCGCAGGAGGCGAGCACATGCACAACCGGGATTTCGACTGGGGTTACCTGGGCGATGACTTCGACGACGACGATTTCGACGATTTCATCGGCAACTATGACGACAGCGCGTTTGACGACGAGCTGGATGAGTGGGACTGGCCAGAGCTGGAAGAGGAAGAAGAACAATACCGTCCTCTGCATGAGCTGCTTGACGACGAAGAGGACGAAGACGATGAAGATCCCTGCCGGCCACCGTGGTGGGTCGTCTTTCTGAACAGATGGCTGTGAGACCGAGGGCACACTCATGAGCGAACTGGCGAGCATCACGCTGCACCTGCGTCCAACACATATCGCCTCGCTACCTGCCTGGCTGGGACGCTCCGCGCAGGCCTGGTATCTGAGTCAGCTTCAGGGTATTGACCCGGCGCTGTCGCAGGCCGTCCACGATGGCAGCCGTCTGCGCCCGTTCACCCTGTCAACGCTGTTCCCGGTTCCACAGGGCGACAAGCTGACGCTGCATCCGGAACGCCCGGTTCATCTACGGCTGACGACCCTGCATGATGACGTCACCCGGCTGACGCTCAACGGTCTCGTGCCGCGCTGGTTGACCGGCGGAATTGATCTGCACGGGCAGCACCTGCGCGTCGAGTCAGTGGATACAGAAGTCGCAACGTTCGCAGACCTGCTCAGAACCGCCGCCACGCAGCAGCAGCCCCGCCGGCAGACGCTTGCCTTCCACAGCCCGACGGTCTTCAACCGCACTGGCGGCCTGCAAGTGCCGCTGCCACTGCCAGAGTACGTGTTCGGCAGCCTGATCGATCGCTGGACGGCGTTCGCCTCAATCCCGCTGGCGGATGACCTGCGCGAGTTCGTCACCGAAAACGTCGCCGTGGTCGATTTCGAGGGGCGCACGCGCACAATCAGTCTGGAGCGCGCCAACCGCGGTCAGCATATTGGCTTTACCGGGCGAGCGACATTTCATGCGCAGTCCGGCGAACAGCCCTATCTGACACAGTGGCACGCCCTGGGCCTGTTCGCCGCTTTCAGCGGCGTGGGGAAGCATTCGACAATCGGACTGGGTCAGGTGAAAAAACTGATCCAGTCCCAGCAACAACCAGTAGAGACGAACTAGATCATGCCGCCTGTCTATATAGCGACGCTGGGCGTTCGCCCCGAAGCGATCACCGTTGCATTTGACCTGCTGAACGTACAGTATCATTATGAGCGTATCATCATCCTGCACACGGATCCGGTGCGGTCTGGCATTGCGGACGCCTATGAACGGCTGAAAGGTGTCCTCAAGACGGATTATCCCGGTGTCCCGGCGGTATTTCACGAGATACGCTATCCGAATGGCGCGCCGCTCATCGACATCGTCGATCAGGCTTCCGCCGAAGCCTATTATCGGGCAGTGCTGGCCGTGTTATACGACTTTCGCAGCGAATTGCGCATGCAGCATCTGATGATCGCGGGCGGACGCAAAGCGATGAGCATCTACGCGACACTGGCTGCGGCAGTTCTGTTTGAACCACCGCATGACCGCGTCTGGACGGTGCTCTCTCCAGATTCGATGCTGGCTGAAGCAGGGCAGTTCCATATTCCCCCCGGCATGCACGACCAGGCGCAGCTTGTCGAGCTGCCCCTGCACCCGGCCCGCATCGCCCCCAACACCCCGCTCGAAACGCTGCTATCGCCGCCGCCATCGCGTCGAGATGCCTTTTTAGCAAAGCTGACGCGGGCGGAATGCGATGTGGTCGAGTTGCTGCGGCGCAATCCGTATGAAACGAACGCGCGCCTGGCAAAAATCGCGAACAAATCCGAACGCACGATCGAAAACCAACTGCGTGTCATCTACGACAAACTGATGAGCTTCCTCGAATTCGGGGAAACGATCCACGATAAACGTCAGGTCCTGCTCGATGTGGTGAGAGGAGAGTGAAGATGGAACGAAATCGTCTGATCAGCACTGTGGGAACGAGCCTGCTCAGTAATATTCGCAATGCCTTCAAACCCGAAAATGGCATTGACGAAAAAACGCATGCCGATCTTCGTGAACTTCTCAATGAGGAAAATTGGGATGAGTTGGCTCGCCGGATTGCGACCATTCCTCCATCAAGCAAAATTTGTGGCGCTGAGATTAATTCAATCGACGAAGCAATTCGACGCAAAAAGGTGGCGCTTGAAAATATTGATTTTTTTGTATCCGACACAGAAGAAGGTCGTAAGATGGGAAGGCTGCTTGAAACTTATGTAATTGAGGCAGGATTCCCTGATCTGAGAAACTGCAAATACCATGTAATTACCGATTTGCAGGACAAGAATCCTGCTCGTTTCAAAGTTCATGGACTTCGTAATCTCGTTCGTGAACTTGGCCGTCTCGTTAACCAATTCGGAGCGGAGTCTCTCGTGATTGACGCGACCGGTGGTTATAAAGCCCAGATCGCGATTGCGGTAGTCTTCGGGCAGGCCATGGGCATTCCGGTGTTGTACCGCCACGAGCGCTTCCCGGAGATTATAGACATCCCCCCAATGCCGATCACATTTGATTACGATCTTTTAGGTCGTAATGCCGCCCTTCTGGCTGCGTTTGAACGAGGCGATGCTCTAAGTGCGAGTGAAATAAAGCATCTTGAAGATAAAATTCGCGTGTTGCTTGAAGAAGTCGAGGTTGATGGGGAGAATTTATTTGAACTTGGCGCAGTCGGCCAGATATTTTTAACTGGTTTCCGCATGCGTTTTCCGCGTGCGCGCACGCTTAAGCCAGTGGATGATGTTGAGCGTTCGCTGCCCAGGTTTCGAGATGATCACTACCCCATCGACTTCAGAGATTTCGTATTCAAAGTCTTCGAAGAAACTGACTGGATCAAGACGTGTCACTCACTTCCTTATGACAGACAGAGAGCCATCAAAGGCATCGGTTTCTATACTTATGAAGGTAAGCTAGTGGGCACTTATCAGGACAAAAATGGATTTGGCGCTCGTTTTGAGATCCTCACTAACGCTGATGGTCCAGATCAGTTGACCTGGGCAGCGGATGAGTTAAATCAGCGCTACGGCAAATCAAATTGAGTCCGTTTCAACGATGTACGGGGATCTGGTATGAGAGTGCTAATTGGTGCTGTAGGTCTGGGAAAATACAACGGCACGAAATACCGTTTCGAGGATGGCTCAATTATCGAAGCAGACTATTTCATTTATGCTATCACACAGTATATTCGGCCTGACCATTTGATCGTTTTAGTCACTGAGGAGGCCTCGAGACAAGCCCTACCGGAACTCAAAGAATGGATAGCACTCGAAAATGTGCCGATAACCGAAATCGAGATCCCCAACGGTAAGGATCGAAACGAGGCCTGGGCTATCTTTAATCGGATAGTCGCCAAGTACAATGAACTTTTCCCAGAAAAGTCCGGGGTCAACGAAGTATATGTAGACATCACAAATGGTTTACGTTCAATTCCAGTTCTCCTGTTGTCGATCGCACGATATCTGCAACGTTCACGCCGAGCAGATCTGAAAGCAATCTTCTATGGTGCTTACGACGCAGCGCGAGATGCTGATGAGAAACCTGTTTACAGCGTTGACTCATTTCTAAATGTACTGGACTGGGCCTCTGCTGTGGACAGCTTTTTGATGACTGGAAACAGCACTATGTTGGCGGATATGCTTGAAATTCAGGGGTTAAAAATTAACAATCCAGACGAAATCGGTGTCACGCTGCATAAATTGACAGAGGCACTTGATCTTGTGCGAATTGAAGATATCCATAGACTTTCTCATGAACTAGTAGAGGTGATTTCGAAAGTGAATTTTGCAGCACTGAGTACAGAGGAACGCATTATTTCTGAATTATTGTTGAGACTCAAAGATGAATTCGAGCCTCTGGCCATGGCAGACCCGTTCAGTTCCATTCGTATATTCTTGAAGCGGAATATAAAACTCGTACTGTGGTACTTCAATCGTAACCGATATCAAGACGCAATGCTCGTTGCTCGCGAATGGATGCTAACTTACAAAATGCAACACAGAAGCGCCGATCTGAGGAGGAAGTACACACCAAAAGAAATATTTATCAGAGAAAACCGTGATGCAGAAGAGGGAGCGCATCAATGGCGTACTCAAGATAAGCGAAGCCTGCATTCAGAAATCAACAATATTCGAAACTCACTGGCACATTGTGGTATTGCCGATGGTGAGACATCAGAAACAATGAAATCCAGAATCAACAATGTTGTAGCAGCTCTTCAAAAACTGGAAGTCTCGCTGTGATCCTCCTCAACTTCTCCCACCCGTTGAACGAGAAACAACACCGCCAGATCGTACAGATCCTGGGTGAGGAGCCGTCGATACGCACTATTAAGGTGCATTTCGATGTCACTGCGGATTTCGCGCCCCAGGTCGTCCAGCTTGTGGACGATCTGGGGATCAGCCCAGACGAATGGCAGACACAAACCTGGTTGATCGCCCTGCCCTCGCTCAACTATGCCGCGGGCGTTCTCCTCGCGGAATTACATGGGCGCATGGGCCATTTTCCGGCGATCCTGCGTTTGCGCAGCGCCCCCGGCCCCCTGGTGACCGAATACGAGGTCGCCGAGATCATCAACCTGGAGGCGGTGCGTCAGGCGGCTCGCAGCAAGCGCTGATCGTGCCGCCCGGGCCACCCTGCGCTCACTGTCCGTAGACATGCTGGTAGCGCTCATAGAGTCGATCGATATCGGCCTGCGCGATCGGAATCGGCGTCCCGATCTGCATGGCAGTCCACACGATCGCAGCATTGTCCTCGGTCATCACCGCCGCTTTGAGCGCCTGCTCCGCCGATGCACCAACGGCGAACACACCGTGATTTTGCAGCAGACAGGCGGGGCTGCGGCTCCCCCTGAGCGTCTCGACCACCACCTGCCCGATCGCCTCGCTACCGATAAGCGCAAAACCGCCGCAGGGGATCGGGCCGCCGAATTCATCCGCCATGGCTGTTGTCACACATGGGATCGCCCGCCCCAGCGCAGCAAATGCTGTTGCGTAGCGTGAGTGGGTGTGGACGATCCCGTTCACATCTGGCATATGGCGGTAAATGTAGCAGTGCGATGCCGTATCCGACGACGGCTTGTGATCGCCCTCAATGGTCTGGCCGTTCACATCGACGACCACCATGTTCTCCGGCTTCAAATCTTCAAAGTGGACGCCGCTCGGCTTGATCACGACCAGACCCGTTTCGGGATCGCGCGCGCTCAAGTTCCCGCTCGTCCAGGCGACCAGATGATGTTTCGGCAACCCCATATGCAGATGAGCGACAGCCCGTCGCAGTTCTGGCAGCAGCATCCTATACCCCCTGATTTGCGATCCGTTTTTTCACAATCCGAGCGAAATATACTTGACTTCCAGATATTCATCGATCCCGAATGCGCCGCCTTCGCGCCCCAGGCCGCTCTGTTTGACGCCGCCGAATGGAGCTTGAGCAGTAGATGGCAGTCCATCGTTCACACCGATGATGCCGAATTCGAGTTTCTCCGCCACTCGGATCACTCGGCTCACATCGCGCGTGTAGAAGTAGCTGGCCAGGCCAAATGGTGTGTTGTTGGCCATTGAGACGGCTTCTTCCTCCGTATCGAAAGGGATGAGCGGCGCAACTGGACCAAAGGTCTCTTCCTGGGCCACAAGCATGTTGGGTGAAGCGTTGACGAGCACCGTCGGCGTCCAGAACGTGCCGCTTGGATTATCGGGATAGGGAAGCCCTCCCGTAATGATCTGCGCGCCTTGCGCCGTTGCATCGGCGACATGGCGCTCGATTTTGGCGCGCGCCTGCAGGTCGATCAGTGGGCCGATATGGGTATCAGGCAGCAGGCCGTTGCCGACCTTCATCGCGTTAGTTCTGGCGGCAAATAATTCAGCAAATCGATCGTAAATGCCGCGCTGAACAAAGATACGATTAGCACACACGCAGGTCTGGCCCGCATTGCGGAACTTTGACGCGATCGCCCCCTGCACTGCCGCGGGAAGATCGGCGTCATCAAAGACGATGAACGGGGCATTCCCGCCTAGCTCAAGCGAGATGCGCTTAACAGTATCCGCCGATTTCCGGATCAGCAGCTTGCCAACTTCCGTGGAACCGGTGAATGAGATCTTGCGCACCCGCTCGTCCTTGAAGACCGTGTCCGAAAACGGGATCGGGTCGCTGGTCGCGATGATATTGACCACCCCCGGTGGAAAACCGACTTCATGGAAAATCCGTCCCAGCTCAAGCGCGGTGAGCGGGGTTTGCTCAGCGGGCTTACAGATGGCCGTGCAGCCAGCCGCCAGCGCCGGCCCCAGCTTGCGTGTTAGCATCGCCGCCGGGAAATTCCATGGAGTGATCAGCACTGCCACCCCCACCGGCTGCCGGAAAACCAGGATCCGTTTGTTCGGGGCCGAATTGTGCACCACCTGCCCGTAAATGCGTTCCGCTTCACCAGCAAACCAGCTCAGAAAACTGGCGGCGTAGGCGATCTCCCCGCGCGACTCGGTCAGCGGTTTCCCCTGTTCCAGCGTCATGATCGTCGCGAGACGTTCGCGCCGCTCCAGCATCAAATCTGCAGCGCGTCGCAGCAGTTCCGCGCGCGTTGCAGCGGGTGTGGCCGCCCATGTAGGAAACGCAGCGTAAGCAGCATCGATTGCAGCCCGGGCTTCCGCGGCGCCGCCATCCGGGATTACGGTGAGCCGATCGCCGCTCGCAGGATTGGTGACCTCATATGTCCGGCCATCCGCAGATGCGCACACCTCCCCGTTGATGTAATGTCCGTACTGAATGCCCTCGATCAATTCCCGAGCGATCTGCCGGCTGTCGATCTGCATCGTCTTCTTCTCCTCACAAAGTGAACAATTACGCGGTATAATCCGCCTGCGCTTTCAGTGAAAAGTTCAGGGAATATATGTTATCTCACATGCAGTTTACTGCTATTCCTGCCCCCGTTCTCAAGCGTAAAATCACGGCCATTTCCGCGGTTCTGCTCCCCTTTCATTCAGACGGTTCGATCGACTGGGCCGGACTGCGCGCGCACATCGAGCGCACGGCAGCAGCCGGGATCACGCCCGCGGTCAACATGGACACGGGCTATGTCCATCTGCTCGCTCCGGCTGACCGCGAGCGTGTGCTGGATGAGACGCGCTCGGTGCTGGGTGGGGGGACGTTCGTCGCTGGCGCTTTCGTCGCCGATGCACCGGGATCGCCGTTCGATCTGGATGCCTATGCCCGGCAGATCGATCTGATCCAGACCCACGGCGGAACGCCGATCATCTTCCAGAGCTACGGCCTGACGGAAACCGATCCGGTGCAGGCCTATCAGCAGATCGCGCGTCATGCCGATCGGTTCATCGGGTTCGAACTGGGGACGGTGTTCGCCCCCTTCGGCAAAATCTACGATCTGCAGACCTACGCCGCCCTGATGGCGATCCCGCAGTGCATCGGCGCGAAACATTCCTCGCTCAGCCGCGTTCTGGAGTGGCAGCGCCTGGCTCTGCGCGATCAGCAGCGCCCTGATTTCAAAGTCTTCACCGGCAACGATCTCGCTATCGACATGGTCATCTACGGCAGCGATTACCTGCTCGGCCTGAGCACTTTCGCCCCCGATCAGTTCGCCCGGCGCGACGCGCTGTGGGAACAGGGCGATCCCGCCTTTTACGAATTGAACGATCTGCTCCAGTATCTGGGTTTCTTTGCCTTCCGGACGCCCGTCCCCGCTTACCGCCACAGCGCCGCTCAGTTTCTCAAGCTGCGCGGCTGGATCGAGAGCGATCAACCGCATCCGCATGCGCCGCGCCGCCCGGACAGCGATCTCCCGATCCTGCGCGACATCCTCGACCGGCTGGGGGGATGATGGTGAAGAAGATCGCCCAGCTCAGAAGCCCGCAGCAGTTTTCTGACTATGCGCAAAGCATTGGCGCGCCCATCCCCATCGACGCGGAACTGGATCCGGCGATCCTGTCCGCGCCGATCCCCGGCACGGCGATCGGCAATCGCTGGTGCGTGCTGCCGATGGAAGGCTGGGACGGAACCCGCGACGGACGACCGACCGAACTGACGTTCCGCCGCTGGTCGCGCTTCGGCGCATCGGGAGCCAAGCTCATCTGGGGCGGCGAAGCGGCAGCCGTCCGCCCGGATGGGCGCGCCAATCCGCATCAGCTCATGATCCTGGACTCAACCGTCGCCGATCTCGCTGCACTGCGCGAGCAGCTCATGCGCGAACATGCGCGGCATTTCGACTCGACAGCCGATCTCGTCATCGGCTTGCAGCTCACCCATTCAGGGCGCTACGCCCGTCCGAACAGCGCTCAGCCCGAGCCGCGCATCGCTTATCGCCACCCCATTCTCGATCGGCGCGTCGGCATCAGCGATGACAGCCGTCTGCTCACCGATGATGAACTGGACGAGATCGCGCACGATTTCATCGCTGCGGCGGTTCGCGCGCAGCAGGCCGGCTTCACCTTCGTCGATATCAAGCACTGCCACGGCTATCTGGGCCATGAATTGCTGAGCGCTTACGATCGCCCGGGCCGCTACGGCGGCAGCTTCGAGAATCGGACGCGGTTCCTCCGCCAGATCGTCGCGGGCATCCGTCAGGCTGCGCCGGGGCTGGCGATCGGCGTGCGGTTGAGCGCGTTCGACTGGATCCCGTTTCGTTCCGGCCCCGATCGCGTGGGCATACCGGAGCCGTTCTCCGGTCAATATCGCTATGCCTTCGGCGGGGATGGCAGCGGCACCGGCATCGACCTGACCGAGCCGCAGCGGTTCCTCGACCTGCTGGCGGAACTGGATATCCAGCTCGTGTGCATCACGGCGGGCAGCCCGTATTACAACCCGCACATTCAGCGCCCGGCTCAGTTCCCCCCGTCGGATGGCTACCTCCCGCCGGAAGATCCGCTGCTCGGCGTCGCGCGGCAGATCGGCGTCACCGCCGCGCTGAAAGCGGCGCATCCCCACCTGATCATCGTTGGATCGGGGTACTCGTACTTACAGGACTGGCTGCCTCATGTTGCGCAGGCGGTGATCCGCCTGAACATGGCCGATGCCGTCGGCCTGGGGCGGTCGATGCTGTCGTATCCCCGGCTCCCGGCGGACGTCCTGGCCGGTCGTGCGCTGGAACGTAAGATGATCTGCCGCACTTTCAGCGACTGCACGACGGCGCCGCGCAATCATCTGGTTTCCGGGTGTTACCCCCTCGATCCGTTCTATCATGCGCGCCCGGAAGCGGCGCAGCTTGCCGCGCTCAAAAGGACGGATGAACTGTGAACGTGGAGTATGCGCTGGACAGCGATCGGCTGCGTGCAGCCGCCGCGGATCGAGCGTTGTTCACCTACATCTTCCGGCCAGAGATGCCGCGCTGCCACGCGCCGCGCCCCTATTTCCATCCGATCCAGTCCCTGAGCGGCGTCCCGCTGACGGATGCTCATCCGGCTGATCATCCGTGGCATTACGGCCTTTCGCTGGCCATTCCCCAGGTTGACGGGGTCAATTTCTGGGGCGGTGGCACTTATGTGGCCGGTGCCAGCTATGTCGATCGCGCCGATCACGGTCGTGTCGTTCATCTGGGATGGGATACGGAATGGGTTGAGCGCCTGCGCTGGCTGGACACCGCCGATGAGCCGCTGCTTGAGGAAAGACGACAGCTCGACGCTGCGCTGCTCGATGCGCATACCTGGCAGCTCAAACTGACTTTCAGCCTGTCCAACATCACAGACCATTCGCTGATGTTCGCCTCTCCGGCGGTTGCCGGGCGCGCCGGAGCGGGTTACGGCGGGCTGTTCTGGCGCGGCACAGCGGCAATGCGCGCGTGGCTCATCCAGGCCGGCGATCACACCGGTGAGGCGGCGGTTCACGGTTCACCCGCGCCGTCGCTGGACTGGCGGGATCCGGAACGCGGGACAGGGATCACGTTCCTCGATCAGCCCGGCAATCCGCGCTACCCGGCGCGCTGGTTCGTCCGTCAGCAGGATTACCCGGGCGTGTGCATTCCACTGGCCTTCACCGAACCGCTGCACCTTGCCGCTGGCGAGATGCTGACTCTGATGTATACCATCCTCATCGCGGATGAAAGATCCGGTGAGGACGGCTCATAACTCACGGCGCGCAGCGGTGTGCGCCTTCATACGAGAAAAGAGGGATACCCACAATGCATTTATTCGATCTTTCCGGACGTGTGGCGGTCGTCACGGGTGGCAGCGGGGTGCTGGGCGCGGCTCTGTGCCACGGGCTGGCGCAGGCCGGCGCGACGGTCGTCGTCATCGCCCGCACCGCTGCCAAAGTGGAAGAGACGACACACGCTGTTCGGGCGGCGGGCGGCCAGGCGCTGGGCATACCGGCGGATGTGCTCGATCGCGCCCAGTTGGAGCGCGCGCTGGATAGCGTCATGCAGGCCGCTGGCCGCGTCGATATCCTTGTCAATGCAGCCGGTGGCAACCGCCCAGAGGCGACGGTGATCGCCGATCAGCGCCCGTTCTTCGACGTCCCCCGCGAAGCGCTGGAGTGGGTGCTCGATCTCAACCTGATGGGCACGCTGCTGCCGTCTCAGGTCTTTGGCCGCGTCATGGCCGAGCGCAAACAGGGCGTCATCATCAACATCTCGTCGATGGCCGCGTTCACCCCGCTGACCCGGGTCGTCGCCTACGCCGCGGCCAAGGCCGCCGTCAACAACTTCACCCAGTGGCTGGCGGTGACGATGGCGCGCGATTACAGCCCGGCGATCCGCGTCAACGCCATCGCCCCCGGATTCTTCCTCGGCGACCAGAACCGCTATCTGCTCATCGATCAGGCCACCGGCGATCTCACCCCGCGCGGACGTCAGATCATCGATCACACGCCGATGGGACGCTTCGGCGAGCCGGACGATCTGATCGGCACGCTCATCTGGCTGGTTTCGGATGCCGCTCGCTTCGTCACCGGCGTGGTCGTGCCCGTCGATGGCGGCTTCAACGCCTATTCCGGGGTGTGATCATGATCGGACGAGAGGCCCCTCCCGGTCAGGTGCTCGACGCTGATGCGGTGCGCGAGACCATTTTTGCAGGCCTTACCGGGCGCTTTTCCGGCGCGCGCGTGCTGGCGCTGATCCCTGACCATACCCGCACCATTCCGCTGGGCCAGTTGTTCCCGCTGATCGTCGATGCGCTGCGCGATACGCGCCAGCTCGATTTCATGGTCGCGCTGGGCACTCATCCCCCGCTGAGCGACGAAGCGCTGAATCGGCTGGTCGGCATCGACGCCGCCGCCCGCGCCTCGACTTACCGGCACATCGGCCTGTTCAACCACGACTGGGACAACCCCGATGCGTTGGTCACGCTCGGCACGATCACCAGAGAACAGGTGCAGGAACTGGCCGGGGCGGTGTGGCATCCCTCACTGGGCGGCGATGTCCCGATCCGGATCAATCGGCGCGTCCTCGATTACGATCACATCCTGATCATCGGGCCGACTTTTCCCCATGAGGTGATCGGTTTCTCCGGCGGGGCCAAATACCTGTTTCCGGGCATCTCCGGGCCGGAGATGATCAACGTCACGCACTGGCTAGGCGCGCTGATGACGATCCTCAACATCATCGGCATCAAAGAGACGCCGGTGCGCGCCATGGTCAACGCCGCTGCGGCCCTGGTTCCCACGCCGATCACCCTGCTCAGCCTGGTGGTCGTCAGCCACGGTGAGCGCAAAGATGCGCTGGCCGGGCTGTTCATCGGCGATCATCTGGAGGCATGGTCAGCCGCCGCCGACCTGTCCTCTCAGCGGCACATCATCTGGCTCGACCGGCCGCTTGACCGCGTGCTCTCGCACGCACCGCCGATGTACGACGAATTGTGGACGGCGGCCAAAGCGATGTACAAGCTCGAACCGGCAGTCCGTGACGGCGGCGAGATCATCGTGTATGCACCGCAGCTCGCGACCGTCAGCCATGTCCACGGGAAGTATATCTACGAGGCGGGCTACCACGTCCGCGACTACTATCTCAAACAGTGGGATCGCTTCAAGCATCTGCCGCTGGGGGTGCTGGCGCACGGCACGCATCTGCGCGGCAGTGGAACCTACGAGCACGGCATCGAGCGCGCCCGCATCCAGGTGACGCTCGCCACAGCCATTCCGCGCGAGGACTGCGCAACCCTCAATCTGGGCTACGCCGATCCCACCGCCATCGACCCGCAGGACTTCTCCGGTGACGGCCAGCTTTACGTTCCCCGATCCGGCGAGATGTTGTATCGTGTGCGAGGAAGCTGATGCGTTTCACTTCCGTCATGCGCGTCTATGCAGGTGAGCAGCCGCTGACCTTCACCGGGGAACGCGGTGAACGCCTGCTGATCGATGTCATCACCCCGTCGATCATCCGGGTGCGCCTGTATCCCGATGGGGCACCGCGGCTGGATCGCACCTGGACGGTGGGCCAAAACGGACGCTTTCCCTTAGAAGGACTGGATCGCGATGCCGTCCCGGCGCTACCGCCGGATGGTCATGCTTTCGCTGTGGCGCGCAGTGCCGATGCAGTCACCGTGAGCACGACAGCGCTGCGGTTGATCATCCACCTTGACCCGCTCTATCTCGACTGGTACGCCGCTGATGGTGCGCCGCTGGCGCAGGATCTGCCCTATCGCGCCTATACTTACGATCGCGCGGGCCGGGCGATCCAGCATTATCTACGGCTGTACGACGATGAGTCTTTTTACGGCCTGGGTGAGATCAGCGGCCCGCTCAACCGCCGTGGACGCCGGGCGACGCTCAAACCGCTCGACGCGCTGGGCTACAATGCGGAAACGGGCGATCCGCTGTACAAACATTTCCCGTTCTACATCACCCGGCGGGCCGCCAGCGATCATTGTTTCGGGCTGTTCTACGACAACCTGGCCGCAACAACAGTGGACTTCGGTCAGGAGATCGATGCGTTCTGGGGCGATTACCGCTGCTGGCGCGCCGATGATGGCGATTTCGACTACTACTTCATCGACGGCCCCGAACCCGCTGCGATCGTGCAGCGCTTCACCGACCTGACTGGTCGCCCGGCCCCCCTGCCCGATTGGGCGTTCGGCTATCTCGGCTCAACCATGAGCTACACCGATGCGCCCGATGCTCAGACACAGCTTCATCGGTTCGTCGAGCTGTGCCAGCGGCATGACATCCCGTGCAGCATGTTTCATCTCTCATCAGGATACACGACCGATCAGGCCGGACGCCGCAATATCTTCACCTGGAACCGCAGCAAGATCCCCGATCCGGCGGGCATGGTGCAGTCCTTCCACAGCGCCGGCATCCGGCTGGCGGCCAACATCAAACCTCACCTGCTCACCACGCATCCCGACTACGAAACGGTCAGACAACTGGGCGGTTTCATCCGCGATCCGGACACCGGCCACCCCGTCCAGACGATGATGTGGAGCGGCGGCGCAGGCGAAAGCGCGCCCGGCTCTTACATCGATTTCACCAGCGAAGCCGGGTACACCTGGTGGAAGGCACGCATCAAGGATCAACTGCTCGCTTACGGCATCGATGCCATCTGGAACGACAACAATGAATTCGAGCTGTGGGACGACGATGCAGTATGCGCCGGTTTCGGCAGGCCGTTCCGGCTGGGGCTGGGCAGACCGCTGCAAACGCTGCTCATGGCGCGCGCCTCGTTTGAAGCAGTGCAGGAAATCGCCCCCGATCAGCCGCCTTACATCCTGACGCGCTCGGCCTGCCCCGGCGTGCAGCGCTACGCTCAATCCTGGTCGGGCGATAATTACACATCGTGGCACACTTTGCAGTGGAATATCCCGATGGGGCTGGGGATGAGCCTGTCCGGTTTTCCGCACTACGGCCACGATATCGGGGGTTTCGCCGGGCCGGCGCCAGATCCGGAACTGTTCGTGCGCTGGGTGCAGTGTGGGGTCTTCCTGCCGCGTTTCACCATCCACTCGTGGAACAGCGACGGCACCGTCAATGAACCCTGGATGTATCCTGAGGTGCTGCCGCTCATCCGCCAGGCGATCCGCCTGCGCTACCGCCTGCTGCCTTACCTGAGCGCGCTGGGGCGCCGCGCTCACGCGATCGGAGCGCCGATCATGCAGCCGCTGTTCTACAACAGTTCGGATCCCCGGACGTACAGCCGGGACTTCGAGTTCATGCTCGGTGACGATCTGCTGATCGCGCCGGTGTACCAGCCCGGGGCGCGCACCCGGCGGATCTATCTGCCGGACGGCTGGCGCTGGCGCGAGCTGCACAGCCGGCAGTGGTACACGGGCGGGCAGGAGATCGACATCCCCGCTCCGCTGGAATGGATCCCGGTCTTCGCACGCGGGGCGCAGTCCAGTCAGCCCGCGGAGCAGGAAACACCTTTCGAGCGCACCTGGTCGATCGACTTCACTGGTGAGGCGTGATCATGGATCTTCTGCCGCTGGCCGCGGTGATCTTTGCCGCCGCTCTCGTCCAGGCGATCAGTGGATCGGGCATTGCGCTGGTCGCCATGCCGCTGCTGATCGAGATGATGCCGCCGCTGGAAGCGAGCACGCTGGTCTCGTTGATGGCGATCACCGTGCAGATCATCATGCTGTCGCGTTACTTCCGCGCCCTGACGCTGCGCGGGCTGTGGCGTCTGATCGTCGGCGCGTTGATCGGCATCCCGATCGGCATCTATGCCCTCTCCCGGCTGGACGAACAGCTCATCCTCACCGCGCTGGGGATCCTGCTGGTCGTCTATTCGCTCTACGGTCTGTTCGCGCCGCAGATCCCGGCGATCAAAGGACAGGGATGGGGCTTCGTCTTCGGCCTGATCTCCGGTTTGCTGCACGGGGCGTACAATACCGGCGGCCCCCCCTATGTGATCTACGGGGTCGGCCAGCGCTGGCCACTACCGCAGTTCAAAAGCAATTTGCAGGCGCTGCTGATGGTCAACAGCAGCAGCGTCGTCATCACGCACCTTCTGGCCGGGCACATCACGCCGTCGGTGCTGAGCAATTATGCGATCGCCGTGCCGATGATCGTCCTGGGCGCGCTGACCGGTTTCTTCCTCGATCGCTACATCAATGAAGAACGCTTCCGGCGCATCGTCCTCATCGTGCTGCTGCTGATCGGCCTCAACATGCTCATCTGATCGCGCCGCGCCCGCTGATCGGCAGCGATGCAGCGGGCGCGTTCGCATCAGGTCGGTTTCAGACGGTAAATTCCTTGTCCCGCGCGAACTGCGGCAGGTACTCAGCGAATTCCTTGAGCAGATCGGCGAGGATCGCGCGCGCCTGATCGATATCCGTGATCATCGGGTCAAGCAGCAGCGCCTGCAGCGCCAGATCGCGATCGCCCGTGGCGGCGGCCTCCACCACGATCTGGCTGCGCGCCAGTTCACGCCGGCACAGCTCGGCGATCCCCTCCGGAAGCGGGGGGAACGCCAGCCCCTGAATCCCCATGCCGGAGATCACCCCCGGCACTTCAACGATAGCATCGGCGGGCAGGTTCGGGATCAGGCCGCCGTTGTTCGGGATATTCAACTGATGCGCGTAGTAGTTGTCGTTGTAGACCATCGCCTCGATGATCTCAGGGACTGGCTCCTCCAGGATCGAAAAGCGTCGCAGATCCTTGAGCACGTTGACATCCATGCGACCGTCCACGATCGCATGCGCCAGCTCCCAGCGCTCGGCGCGGCGCTGGCGGTTCCCCGCCCAGCTTTGCAGCTTGAGATCGTACTTCTCCCACGGCTTCGTGATCGGATCGCTGACCACGTTCAGGTACTCGCACATGTGGCTGTCACCAGCGGTCGGCATCATGCCGAAGATCTGGAAGATCTCCCGGCTCAGCGGCTCAAAGTCCTTGCGGTAGTGATGCAGCCAGCGCTCGCGCAGTTCGGGATACAGATCCTCGCCCGTGTGTTTATCGCGGATGTCGTACACCCAGGAAAAATGGTTGATGCCGGCGGCCTTGATATCGAGGTGTTCCAGCGCCGCCATGGCCACCGGGATGAAATTGGGCATGTTCGCGGCATCGGTATGGACGTGGAAATGCTCTGGGATCGGGATCCCCCAGCGATCGGCCAGGACTGCCGCCGCCATGGCATATCCCCACAGGAGCTGATGACACAGCCCCAGAACCCGGACATTGGTGTAACGGTGCACGGCATCAGTCAGACGGATCAGCGGATTGGTCAGGTTAAAGTACCAGGCGTTCGGGCACAACTGCTCCATATCACGGGCGATCTCGACGATCACGGGCAGGTTGCGCGCCGTGTGCGAAAATGCGCCCGGCCCGCCGTTCTCCGCGTAAGGCTGGCGCACACCGTGCCGCAGCGGGATCTGCCAGTCCATCTCCCACACGGTCTCACGCTGGCCCACCTGGATCGAAACGATGACGAAATCAGCCCCGGCCATGACCTCACGCCGATCGGTCGAACTCGTGATCGTCATGCCGGACTCCCAGGCCTGATTCATCTTGTGCGCCAGCGCGGTCATCGTCCGCAGGCCTGCTTCATCGATATCGACTAGTGCCAGTTCGGAACCGCGCAAACGCGGCGATCCCATGATGCGCGCCAGCGCTCCCAACCCGAAAATGGCGCTCCCCGCGCCGATCATGACGATCTTCGGCATTTTAGGCATTTTGATCGCTATCCTGTCCTGATCGTGGGCGCATCTGCGCCCGCCTCGCTATTCGTAAGGGGTCTTATCCCAGAAGCCCTGGAAGCGCTTGATCCCCATATCGGTATAGGGATGCGCAAACGCTTCTTTGTAGACATCGAAACTGGCCGTGACGATATCCGCGCCGACGGCTGCGGCGAACGCGATCTGGCGGCCATTGCGCACGGCGGCCACCAGAATACCCGTATCGTAGCCAAAGTTATCCCGGATCGATACCAGATCGGTGATGAATTGATCGGTATCCTCGGCATTGCCCTCTTTCCAGCCGATGAAGGGCGATACGTAAAAAGCGCCCATGCGCATCGCCTGCAGGCCCTGCACCGCTGAAAAGCACAGCGTCAGGTTGGAGCGGATGCCCTCGGCCTTCAAAATCTGGCAGGCTTTGAAGCCGTGTTCCGTGCTCGGCATTTTGATGACGAAGTTGGGCGACAGCTTCGCCAGTTTGCGCCCCTCCTCCACGATCGCACGGTAATCGTCGTGGCTGGCGGGGTTGGTCTGCACCGAGACCGTCTTGTCCGTCCCGGACACCATCTCACCGATCTCGGCGATCACGCGCAAAAACGGCTTCCCGGAAGCCTGAACATGCCGCGGATTGGTCGTCACCCCGTCGATATCCCACATGTCGAGCGCGTACCGGATCTCCTCGGTGATCGCGCTGTCGAGAAAAAATTTCACGTCCTGAACTCCTTACCTGCAAGCGGATAGCTGCGATTACTTCATGCCCGTCGTTGCGATGCCGCTGGTGATGTAGCGCTGTAAAAAGGCGAACACGAGCGTGATCGGCAGCAGCGTCAGCACGGTCATCGCCAGAATCAGGTTCCACTGTGCGTTCAGGTCACCCTGAAATGAGCGCAGCCCGACTTGCAGCGTGAACAGTTCGCTGCGGCTGAGCACGATCAGCGGCCATAGAAAATCATTCCAGCGCCACATAACCGAGAAAATCGTCAGCACGGCCAGCGCGGGCCGGGCCAGCGGCAGAATGATCTGCAGGTAGATACGCCACTCGCTGGCCCCGTCGATGCGCGCTGAGTCGAGCAGTTCGTCCGGGATCGTCAGCATGTACTGACGCAGCAGAAAAACGCCGGTGGGTGTGGCCGCCGCCGGCACGATCACGCCGAGCAGGTTGTTATTCCAGCCGACGTTGGTGATGACGAGAAAGACCGGGATCAGGATGACCGACAGCGGAACCATCAGCGTGCTGATCGTGATGATCAGGATCGCATCGCGCCCGCGGAACTGGTATTTGCTCAAAGCAAAAGCCGCCATGCTGTTGATGAGCAGGGTCAGAATGGTGGCGACTACGGTGACGACGACGCTGTTCCACAGATAGCGCAGGAAATTGAAACTGGTGATCCCTTCCTGATAATTCTCCAAACCGAAATAGACATACTCGACCGGCGTCCGCTGGTTGATATTGACGCGGATGATATCTTCCGGGTTGGCCGGGTCGATCATCTGCGCCTCAATACCGACGCGGCGCACCTGCGCTAGCTCGCGGGTGGTGCCATCCTCGAATGTCACCAGATACAGATCGAGCGGCTGGTCGTAGCCGGGGACGATGACTGTCTCCTGGCGATACGGCAGCAGACGAGGCGGAAAGCGCTGAATTTCCGCCTGCGTTTTGAACGAGGACAGCACGAGCCAGACCACCGGCCCGAACATCAGAAACGTGCCGAGCAGCAGGTACAGATAGGTCAGCACGTCCATCACGCTGAGGCGTTTGCGCCCCTTTGTACGGGTCAAAAAATCGAGCACGGTGCGCATCGCAGTGGATTTCCTCTCTCACTTTCAGGCGACATCGCTGCGCCGACCCAGCCAGAGCTGGATGCCGGTCAGGACGAGCAGCGCAAAGGCCATCACCAGCGAGGCAGCGGCGGCCAGGCCGTACTGATTCGGCTGGTTGACGAACCCGGTCGTATAGATGTACTGCACCATGTAGGTCGTCGCCGTGCCCGGGCCGCCGCCCGTGAACGCGAAGACCTGATCGAAGACCTGCACCGCCCGGATCAGCGCCAGCACGAGCACGACAAACATCGTCGGCATGAGCAGCGGCAGGGTGATGTTCCAGAACGACTGAAACGAGTTCGCGCCATCGATCGCGCCCGCTTCGTACAGCTCGCTGGGGATAGCCTGCAAACCGGCCAGCAGGATCAGCGTGAAGAAGCCCATCTGCGCCCAGACGCTGATGATCACGACCCAGGCCTGTGCCCACTGCGCGTTGACGAGAAAGGGCAGTCGCTCTCCGCCCAGCGAGACGATGATGGCGTTCAACAGTCCGTTCTGCTGTAGGATCCAGCGCCAGATCAGAGCGACGACAACCGGTGAGAGCAGAACGGGATAGAAGAAGGCGCTGCGGAAAAAGCCGCGCGCCCAGACGCCCTTGTTCAAAGCCAGCGCCGATATCAGCGACAGGACGACAGTCAACCCGACCTGGGTCACCACGTAGCCGCCCGTATTCATCACCGCCCGCCAGAAGATATCCACCCGGCAAGTATTCGGATCGAGAAAATTGCCGCATGTGAACAGCATATTGAGGTTATCGAAGCCGACCCAGGGGCGGTTCTGCGGCTGGATTTCGGTTCCACCGGTGAAAGCGTAGTAAAAATTCAAAATCATCGGGAACAGAATGAATATCCCAAAAATCAATAAGTTCGGCAGCACGAAGATGTACGCCATGCCCCGCACCCCCAGCACATTCTGGAGCGGGTGCATGATGAAATCGACGACATTGATGATCCCCTGGTACAGCATCTCCAGCGTCCATGTGATCGGACGGAACAGTGTACCGATCGAGAATTTGCGCTGCGCAGGCGAGAAACGCGGTGTCACGCGCGCAGAAGATGCCATAGCCTGAATCCTTCCCTGATCGATCGACAGAAACGCCGTGTCGTAGCCATTATCACTATGGCAGAGCGGCCCATAGTGATGAACCGCTCTGCCGATGCCGGAGCAAATGATTTACTGACTGGCAGCAGCCGCAAGCGCAGTGTCGATATCTTCCTGAATACGAGCGATCGCCTCATCGAGCGTGAGTTCGCCCGTGATCGCCTGCGTCAGACGATCGCGCACCGGATTGTTGATAGCGAACGCGCTTGGCCCAAATTGCAGTTGATAGGCCTGATCGCTCAGTTTGAGCGCCTCAGCGGCGAACACTTCCAGTGCCTGGCGGGTGGCGGGCAGATCCGCCTGGTAGTTCAGCTCACCCAGCCCCTGATGACCGGGGATGAACAGCGTACGTTCCACGAATTCACGGTACACATCGACGCTGGCCAGATAATCCATCACGCGCGCGACCTCTTCCGGATGTTCAGTCTGCGCGAAGGCGACCAGCACCGTCCCCCCCGGCATACCCGTGCTGCCGCCCGGCCCGGTCGGATTGGGGACGGCTTCCCAGTCGAAGGCATCGCCGATGTTGTTGGTGAAGTTGCCGATCTGCCAGCTTCCGGACATGTACATCGCCAGTTCGCCGTTGATGAAGAACGGCGCGCCGGGCGCATAGGTTCCACCCGATCCCAGCCAGATATCCGCCGGCGTCAGGCCGCTGGTGTGCCAGTCGATCAGGAGCTGTGCCATGCGGCGGAAGCCCGGCGTGTCGATCGTAATGCTTCCGTCTTCGTTGAAGTAGGTCGCGCCCTGGCTGAAGGCGGGGCCGGCGAAACGGTGGCCGCTGCGATCCATCGCGATGCCATACGCGCCGGTCGCTTCCTGCACCAGCCGGGTCGCTTCCGTCCACTCTTCCCAGGTCACGGCATCATTCGTATCGCTGGGCACGGGCACCCCGGCCTGTTCGAACAGCGTGCGGTTGATGAACGGCCCGGTCACAGTGAACTGATTGGGGAACCCGTAGAGCGCATCGCTCTCTTCACCGACTGCGCGCAGCCACTGGAGCGTGGCAGCGGGGAAGCTGGCATCCCAGTACGCCGGATCGGCCACATACGGGCGCAGGTCGAGGTACTGACCGCGATAGCGCTCACCGGCGGTGATGCGGGCCATATCCGGCGCTTCACCCGCTTCAACCTGCAGCGGAAGCTGATCGAGGATCGTCGTATACGGGACGACGTCCATCACGACGCGGATGTCCGGGTTGTCGGCTTCGAACCGGTCGAGCAGGTCGCGCAGGACATCCCCCTCGTTGCCGTCGTTGTACCAGGCCATGCGCAGCTCAACCACGTCCTGCGCCTGCAACCCGATCGCTCCGACCAGAACGAACATCAAAACGAACAGAACCAGTGCTTTCTTCATGTCAACTACTCCTGTCAAACAAACCAATATCCCAGAACAACTGCTTTCACAGTTGTAGAACTGGCAGATCGAGCATCCGCGCCAGCGCGCGTAGTTCGCGCACATGATCGCCATACGTGATCGAGACGTGGTGTTCCAGCCCTTCGCGCAGTAGGGTGTCGAGCGCGGAGGCGGAGCCGTTTTCGAGACGCAAGTAGCCGCTGGTTCCCGAAAAGGCGCGCGGCGCGCGGATGATCTCGCCGCGCCCGATGACGAGGCGGTAGCTGCCGGTCGCCTCACTCAGCCGCGCCAGCGTGACGACGCCGGGTTTCAAAGTGAACTGCATCAGCAGCGGCAGCCTGCGGTTCGAGTGGATCGTCACGCCGGGCTGTTCTGTGTCATCGGCCATATCGAGCGGCGCCAGGCCGCAGTGCCACAGCACCAGCGCATCGCGATCGCGGTCGAGCGACACAATATCGCTGCCGAAAGTCGTCCCGCCGCTGATCGCCTGGAGCATCAGGCTGGTGACTGTGCCGTTGACATCCGCCTCGCAGCTTGACGGGATGTGTTCGTCATTGAGCAGCGACATCGCCCCGCAGGCGGCGCACCCCAGTTCAGTGAAGAATTCCGGCCAGCAGCGCACCGCATAGCCGCTCAGGCCGTTCTCCTCCGCCAGATCGTGCAGGGCGCTGTAGACGCTGAGTGTGCCGTGGACAGCGGCATGATCGAGGGTGTCCAAACCGGTGACGCGCTCCGCCAGCCGATCGCCCACGGCGCCGACTCGTTCCGGGGATGCGGCGCGCGCCCCGGCAAACACCTGTTCGCGCAGATCAAGCTGGACGATCTCAACGCCGAAACGCTGGCGCAGCAGCGGCGCATCCATCAGGCAGGTTTCGAAACCGGCGGGGTTTTCCCCCACTCGCCCCAGACGCGCCCGCTGCAAGACCCGGCGGGCAGCGGCGGCGCGCGCCTGCACCCCGATCGCGTCGAGCGCCTCCGGATCATCGGGATCGGCATAGACATAACTGTAAGCCAGACCGGCGCGCGTCAGCGCGTGGCCGGCCAGGTTGATGCCGCAGAGCGAATTCAGACGCAGGCGCGAGCCGGTGTGCGCTTCGGGAACGGCCCACAGTAGCAGCGGCACAGTGACGCGCTCCGCCAGCGCCATCACCATGCTGCTGTCGGCAAATGTCGCTTGCAGGATCAGCAGCAGATCGGGTTCCTGTCCGGCCAGTAGTTCAGCAGCGGCCTGCGCTTCTTCAAGCGTGGTGACCGGCTCGGTTGGGCCGAGCAGCGCATAACCGGCATGGGTCAGCATCGAACGCGCCCGGTCGATGATCTCACGGGCGAGATCGACGTCAAAAGTCGTCCGCAGAATGGCCACAAATCCGAGATGAAGCATAAGGGTTTATCGATCCAAAGCGTTTTTCAGTTTATTGAGCCTGATTATGTCCCAGTTCATGCGAGCGTGCAACGCTTTACGCTACACTGGTACAGGTCATTTTGCACGAGATCAGGATGGGTATGCCATGAGCTGGCGGGTGGGCTTGATCGGTACAGGGGCTTTTGCGGCGGTGCACGCGCGGGCGCTGCGCGCGCTCGGCGATCGCGTTCAGATCGTCGGCGCGGCCAGCCCGGATCTCGTCCAGGGTGAGGCCTTCTGTCGCGAACACGGCATCCCGGCCTGGTTCCCTTCCGCTGCGACCCTGCTCGATGCGCTGCATCCCGACCTGGTGCACATCTGCACACCGCCAGCCACCCATGCGCCGCTTGCCCGGGCTGCACTCGAAGCGGGCGCCCACGTGCTGTGTGAAAAACCGTTGTGCGCATCGCTGGCGGAACTGGACGCGCTCGAAGCCGTCGAAGCCGCATCCGGTCGGACGCTCAGCACCGTTTTCCAGTGGCGCTTCGGGGCGGCGGCGCAGCACGTCAAACGGCTGATCGCCGCTGGTGAGCTGGGCGCGCTGCGCGCCGCAGTCTGCCACACACTCTGGTATCGCGGGGCAGACTATTACGCGGTTCCCTGGCGCGCCCGGCTGGCCGACTCGCTGGGGGGTACGATCATGGGCCACGGCATTCACCTGATCGATCTGCTGCTGTGGCTGGTCCCGGACTGGAGCGATGTGTTCGCCCGGCTGACCACGCTGGATCGCGCCATCGAGGTCGATAATCTCGCGGTGGCGCTGGTCAGTTTTGAAAGCGGGGCGCTGGCCAGCCTCATGAGCAGCGCGCTTTCCCCGCGCCAGGAGACCTATCTGCGCCTGGATTTTCAGCGCGCCACGGTTGAAGTGAGCGCCCTGTACGAATATGACAGCGCGAACTGGCGCATCACCCCGCTCGACCGGGCTGATGAAGGGCGCTGGAACGTACAGGCGCAGGGGCCGAACACGATCCAGGCGCAGGCAGCCGCTCTGCTCGACAGCCTTGAACGGGGTGAACGCCCGCCTGTCAGCGGCCCGGAGGGGCGGCGCATCATCGAGTTCATGACGGCGCTGCACCGATCAGCCGCGCTGCACCAGCCGGTCAGGCACGGCACGATCGGGCCGGATGATCCCTTCTATCAGGATATGCATGCCGCTCAACCGCGCTGACGATCGCTCACGAGACGCCGTCGTCCGTTCGCAGCACCGATGTCCCCTTGAGCAGGTCGAGGATCAGCGCTTCGCCGCCATGCCGGATCGTCATCCGCTCCGCATCCATCGGTGTATGCGTGTAGCGGTTGTCGTAATGCGGCATATCAGCCCAGTTTTGCGGCTCATCGTTCACGATCAGCGGCCCCGTCCAGCCGAAGAGCAGCCGCTGGCCGTCCGGGGTCTCCCAGCGCACCCGATCGTGCTCAACCTGGGGCGTGTGTCTCATGACGTCGGCCCGGAAGCGCCCGAAATCCCCGTGTTCAACTGCACTTCCGACGTAAGCGATCCAGACCTTCCCCGGCCCCCGGACGCGCAGTTCCTGCCCCGCGTGACACCCGTCCTCGGTCAGCACCAGATCGCCATCGCCCCACAGTGCGACATACCCACCGCCCGATCGGGCAAAGGCCCATCCGCCATCGAGAATCCATTCATCGAAAGCCGCCGTCGGGAAGTAGGCATGACTGAACCCCAGACCGACAGCGGGATCGATCGGATACAGGCAGATCACCGTGCGGTCGTGCATCCCCACGCGCGGCAGCCGCACTGACCCAGCCCAGAAATTGGGCCGCGCATTGCCATGCTCCTGGCTGTTGCCGGGATAATTGGTGAAGATGCTGGCCTCCGGGCCGAGCGTGGCCTGCCACAAGTGCTCCTGAATGCCGAATTCCCCTGGATGATAGTCCACCGCCGCCGACAGCATGACATCCGGAGAGCGGTAAGTGATCGTGCGCACCTCCCACTCATCCCCGCGCATGTCGAAACGGGGGCGGAAGCGCGCTTTCGAATGCGCCTGCGTCACGATCGGGGTGGCGATATCAGCTCCGATGCGCTGCAAGATATCGGGCACGCGATACCGGCGGGACAGCGCCAGCAGACCGGTGGCGCGCGTCTCTCCGTTGAAGATCCCCATGCCCCAGGCGATCCGCTGCAAACTGGATGTGTTCTCGACCCGGGCCGACTTCAGCGCCGTCACATAACAGCGCCCGTGCGTACTGCCATGTACGCCGCGGAACGACTGGCACGCCAGCAGGAAAAACAGTTTGTGCAGCAGCGTCGTCGCCAGTTCGCGCAGCCGTGCGCTGCGCGCATGATCGATCAGCGCCAGCATCGCAAACGCATCGAGCGTCATGTAAGCGTTCGAGTCCCATTCGGAGAAGCTGCCGCGCAGCCGGGTCAGGATCCATGGCTCGATCCGCGCCCGCGCCCGGTTCATCTGCTGCTGACCGGTCAGACCGCTGTTGGTGAAGATTCGATCGGGCCAGCGCTGCCCCGCCAGATAGGCGGCAACGTGGAACAGGATCTGATGATTCTCGGTGAAGTAGCACATCGCATCGATACCGGGTTCATCGATCCAGTATTTGAAACCGAGGAAAGCCCGTTCGATGCGCTCGTAATCCTCCGGGCGGATGGCCTCCGGGAACCGGTGGAGCAGCGCCAGCAGCCCGACCGCGTAGAAATCGGCGCAGTCATAACGCCGTTCCATGAAATGGCAGGCCAGCGCGACGGCTTCGGATGAGACGTGGGTGACCCGCTCCAGTTCCAGCGCGGCCATACTCGCCGGGACATCGAAGGGCATGGCGGCCAGATGTTCGAGCGCTTCACGCCGACGCGACTCGTAATCGCCATACGGCGTGCTGCTGAAGGAGTTGCGCCCCGCCCAGATCTCGCGCTGGACAGTCAGCGGCGTCCCATCAGCCGGTGTCAGGGTCAGCCGCAAACTGTTCTCTCCGGGCATGCCGGACATCCCCGCGGTGACCTCGGTGACGATCGGCAGTTCGCCAGCCTGTCCGGGTTGTAGCGCCAGCCGGCTGATCCCCCGTGGGCGTTCCAGACGATCGAGTTGGGCAAAGATGTTTTCCGGGATCGGCAGTTCGACGACAGCATCGAAACTGAACGGCTGCCCCTGCGGGCTGAGCTGGATCAGGCCGGGCAGTTTCGGGAAAGCGAACTGGCGCACGCGCAGCGCCTGTAAACCGGCTTCGGCGCGCTGCCAGCGTTCAGGATCGATCGCTCCGATCGGAATAGCGATCCTGAGATCAGCCGCCGCGCTGACGCGCAGGCCGAGCGCCAGCCGGGCCTCACGCCAGCCGAGCATTTCACCATGCAGGTAGATCTCATTCAGCCCGGCGTTCAGCGTCAGCGTCACCGGGATGCGCTGGACTTCCACATAGCTGAACGCCTCCGCGTAATGAACCGTCTGAAGGCCGTTGACGACGATCCGGGCCGGGCCGATCGTGATCAGTTCCGCCTGATATACCCCCGCGGACGGCGCTTCCAGCCCGGCGAAAAGCCATGCCTGCATCAGGGTCGGGGTGAAGTTGAACAGGCTGAAATCGATCACCTGATCGTCTTCAGCCGTGCGATATTCCCATGGTTTACCGTCGATGCCGGCGGCGTGATGCTGCGGACGTGCTCCCGGCGTCCAGGTGAACGGAGGTAGCGCGCGATAGATGCGCTGCTTGATCCGTTTGGATGCCGGTGACCATGCCCAGTAGTTCAGCACCCAGCGGCGTCCCTCGCCAAAAGCCGGGCCGGTTCGATCGATCACCCCCTCGATCGTCGTCGTCAGGTCGGAGAGGATCGGCCCGCAGGCCAGCCAATGCCGGATCGAGCCATCGGGATATAAGCCATAGTGAACGAGATGATCGGCGGACATGGGAGACTTCCGTTGTATGCAGTAAGATCGCGTGTATGCTTGCAGGCGCGTGCTTGCAGGATCGCGATTATAACGCCTCGCTGATGAGATACCGACAATGACAATCCTGGTGATCGATGTGGGCAGTTCGTCCATTCGCGCGCTTCAGTTCGATGAGCAGTTACAACTGCTGCCGCACTCGATCCACCGGATCGAGCACCGCTTCTCCCCGGAGGGAACCGCCGATGCGGAACACCTGCGGGAACTGATTGAGATCTGCATCGACCGCGCGCTGGAAACCGCGGCGGGCCGCGCGATCGCGGCGGTGGGGATGGCGACCTTCGTCGGCAATCTGCTCGGCGTCGATGAGCACGGGGCGCCGGTCACGCCGCTGTTCACGTATGCCGATACGCGCAGCGATCACGATGCCGAACTTCTGCGGCAGAAGTTCGATCTCCACGATGCCCACCGACGGACGGGCTGCCGCATCCACCCGGCCTATCATCCGGCCAAACTGGCGTGGCTGCGGCGCACGCACCCCGATCGATACGAGCGGGTGCAGCGCTGGCTCGACCTGGCGACTTACTGCTACGAAACCTGGTTCGGTCATCCGGTGCCGACCAGCTATTCGATCGCATCGTGGTCAGGGCTGCTCAACCGCCATACGCTGACATGGGATGCGGACTGGCTGGTCGGGCTTGGGATCGCCCGCGAGCAGTTACCCGCACTGGCTGATTTTGACGATGTCCAGTCCGGCCTCGCGCCGATCGCCGCGCGCCGCTGGCCCGCCCTGCAGGAAGTGCCGTTCTATCTCGCGCTCGGCGATGGAGCCGCCGCCAACATCGGCACCGGGGGAGACAGCCCGACCCGCCCGGTGCTCACCGTCGGGACGACGGCGGCTGTTCGCATCGTCACCCACGACCCGGCCCCCGTCGATCCCGGGTTATGGGCCTACCGCGTCGATGCCCGGCGCCATCTCATCGGCGGAGCGACCAGCGAAGGCGGCAGCATTTTCGCCTGGGCGCGCGATGTCCTCCGGCTCGATGCCCCCAACGTCGAACTGGCCCTGGGCGAACGTCCGCTGGGCGCACACGGCCTGACCGTGCTGCCGCTGCTGGCAGGCGAGCGCAGCCCCGGCTACCACGCTGGGGCTACGGGCGTGATCCAGGGGCTGCGTCTGCAAACGTCGGCGCTCGACATCGTCCAGGCGCTGCTTGAAGGCGTGGCGCTGCGCCTGCGCATCATTTACGACCGACTGGGCCGACCGGGCGACTTTCTGCTGGCGGGGGGCGGTGCGCTGGTGCAGTCCCCAGCCTGGACGCAGATGCTCGCGGACATCCTCGGCAAGCCGCTGATCCTGAGCGATGTACCGGAAGCCACGGCGCTGGGCGTCGCCCGCCTGATCGCAAACGACACACC
Source organism: Anaerolineae bacterium (assembly GCA_034432395.1). GTDB lineage: Bacteria > Chloroflexota > Anaerolineae > Aggregatilineales > Phototrophicaceae > Flexifilum. The sequence continues at coordinate 41,403 of DAOUBU010000019.1, forward strand.
GGGCGAAACAGCCCACGCCACAAAGTACACGTTCAGGCCGCGTTCCGGGAGTGCAGCCGCGGCTGAGACGCTGCTGGAACAGCATCTCCGGCTGTACGAGATGTTTTATTCCGCTGATGGTTGAGATCGGTACGCACTATCCTGACGTACAGCCGCGGCATCAGCCTCACCCGATGCCATGGCGCAATCCTCGGCAGACGGCAGCCAGATGCAAAAACTGCTGCCTACGTTCGGGGTGCTCTCCACGGAGACATGGCCGCCCGACATCTCGATAATCCGCCTGACGAGTGCCAGCCCCAGACCGCTGCCGCCCTTGCTGAGCGTCCGCGCCTGATCGACGCGGTAAAATTCCTCAAAGATATGCGGCAGATGCTCCGCCTCGATCCCACACCCCGTATCCCGCACTTCAAACACGACGCCTTCTCCCTCGCGCCGGGTGAAAATCGATATCGTCCCATCCGGCGGAGTGTGTTCAACGGCATTTTGCAGCAGCTCGCCCAGGGCGGATACCAGCGCAGCGTCGTCCACACGGATGTTCGGCAGATCGGGCGCAAGGTTCGTGATCAAACCCGGCGCATGAGCGAACAATATCGACTGATTATGTTCCAGTGCGATCCTGACCAGCACGTTGGGCGCGATGATGGTCGGTTCCAGAACCGCGTCTTCGCCCATCAGGTGTGTCATATCGAGCATTTTGGTGAGCATGGTATCGAAGGCTTTGATCTGGGCGGTGATCGCGGTGTAATGCTGCTCGCGCTGTGCTTCGTCATGCGAGCGCTGCAGCAAATAGGCGCTGGTGCCGATCACACTCAAGGGTGTACGGAAATCGTGAGACACGATCGCGATCAGCCGTCGCAAAGCCTGCACGCGCTCCTGTTCACGCATCAGCAGCATCCCTTGCTGAAGGTACTGCTCACGCTCGGTCACATCGCTGATGATGAACAGATAGCCGCGCACAATGTTTCTGCTGTCAGCGATCGTGCGCCGGCGCACCTCCAGCCAGCGCTGTGCGAACATGATCTCGACATGACCGCTCACGCTGACGGACTTCAATTGGGCGTACAGATCGCAAAAAAGAACAGCCATCGATTTGCCGATGCCGCGCTGCAGAGAGGTTTGGGCGTACTTCTGAGCCGCTGGATTGAAAGCCACCAGCCTTTCGGCATGATCGATGACAATCAAGGCATCCGGCACATTCTCGATCAGGACGGAATACGTCAGGACAGGCAGTTCGAACAGCTTCAACCGCAGCAGTGCAGCGGCTAAACACATCGCTCCCAGCGCGAGACTGAGCGCATTGGTGTTGAGGCCAGGGATGAGTGTCAAGTTGAAGATTTCGAGCAGATTATTGACCCACGGAATCAGCACCCCCAGCACGATGCTCACTGCCTGAGCGCGCTGCGTCGCCCAGGTGCGGCGTGAAAGGTTGAGCAGCAGAACAGTGCCGGCCAGAAACAGGCAGTAAGCATACACGACAAAAACCCAGAAGCCCGTCCCGTAATCCGGCTCATACGTCGGCGGGAACGTCGAATGATCAAAACGGGGAACGCGCCAGATCAATCCGTGATATTCGTTCGTCAGCGCCAGTGCGATGGTCAGCATCGGGATGACCGCCAGCAGCAGGACGATTCTCGTGCTCAACGATCGCCCCGAACCGTTGAAGGCATATCCGAAACCGAACCAGGTCAGCGGGATGAAGGTGAGACCGAAGTACTCGATCTTACTGAACGATACATAAGCGTTGAGATCGGCCGCGGCCAATCCCTCAAGCACATACCAGAAGTTGACCCAGACGACACATAGCAGCAGCGCGATGAACCAGCGCGCCGCATACTCCGATCGGTAGCGGTAAACCAGCCCGATCAGCGCCAATGTGATGAACGTACCTAAGAAAGAAACAAGAATATTCGCATAGTATAACAAATGGTGTTCGTCCAAGACCGGAATACTCCTGAATATGAACACACATTACCTGCCTTGATCTCAGTGTACGCGGAATACCGCTGCTGAGATGCTCAGTTGCAAAGATAAAGCGGAAGTAGGCAACACCTAAAGGTGGATGTTGTAGACGAGAGCTTTAAGCATGGGTTCACGACGCTGAA